>CAYTGF010000001.1:0-111475 GCA_964437285.1 uncultured Gammaproteobacteria bacterium
GACCAGGTCCACTTTATTTTCCATAATATAACGTATTATTTCTCTATATTTCGCCGAATTTGTATATGTTGTATAGTAGTACTTGACAAAACTTTTTCGTTTTGTTAGGGTACTCCTCGTGATGGTGATCGACCCGAGCGAACAACTCGCGGCCACCATCGTGATCCACATCAGGGACAACAAGCCGAGCTCAGCTCGGTTTGCGCGAACCTGAAACCGAGCTCAGCTCGGAGAAGTGCGAACGGCCACGGGCTCGCCTCGTGGTTTTCGTTTGCTTCTCTGATGCCGCCGCGCCGCTCTTGCCCCCGTACCGAACAGGCAAGGTTCAATTCCTGCCGCAAGAAGAGTGGATGTCGACGCCGTTGGAAAGACTTCGTGGAACAGATCATCGATACGCTGCCCCAGGCTTTGGAGGAAGCCTGCATCAGCGCATCGATGATGCGTGTCGAAGGGGGCGACTGGTTTCGACGGGGAGAGCGTAGCGGACTTCGCGTGCCGTGGAAGCCTCAGGCCACGTAAAAAGAGGCACCGCTGACCTGCGGCCTGAAAGGTTTCCCAAGGTCAACTTGGGACGTCGTCTAGGGTGGCCGATCCTGGAGCCGACGTAAACACGGATAAGTCCCCGGCTATACCCACGCCAGGGAACGAAAATCGGGCACGCCTTGTCGATTGGGCTAGAACCAACGACCTCGACAGCTCGAGCTCGACCGTAGAGAGATGCTGGCAGACTGCGCGGAAAGACGCGCTGGGACCGGGGTGCGCCGAGCATGCATCCCTACGCACGTAGACGAGTTCGTGAAACCTTTCCGGACCCGGGTTCGACTCCCGGCGTCTCCACCTTACGGACTCCGTGTCCGTCCGGGCCTTGCCTTGGAGTCACGCGACCCAAAGGCTAGACCTTGATCTTCTGCTCCCGAGGGGAGATGGAAGGTGAAAAGACGCTTGAAGGACCGCGCACCGGATCCCTTCCTGAGTCAGCCCAAGCCACGTGTCCGGACATGTGGCTCGGGTAATCCGAAAGATTCTTCCCTCTCCCTGACAAGGAGGGTGGCGAGGATCTTCTCGGAAGCGAGCAAGTCTTGAGAGCGCTGATAGGGTTCAGCCCCTGTCAGTCGCCGTGGGGTGGCACCCACGGTCTGATCAAGATGAACAAGCAAGTCGCCGCCAAGCGACTCACGAACCTTTCCCTGGCGGAGACGAGGTCCTCTCGTCTCCGCCGGACTCTCGAATGGACGACTCGTTCGCCCGTTCGATCTGTCCGATCGAACCTTACAACCTCGAGCGCCGATCACGCGCTCCACGGCTCCATCGAACACGACGATGGCGCAGTGAAGCGCGTGATCAACCCCACGTGCGGCAGGATGATGATGAACAAGATCGTAAGCGGGGACAAGGCGGTCGTGGCGCTCGCGGCGAAGCTCGTGGCGGCGAACCCGCACACGTGCGTCGTCGAGACGCTTCTCGGGATGGACGGCCGGAGCGCCGAGGGTGACACCTCGGGGCTGCGTGCCGGCCACCTGCTGGTGAAAACCGAGCACTGCAAGGAGACACTGCCCGGCCATGGAGAGGCCGTGCGTGTCGAGGTGCAGAAGGACCACGGTATCCGCGCCTGGCGCGTGACCGCGGACCTGGCTGGGTTCTAACGGCAGGGCGCCGCCCGAGGTGTCAACATCACTGGAAAGCGAAGCGGCGCCGCTTTCCTCAACCCTCGAGTGGATGATATCTCGTCCGCTCGATCCGTTGATTCAACCCCCCGTTCAAAAGGTAGAAAAAAAATGGAAACCCAGAACGCCTCCCCCGCCGCCACCGCCCCGCGTTCCGAGACCCTCGAGTTCACCCTCGGTGAGGCGCTGCAGCGCGCCAACCGCATCAAGGGCGAGCTGTCCGAGCGCGCGAGCCGCGCGTCGGGCAACGTCATGTTCGTCCTCGCGGACCAGCCGTCGGACGCGCCGCAGCCGGCGTTCACGTTCGCAGAGGACTGGCGCGCCGTCGGCGCCCTTCAGGAGAACCTGATCCGCCTCAAGACGGCGGTCGCGCTCGCCAACGCGCGCCTGAAGGTCGAGTGGGAGGGGACCAAGATCCCCCTGGTCGAGGCCGTCCTCCGCCAGCAGGAGCTGAAGGGCGAGATTGCTCGCCTGAAGGCCCTGCCCATCCACGAGCGGGATGAGAAGCGCTCGCGGACGAACTGGGATGGCACCCGGCACGTCGAGGTGGAGCCTACGGTGATCAAGCACCGCTCCCACCTGCCCGACCGTGATCGGGCGAACCAGGCGGTGACGCTCCAGAAGCGTCTCGACACCTTGATCGCGGCCGTCAACCGCATCAACGCGAAGTCGACCGTGAGAGTCGAGCTCCTCCTCGTGGAGTGACGCTCCTCTCACGGGCCCCTGGCCCCTGTTCTTCGCTCCGGGAGCCCCGCTCCCGTTGAGCCTCCCCCTGTGGCTGAGGTTTCAACGCAGCGACCCCCTGGCCCGGATGTGACCCGACTCTGCTTCGGCAGAGAAGGCGATCAAACGGGTTCAGGACCTCTTCGCTCGTCTTCGGACGAACGAGGTGGGTCGTCCATGAGGACAACCTACTCATCGCCTGGCACCGATCATGGTACGCAGTCGTTAGCGCCCAGAGTCACAAGCTCGAAGCACGAAGCGCTGAGCCATCAGGAATAAGCCAGTAGCATTTGTCTAGGTCGTCTGCCGCGAAACCGAGGCCACCCCCGCACTCACAAGGTGCGGGGTTTCTATTATCATCTTGTTCCTCTCAAGATTTGACACACGGCACCATTTTTTTCAGGATAGATTCGGTCCTTTGCAAGGAGCATCTCGTGAACGAACGACCTTTTCTCGAACGTCTGCGACTTCTCGCGCTTCAGTATCTCCATCCGGCGACGCATCGACTCGAGATCCGCCCCCTCGTCGCCCTTATCGACGAGCCAAACCGATCCAAGTGCCTAGAGTTTCTCGAGAAGTACCTGGACCGGCTCCGGCTCGCTCACGGCTCAACGCACAATCACCAACCGTGGGAAGGCGGGTATCTCGACCACGTGACCGAGGTCATGAACTTCGCGCGACTCCTCTACCACACGCTCGAGATTATTGGCCGACCGCTCCCCTTCACCCTTTCTGATGCATTGCTCGTGCTCTTTCTCCACGATGCGGAGAAACCCTGGAAGTACGACTACGACTCCCAGGGCAAGCGCATCGTGAGCCAGCGGTTCGCGACTAAGGCAGCGCAGCACGCCTTCCAGCAAGAGCTCTTCCAGAAGCACGGCTTCGAGCTCACCGACGCCCATCAAAACGCCCTCAAGTACGTCGAGGGCGAAATGGGTGACTACCGCGGCGACAGGCGCGTGATGAACGAACTCGCCGCCTTCTGCCACATCTGCGACATGCTGTCCGCCCGCCTCTTCCACTCCTATCCCCGCTCCGTCAGCGACAAGTGGCCTCTCTCCTCATAACACCATCCACCAAGAGACGGATGGTTTTTTATTTCGGTCCGTATTTCGGTCCGGAGTGAACTCCGGACCCTTTTTATTTGGGTCCGGAGTCGACTCCGGACCGATGTCACGGTTGAAATCTTGCGATAAACTCTGGTGAAGATCCGTAAAAAGGCCGTTCAGAAAAACGATCGCTCGCTCCGGCTTGTGCTCGTTTGATTTCATCTTCTACATAGCATTCATAGGCGGTTTTCTCACGTGCACCACCAGACATATCCGCTAAAATCGGATGTTGCTTTACCCAGGCAGATGACTCTTTCTGAGCGTAGATTTTGTAGCTCGACCACTTGTAAGCACTGGGATGATCCACAATGCCGGCCCGTACAGGGTTTAATTCGATATACCGCGCGCAGGCCAAATAATAAGCCTCCTCTTCAATTGGGATGGCTTTAAAGCGCTCCTGAAATACGTGCCCTATCGTGCCATACCGCGAGTGGAAGTGACGCGCATATTCTTGGTTCACTTGCCGCATAAATCTTGATAAAGTTTCACTTTTTGTTGGTTCGAGTAATAAATGTACGTGGTTTGTCATTAAGACAAAGTGATAAATGGATAGACCGTACTTTAGCGAAAACCTTGCAAGGATATCTAAATAGAATTTGAAATCTGCCTCGCAAAGGAATAAGTCCCGCTTATTATTTCCACGAGTCATAACATGGTACAGAGTATCCGGAGCTTGAATGCGATGTTTTCTCATATATACGACTCCGTTCCATGTTTTCAGCAACCCTGTCAAGTGAAAAGGGTCCGGGATTAACTCCGGACCCTTTTTATTCTTTTTATTTCGGTCCGGAGTCGACTCCGGACCCATTCACGCTTCGATACACCTCTTCAAGTCCTGCAAGATGCTGCACCCAGGTTCTTCCTTCTTCAATAAAGGCTCGTCCTTTTTTGCCCATTGCTTGACGACGTGCGGGAGACATCTGCTGGAAGGTACGGAAAGCGTCGGTCCACGCGGATGGGTCATCTGGTGGGAGGAGCCATCCGGTTTCGCCGTCGTGAATGAGCTCTGGATTTCCTCCGATGTTTGTCGCGAAACACGGAAGGCCCGCCGCGAGACCTTCGAGAATCACGCCTGAGGCATTTTCGTACATCTTGGTTCCGAGAAGAATCGCCTCTGCACGTGCACGAAGAGCCGGGAGCTCATCCGGATGCTTAAATCCAAGAAAACGCACATGCGTTGCGCCTAGCTCTTCCGCGAGCTGTTTTAATCTCGCCTCTTCAGGACCACGTCCCACAATCCAGAGCGGCAGGAGTGGAACAGGAGCGATCCCTCGAATGAGCAAATCGACTCCTTTTTCTGGGTACAAGCGTCCAACAGAGAGCGCATATCCCCCACCACCGGTCGCGAGTTGCGCTGGAAGGGCGGTGGGATTTGGAAGTACCATCATTTTACTCGCAGGCTCTCCCCAGGCAACCATTTTATCCCGCATAAACTGCGAAGGGCAGAGAAAGACCTGCACGGTTTTCTCGTAGGCCATCGTGGCTTTGGTGAGGTGCATTTCTGCGGCCGCAAGCGCGTTTGCCGCAAAGCTCGTTCCCATGCACTGAAATTGTATCGCCTGAGTGTAGTCTCCGTTTTTACACCGCTCGCACGGAGCACCCTTGGTATACATCTTGTAGTTTGGGCAAGCGAGCTTGTAGTCATGGAGCGTTTGCACGCAGGGGATGTTCCGTTGACGAATCTCAGCAAGAATTGACGTCGAGAGATGATGGTACAAATTATGCAAATGGACGACCTCTGGCTGAATCTCGTCGAGCATGGCGGCAAATTTAGCACGCGCTTCACGATTCCAAAGATACGCGAACGCTTTTTTCGCATTTTCAAGCGGATCTTCAAGTGGACCTTTAAACTCGTTATACGCATGATACGTAGGCGAAAAGCGAGCATCGGCATGAGTTGGCGTACCGGGCTTACGCGTCGCAAACACATGCACGTCGTGACCTTGCTGCTGCTGACGTTCCGCGAGTTCGTGAAGATAGGTCTCCGCCCCCCCATGAAAGTCGAAGAATTTGTTTACATGAAGAATACGCATACCTACGAAGAGAAAGACTGATAGATATCGGTATAAGCGGCGACCATCTGCTCGATACTCCCTGTGCGACACACATCTTCATACGCATGCCACGCCTGTACCTGCATATACGGCGCGTCGTGGAGCGCTTGATCCAGAGCATTGGTCCAAGTCTCGATCGAATCCTCGACAAAAAGCGCCGAAGAATCACGGAGCCACTCATGAAATACCGGCAGGTCGCTCAAAATAAGAGGGACCCCCGATGCCGCCGCTTCAAGAACCGCGATTCCCTGCCCCTCCCACGCGGAAGAAAATGCAAAGAGATCGGCGCGAGCGAGTGTTTGGCGAATATCTGGCAACACGCCTCGAAACGACACTCTCGGACGAACGCCGAGCTCATCTGCAAGCGCTTCAAGCTCGCCACGGAGTTCACCCTCACCCACGAGCTCAAGACGCCAAGGACGCTTGATGGGCGCTAACCCTCGCAGCAGCCACGCCTGGCGCTTTTGCTCAACAAGTCGTCCTATTGTCACCACCAACGGAACATCGCTGTACGTGAGATGTGTTTTTGGCGTGAATCGCGAGAGCTCAATGCCGTTACCGATCGTAGACCAATGTGCCGTCTTTGCTCCATGTCCTTCCCAAAAAAGTTTCGCGACATTTGAAACCGCCACGACTCGCTCCGCGCGATTCCAGGTCCAAACTTTCAATCGACGCTTCCACCATGGGTCCGTCCGATCATCGTTGTGACAGGTAGAAAGCCAACGAAACCCCTGTTTTTGTGCAGGAACACCCAGCCAATGGTCTGCTCCAAGATGGGTATGAACGAGAGTATCTCTTGAGAGTCCGGCGAGCACACGCTTTGCAAACGCCCCCGTAACACGACGATCTCGTGTGGTGGGACCAATCATCACCTCGATTCCCGCATCACGAAGCTCCTCCTCGAGCGGGCCGCCCCCTCCAAGGGCCACAACCCGGGGAATATACCCCTGATTCGGTAAGCGTCGCGCAAGGTCAACAACCATTCGCTCGGCTCCCCCTCGACCAAGCGTCCAAAGAGCAAGAAGAACATGTCTAGACATACTTGGAGCGACGACAGAGATGGACCGCCGCAAAAAAGAGTCCGATCGGAAGCCAGAGCTTTGCCGACCAATATGTGGTATTAAACAACTGATAGACCCACGCCCCGGTCATCCCCACGGCGGCATAGAGCACCCCTTCACCGATTCGGTGCGCCCACCCAATCCGTCGAATCACGAGCATCGCGAGCCGTCCAATCACCACACTCACGAGCGCATACGCCGCTATTCCAACGCTCCCCGTTTCTGCCAGGAGTTTTTGCAAAACACCGTGGGCATCCATCGCCCCACCAAATAACAACCGATAGCTCCAGGTCCCATCAACACGCGTAAGAAACGTACCCGCCCCTGCACCCACTACTGGATGCGCCAAAAACCACTGCCAAGCAATTCCGGTAAGCATCGCACGCGCATCAGTCGAGCTCGCGACCTCTGCACGCAAAGAAAAGGCGATCATCGATCCAACCAACGGCACAAGCGCGACCCAAAGCCCCTGACGCACCATACGCATCACTCGCTTAAGCATCGGTCGCCACACCGTCGCAAAGAGCAACACGAGCTGAAGACAGATCACGATCCACGCTGACCGCGCAAACGTGAGCAGCGCGGTAAGCGCACAGAGTCCTGCCGCTATGTAGAGCCACCGCCGTAGAGCGCGCTCATGTGTCCACGCGGCGAGCGCAAGCGCAAATGGCGCCGCCACCACAAGCCACTCGGCGAGCACGTTATGGTTCGAGCCGATAGGGTACACCCCAAAGATCGACAATGGTCGAGCGCGGTGGAGGGCTGCGATCTGCCAACGATCACTCACCACGAGAGACACAAGTCCTTGAAGCGCAAATACCGATGCTCCTCCGACAAACCATCCAAAGGCGTGCCGCACCTGTTGCCAGGTTCGTAAAAATAAGACTGGTAACGCGACATACGCGAGATAGGAAAACGCGACTGGGCGCAAACTAAATTTTATGACCGCGAGCGGATCCGGTCTCGCGGAAGAAAAAGCACTGAGTAAGTGCGCCCCCACGAGCGCCGCATAACTATAAATAAACGGCAACCGATCCCAAGCGCGTCGCCAATCCGCTTGACGAACAAGAAGCGTAAGAAGAGAAACTACCGCCAATAACGCGACCACATCCGACACGGGTACATCAATAGATCCAGCAAAGAGGCGTTCCGTGTAGACCGTCGGTGGCAAAGACAACGACCAAATCCACCCGATACAAGGCCCCATCGCCAAAGACATCATCCCAACCACACGAGGCATCCGCCAAGCGAACAAAACCGCAAGACTCGAAGCGAGAAGGAGCGCGATGAGGGCGAGCGAGTCCGTCAAAAATCCCAACGATAAAGACGCGACTACGAAAAATACAAAGGGCAACGAGAAGCCGCGCGACATAGCCGTAGTCTAGCACAGGAAAAAACAAAACGCCCGGCTCTTCCTTAGAAGAACCGGGCAGGGATCAGCGCGGAGCCGGGGTGCCGGCGTCGACACAGGGCAGGTCCTCGTCGATCTGGCCGTCACAGTCGTCGTCGACCTGGTTGACACAGATGTCGGTCGAGCGCGGGAGAACCTGCTCGAGGCACGTCCCGGACCAGTGACCGGTCCCATCGCACACCTGATATCCCGGGACGCAGATCCCGAGGCCCCACGTGTTCGCCGGACCGCTGTAGCAGAGCCGACGGTGTCCTGTGACACACTCGCAGCCCTCGTCCGTCGTGCCGTTGCAGTCGTTGTCGACTTCGTCGCAACGCTCGGTCGCCGGAAGACCCGGAACCGGGCCAGTGCACTGCAGCACGCCGGGACGGAGCTCGGTCCAGGTCCCCGCGCGAGCGCAGGCGCCGCGGCCGTTGAAGCAGACACCGCCTCGCACGCGAGGCGGCGCATCCGCGGGAACGTCGACGAGAGGCGCGCTCGCGTCGACCGCACTCCCGCGATCCGCGACGGCCGCGTCGAGGCTCGCCGCGTCAGGCGCCATCATGGCGTCGGCCGAGACCTGAGCGTCCGAGGCGACGATCGGGATGCAGACCTCTCCGCTCGGAGGCGGAAGGCAGATCCAGACGTTCTCCGCGTTGCACGCGAGAAAGCTATTCACACAGCCGTGCCCGCACGACGCCAGGAACCGGTAGTTCCGGTCCTGGGCCTGGTTGCAACGCCCACCGACGACAGAAGCGCCAGACGGCGACAGCCCGTCGACCGGGGCACACGCGATGGCGTTGGAGAGAGCGAGCGCGAAAAGCCAAAACTTCTTGGTCATGGTTTGCTCCTTTCAGAGCGTGGGAGGAACGATCTTTTGCCAAGATGAGCCAAAAGACGATGGCCTATCGTAGACCAAATAGCCCCTCTTGTCAAGGGCTCTGATATCTCACCGTCGTCTAAAAAAGAGAAAAAGAGCTTATCTAAGCTCTTTTTCTAAGATATACGCAATCTATGTCTTACGAAAGCGTTGCCAGTAGGCCCAAGCCATCACCCCAACGAGCGCGAGCACCACCGCCAAAATTCCCAGCACCCGCCCATTAATCACCCCGTGCAAAAAAGACTCAAGGACATCAAAACCGAGGTATCCTGCAAGCATAATCGTGAGGCCCCGTACCCAGTTCCCTGCAACGGTCGACCAGAAAAAGGTGGATTTATTCACTTTCACCAATCCGCACACCATCGAAAGAGGCGCACTCGGCAAAATCGGCAAACACCGTAAAAAGAATAACGAGACAAACTCTCGTTTTCCCCCTTTATCAAACCGCTTTCCAATCGATTCGAGATCTTCATGCGTAATCCCGACGTATTTTCCAATCATCGGCACAAGGCGATCTTCGAGCACGTCTGCCACAATATAGAACCCCATCGTCGTGATGGATTTTGCAAAAGAGCCGATCAGCGCCAGAATGAGCAGCGTAAAAATCGACCAACCCTGCAAAAAGGCGATCGATCCTGCGGTTCCCATGACAAGCTGCGACGGGATAGGAGAGATGATTTCTTCTATCACCTCGCCTACAAACACATACACGGGCAACGGCACCTGTGCGGACAAGACGGTGATCCATCCTTCGATAGCGGCAACCCAAGACATATGGCCGTGTTATACCACGCTTCATCCGGGGCCGCTAGAACGCGAGCGACTGCTCAGGAACGACGTCTATACGACCACTCCCCATCCCCATCGCACAGGTAAAAGCTACCGGTCCGACCTGCGTAGGAGTGAAGGTGACGGCGGTCTCGGGCCCCGTGAGCTCCGTCCGAATATTGTATTTTGGAATCACGAAGGAACGCATGCATCCACGCGCTTCCGATCCTTCAATAATAATCTTCACCGGCCGGCCAAGCGGCACACGCGTGTGCGCTGGTTCATACTCCGTTCCCTTCACACGAATACGCACCACATACGTTCCCTGCTCGAACATGCCTTGGGCGGCTTCACTTGTTTGCGTTTGCCAGAGCACGGGTAAGCCCGCAAGCTTCCACCCGTTCTGTGCCTGCACCATCGCCATCACCAAAATCAATGAGCCCATCATCCGCGCGAGGGTTTCTGCGCCAGATTTGGTGGCGCGATTCGCGGTCACGCCCATGACCGTAAGTACAGGCATGGTTCCCAGGGCAAACACCCCGAGCAGCACCGCACCCGCCGAAAAGCTTCCTGAAGCTAAAGCGAGAATCTGTACGGTTTGAGTAAACCCACAAGGCAAAAAGAACGTCGCTGCCCCAAACATCATCAACGAAAGACGCTCATGACCTGGCTTTAAGCGCGTAAAGACGAACGCGGAAAGGCGTGCGCGCACTTTCGAGGTGCGTTGGGGCAACCAACCCAATACATCGAGCGCGATCACGAGCATAAGCACCGCGAGCGCGAGCAACATCCAGCCGGACGCACGAACGGACAAGCTCAACTGTCGACCCAAAACCCCGATCAAACCACCAAGCAAAGAAAATCCCACAACACGTCCCACCTGAAACCACACCTGGTCTCCGAGCGCCGTAAAAAGCGTCGATGCTCGACTCACCCGCGATTGCCATGCAAGCAAAAATCCCATGACCGCTGCTGAACACGCAGAGAACGACGCGAGAACACCAAAGCCTAACACAAAAACCAACGATTGGCTCAGCGTCGCCGGATCAAATTCAGAGAGGCCTACCCATTGCAACATCCACACAAGCGTTGCCGCAACCAGAAGCCACGGCAGCGTCTTCAGCAGCGCTCGTGCTGAAACGGTAGGCGTGGTCGCCGCGAAGGTGACGGGCTCGAGCCGATACCCAAGCCCCTCAACCGTTTCACGCACTTGCCCTACTCGAGCATCAAGATCCGCCCCCACAAGCTCAAGCCGCCCAGACGCCGCATCCACCCGCACCTCTTCCACTCCTTCCACCGTCGAAAGTGACGACTTGATCGCTTCTTCGCAGGTATGACAAGTCATCCCTTTAACACGGAAGGTGCAGCTATTTTTCGATGGATTTACTGACATATATCAAGTATAGCAAACAAGAGCCGCTTTTGCGCCCTTGCCAACCCAGGAGCCATTTGCTAGGATCCTCCTCGTCACAAAAGACGCCACGTGGGTGCGTGGTGTAGCCCGGTTAACACGTCTCCCTGTCACGGAGAAGACCGAGGGTTCGAATCCCTTCGCACCCGCCATCCGATAAACCCCGCACAAGCGGGTTTTATCGTGCTCAGACTAGGCGGGGTTACCAAACTAGGCTATAGATCATTACTTTTGCCATGGTCAAAAGTCCATTCAATCGATAGGATGAAGGGCAACATAGACCTATTCTCTTTTTATCAGACGATATGCATGAACGGCCTTCGATATTTACGAACGCTACAGAGCGAACCGCAAAAAATCCGGAAGATGTCTTTAATCAGGTACAAGCTATGAGCGCTGTTCTTCTTGAAGAAGGGCTTACTATCGCTCCTTTGTGCAAGGATAGTAATAGAGATGTGTTTCTTTCCTCATTTCAAGAACTTTTAGACAGAGATTGGCAAAACGACCTCGTCTTTCCACTCACAGAAGATTATTCTTCCGGCATTCGTGTTCGCGTTGAAAAACCCGAAGACCTCGATGGCACATTCCCGATTTCTATTCACTTCTTCAACTCACTTGTAGACGTTTCCAAGAATGACGAAAAGCGGCGCGCACTAGCACACAAGTTTAAAGCCGCCGGCTTCGTCGTTGGACCAACGGGAGATCAGTAATTCTCTATGCCCACCGAAACAACACACGGGTCACACGAAACCGCCTTCAACCTAGAACCCCTCGACAACAAGCGCATCGAAACAGTATTGGCGGAGCTGCAACAAACCTACCGCGTCCATACAACTGGATGCTTCATTCTCGCCCCATCCGGCGCCGGCAAATCTCACTTCGTCAGAAATCAGCAGGAACCAGATTGGATAGATGGCGACACTCTTTGGACGCAAGCCGGCGCACACCCTGATCGCGCTTGGTGGCTTGAAGGATTAGACGTAATCCAAGCTATCGATGCTCGGTGCGACGAAGTCACGACACGCGCAAAGGACAGAGGCCTGTGGATCATGGGAGCCTCTTGCCATTGGCTAACGCCTGACGCGATCGTTCTTCCCGATTGGGAGCAACACAAAGCGTACATCAAGCATCGCGAAGAAACGAACTACGACGGCGGCGCCACGTCCGATCGGCTCGATCAAGTGTTGGGCCATCGCGAGTGGATGCAAACCTGGGCGAAGAAAGGGGTGCCGATCTTTTCTTCGATTGAGGAGGCGGTTCGAACAATGAAAGCGTTGCATGGATAACACATTTTTACCGGACGCCAGTCGTTGAGGATCGATGATCGGAACAAACCCACTCTCGTAGACAAAGCATTGAAAAACAATTATTATTGGAGCGTATGATCCAACTACGTCCGAGCTTCTGGCGGTCGCTTATAAGCTCTTCTGTATTTTTTTGGTATAGCGCTATTTTCGCTTTTGGTTGCTATGTCTATTTCAACAATCCTGAATTTGCAGAAAGTGTTCGTGGCGACTTCATTATTGTAGTCTTCCTTTTAAGCATTCCGATACTCATCTATTACTTTTTCAGAACTATAAACAACTTCTCTCTCGTCCTCAAGAATGACGGCAAATACCTTACGTTCGCATCGCTACTAAAACGATTTAGCATTCCCATCTCAGATATAGAAAAGGTTACAATTGCATCACCCGATCTGATTGCCACTTCTCTTAGTGCCTCCGCACCATCCGCGCTTCCCGTTGATGGCCGCGTACGCGTATTCGTAGGGGCGAAGCACGTGTTACACATCACTACGAAAAAAGATCGCTCTTCTATCGCTCTTGAAATTGGACCGGGCTGGAAGCAAGAAGACTTGCAGAAATTCATTCAACGACTAGGCAAGCGTTAGCACAATTCTTCAGCATCAATAGACCGCTTAAACAGTCGACCCACAAAGGTCGACTGTTTACCTCGCCCCAACCTTTACGATTTTCTTCCCCACTGCCCCAACAAACAGTCGATACGCCGGCCGATCCTCCTTTTTATAAATCATGTGTACGCCTAAGAGCTCCTTACATTCAGGGCAACGAAGCTCCTTCGCTGTGATGGATACAACCGGATCGATCATGCGATCGATATACATCCGTTTCAAAATTCCCGGACCATCTTTTTGATACAAACAAATAGTTGCCGCACATTTTTCGCAGCAAACCTGCAGCAAGCGGGAGTAGCCTCCGCGTGCTTTTTTGTATTTGTCGGATTTGAAGACTGTTCGTTTCATAGTATTCGTCCACTCTACCACTTAGGCTACTATTTACCACGTAAAGCCCGCTCGGGCCATCAGAACCCTTATGCAACAGCAGCTACAATGCTGGCAAGAATCCATACACAAAAGCTACAATAACTTTTGATATGTCGCCTTTTGAACGAAAAACCGCTTCTAAAACGCTTCCGCAACGGCAGACTTATGAACTCGCTAGACAACGATATTATGCACATCTTCTGAACGAACAAAGAGCTAGCAACCCCTTCCCTCATTCAAGTCTTCGGAGAAACGTTTCACTATACAATAAACATCCAGAAATCGAGTTTATCAGGGTACTCGATCCCTATATTCTTGATACGAAACTTAGTGATTGGGAGACGTGTGAGTATGGCATTTGGGGAAAATCGGACGTCGGTCACAAGTTGCACCTAAACATTCAACCCCACGATGTACAAGACGTTTCTGCCTACCTCAAGCGCGCGGGATTCAATCATAAATATCTGAGCGGTGGCGATCCAGGAAAAGGGAAGGTTTTTACCCTCTATCCCGGCTCGAATACCAAAGCGCATCAAATGGCACTGCAGCTTAGCCAAGATCTCGATAGCATCCTCTGTCGTCCACTCGATAGGAACGAAGTTGAATACGCTCCGAATGTTTCCGGAAGATTTACTGAACGCGGACTCACCTTTCATAAGGATGGCGCAAGAATACTACGCGGCATCCCAATGCTATTTTCTGATCTCGAAATACTCGAAGACGAGCACCGGCAACACTTAATTGACGCTTCATGGGTGGAAAACGCTTTTGAGCGCTCCTTCATGCAACTTGCCACCACCTATGGACCGTACTTTTTTGGAGAGTAATCCCTTTCTTTTTGTACTTTAAGCCGTTACATTCGCGATATGACCAAAAACATCGGCACCCCTGACCGCCTCCTTCGCCTAGGTCTCGCCATCCTCCTCGCTATTGCTGCGTATAGAACCGAGTCACTCGTCTGGCAACTCTTGTTCGCTGCCGCCGCCCTCTTCTGCGTCTTTCAAGCGGTAACGAGCTGGTGCGCGTTCTACGCATTGATTGGGAAGAATACGTGCCCAATTCCAGCACAAAAAAATAAGTAGCAAAGCTACTTATTTTTTCCCCTCGTTCTGCTCGATAAAGTACAGCATCCCTTCACTAAACACCTTCGCGAGACCCGGGCGATAGCCTTCATAGTACGCGGTGAATCGCGGATCGTCGACGTACATCTTTGCGAGTCCGCGATACATCTCGAAATTCGGTTCATACCAGGTACTCAGCGATTGATAATGCTGCGCGATCAACGCCTGAAACTCAGGACTTGTCGCGCCTGCATCCATCGTCTCCGCGACCCTTTTCATGAAGATATCCGCATCGTGCTTGTACTTCTCCATGTCAGCTTTCGTCATTTTTGACGCGCGTTCCATGGATTGCTTGTATGCCTCGGTGTGACCCCAACGCTGTTTCACTTCGTCGGCGTACTGCTTTACGGTCTCTTCGCCAAAGGCGTCGTAGACCTCCTTCAAATCTTGTTCGTCCATAGGGCGTGATTGTTCAAGTTTATCAATAGTCTGGTCGATGGTTTTAAGTAACTTCGATAGCCGTTTCTTTTTGAGTTCTAGCATCGCACGTTGATCCTGCAGCGCACGACGAACATCGAAGTCCGACGCCGTCACAATTCGCTTCATGTCTTCTACAGAAAAATCCAACTCGCGAAAGAAGAGAATTTGCTGCAACAACAACGCCTCTCGTTCGCCGTAGAGACGGTAGCCGTTTTTCTGAATGGTGGCCGGCTTCAGCAGCCCGACCTGATCGTAGTAGTGCAGCGTGCGCACGCTGACCCCTGCGACCTTGGCCAATTTGTTGACGGTGTAGGGCATATCGAAGGCGGGAATCTTGGTGGCGACCTCACCTTTTACGAAGATTAAACTATGACGTTACGTGAGGGTCAAGAGCAAAGAAAACACCCCACCAGAGGAACCCGGTGGGGCGTGTACATGATGTCAGTGCCGCGAAGTCGCGCGCTCGAGGAGCTCCGCAGCGAAGCCGACGAGCTCTCGGCCCGCGTGCTCGAGCCTCTTCCGCGCTTCCTGCACGAGCGGGTCGCGCTGGTACCACGGCTTGGCGAGGTTCGCGACCTCACTCTCGAGACGACGCAGGCGCCCTTCAACGCGATCGAAGCGGGTGCCGAGGTAGCGGAAGTCCGCCTCGCGCAGGACGCCACCGGCGTCGCTCACGTTCGGCGAGGACGGCACCTGCGGACCGTCCCAGCTCTCGGCAGGGGCGAGCGTTCCAGCCAGGATCGCGTGGTAGAGCTCGAACATCTTCTGGATGTCGGTTCCAGAGATGTTGATCCCGTGACTGCTTTCGTGCCGATCGACCTTCGCCTCCGCCTTCTCGGAAGAGACGCCGGCCAGACGGTAGATGCCGCGCGTCCGAATCGGTCGGAGCGGAGCCGTGTCCTTGATCGTGTACAGCCGAACTTCGTCGAGAAGCGCCGTCGGCATGGACTGGATCAGGGCCAGGTCGCCGATAACGTGGGCCGTATACCCAGACACCGAGGGCGACAGACCGAGTCGATGGAAGGTGATCTCGGTGAAGACCCCCTTCGCCTTCACTCCGGCCGGGAAGGTCTGCTCGCGAAAGCCGGGCTTCTCCTTGATGTCCTGGGAAAACCGCACCTGAATGCTCGTCGTCATGAGATCCTCTGTTTCTGGGCCGGGTTCCGTGGGAGGTGGTCCTCGCATCGGTCCTGTCGCTCCAGTGGAGGGTTTTTTGCGCCACCCGCACCATGCAAAGTGACGTAGGAGTCTAGCATAAATATGAGGGAATGTCAAGATACGGATCCTCAACTTGTATTGACAAACATAAGAAAACCTGCTAGAATGTTTCACCGTTCTTTACAAAGAACAAGGGAGAAAAACCATGATCTGGATGCTCGGCATCGCCATCATCCCGTTGACCGCCATCCTCGTCTTCTGGAGGAAGAGCGAGGGCCGTATCTCCGCGAAGGAGCTTGCGATCCTCATCGGGCAGTGCCTCCTCGTGAGCGCACTCGGCGTCTGGGCCGGTCTCTCCTACAAGACCACCAGCACCGAGGTCTGGAACGGCCGCGTCGTCAGCAAGGACCACGGCTGGGGCAGTTGCTGCCACTGTCGGACGGAGTCCTACGCCTGTGGCACTGATCGTGATGGCCGGACCCAGTACTGTTCGCGCACGGTCTGTGAACACTCGAGCGACGAGGAGTGGGCAGCGACCTCTTCCAACGGAGAGACCGTCTACCGCAACACCTGCAACGCACCTGGCACAGAGACGCCGGAGCGCTGGCTCCAGATTCGTATCGGAGAGCCGACTGCGGTCGAGCATTCCTACACGAACTACATCCGCGCCAACCCGGACACCATCCTGCGCACGCACGGCCTCGCTGCACAGTTCGCGGGTCGCCTGCCGGAATATCCGCGCACGTTCGACCACTACCGGATCAACCGCGTGATGAACGCGGGGACCGGTATCGACGGCGCGACCCTCCAGGATCTCGAGGCGCGCCTCAACGAGGTCAACGCCAACCTTGGCGCGATGCGTCAGGTCAACATCAACGTGGTGCTCACCAACGCCGAGGACCGGCGCTACGCCGAAGCCCTGCGCGAGCACTGGATCCTGCACGACCACGGCGCCGAGAAGAACGACTTCACCGTCGTGATCGGCATCTCCGGGTATCCACACATCGACTGGGTCGAGTTCGTAACCTGGACGCGGAACGAGCGGGTGAAGATGAACGTCCGGGATCGCCTCGAGCGACTCAGGGACTTCAACTCGCCGCAGGTTGCACACATCATCGCGAACGAAGTCGACAACCACTTCGTCCGTCGACCGATGGCCGACTACGAGTACCTCTACGCGACCGTCTCGCCCCCGACCTGGATTCTCGTCCTGGCCTGGGTGCTCGAGATGCTCATCGCCGGAGTGCTGACGAAGTACTTCTACGACAACGATCCCTTCGACCGGCGATCGCGGTTCGGGCTCTATGGGAGACCTCCGTACCGTCGCCTCTTCTGAGCATCATCCGCAACCAGCAACGCCTCCGATTCTCTCTCGCGAAAGGAAATGTCATGAAGAAGATCTCACTCGAACTCGTGATCACATGCCTCGCGCTCTTCATCGCCCTCGTCGGCACCATCAGCGCATTCTCGTTCTACAACCGCTGCGTCGCCCTTGAGGCCGGCATCAAGGCCGAGCGCAGCGAGGCGCGCAACCGCCACAGCCAGATGCGGACCGAGATCATCGAGTCCGCCAGCGTGAACAACCAGTACCGCGCCGACGTGCTGCGCGCGTTCGACCGCGTGGTCGTCGCACGTCAGGGCACCGCGAACGAGGTGCTCCGCGCCATCTCGGAGGCGAACCCGTCGATCAGCTCGGAGACCTACGCCCGGGTCCAGCGGACCATCGAGCGCCGTCGAGCCGAGTTCCACAACACCCAGACCTCGCTCACGGACCGCGGGCGCGAGTACCGTGCGTATGTGAATTCGGTGCCCGGAGCGTGGTGGAACACGTTCTTCCACTTCCCGCGCATCAACATCGACGAGGAGACGCGCATCGTGACCACCGAGGAGACGGAGAACACCTTCCGTCCCGGCGGCCACGACACGCCCATCACCCTCCACACCATCTGACCTCCAGCCGCCAAGCGATCCCGCATCGCCTGGCGGCGTTTTTGATACAAAACCTCATCCCCAGGCACCGCTTCGCTACGCCCAGGGTTTTCCGGAAAAGAAAACCCCCTCGAACATGTCGAGGGGATGAGTTGATCAGCGCAAGCCGATCAGCCGGTCGTGCTCATCGAAGCGCAGGAGCGAGTAGATGCGGTAGTATGGACGCTCGGAGAAGAGGTGCTTCAATACCCGCAGGTCCGAGCAGAGGTGGGCGTAACCGACGTGCCACTGACGGAGGCTACGGCTGTCGAAGGCTCGACGGACGAGGCCATCGAGCTCATCGATGGTCATGCCCCGTCCGTGGCGTGCGAGCCACCGGTAGGCCGGGGAGAGCTTGTCCCCGAAGTCCCGCTCAGCGGGTTCGAGCTGGGGCGTCACGTCGATTTCCTCGGCGCCGCTGCGGCGGAAGTCTTCGAGCGCGAGCTTGGAGCGGTGACGGAACGAGCGATTGAACTGCCGCCTCTCGGCCTTCGACGAGTCCGTCCGTCCGCCTTCCATGATGGTCCTCGGGATATTCTTGGTCGCCATGGTTCATGCCTCCTTTAGGTATGTTGATGCATGGCAACCTCCTTTCTGGTGACGATCTCGGGGTGTCCGGAAATCGGTACGGAATACTACCTGGCCACGAGCGTTTTGTCAAGCTCCCCACTGCTCTTGAAGGCGAGGCAACTCACATCGCTCAACATGGGGTCATCGACTGTTTGGAAGGACACAAGCTCCTCGTCGTGAACACCCATCTTCCGCTAGACAAGCCGGAGAAGCCCGTCGAGAAGCGTTTCGGTATCAAGCAAGCGGATGAGTTACTCACACTCCTGAAAGAACGGCGTATGATGTTCGGCTGCCCTGCCATCATCTGCGGCGACTTCAACGCAGCTCCTGACAGCGAGACTCTCAAGCTATTTCTCGACGCGGGGTATCACGACCCTCATGACCCGCAAGCACCAACCTACGGTCGCAGCCGTCGAGGCCCTCGGAAGGTCGATCATATCCTCTTCTCTGAAGGTCAACGTGTTGAGGCGCTCCCAACGCCCGTCATGAACCTCGAACATGTGCCACCGAACGAAGTCGAGCCTTCAGACCATCTCCCGCTCATCGCACGATTCTTCTTCTCCCCGTAGCCCGGGAATTTTTGTTGGGGCGGTGCACGGTTTCGTGCATGGTTCCGGAGACATCTCCGGAACCTTTACTCAGCTTCTTGTCGTATTGACACAAACAAAAAAACCGCCTAGGCTAAAGATAGGAGGTATTCTCATGAAGCAGAGGGTTCTGATTGTTGGCACGGGTGGCGGGAACGACATCTTCTCCTGTCTGGGAGCGGCGAGAGTACTCGCGCCTTCCCGTTCGTGGCAGGTCGATTTCGCGGGGGTACTCAGCCCCTTTCATCATCACGGCAACATCGAGTCGACGCCCTTCCCCGGCGTCGCTCGTACGCTGCCGACGAGCAAGCGCTACGTTCGCACGAAGCGGCACGAGTTCCCCATCAGCTTTGTCGACGCAACCGTCGCGAAGCTCATCACCGAACGCAACATCTTCGGCGCGAAGAACGTCTATGGTCTCTCGCTCAAGCACGGCAGCGAAGGGCTCACCGAGTCCTTCCAAGCGCTCGCTCGCGAGTACGACAAGATCATCCTCGCTGACATCGGCGGCGATATCTTCTACGGCGGCCGAGAGGATCGACATGTACTCAGCCCCATGTTCGATGCGATGGTCTTGCGCGGATTTGTCGACGCGAAGGTTCCCGGCTTCCTGTTCGAAGCTGGTCCGGGCACGGACGGCGAGCTCGACCCGTTTCGGCTCCAGCTCGCGCTGACCTGTCCCGGGGTCGCCCGAACTCCCTGGCGGGAGGCGGATCTTGACTGGTGGCACGAGCTCTTTGAGACGCACATAAAGCCAGTTCGCCCTGGCCGTACAGTACCGATCACCATCGAAGCAGCGCGAAGCAAGGCGCCACTCATCCAGCTCGCCTACCGTGGACGCGCGCATTTCGGCAAGCATCGGTGGTACGCGAACTTCGATCACACCATCAGCACCGAGCTCTGTCGCTCGTACTACACCCTCCTCCCGGATCAGATCGAGAACCCATTCGCCGTGACCTGTTCGGACCCGTTCGAATGGTTCATGAAGACACAGTGCGGCCAGCAGTCAACCAACAACGAAGCCAACCTCGAGTACCTCGAACACGAGGGTGGACTCGGCCAGTTCCTCACCCCGTCCCCGCTCTTCACGCCGAGTGTTCGCGAAGAGATCCTTCGCACGATCATCGAGGCGTATCTCGATGAGCCTGAGGTCGACAAACTCTGGATGCACCGTATCGACTGGGAACAGTACGGCATGCCCTGGCGTCATCGCTTCAAGGTTCGCAACTTCTACAACGGCCTGCTCGAACTCACCTCCTGACTTAGGAGGTTTTTTAGACTTTTTGCACTTCGATCCACGGCACGTGTCCCGTTTTTCCGAGCGGCTCACCTCCCACCACGATCACCTCATCGCCGGCATGGACGAGTTTTTGTTGTTTGAGCCATGTGATCGCTTGCATGTCGCGTCCATGAACCGTCTTCCAAGCAGAAAATAGACAAGGAATCACTCCCCAAGAAAGATTCACCTGTCGCGCCACTTGCGGAGCATCCGTACAAGCGTAGATAG
The DNA here is from genome assembly GCA_964437285.1 of uncultured Gammaproteobacteria bacterium. Classification (GTDB taxonomy): domain Bacteria; phylum Patescibacteriota; class Patescibacteriia; order 2-12-FULL-60-25; family 2-12-FULL-60-25; genus JAGOUA01. The sequence goes on from CAYTGF010000001.1 coordinate 20,676, forward strand.
GCATCGGGGGACGATGGCGCGAGAGTAAACGCGCCGCCTCACCCGTATCTGTCAAGCACACGATCGCTTTTGCCTTGAGGGCGTGAGAAAGAATAGTTGCGACATTGGTGAGTGCCGCCTCTGGTTCTTCTGGGTCTAATCGAAGGTGCGGAGGCATGTCGTCAAGCGTACTCTTCTCAATCTCCATGAGGGTGCGGGCCATGGTTTGCACGGCCTCAAGCGGAAATGCTCCCGTGGCTGATTCTCCTGAGAGCATCGTCGCGTCTGTATGGTCGATAGCGGCATTCGCGACGTCGGAGACTTCGGCGCGCGTGGCTCGTGGTTGGCGAATCATCGAGTCAAGCATCTGCGTTGCAACAATCACCGGTTTTGCCGCGTCTAAACATCGATGGATCAAGTCTTTCTGGACAATCGGTACGCGCTCGGCAGCGATCTCAATCCCAAGATCTCCACGAGCGACCATGATGCCGTCCGTCGCCTCTAAAATAGCATCGAGATCTTCGAGCGCTTCCGGTTTTTCGATCTTGGCGATAATACGTGGATGGACGAGGTTTTTTGCGTGCTTGCCCATGAGTTTACGCAACTCATGAATGTCTGACGCGGAACGCACAAACGAAAGAGCGATAAAATCTACCCCCTCTTTCAGGCCGAAGGCTAAATCTTTGCGATCTTTTTCGCTCATCGCAGAAATCGTGGTGGTCGTATCAGGCAAGTTCATCCCTTTGTGAGAAAAAAGCGTGCCACCAAATTCCATTTCGCACAGGACTTCATCGCCCTTCACGCGCTTGACTCGCGCTTGAAGTAATCCGTCGTCAAAAAGCAGTCGATGACCAACTTTCACCTCTTTTGCGAGCGTGGGATAGCTCACAGAGAGGAGTCTCGGCGAACGAGCAACACCAGATGTGAACGAGACTTCTGAGCCGGTTGGGAGAGAAATCCCCTCTTTTGGAAGTTCTCCTACGCGAATTTTTGGCCCCTGCAAATCCTGCAAAATCGCGAGATGGACCCCTGTTTTTTTCGACACCTGTCGAATGAGCTTGATGAGCTCTGCGTGATTTTCATGGGTTCCATGGGAAAAATTCAACCGACACACGGTCATACCAGATCGCACCATCGCGGTCAGCGTTTTTTCGTTGGCGGAAGAGGGTCCAATCGTACAGACGATTTTTGTGGAAGGAAGAGGAGAGCGCATAGAACTAGCGTGAAGCGTTCGTTCGTTCGTCGAGAGTAAGTTCAATGTCTTGTTCCTGTGCATCACGAAGAATCTTCAACCGTACCGTGTCTCCCGCGGTAAAGGCCCCGAGAGCGGACGCAAGACTTCGATCTTTTCCTAGTTTTTTGCCATCTACTTCGAGAATAATATCGTTTTCTTTGAGCCCCGCTTTCTCAGCAGGCGATCCTACTACCACCCCAGGATCGCGTGAGGATGCGCCCCTTGAAATCAATGCGCCGTATTCCACCGGTAAACGATCGCGCTCGGCAGACTCCGGATCAATCATGAAATAGCGTACACCAAGCCAAGGACGCACGATTCTCCCGGATTTTTGGACACTCTCGATCGCTCGCTTGACCGCATTGGCGGGAATCGCAAATCCAAGCGACTGACCATCACTTGAAATAGCGGTGTTTACTCCAATGACGCGTCCGCGGAGATCTAGAAGCGGGCCACCGGAATTTCCAGGACTAATCGGCGCATCGGTTTGGATAGCTTCCTCAAGCACTTCTGCCCCACCCACGCCTCCGGCGATCAATCGTCGATTTTTGCCAGAAATCACCCCTTTTGTGACGCTATTTTGAAATTCTGCAAGGGCATTCCCGATCGCGATCACGGTTTGACCGATTTGTACCGCCTCGCTATCTCCTAATTCCAAAACAGGCATATTCGAAACATTCTCTACACGCAAAACCGCGAGGTCGAGCGTCGGATCAACCGCCAGAATCTTCGCAGGATACTGCGTTCCATCTTGAAGCGTCACAACATAGCGCGCGGCTTCATCATCAACGACGTGGCGATTTGTGACAACCAATCCATCCGCCGCGACAAAAAATCCCGATCCCCCACCGACTCGCCGCCGAATCGAAGGCGGAAGAGCGTTGAGCTGATCTTCATCAAAAAACGAAGTTCGCGTCGTGGAAACGGTACGCGTCACATCAATAGACACGACAGCTGCAAGCGAGCGTTGTACGACCAGAATAACCTGATCCTCTTCTGTCACCATCTGAACATTCCTGTCGCGAACATCCAAGCTAGCCCGTGGCGGAAGCCAATAGTATACCGCACTGCTCACCAATACTCCAAGAACAGCAGCGAGAACAACGGAAGAGAGCGATGATCGAGCCCCGGAAGGAAAGGCATTCATAGTTTTCGTCCTCTAAGAATACCCGAGGAGAGCATTTGCGACAACCAGAAATAGAGAGCATCCCACTGTCTTAGGTAGCTCGTCGACGTTTTGGGCTGAGTTGCGCGAGCGCTTTTTGAAAGGTTTCTACATCTTCAAACGAACGATACACGGAAGCGAAGCGAATGTAGGCGACTTTATCAAATCCGCGTAATCGCTCCATCACCAGCTCACCGATGCGCGCAGAGGTGACTTCGGTGTTCCGTTCACGCTGCAAATCAAGCTCTATTCCCTGCAACAGCAACTGAAACGCCGTCTCAGTATAGGAGCGCTTTTCTAGCGCGCGCCGTATCCCTCGTTCAAGTTTTTCACGCGCATACGACTCTCGATGTCCGTTCCGTTTTACGACTGTTAATCCTAAAAGCTCCATTTGTTCAATGGTGGAAAACCGAAACTGGCACTGATCACATTCACGACGTCGACGAATCGAAGAATCATCCTGTGTGACACGCGAATCAATCACCCGTGTTTCTCCATGACTACAAACGGGGCAACGCATACCCTACATCATCTTTTTCCGAATAAAGGCAGGAATCTCAAGATCCTCTTCTTCTGAGATGGGTTTTGTCGTGGCTTTTTTTACCGGTGGCTGATACGCGGGCGCCGTCTTTACGGGTGACGGGTCTACCGCCGAAGGACGCACGGGTGGCTGGGTCACGGTTGTGCGCGGCGGAGCCGGTTCTTGATAGGGAGCGGGCTCGTAAACCGGAGGTTCTTCCATGATCGGCGCAGGTTCTGGCGTTGGCACCGGTTCCGGACGAGGGGCGGGCTGATAGGTTTGTGGTGATGGAGGTGGATACGGGGTGCGAACAGGAGCGAACGCGACCTTCTCAAGAGGCTCCGGAGCTACTTCAGCGGGCGCAACCGGTTGTTGGTACACGGGCTGTGGTGGAGGCACGCTTGGACGATAGGCGGAAGGAGCCGGCGCATACGAAGGCGCGGGCTGTGGTGCGGGGGTCGCAGAAACAGGAGCGAGCGAGCCACCGAACCCAGGCTTGAGTTTAGGCGTCCCTGGACGCGCATCAAAACCCGTCGCGATTACCGTGATCTTCACTTCATCCTTCATTGACTCATCAATCACCGTTCCAAAAATCACCTTTGCGCTTGGATCAGCGGTTTGCGTAATAATTTTTGCGGCTTCGTTGACCTCAAAGAGCCCAAGATTTGACCCACCGGTAATCGTAAACAAAATACCCTTAGCTCCATCAATAGAGACTTCGAGAAGCGGTGACGCGATCGCGGCTTTTGCGGCATCTGCGGCACGGTTATCGCCATGACCATGGCCGATACCCATAAGCGCAGAACCGCGATTAAGCATGATCGCTCGAACGTCCGCAAAGTCGACGTTAATATTTCCGTGTTGGGTAATAAGCTCAGAAATTCCCTGGACTCCTTGACGAAGCACGTCATCAACGGTTTCAAAGGCCTCAATCAACGAGGTCTTTTTGTCGATCATCTGCAAAATACGATCGTTTGGGATCGTGATGATGGTATCGACGTTCGCAGCGAGCTTTTCATAGGCGGCTTCCGCAATCGCGCGACGAGCGGCCCCTTCAAATGAAAAAGGCTTTGTAACAACGGCAACGGTGAGGGCTCCCACCTCTCTTGCGGCTGACGCGATAAAGGGCGAGGCACCAGAACCCGTTCCTCCGCCAAGTCCACAGGTGATAAATACCATGTCTGCCCCTTTTAACATCTCTTTGATTTCATTCTGGGACTCTTCAGCGGCCTTGAGACCGATATCTGGGTCCATGCCAGCGCCGAGTCCGCGCGTAATAGACTTCCCAATATGGAGCTTTTGCTGCGCTTGTGAACTATGGAGCGCCTGAACATCGGTGTTCATGGCGATAAATTCAACCCCACGAATTTTTGAGGCAACCATGCGGTTTACCGACGATCCACCAGATCCGCCAACGCCAACAACCTTAATTTTGGCGAATGTTTCGATTTGGGGTTTGATTTCAGCCATAGAGCGTATACTCCTGCACAGTACTGATCGACCGGGGCGGGGTCAAGCGATTATGGAATAAAAGACTTGAACAACTTCTTCAACGGTGAACCTATTTTCTTTGCAAAATCGCCTCCTTTGTTTCCTCCACCAGTATACCGTATTGTTTCATCCCCACTTCGCTCCGTGTCAAATCCCCAACGAACGAGGCCGAGGGCCGTAGAAAACGCCGGATCTTGTAAAATATCTTCAAGGGCACTTGGTGGCACCTGCGCCTGAGCGATGACCGCTGGGAGCCGTAACACCTGTTTTGCGACTTCCGGCATCCCTTCAAGCTTGACCCCGCCACCGGTGAGCAAGACTCCCGCTGGGAGCATTCCTGATCGATCAATTTTCTTCAGTTCTTGCTCGACACGCTCAAACAACTCCTCTACTCGTGCTTGCGCGATATCAGAGATAAATCGCAGGGACACAATTTCAGAAGCCGGTGCACCGAGAGATTGCAAATCAATGTCTTGAAATTTATTCACGTGTTGCGCCGCCGCATTCACGTACTGTCGCTTGAGCACATCGGCGATCTCAAGAGAAGTACGCAATCCAATCGCGATATCTGCCGTAATATGGTCCGCACCAATAGGAATCACGGCTGAATGTAACAAGTCGCCCTCTTCGTAGACCGCGAGCGACGTAGTCGAAGCGCCGATGTTCACAATCGCTACCCCAACATCTTTTTGACGGCTTGTCGCAATCACATCAGAAAGACAGAGCGGCGAGTACACGAGCTCATTCATGTCGATTCCTGTGCGTAGCACGGCTTTTGTCACATTCCGAACATGGCTCGCCACTCCCTGAATCACGTGCGCGTCTACTTCAAGACGGATGCCTTGCATGCCGACCGGATCTTTGATACCGGTTTGTCCATCCACGGTAAATCCACGAGGAAGAATGTGAAGAATTTCGTAGTTTGAAGGGTTCACGAGAGCACGTACAGAATCAAGCGCGCGTTGCACGTCTTCGCTGCGAATCTCCCCATCTGGACGCGAAACACCGATCACTCCACGTTGGATTTGATCGGTCATGTACGTTCCGCTGATACCAACGTAGGCGTCTGTGACGGCGAGCCCCATTTGACGCTCTGCCTGTTCAAGACACATCGAAATCGCCGTCACCGCCTCTTCAAGGGCGTTCACGAGACCTTTTGAGATCCCATGAGACGGCACTTCCGTCGCTCCAACAATTTGAAGCGTTTCCCGCTTATCTTGTCCCACGACAAGTTGTCCTGCGACAAGACGAACGGCGGAACTCCCAAGGTCAAGCCCAGCAATAAGTCGTTCTTTCATACGTGACGGATCAGGAAGAGCGCGTAAGGTCCAAAAACAAGAAGTCCAACGACCACCGCAAGCAACGCCGCGATGAACACCGCTCCAGCGGAAAGATCTTTTATATCGCGAACATCCTCATGAAACTGAGGCTTCACAACATTCAAGAGTCGCTCGAGAGCCGTGTTGAGAAATTCTACCACAAACACCAACCCCGCAACAGTGAGTACCGCTATCCGCTCAAGAGCAAGGAGTGGAAGCGCAAACGTCAGCGCAAGCACAAGAAGCATCACCGCGAGCTCGCGACGAATATTTGGCTCTGAGGCAAACCCCACGCACAGACCTCGGCCTGCGCGGGAAAGACTTGTTAAGAATGATTGACGCATAGAAGTACCCGCTCAAGACACGCCTCCTGAAGTCCAAACATCGTCCGTTCTTCTGCTACCGTCGCATGATCATACCCAACCAAGTGCAGCACACCATGAATCACGAGTCGCGCAAGCTCTTCTTCTGTGGAAATCCCCCGTCGGCTCGCTTCTGTGGCAGCATACTCCACGCAAATCAACAAATCTCCGAGATAATCTGGATCATCACGCCGCATTTCGGCAGACGGTTCAAAAGAAAGAATGTCGGTTGGACGATCTTTCCCTCGATACTGCGCATTATACCGCTGAATCTCCCGTAACGTAAGTCGACGAACCCCAACCGTTCTCGGACGGCGGTACCGAAGCATTCGCTGAATCTCGATACCTAAGCGTCGCCACCAACGTGAGGAGAGCGGAGGAAGCGCATTCACTAAGGAAAACGTGATCATGGCTGTGCAGGGGTGCTAGATGATGCAGACGGAACAACGAGCGTGGTGGTGGCAGCAGTAGAGCTCGAAACCGGGGCTAACAGCACCGTCTCCGGCTGAAATACCGCAGGGATTTCCGTTGGACGAGAAAGGTCTGGCACATTTGGCGATCCTTGTAAACGCAGCGAATTCAAGAGCATACCGAAGGTCGTTCGATAGTTCACAAACACCTGCATACCAAGCTGATAGGACACACTGAGCACGCGATCATCCCAAGGAATAAACGCCGTGAGCCGATCTGGACCGAGGTAAAAAGGTAATCCGTACTTATTGCTCCTGAGTTCTACGACCTGGTCTACGCGTGACCCTCGAGATTGCGCGACCCATGCGCGAATATCCTGTTTTGTTGGATTTGGTTCGATTTTGAGAACGAATACTTCCCCACTTGGTACACGAATCACCACATCTGAGCTTTCTTGTGACCGTTCCACGGTCCATGCTTTTGGGGCGAGCGCCTGCCATCCAACGGTACTCGAGACCGTTTGCATCATCGCCTGTGTCAAGAGAATCGAAGGCGCTCGAACCACTGGTGCATACAAATTGAACACTTCATTCGCATCGAGATAGCCATCGCCATCTGTATCTGGAAGCTGAGGATTCGACCCAAATACCACCTCCTCTGAATCTGTGAGCCCATCGGAATCAAGATCGAGACCATCCGGTGGGAGCGTTGGCGAAGAAACAATGGGTTGCGTGATACGTGCTTGCACGAGTACCTCAGCAGGAAGAGACGGTGCTTCTCCGCCCTCGTTAAACGCGACCACACGATAATTCACGCGACTCTCTGGAACGGCCGATGGATCCAAAAACGTGCGGCTATTTGGAGGTAATGTTTGAACCGCGACAAAATCTGTGTCGAGCGCTCCTTTGCGCTCCACACGATACCCGGCTTCCGCCTCAGACCGATCTATCCATTCCAAACGCACCACGCCAGGAGCGGTGCTCGTCGCCATAATATCCGTTGCCGGATTCGGGCTCGCAGGGGCTTGAACCACGATCTTCGATCCGGTAGATTCACCAAAAATCAGCTCTCGGTTCCAGGCGACCCATCCTCCACCTGCGGCAAGCAAGATGAGTACGACGATCACCACGACAAATAAGCGAGAACGGTGCTCTTCCGGAGGTGGAAGGGGCGCTCCAGACGGAACAGGAGCAGGCGCTGGCGCAGGAACCGGAGGGGGTACCACGGCTGCAGGCGCCGTTCCCTGGTCATCATCCGTGTAAAAAGGCGGCTCCATCTTCAAAGCCACCCCGTAGTAGGTCTCGGGGATCGTGACAATGGCTTGTTGTTTCTTTCCATCTGGAGCGAGAGGAACATCCATAAACACGTTCTATAAACGACAATCCGGCGTCGAGCAACGGCCCGTGCCACGAGGGTTAAATCCATTTTGTATCTCTACCCCATCCGGAAATCCATCGGTGTCTGTATCAGCATTGAGCGGATTGGTTCCGTAAGTCATCACTTCTTGCCCATCACCCAGCGTATCTCCATCCGTGTCAAACCGGGCAGGATTCGTTCCAAGCTCTTGTTCGCGGCTATCCGTGAGTCCATCCCCATCGGTATCAAACTGAACCACTGGATCCGCAGGAGCAGAACCAGATGCAGTACTCGTAGACGCGTCCGGAGCGGTAGGAATCACCGGAGCTCCTGGAAACGGAATAGACGTTCCTGCTGGCGGGGTCGTAACCGGTTCAGGGAGAGGAACGACCTGAATCCCTGCATCCCCTCCGCTATCATTCGTAAAAATCGTCGGCTCTTGCGCAGGCGGCGGAAGAATCGGTAACCCTGCTGGACGCGCGGCATCCTGAACAACTGGCGGCGTTGGCACGGGACGGAAAAAATACCACCAGGTTACCCCACCCGCTCCTAGCACCAACACAAATCCAAGTACAGCTAGAAGAAGTCCGGCATGATGCCCTCCAGACACAGGCGGTGGAAGCGGCGTTTCTACGCGCGGAGCAGCAGGCGCTTGCACGGGCGGTATTTCAATGCCCGCGAATACATCTTCAACCGCTCGCGGAGCGGAAGAAGGATTGGGTGCTGTCGCACCTATTTCGTGAACATCCCGAGGTACGGATAGCGGCGCAACCGGAGCCATCGGAGGCGTGGGTGGTATCGGAGCGGATGGAGGCATCGGTGGTGGTGGCGCAGCAGGACGCGCGGGAGGCACGATCGGTTCCGCGATCGGTACTGGCGAAGCCACAGGCCCCTCATCATGAGGGTCAAAAGGAAGATTCGAAGGAGCATCAGACATACATCAAAGAGTATACCACGATTAAGGCTGCACGGGGGCGGGCTGAGGAGCGCGCGGAGTTATCACCAGTGGATCCGACCCTCGAATATACACTTCTTCGAAGTCGCTCACGCCATCACCGTCCGTGTCTCCTTTTTCTGCATCCGTTCCACGCTCCGTTTCTTCCTGATCAGAAAGTCCATCCGCATCTTTATCTGATGCGTACGTTGGCGGGACGACGGATCCGCTCTCGCTTCCCGCTTCTGTGGGCGCTCCCGAAGACTCTTGCGCAGAGGAGTCCGGCAACGGGGGGAGAGCGTCATACCCACTACGGCTTCGAAGCCAAGTGACTACCACCACCACCAGAAGTAGGAGCACCGCAACCCCAAGTACCGGCCCGAATCGACGAGCAGCCGAAGGGGTTGAGGTGGAAGCGCTCTCCGTCGATACCGGCCCAGAGCCAGGGGTAAACATAGGCTACTCAGTTTGCGTCAGCAGCGAGTTAATTCCGGCGGAAATATTGTTATCGTCACGTAGCTCCGTAAAATCCGCACTCGCTCCCGCGACGCCAGGGTTACACATGATTCGGTTACGGATCGTGAGCGCCCCCGTCTGAGCATCCTGGTCAAACACGTGCCAGTAACGAGAGCAGGCCGGTGAGCTCCGCAGAGTTGCGGTGCTTGGGATAAGTTCTTGGTAGTGCAGCCCCGTGATATCACGCCAAGCGATACGAATCTTATTTCCAACCGACGGATGATCGAGATAATCATCCTGCACTGGGTTACTCCAGTCGGAACGAACTAAGAAGTAGCGGTACAGCCCCGTCGCCTGATCGCGCCGACGATACATGATTGTTTCAACCGTAGAACCGAGACTTGAACAGGTATTACGTCCTTGCCCTTCATCACACGCGAGGCCGGCGTTTGGTAAGCGCGTCATATTGAGCGCACCTCGTTGATTCACCGCACCATCTCCACTCGCGAAGAAGTTGATCGTGCGCATACATCCTGGCGTATTTCCTACCACGCACCCCGCGTAGCCCGTCGTTCTGTTATAGGTATACCCAGACGAGCGAGGCAGCAGGAGCTGTGGATCCATATACTGTCCCTTTCCGGTGGACAATCCCGTTACAGGATCAAGGCTATTCCATTCACGAAGCACGACCACCCCTCGATCACCCGGATACGGCATAAGCAGGACTACCGGCGTTGGTTGATTCTGTGTCGAAGAGTCGTTTATCGTACGACCAACCACCGTTCGGAATGTCCCATGAGAAAACGCAGGAGATTCGTACGTGTAGTATCCATCGTTTGGATCACCTGTCCTGATGAGACCAGCTGTTCCAGCATAGTCAAACTTCACTCCCTGCAAAGCGATCGCGATCGTGTAGTTACCACATGCTTGATGCGTATGAACGCCCGTAAAGGTAAATCGTCCAAGCGTATCCGTTACCGCTTCTGCGACCGGCGATCGGTTGTAGCGCAGGGTCACGCGAGCCCCTGGGAGCGGCACGCTTTGCAATACTCCATCGCGCACAATGCCTGTTATCGTATTCTCTGGTCTTGCGGCAAGACGCGTAGAGCACATCTCACACCCAGAAATCACACACCTATTTGTACATGAGAGCGCATCTCGGCCCTCCGGAGCGTTTGTCGCATAGTCAAAGCCTTGTGAGCGGCAGGTGGCTTCCGGTGGAATACGTGTTCCGTCACACGCTTCCCCGCTTTCAAGAATCCCGTTCCCACAGTACCCACCCGTCACTGGGACCTGTCGACATTGCTTGGAGCACATCGTCACACTCATTGCTCCATACTCGACGCTTTCTGGACGAATGCCGTTGCGTCCACCAAAGTCACATTCTTCTGTGCGACTATTTGTGAAGCTGTCTCCACATACGTTCAACTGACACCGAGGCGTACAACGGCCCGTTCCTGTGTTTCCGGTCGCGCCATCATCGCACTGCTCGCCGGTAGCGGTATCTACCACTCCATCTCCACAAGCAGACACCATTCGACACGCGGACCAGTTCACAAAGGTACACTGATTTGTTTGTCCGGCAGCTCGACAGGTGCGGACGTGGAACGTTGGGTATGTGAGTGCCACACATCGGCCGCCGCCCGTACATTGCGTATCGCTGGTACAAATCGCATCATGGTTATTCCCTCCTTGGCACCACCGTCGCACGACTTGTGAGGCACAGGCATTTGTCTCCGCCGTTCCTCCACAGGTGTACCCAGCAGCGCACGCGTTTTCTGCGTCACAAGGACCAGCGGTTTCTCCAAGGCTATTCACACACACGGCTTTTGCGGTTTGTTCGGTGGTTCCGTCGCATTGTTCTGGGCCATTGATAGCTCCGTCTCCGCAGTGTGGGGCTCGTTCACGACAATCGGTGCTACAGGAACGCTGCACAGAACACCCTAACCCACAGTACGCGCCATTTACGCCAGGCGCACCCGGTACCGGCGCACCGGCCGGTGAACCATTATCACACATCTCCCCGCCTCCCACGACCCCATCCCCACACAATCCCACCGCTTCCTGACAAGTACGAGAACAGAACCCGTATCGACCGTTATTCGCTCCGTCATCACAGGCCTCCCCCGCATCTACGCGTCCGTTTCCACACTGGACGTTTGCCGTACAGACGGTTTGCGGTCCATCAATAAACTCTGAGCAGTTATTTCCACAGATTTGGATCTTCGTTCCTGGTTGATTATCTCTCGTTCTACAAGGCTCTGTTCGTGTTTGCCCGAGCGTACAGGCGCGACCAGATTCAGTGCTGATTGGGGCCCCAGGCGTACACGAAGAGCCGGCGGCGTATTCTTGGTTCGCGCAGAATCCTTCATAGATTATTCGTCCACCGACCTGGCGACACGTTCCTGGCTGTGCTCCAGGTCCCGTCATCTGACAGTCCGCACTTTCCGTACACGCGAGACCTGTATTCGTACAGCGCTTCACGATCGTAAGGAGCGCTGGTCGATAGGCGCTTGCGGTTGGTCCTTCAAACTGGGCCGCGATCTGGAAGGCGCTTCCACTATCAATCGCTTGATACTGATAGATGTGTGAACGCTGGAGCGTGACCCCGCCTTGAATCACCGCCGGACAGAAGTACCGCTGCGACTGGGGGTTCCAACAGGTCGCCGGATCAAAGCCCGCACGCCCCGCTTCTTCAGCGGTCATCGGAACGCAGGTTTCTCCTGTTGAGCACTCGCTCGTATCAGAACAGATAGCGCCGAGCGCGTTATTCGCCGCCTGACACCGTCCACACGAGGTAAATCGGTTGATTGGGTCCGTTGGAAGCGCGCCCCCTGCTTCCGTGGTCAGCGCTCCAGACCAGCTCGCCCAACGGCTCGTACTGATTCCAGGCAAAAATGAGCCGTTCAAGAGCCGTGGATATTTTCCGGTCTGGCCATGCACAGTTTCTAACCGATCATTCATCGTGTACACGTCACCGATACGCTTGCGATCACGCTGGAGTTTGGACTTGGTGCTCGCACACTGAAGCGATGGCTGAATCGCCGCACATTCCCAGTTCGCGACACACGTCACCGGCTGACCGCCGCGGAGGTGAATACTACTTCCTCCCGTGAGCGTCGAAGAGACGCACACGTTTCCAGTACCACTTGCTAAGTTCACGTTAAACGCGAGGTTCTTCACGAGCTGATCGGCAATATTTTTCGTTCCTTCCGTCGCATTTGGATTGAAGGAGAGAATATAGATCGTCGAAGACACGGTGGTTCCTTCCGTTGCGATATTTGAACCAGCGATGTAGATCGTGCTTCCATCCCGAATCGCATCATATCCATCAATTGTGGTCACTTGTGGAGCTCCGCGGAAGCCACGAGCGTTATACCAAGCGGCAGCGCTCAAATGGAGAGGATTTTCTGCGAGTCGGATACCGATACCATCACCCTGGTAGTTGGGCTCAGTAAAACTAAAGAGATACTGACGCACAATACCCTGATCAAGGTCTGTTGGCCCAATAGGGACGGCCCGCAGGTTCATCGACGGCAAATCATCGCCCGTACCCGGTCCCCCCGCATCACGACAATACGACGTAGAAAAGTTATAGAACGGTCCAGATCGAAGACTGTTCGCAAGGGCATCAAGGTTCGTTCCAGCCATCGCAAGCAACGAAGGAGATCCGGCCGAATCAGTAAACGCTCCGCGGTCTCTTGTCGGCCAAGGGTTTTCGCAAAGCATCACCGTCGCGGATTTTGCCTGCTCTACCACACGACCCGTCGTCGAAGGAGTGTTTATCCTATCCATCGCGATCTGAAACCGCGCAGAAATAAATGACTGTCCATTCTTATTCTGCGAACTCACATTCGCGAGACTGGATTCTGTTCCTCCGGTCACTACTGCCTGCAAGACCGTTGGCTCCGATGAAATCCACGGCTGCCAAGCCCAGGTGTAATCATCAATTGGGGTGATAGGCACCAATCGCCCATCTGTCGAACGCGCTTGTACGGTGGCGCGCCAAGCGTGCGTTTCAGGGTGCGTCGTATAGAAGTAAGGAGACTCTTCTGAAGTATCCGAAACATCAAGCTCATCCGCAAGACATACGTCGCTTCCCGTCGTAAACGCCCACAAGGCGGATTCTTGTGCCATTAATACCCCTCGTTCACTCATGATGCCTCGCCGTGTTGGCTGTGCGAGGTTTTGCTCTCCCCGCAAATAGACCCGATATTCGGTATCTGGATCAAGTGCTCTCTGGATCGCAAAACTGACTCGCGAACCGTTTCCTTGCGCCTCAACCGAGGCACGACCCGGAACCGCTCCCACGCACCAGGCATTCGCGACCGCGGTCGAAGGACGCACTACCGCCATCACACGTTTCCAAAGTTTCGCATACCACTTATCGGCTCGACCGGTGAGTAAACTCTCGATCGTCTGCGTTCCTTCCGGGCACGTGACACCCACGACTTTTTTTGCAAGGAAGAACGAGGTGGTGATATTTGCTTGTGAAATTGGCACGGCGAAATCCGCGAAAATGGCAGTATTGCGACAAACGCCACGCGCGTTCCGATCAGGAACACGGGAAGCAACAACGGGACGAGGAGCGCAGCACCCACCCTCCGTCAAACCAAATCCTGGGCGACATTCCGATTCGGAACGTCGTCCGCACTGAAGCCCGTACTCGGCACGACCAGAACGCTCTTCTGTCGTCGCCTGAATATTCGTGAGTAATCGCGTTTCTCCTTCTGCCGGCTCGCGAGAAGCGATAATCTCCGCCATCTGCTGATCCGTTGTCGACATCGCCGCTCGAACCGGCGCTGCCTCATCCGTGAGCTCGGAAGTAACCGGATCATCCGTACGCTGAATCAAGCGAGCGAGCGTCGTGTCTGGCTGTCCTTGATCAGTCACTATGCTCCAGGCATACGGACTCGTCGTGATAAGCATCTGCCCTACATCGGAACAGCTGTCTGGAGCGCTGTATGGGTATGCCGTAAACCGTTGACGAGCTCCGATTTCTTGTTCGATTTTTTCTTCTGGCGCAACCTCGACACGGTCAACCGTGCAGCTGCCGCCGTTTTCCGTTCTTGTTTTAAAGATCCACCCAAAACCATCCGGGTTATTGAGTTCGGTGAGTGGCTGCCCGCGACTCGAGAAGATGCTTGGTAGCCCTGGGTTTGCGGTACTTCGGAGCAACACACGATAGTACTGTCCGGGGCGAAGTGTCGTTCCTGGATTGATCGCTAAAAACCGACCAAGCCCAGATTCATCCATGTTTGGAACGCCCGTGATCCGAAGGCTGGACGGCTGTAAAGCAAGCGGCTCATCCATCGTACGACATTCCGCATCCTGACAACGGCGTAGCTCTACCGTCGCTGGCGTGATCGAGTTCAGTCGCACGGGCGTACTAAACCGGGCCCATGCTAAAGCATTAATACAGGCTTCCTGACAGTTTGGCCCATAGCTCTCGATGAAAAATGGCCTGAGCTCGACACTCATTTCTCCGTATCCTGTGATCGTCGTTCCCCCGCTCGTGAGTGAAGCTGTTACACGTACCGGATCGTTTTCACCTGTTTCTGCACGTGCGGTCGCGACCTGGTCTGGAAGCTGTGGACCCGTTCCTGGCGGATTCGTCGTAACCTGTATACGGCCATCTGTCCGGTTTTGACGGTCACGCGTCGACCAACTCCAAGGGTACCCGTCTGGGTTCAGCTGCAAACACACATCGTTTGCCGCCAAAGGATTGGCGTGTACATCCGTTTCTTCCTCAACATCCGCAAATCGATAGTCTCCCGGATTTACAAGAACAGAACCGATGGTACACAGATCTGTGGTGGTTCTCGTCGAGAATCGGAAGCAGTAGCCATTCCCCGCTCCACATGAGCTCCGTTCCGCGAGCCCAAGACCGCGTGGAGAACGCACACCCGTTGTCAGCACCGCTTCATAATGCGCGCTCGGGTTCCAACGGTTGTCCGTACTCGCTGGGCGGAACCGGATCAAACTCGCCGATTCAGAGGCGGCTTCTACCCGAGGAAAACCGAGAGCCGGAGCAACGACCGTCCCACCGGTACAATCACCCGTCGCAGACGGACACTGTCTCACGATAAACGTCGAACCGTTTACCGTGTTCGGATCTATACGCGTCGTAAATCGCACGATCATGTCCGCATTTACACAGACCTGATCTCCTCCTGTTCGTTCATTCCACGGACTTGGTGAAGAAAGCTGCCGTGAAACAGGATTACATTCTTCAACGACTTCTGGGTACAAAGGAATTTCGCCGGTCGACAGACGCCAGGCGTATTCAGCGCTCATCACCGGCGCGGGACAGTTGCCGCCAAGCGGCACACACATACCGGCTCCTTCACAACATCGCTCCGTTTCTGAACAAATAGACGCATCTTCATTACAGTTACGGACCGTAAATGGCACTGGGTTTGAATTCACGGTTCCACGCTGGATCGCCACAGAACCCGTTCGAGCCCCAAGTGGCACCACCGCTCGAATCAGCTGATCTTGCCACTCTAATACTGTGAGCGCACTGACAGGCGCCCCTGAACCCGTAAACTGAACGGCTCCGGTTTGCGTACCAAACCGCTCTCCGGAAAACCGGACTTCTGTGCCGACGGGACCCGTATCAGGAAGGAGTCCACAGAGGCCAGGACCCGGCTCACCTGCGGTAACTGTGATGGAGGCGGGTGCACTTGAGGCACCGCCCTCCTGACGTTGCACGATTATTTGATATGCCCCAGGCGTGACCTGCACAGACCCACCCAACCCCGTCGCACGAATGGTCGGAGGAATTTTTACGACAATCGCCGTGTCTGACCAATAACGAGACCCCGCATCACAGGCTTCAGGAAAATCCGTGTCCGCCATTCCTTCTGCTCCTGTACCGATGAATCGCACAATACCCGCCTGCGCGCCAAAGTGGCGACCACGAATCGTGACGTATTCTCCGACAGGACCGGATGCGGGCTCGATCGCTTCAATGATAGGCGCTTCCGTCGCCTGTGAAACCACGACAGAAAAAGGGAGTGGGTTGGATTCCACCTCGCCAACACGAACGCGAATAGAGGCGGTTCCAGGAGGGATCGCGGGAATATTCATCCCAATCTCATCCGTTGCCCAACGACGAAAGGCGGTTACGATCGCATCACGCACCAATACACGATCAGAGGACGAGCCGAATCCTGTTCCGAGAAGCGTGGTCGCAGAGCTAATACGCCCTGAAGCTGGATCAAGTCCACAAAGACCTGGATATTGTCGATCGTTCACCGTAAAACCACCGATTCTTGGTCCATGTTCATCATCACTTCCATCTTCAAGCGCTGAACCAATGTTCTTCACGGCGATAGGACCTGTCTGCGCCCCAACGGGAACCTCCACCACAATCGAAGTCTCTGTCCAGCCACTAGACAATTCAGAACATCGCTGCGGCGCGCGAGCGACTACCCCACCCGTAAAGCGCACCACGCCCGCCGTCGCGCCAAAGTTGGAACCGGAAATCGTCACCATCGTCCCAATGCGACCGTTATCAGGAGCGATACTCGTAATGATGGGTCGTTCAACACAGCGCCCCTGTTCACACACCCCTTGCCTACAGTCTTGCGCTTGCTGACAAGATCCGCCCACACACGCCCCACATGGGCCGCCACAATCAAGTCCCGTCTCACCTTCGTCTTGTACCTCATTAAAACAGGAAGCGGGACGCACGATCACACTCACTTCTTCTGCATCTGTACGATTTGAATCAATATCAAATGCGGTGAGCTGAAGCGCGTGCGCTCCAAGTGTGGCGTTTTGGGTATTCCAGTTTACCCGTCCCTCAAAACTCGTTGGAGATGGGCGATCATTTGGCGTGGCGCGACCAATCACTGCTCCATCCGCCGAAAACTGAAGGAGAGAAATGCCGCTCGCGTCCGTCGCTCGACCAATGAGCTCAATCTGAGCGTTTTGTGAAATGGACTGGCCAGAGAATGGCTGTGTCAAAACAGCGGTGGGCGCGACTGTATCGACAAGCTCACCCGTGCGGAAACGCTCTTCACACACCACTCCAAGCCCCCCACAAGAGATAGGCTGACCCGTCGCAGAACGCATTCCGCTATCCACACGTGCGATGTATTGGGTGTTTGCGCCAAAACAGAACCGATCAGCATTTGGGTTTGGACAAGGTTCGGATGGCGTAAACGTCACCAATCGTCCTTCTACCGCGATCTGTCCAGCTACCACCGCTTGCCCCTCTGCCTCGAGTACCCGAACACGGGTAGCCGCTTCTTGACTCGTGACTTCCTGCGTAAACAAAAATCGTACTTGCACGTTTCGAATCGCGAGATCACCCACCGGTTCAATCCCTTCAAGACGGAATCCCCCGATACCCCCACCAGATCCACCTAATCCACCCCGGCCGCTTCCGTCGCTCGTCTGCGAGCTCGTACCGCTATTTGTTGCTTGTCGGAGTGAGTTTAGGATAAACCGCGTGATCGCCCAAGAACTCAGAATAATAATCAACCCTATCACCGCATTCTTGAGATAGTTCTGCGCTTTTTCAACCTTTGTTGTGTCACCACCTGCCGTCATCCATAAAAATCCAGCGTAGATCACCAAGCCCAAAAAGATCATCCCAAGCAGAGATAATCCGATATTAATCACCCGTACCACGATGACCCGAGGATCTGCGGTCGAGAGCTGTGTGACCTGGTTTACCTCAGCAATACCAACATCAACCTCTTGCGCGAGCGCACTCGGAACGAGCGCGTAGAACGTGAGGCCAATAATGGCGGACCAACGAGCGAAAGCGGAAATCATACGAGAGAATGGGCAGATCATGGGGTTCGAGGAACAGCACGGAGCTCTTGCGGAATCGTACACGCCGTAGAAGAACGCGTGTCGTCACAACAGTTTGGTGATCCGGTACACCGAGCGGAAGCGGCCGGATTAAAGCAGTTCTGCAAGATATTCTGAATATCTGACTTGAGATACGGAGCGTATTCCGGAGACACGATTCCATCTGGTGTTTCTTGAGCCGGAGCAAACGAACGGTGGCCTACGAGCAACCGCGTTTTCACCGGGCGCTCATTCGACATCATCGTCTCTCCCCCAACCGTCCACCAGAAGGTGTCGCGCAGCTCTTCAGGTTCATTCGTCCGGAGCCGCACCGACTCGGTCGTGACCGTTGACATCTGCAAGACATGACTGAATTCAGCGCTGATCGTTTCTTCTACCGGCACGTTACTCGCTCGAACGCCTGGCCGTACCGCCTCGATCGTTGGCGCGCGTAGATCAGGGGTCGCGGTCGTTCGGAACTGCCAGCTGTAGTCATCAAATTCTGGAGCGATACCGGGACCTTGAGCGGTTCCGTTTCCGTTCCCGTCAAGAGAGTTACCTACATAGTCGACGATTCCATCAAACAACGTTCCACCACCACCTTGAATCACCCGCGCTTGTGGAGGGATCGGTGACAAGGTCGCGGCTTTGATGCGTACCCCGATATTCGAACTAAATGGCAAGCAGTACACCTGACGACCACAGGAATTCACTCCGCACGAAACATTCGTGAGAAACTCAATTGTTTGGAAGCGGTTTGAAAGAGTGAAAATCCCGTTTGGACGCGAGGCACCTTCGCCTTCGATCGGACTCGCGGATACCTCAATGTTCTGGAACCCTTCCCCCTCACGGACCAAGCCTTGAGCGGAAAGTGGGTTCAGTGGCTTATCAAAGTTCATCTGCACCACCACGTTTGGCGCATAGAGATCATTCGCCACCGGAACGACAGACACGACTCTTGGCGGCACATTATCTACCACGGTTGATACCTCAAATCGCCAGCTGTAGCCGGCAGTCTGCACGCCAAGTCCTCCTTCCCCCGCGGAAAAAATCGACGAGCCGTTACCTTCTTCGGTAAAGAGACGGAGACCCTGGTTGCCACTTGGCAAGGTCACGGTGTAGTCGGAGTTACGAGAAGGATTGCCAAGTAATACCTTTGGACGAAGGACGAGCGTTTGTTTATCGCTTGAAAGATAGGCCTCAACATCTTGTCCACGCAGTAATGAACCTTGTTCTTGACCCGTCTGAAAGATACGTACGGCGTTCGTGTTCAGATCACGAGCGGTGGTGCTCGTTTGTGGCGTGTAGTTCGCAATGAGCGATACAGGCTCGATCGGCTGTTTGAACGTAATAATAATCGACGCGTTACGCGGAACGGCTCGCGCATCACGCTCAGGAACGTGATATTCAATCACTCCATCCCCCAGCGCTCCTGCAGACGTCGGAAATCCACCACCTGGACGCGCGATACCCCGCTGCAAGCCGGAATCCATCGTGCCACCACCCGCCCCATCGCCACCAAGCCAGTTGATAATAAAATTCGCGATTGCAAACGAAGAAAGAGCGATAACAAGACCAATCACCGCATTCTTCATGTAGTTTCTTGCTTTTTCCACCTGCTCCTGATTTCCTCCTGCTGTCATCCAGAGATACCCCGCGTACAGAAAATACCCGAGGAGCAACACCCCCATGATCCCAAACACGATATTGAGAATGTTCCCAATAATCGTCGGTAAGTCCGTTGAACCGTTCACCCCTGCGGCGGTCGCGACATCGGCGACCCCCTGAGCGCCCAAATCCTGGGCCTGTGCGTGAGCGTTTGTCGCCCACAACGCAAACACCATCGCAAAAACCCCGAGCGCGAGAGTGATCCGCGATCGAGAGCGAGCGATGGTGACTTGCGAACCTTTCCAAAGCATGGGAAGAAAGATTCAAGAATGAAATCGTGAAAGGGACAGAATACCGTGTAAGGATTACCCGAGAAGCGTTTCAACAATGCGGCGAACATCTGTACCATCAGCTCGCCCCGCCACCACCTTCATGGCGATGCCCATCGCTTTCCCTGCATCCGTGACCCCAGAGGATTGTACCGCGTTCTTCACGATCACTTCAAGCTCCTCTCTTGAAAGCGCCGGCGGCAGATAGCCTGCCAAGATGTCTAACTCCTTCTGCTGACGATCCGCGAGGTCCGTACGACCCGCATTCAGGAAGTCGCCAAGCGCATCTTGATACTGCTTCATCATGGTTTTGATCACGGTCATCGCCTCTTGATCACTCAACTCATGTTGAACATCGATCTGTTTATTTTTGAGAGCGCTCCGCAACATACGGAGCGTCGAAAGACGAATTTCCTCTTTTGCCTTCATCGCCTCTTTAAAGTGGTGATCCACGGTTTGTACAAGCGTCATATGGGTTCAAGTATAGAAACTGCGCAGCGATTCTTCAACTCCCTCAAAAAACAAAGACACGCGGACCATGTCCGCGTGCTTTTATGAAGGACGGCGACCGTGCTTCGGTTTTTCTTCTTTGAGCTGACCGGTTTTTGCGAGATAGGCGTAGTGCTGAGTGAGAGTCGCGCGGCGCAGAGCTCCTTCACGTCGCTTGTTGCGATTTGGCTCATGCGAGTGATATTGGCGACCACGAACTTCCTGGTTCAAACACGTATCCTGACAACGACGCTTAAAGCGACCGAGCAATGAGTCAAAGGATTCGTTCTTCTTCCGTTTTACTTCTGCCATAATGCCACGCTCCTTTCTAGAGTTGATCTCATTCAGTAAAGCCTGAAATGGTGGAAAAAGAGTACCAAAGAGACGCCTGAGCGTCAACACCCCACAACAAAAAACCGAGCGTTTGCTCGGTTTTTTTGGGTTAGAATCCCATTCCGCCGTGTCCGTGTCCATCTCCTGCGGGAGCAGCTTCTACTTTTTTTGGTTTTTCGGTGATGACGCACTCGGTGGTGAGAAAGAGGGCGGCGACGCTCGTCGCGTTTTGAAGCGCGGAACGTGTGACCTTCGCTGGATCGATGATACCGGCGGCGAGGAGATCTTCGTATCGATCAAACTCGGCGTTGTAGCCCATAGAACCAGCAAGCTTCTTCACTTCTTCGACGATGACGGAGCCATCTTTCCCCGCGTTCGCCGCAATCGTACGGAGAGGCTCCTCCATTGAGCGACGAAGAATGCGGGCGCCCACCTGCTCTTCACCCACGAAGGTCGCAGTCTCAAGAGCCTTCATCGCACGCAAGAGCGCAACCCCACCGCCAGGAACGATTCCTTCTTCCACGGCGGCTTTTGTGGCAGCAATCGCGTCTTCGATGCGGTGCTTCTTTTCTTTCATTTCGACTTCCGTCGCGGCACCGACCTTAATTACCCCGATACCCCCCATGAGCTTCGCAAAACGCTCTTGGAGCTTTTCACGATCAAACGAAGAGTCGGTTTTTTCAAGCTGGGCTTTGATCGCCTGCGCACGAGCTTCGATGACCGTCTTGTCACCCTTCCCATCGACAAACGTCGTGTGTTCTTTTGAGGATGTGACTTTACGCGCAGAACCAAGATCCGTCAGTTCAACGGCATCAAGCTTACGACCAAGATCGTCGCTAATGTATTGAGCGCCCGTGAGCGTCGCAATGTCTTGCAACATGTCTTTTCGACGATCGCCGAAGCCCGGAGCTTTGATCGGTAACGCGTTGAATACGCCGCGAAGACGGTTCACGACAAGCGTCGTGAGCGCTTCCCCCTCAATATCATCCGCGACAATCACGAGTTCTTTTTTGCCGGCCTTCAACACTTTTTCAAGAATTGGCAATAAGTCTTGGACCGAACCAATTTTTTTGTCTGTCACCAAAATATACGGGTCCGCATATTCTGCCTCCATGCGCTCCTGATTCGTCACAAAATAGTGCGACGCGTACCCCTTATCTATACGCATTCCCTTTACCACGTCCTTTTCGACCCCAAAGGTCTGCGATTCTTCGACCGTAATTACCCCATCTTGTCCCATTTCATTGACCATTTCTGCGATAATTTTTCCGATTTCACGATCGTTCGCGCTGATCGACGCAACGTGCTCGATTTTATCTCCCGTAATTTTCTGCGAGACATTCGTTTTGAGCTCGTTCACGACGATTTCTAACGCCTTTTCCATCCCACGCTTCACGGCAAGCGGATCGGCGCCGGCGGTAATATTCTTGAGCCCTTCTGCGATCATGGCCTGGGCGAGCACGGTTGCGGTGGTTGTCCCATCACCGGCGGCATCATTGGTTTTTGAGGCGACCTGCTGCACGAGCTGTGCGCCAACGTTCTCGATCTTATCATCAAGTTCAATCTCTTTTGCGACCGTAACACCGTCTTTTGTGATCGTAGGAGAGCCGTAGCCATGATCAATCACGACCGTTCGGCCCTTTGGACCAAGAGTCGCTTTCACCGCATTGGCGAGCTGATCCACACCGCGCTTCATCGCTTGACGAGCATCGCTCGAGAAGAGAATCGTTTTTGCCATAAGAAAAGAGGATCGAAGAAAAATTAGACTTCAATAACGGCCATGACTTCGTTCTCCGCAAGCACAAGATACGTCGTGTCGCCGATTTTTACCTCATCAGGGGCGTACTTTTTAAAGACGATTTTGTCGCCAACCTTCACGCTCATCGGAGAGCGAGATCCGTCATCACGAAGTTTTCCTGGACCAATCGCGATCACCTCACCCTGTTCTGGGCGCTGTTCTCCGGTGGTGCTAGGAAGAATAATACCAAGCGCCGTCACTTCTTCTTTCGAGACGGGCTGTACGATCAATCGGTCATGGAGTGGACGCAGTTGCATAAGAAGTGTTCAGAAAAAAATTCCAGGCATTAGCATTCGTGGTCCACGAGTGCTAATGTCTGTTTTTTACCCTCCGCTCCCGGGGCTGTCAACACGATCAAAACACACAACGTCTGACCCGCCCACAACGACCAAAGATAGTGATCAAAACAGGCAAGAACCGCGATCGGCAGAAGAGTGAAGGCGCGACGACGGAACCGTATGAGCAAAAACCCAAGCCCTGTGAGCAGGACACTCGCCCTCAGCACACCTAGCTCTCCCAGCGCCAACGCAGGCACCGCATGAGGCGGCTCCGTCGGTACGGCACACCCCTTCGCGGCGCAGAGCGTCGTGAGCCCCACTCGATAGGCACCAAGTCCTGTCCCGAACGGAAAGAGGTGCGCCACTCGCCATCCCTGCTCTAACGAAACCACACGCTCATTGATGGATTTTACTTCCAACCGTGCAGATGTTTGTAAGCGCGTAAACAGGAGCTCCGGAGAAACAAGTGCTGCTGCACCAAACGTCAGGCTAATGAGCGCCGCCCCAAGAAACCATCCACGAATACTCGCCGTCTTCCATGCGGTAAAAACAAGCACACATGCTCCAGTCATAAGCGCAAGCCACGCAGAACGTGAAAACGAGAGATAGAGCGCAAGAGAAAAGAGCGGCAGCATGAAAAGAAGCCCACGCTCACGCATCGACCTCGACCAAGCAAGAAGCAACGCAAGCATCATCCACCCACCAAAGATATTCGGATGCGGAAATGCACCATACGCTCGTAAAAAACGCCTGGTCCCCGCCTGAATCACACTCACCCCGAGCCGGGCCGGATCTTGCGCTGCCACTCCAAACAGCGTTGAAGCCGGAATAGATTGCGCAAACGCTTGCCACACGCCAAACACCGCCACAGGAAGAAGCGCGTAGAGAGTAAAACGACCAAACTCTTTTCTCGTCGCGCTCCGCGTGAGCGCCCATCCCCAGGCGAACAAGCAAGTACCCTGAACCATCCACTGACCCGTCGCGGCCCAGGAGAGTGTTGGGAAAGCGAGAAAGATCCCCACAAGAACGATCCCTCCAATACGCTTCCAAGAGCACCGCTCCCAAACGCGGTCTCTGTACGCGACGAGCGCCACAAGCGCGAGCATGAGCAACATGCTCGCGTAGACCGAAATACGCCCCTGTTCCCAAGGGAATCCCTCAAGAAAGGGCGCTTCAAGAAACCATCGCGTTTGCCATGGGAGCCCCAACAAAGACCCTCGCCACACCCAATCAACGAGAGTCCAGGTACGGAGAAATGCCCAGTGTTTGGCAACGAAGTTCATAGCGTGTGCAAAACCACTCTCGACGATCATCAAGATGAAGTTTAATCACCTGGTCATTCAGCACCACATCCGACCCTCCCCTTTGCGCTGCTTCCCAAAGCGCACGCGATCCAAAACGCCGCTGCAGCCAAAAGCACCAACGATCAAGGATTTTCCATACTGCGAGCCCACGAAGTCGCCTCTGCGGCCGATCATACCATGCCACCCAAGGTTGGACCTGTGGACGTGTGCCCCACATCCATCGCTGTGCCTCCCACAGCTCTTTTCCCACCCCATCATCAAACAGCGGTAAAAGACGGAGCGTCCACCAGGCGAGATACGGATCATGGGGTGACTTTGCGAGCGTTTCAAGCGAGAGCGCTTGATCCGTAAGAAAAAACGAGAAACACCAAGCATCGCGCTCCCCATCGCGCTCACCAGGACGTCGACCAATGAGTCGCGCAACCCCAGCGAGCAGTGTTCGGGTGATCCAGGCGGTGTGCGCGTGCGTCACAAAAAAAAGATCGATATCTGCCGTATCACGAGCGCTTCCCACGGCGGTGGTATTACACACGGCAAACCAGCGAATCGTGGGTATAAAGCGGAGTAGGCGCGCAAGACGCTGAATTTTCCGCCATTTACGAGGAAAGGCTCGCTCTCTCCGTTCAAGCTCATCAAAAGAAGGCTCTTCGCCCAGGAGCGCAAACCGTCCTCGCCGCTCGGTGCACACCCCTTCATCAACCAAGGCCCGCACCTCTTCGAGCTCGATCATTGCTTCCGCGTGAGACTGAAGCTCGACAAACGTGGGTGGATAGCCGATAACCGCATGCCAGGCAAGTGAACGAAGGATCGCCTCACGGTGCTGCATACGGGGTTATACCGACTCGATCACGGAGCCACCGAAGGCTTGCATGATACTTCCAGCAACGTCTTGCGGTCCAGCCGCCACGACACTTGGCTCATCTGCCGCCACAACCCCATCCAGAGAAAGGTTGGGAATTCCAAACGCCTGGCGCGCGCACTCGCACACCATTCCTCTGTTTTTTGGATCGTTCAGGATCTTGTCACGATGAAACGCGTACGGAAACCGGATGATCAGCGTTGATCCTTCCATGCGTTCTGGTTTGCTGATTTTCAAAATAAAGGGCAACGAATGGTTTTGTGCTTCGACCGCACGAATAAACATCGCCCACGAACGGCGAATCGCTGAGATATCCGCCCCCGGTGCTTCCGTGACCTGGTCAGCGACCCGGTCCGGAGTCGACTCCGGACCCACCGTCATATCCACGACGGGAACCGTAGATGTTTTTGTTGGTGGCGCGATAGACTCTGGTACCGGCTTCGACGGTTGAACGATTGGCACGATTGGAGTAGGCGCGATGACCTGCGGCGCTTCGCGACGGAGCGCGGCCGTATAGGCGAGCAACACAACAAATACCGGATCCATCCCGAGCTTCACATCGCGCCGACGTTCCATAAGCATCAACGCCATATCATGAATCTGCTCGCGAGACCACACGGGCACGAGCCCCGCAAGCCGCCGATCCTCTTCCGCCCCCTCGCGTAGCTCTTCCGCGCTCGCCGCATCGACAGACGCGATGAGCAAACGCTTGAGCAAGAGCAACAAATCATCAAACAGCGTAGGAAACGAGAGACCAGCATCTTGCCATGATTGAAAAAGCCGCGCCGCTTCTGCGGTCTGCTCGTCGCGCGCAAGTTCGAGCCAAACAAGAGCGTGCGTATACGACGAGAGCGGAATCACTAATCCTGTCGTCGCGAGCGTGATGATTCCCTGTTCGCCCAGCGAGCCCACCTGCCCCAGCAACGTTTCAGCATCACGCAAACACCCTTCGGAACGCGACGCAATAAGCTTCAGCACCTCCGGCTCCGCCTTCCACTGCTGTCCTTTGCAGATCGTTTCGAGGCGTTCAATCATCGCCCGTTCTTGAATGCGACGAAATTCAAAACGCTGACAGCGGGAAATAATCGTGGGAGGAACTTTGTGCCATTCCGTTGTTGCGAAGACAAAAAACGCATAGGCAGGCGGCTCTTCAAGCGTTTTCAAAAGTGCATTCCATGACGCCGTTGAAAGCATGTGCGCCTCATCGAGAATATACACTTTGCGCTTTCCTGTTGGCGCAAAGCGAACGTGCTCGATAATCGCTTCACGAATCATATCGACACCCGTATGTGTGGCCGCGTCAATTTCGATAACGTCGAATACCTTTCCTTCTTGGAAGGAGGTGCAGGAAGGACACGCTCCGCACGGTTCGCCTCCTTGAGGCGAGTCGCAGCCGAGAGCCTTCGCCAAAATACGAGCACACGTTGTCTTCCCAACGCCACGCGGGCCAGAGAATAAAAACGCATGACCAAGCGAACCACTAGCTAATTCCGCGCGAAGCGTAGAAGTAACGTGTTCTTGACCCGTCACATCCGCGAATCGACGTGGACGATACACTTGACTCAATGAAGGCATAGGTACCTGATGGTTGTAGCAAGGACGAAGGCGATCGTCTAACTAAACCAAAAACGAGGCATATTTGCCTCGTTTCGTTAAAACATCCCACCTCGTTCCGGCTCAGCCACTGCTAATTTGGTCACGCGTTCTGCCGCCGCACGTCGTTCAGCGATTTCCGCTTCAACGATATTTCTTGGCCGCCCGTAGGTTCGACGTGAGAGTTCGCGAATAAGCTTCGAGAGCTCGTCAGATTTTGGAAGTCGCACTCGAAGAGGAGAGAGGTTGAAGGGCTTTGACGGCTGACCCCTGATCAACATCTTGATATTAAACGTAAACGCCTCGACGTTCACTAAGTCATACTCTGAGAGGGTTGGCGCAAATTCCTTCGCGATAAACTCGGCATCTTCGATACCAATACGGTTCACACACATCGTGCCAACGTTTCCAAAGATCGCGTCACGAATGCTCGTGTCTTTATTTGCGCCAAACGTCAGCTGCCCAATAAACTGGTGCGCGATCACGAGACAAAGACCGTATTTACGCGCTTCAGACAAAATCGAGGCGATAGAGTCCGTCAAGAAGTTCTGGAACTCGTCAATGTAGAGAACAAAGTCTTTGCGATCTGCCTCGGCCATATCGCCGCGCTTGAGAGCACCATCCAAAATCTTCCCCACCATAATCATCCCAAGCAAGTTCGCGTTCAGGTCTCCAATTTTGCCCTTCGAGAGCTTCATGATGATGATCTTCTGGCTATTCATGGCATCATACATGTTGAACGAGCTCTGTTGCTGACCCACGATCGGTCGCATGTAGTCGTTGTAGATGAACGACGCAAGCTTAGACGTGATATACGGCACCATGTTCTGCAAACTCGCTTCTCCACCGGCTTTTAGCGCTTCTTTCGTCCAGAAATCTTTCACTTCCACCGATGTACAGTGCGAAAGTTTCAAGTTTCGATACTCTTCGTCCGCCAACACGCGCGGAATATCCATGAGCGTCATCCCCGACTCCGGATGGTCCATGAGGAGCAAAATCGCGTTACGCATGTACGTCTCAAACATTGGTCCTCCCGTAGATTTCAAGTCATAGAGCTTGTCGAAGATCTTGAGCATCTCATTGATCACGAAGGTCCGCAAATGCGGGTATCGAGGATCAAACTCAAGCATATTGAGCCCCATCGGTCGCTCAAAATCCCCTGGATCGATGAAGATCACATCCTTCGCCCGCTCTTTTGGCACGCAACGAAGGGCGTCTTCCGCAAAGTCTCCGTGCGGATCAATCACACACACCCCTTTTCCTGCTTCAATATCCTGTTGAACCATCGCTTTTAAGAGCTCTGTTTTCCCACTTCCAGATTTTCCAATCATGTAGAAGTGACGACGGCGGTCCTGATCAAGCATACGCACCTCCTGACGACGATTGCGATACGTGGCATGCCCAAGCAAAATGCCTTCGGTAGGAAGGTTTTGCGGTGGAACCGGCTTGCGGCTCTGCAGCCACGCGATTTTTGGCGTTTCGGTGGTTGGAAGCGGAAAATGATACAAACTCGCCAGTTCTTCCGTGTTCAATACGTAGCGATGATCTTCATCAAACTGCCGATGAATATACCCATGCAAAATACGCGAGGGAAATCGCGGCATGTCTTTTTTAAAGCTGTTGCCGTACTCGTAGATATTAAACTGCCCAAACGCACCGAGTAGATCATTCAAGTACCGCTGCGCTCGATCCGGCGTTTTTGCGCACACGACGAGTCGCATACAGACTTCCATTCCGGCTTTTGCCGCCTTCTCTTCAATCCCTTTCACCATTTCTTGTTCAAGAGGACTAAGCGAATACCCCTTATCCGGCTTGCTCGGATCCTTCGGTCCCTTCGACATCGATTTAATAATCTTCCACACTTCGTGGAAAATCCCTTTCTTTTCGATGTCAGATAGCTTCTTCCCCTGATGCATCTCACGAGCGATATATACCCCGTACTTTCGCCACGAATCTTGAACGGGACGAATCATGAGTTGAATCGTCGCCCCATCTCCTTCTTCGATCTTCGCAAGCGCATTCGTGAGCGAGTTCATCGGATCCGTCTCTATCTTTCGATAGCTACGGAGCGCAAACGCACTTGAACGGCGCAGAATAAGATATGTTGCAAGCGCCACCCCCGTTGGAGAAAAAATATTGTAGTCCGGAACCTCTTCTATGCTCGCATATGGATACTGAGCATGAATTTGTTCTTCGACAAACGCCTGAATCTTACTCGGTGTTGTCACGTAGAACGCAATCCGGTCCTGGTCCATCACAATTTCAAAACTCAGGTGATCTGTACGACCATTCCACCAGTGTTTTAGCCCCTGTTGAGGCTTCATGGATCCTAAGTTCGCGTAGACCGTCTCCATGCGCCCAATCAACTCCTGAATTTGCTGTTGAGACTTATCTTGGTTAGTGTCTTCTTTACGAAGTTCTTTTGGTACTTTCACGAGAAGAATTTTTGAATCGAACGCCCCAAGGTACCGCTTGCGATGATGGTGCATCCAACGAAGCGCATGCGCAAACACAAACGCTCCAAAAAGAAACACCGCAACAAATAAGAGCCGCAGCACCCACGGCGAAGACAGCCAGACCGTAGGGTCGGGAAAGGGTGTTTGGTTAGCGGCTGGAACGTAGATATCCAGTTGAAAGAGCGAAAGAACCATAGAAAGACTATTCGAGCGGCTGAGCAAAGAGTTGCTCGAGTTCGCGAGTTTTAATCGCTGCTGCTTGCTCTAGATAGATTTTGACCATCCCCGGAAGGGTCTTGAGCCATGCCTCGATCGCCTGTACGACGTCCTCTGGATCCATCTTTCCTCGTCGAAGAACAAGCTCTTTTGCAAGCCCATTCCGTGCTTGCACATACCCAGGTTCGGATCCAGGGAGCTGCGCTTTGACGTACGCATCGATTTCCTTTCCGAGAATACCCTCCACTTCCTGAACGAGCGGGTCTTCTTGGGCTTCGGTTCCGTTCGTGAGCAAGAGCGCGTTTTCAGGGGGTGGCTCAGGTGGAGGCGTAATATCAGGAAGATCTTCAGGAGGTGGCACGGGCGCAGACACCGGCACCGATCCTAAAGGAGCCACCTCAGGCAAGGGAGCCTGCTCAATCACCGGCCCGCCAACCACCTGCTCAGGCGTAAACGACATATGCGCTAGTGTAGCACGAACACACCACAAAAATGAAAAAGACCCCACACAGGGGTCAGCTCACCACATCCACCGGTTCCCACACGAAATAGGTGGTCTTGTCTGGCTGGACTTCGGTGTAGCCTTCTGGGTTCACTTCGTCTGGATTCAGGGTGACCTGAAAGACCTCTGTGACATAGCGTGTATCGATTCCCGGAAAAGCTTCAGACGGCGTACGGCGATCGCGGCGAGGGAGGGTTTCGAAGCGCGTGAACGGGATAGCGAGGCCCAGCTCTTCTTGAAACGCTCGTGTGGCAGCCTCTTCGACGGACTCGTCGCTCTTGCGTTTTTCGCCAATACTCATCTGAATCTTGTCTCCGCGACGACGTTCGCCACCACGAGCATACACCTGACGATCTTCCTTCAGCCGAAACCGTCGCCCCTCGGCATCCACGTAGTACACCCATACCGCGACACCAAACCCCGTCCGCACGATGCGACCATCGTCCTCGATATCGAGCGTCGCTTCACCCGCCTCGAGCTCCTTCACAAGATGTTCAAGCGATCTGGCCTCCCCCGTTCCCCATCGCTCGAGCGGAACGCCGTGGTCACGAAGTAGTGCTTCGAGATCCGTGATCTCTGGTTTTCTCTCAAAAGAACTAGACATGGCCCCAGCATACCCATCTTCAAAACAAAAATCAACATAAGTCCTCCCTATTTCTTGCCTCAATCACAGCGAAAATCCCCTCTCTTGCAAGGTTTGGGAAGATTCGCTAGGATAGCCGGGCAAAAAGAAGAGCGGGCGTGTAGCTCAGTTGGTTAGAGCGTTACACTGATAATGTAAAGGTCCCAAGTTCGACTCTTGGCACGCCCACCACCAAAACACACCAGCAATGGCGTGTTTTGCGTTAAGCAAAAACACGCCCCAGGCGTGTTTAAAACTTTTCCTCATGATACCGTGGCTTTCCTTGAATTCCGCGTTTTGCTAGAAGCGTTTTCGCTTCCATCATGTAGTGATCCGGCCCACAAACGTAGGCATGTGCTCGCTCCCAATCGACTTCGAGGTCATCAAGCTGCGCCTCCGAGATCCGTCCTCGCCGCCCCTCCCAGGTTGAGCGCAGCTCTTTCGTGAGCGATGGATAGTACCGAAATCGACCGTTCGATTCGGCCTGCCAGCGTAAAAACTCTTGGTGGTAGATCAAGTCTTCTTCCGTTTTCGTGGTCCAGAGGAGAGCGATCGGTTCAGGCCACCCTTGATCCAATGCCCCGCGAATCAACGAACGCATCGGTGTCACCCCAATCCCTCCCGCGAGCAAAACCAGTGGAGCGCATTCAGGAGGCAACACAAAGACCCCAAATGGCCCCTGGACTCCCAACACATCACCCACCTTCATGTCGGCGAAGGTGGAGGTAAGCCGTCCATAAATCTTGATACCGAAACCCAGCGAGACTTCCACTTCGCTTGGCGCCGACGCGATCGAAAACGCCGCCCGAGCAATCGATTCGCCCGCCTCATTCAGCGAGTGAAGATATACCCACTGCCCCGCCACAAAGGCAAACTGATCCTCCGGTGCGAGCTCAAGATCCAACGTGAAAAGCTCGGGCGTGGCTCGCCACAGACGAGTCACCCGAGCTTTTCGAATCACTAAAACACTAGGAAGCGGCATGTTCATCCGCGTAGGCCTTCATGCCTGCCGCAATGATTTCGCGCGCCACGTCCGCACCCGCCGTACCCTTCACGTTCACCAAGTCGTACTTTTTCTTCTCGAGCTTCTTGTATTCCTTGAAGTAAATCGAGTATTCCTCCTGCACGTGTGCCGGAAGCTGTTCGAATGAGGTGAGTTCGTTGAAACGAGGATCAACCTTCGCGACTGGTACAGCGATGATTTTATCGTCGACGCCGTCCTGGTCTTCCATCTTGATGATACCGATGGCACGCGCCTTCACGACACAGCCTGGAAAGGTTGGCTGCGTGAGCAACAAACACACGTCGATCGCATCACCATCGCCACCGTGGGTTTGTGGGATAAACCCGTAGTCGAATGGGTAGAACGTGGTCTGGTGCAACACACGGTCAAGCTTGAAATACCCACCCTGTTCGTCATATTCCACCTTATTCATCGTATTTTTCGTCGCTTCAATAACAACATTGAACTCCTCTGGAGTTCCACAAGGAACTTCCTTGTACAGATTAATGCCTTGCATAGTGGGTTGAGGGTAGCAAATGAAATATCTTTAGACAAACCAATGCCGCCCCGGAAATAGACAAGGCCTCCGACGCGGGGGACGCGGCAGAGGCCTCAGTAAGGTATCTTCAAATCAATTCAATCATCGTACGTGCCGCCACTCGTCAGCCAGCGGTTCAGGTCAGCAGGTTCCTCATCCCAGTCCTCATATACGGGAAGTCCGAGTCCTTCGAGCGTATCTGAGTATTCGACGTCAACCCCGTCCTGACACCCCCAACCCGTCGTGTCGCACCAACCTGAAACGTACGCATAGCGACCATCCTGCAAGAGGAGAACAAATCCCCCGCTCCACTCCGCATAGTCGCCGCAGACACCCCACGCGCGCAAAACCTTCACCGGAGCAACATCACCACCCAATGCACGCATGGTCTCAGAAAAATCATACCGCGTGTACTCGCTCATGAACGCCTCCCTCGACAGGTGTCGATAGAGGACAATCCGTTTTTGGAAGCGCAATGCGCGATTCACGGCATCGAAATCCTACCATAAGAAAGCAAGTTTGTCAATACTCACTTTACAACTAAATCAAATATCCACTATACGCCTATATTGACGCAAAAAATGCTTTTTCACCTTACTATCACGCCACCCTTCTCTATTTCTAACCCCCCCTCAGCCAGATGCCCCATCCACCCTCATCACCACAGATCCCTCAGGTGCCTGCTTCCCCTCAAAAGCGAGCATGATCGCTTGTTTGGTCGCGAAGTTCCATTGGTTTTCTGGAATATTTTCTACTTCTTTACGCGTCATCCATAACGCCTTGCTTCCCTCTTCTGTTTTGAGATCGCCACCAGTGATTTCGGCCGTATACGTTTGTCGTACGGAATGATGACCGTCTTCCCAGGTACGATTCATGATCTGCACGAGCGAACCAAGTCGAATCGAAAACCCCGTTTCTTCGGCCGCTTCACGTGTCGCCGCCACCATCACACTTTCACCGGCGTCAACGTGTCCACCCGGCAGGTTATACATGAGACCCCCATTCTTTTGTTCACGAAGGAGCAAGACCTTCCCCTCCCTCATCATGATCACGCTGACCGTGAGTACCGCCGTGAGTGAACGAGTCATACGAATAAGGAAGATATGTTTATTTTTCACGCCTCGCTGCGCTCGGCGTGAAGCTTGTTCCTAACGCGGTCTGATCCGAATCTGATCCGGATCTGATCCGAATCCGCTGAACGCGACGGTGCTACCTTCTTCACGCCTCGAAAGAACCTACCGGACCTCCTCAATGGCGACCACCCGTGGAGGAAACCAGTGCCCCACTTCAATAAAGTAGACACGATAGCTCCCCCCTTCTCGTACTGCATCCCATATCGCCTTTTCAACGATAAACTGACGAGACTGAACAATAAGCGCGAGTTCACAGCTACCCCGAGTTCCGTAGATCTTTCGATGCGTTGCCATTCCTTCGACACTCACCACCGGCGAACCAAACGAAGCACTACTAAATGCCTGAGCATAACGGACCGATAACCAACCTGTTAGCATGGATAAGAAAACTACCACCGGACCCGCAATCGATATCATCGATTCCCAGTCAAGCACGATAAACGCCAACATACCAAGAAAAAAACCTGCTAAGACAAGGCTAATCAGCGCAAATCGGAGACGAGCTCGACGCGACTGAATAACAGACAAGCGCCCCGATCGATTCGTGTCACGATCGGTAGAAGTAATACGTAGAGCTGAATCGAGCTCCTGTTGGTGATATGTCATGGCTATTCTTCATTAAATAAACAACTGTCGCACTTCTTCCCAGGACAAACCCTTCATGGCTTCGGCGTTTTCTGAGACGAGGGCGTCGAAGAGTTTGCGTTTTTTGACTTGGAGTTCCATGACTTTTTCTTCGATGGTGCCTTGCGTGACGAGTTTGTACACGTTGACGGTCTTGGTTTGGCCGATGCGGTGCGCGCGGTCCATGGCTTGTTGTTCGGCCATTGGGTTCCACCATGGGTCAAACATGATGACGATGTCGGCAGGCGTGAGCGTTAATCCCGTTCCACCAGCGCGCAAGCTTAATAGGAACACCGAAGCATTTGGATCGTTGTGGAACCGTTCGACTTCTGCTTGGCGATCGCGGGTTTTGCCTTCGATCGTACAGTGTCCGATCTCCTGACGATCAAGAGACTCACGAATAATATCGAGCATCGAGGTGAACTGGCTGAAGAGCAGGATTTTGTGCCCACCGTCAACGGCTTCTCGGATAAGTTCGAGTGCATACCCCATTTTTCCGGAGAGCTCTTCCGTGCGCGGCAATGTTGCCTCAAGAAGATGTGGGTGGTCACACACGCGACGAAGCTTGGTAAGCGCCGCCAAAATATCGATCTTTGATCGTTCGAATCCTTTTGCTTCAACCGCTTCAAAGACGCTGCGCTTCGCATCTTCAAGCACACGAGAGTAGAGTACGAGCTGTTCGGCGGTGAGCGAACAAGGGCTCGTTTGTTCGATTTTTGGAGGAAGATCTTTGAGTTGCGACTCTTTTGTTCGACGCAACATGAAGGGCCCCACGCGCGCGCGAAGTTTTTTGAGGGCGTCTTGATCTTGCAGTTCTTGAATAGGTCGGCCGTAGCGCTTGCGAAAGGTATCTGCATCGCCCAAAAAGCCAGGCATCAAGAAATCAAAGACGGACCATAATTCCTGCACCCCGTTTTCAAGCGGCGTCCCCGTGAGCGCTAACCGGTGTTCCGCCGGAAGAAGTTTTACGGCTTTTGCGGTGTTCGTATCGGCATTCTTGATCGAATGCGCTTCGTCGAGCACCATCAAAAAGAAGGAGGATTCCGTCGCATGATACACGGCTAAATCTCGCTGAAGGAGCGAATACGATGTTACAAGCACCTGTACATCCCCCGGATCACGAATCATTGCCGCGCGTTCGCCCACGGTTCCGTCGATCACCTTCACTCGTAGCTCTGGGGTGAATTTCTTCGCCTCCAGCTCCCACATCCGCATGAGCGATTTTGGACACACGATGAGCGTTGGTTTTTTTGGGGTCGTTCGACAGGTCTCAAGGAGTGTTAGCACCTGCAAGGTTTTTCCAAGACCCATGTCGTCCGCCAAAATTCCCCCAAAGCCATATTTTTGAAGAAACTGCATCCAAGCCACACCCTCTTTTTGATAGGGACGTAAGAGCGTCTCGAGCGCCTTTGGAAGATGCGCCGTATCGAGTACGCGACCATGCGATGATTCCTGCACAAACGCCCGAAACCGCTCGTCCATGAGCGAGAGCTGTTGCTGACGAGAACGTTCAAAGAGCGCCAAAAACCCAGGCGCTTCATAGAGCGGAATAAGGTACTCGCTCCCCTGCTTCTTCGCTTTTTTAATGACTTCCACCAGTGTTTCAAGCTCTCCACGATTCCCAAGCTCCACAAAACGACCATCTTCAAGTCGAAGAAACGGCTTACCACGTTCAACCATGCTCTTGATCTGATCCATCGAAACCTGCGTGTTCTGACAATGAAAATTTACCGAAAACGCGAACAGGTTCACCCCTGACTGCAACCGCGATGACCACATTCCCTCGATCGGTTCCTGCATCACGCGCATGATATCTTGCGCGGTTGGATCAAGGTCAATTGGATACCGAAATTCGAGCTCTGGATAGGTCTGCTTAATAAAGCCGTACATTTCCTCTCCTTCGATAAGGAGTGCACCATCTGCATCAATCGTGCCACGATCAAGCGCCGACGCAAACCACGCTCGCGCCTCTGCCTCGCTTGCATGATCACGATTTGGGAGATGGGTGTGCCCTCGTTCATCGATGTATGACTCGCTCGAATGCACTGATTCGGAAAAAAGCGAGAACCGGAACGGGCCGTACACGGCATTCGCCTGCACCAAGAGCACGTCATCCGAAACATCATACCGCACGGAGATGCGTACTTCATCCAGTTCATGCGGCACGGTGCCACGATCAAACGTCGAAGCTGCTGGTGCCGATGACGATCGGAGTAACACTCCCGCTCCCCCTTTTGTGGGAGAGGCCACCGTTTGACGCACGGGCGCGGCCCCAGCTCCAAACCGACTCTTTCGCATGAGCGCCGCTTTAAGTGCCGCTTGGCGATCTTCCGCCGGATTTGGCATCGCAGGATCATGTGCAGACAGCCCAAGCGCGACGACGTGCTTACACATACCGTTTCGATCAAACGAACAGGAACAGGTATGGGATTTGACCGTCTGCTTATTTCCTGCGACCACAAGTTCAGAGTGCTGATTTGTCGTTCCAGAGATATCCCCGCGAATCACAAAATCCTGAAAGCGATTGCGCTCCACTTGCACGTTACGGACCGCTTTCGCCATGGTGAGCTCGCGCCCACCGCGAAACGCATCCGGACTCGAAAGGCGCTTAAAAACACGCTCATCAAACAACATAGGATCTTGCCACTTTTAGCACACATGCAAAAGAAAGACCAGGGCCTCTTCCCATCTACGCTCGAATTTCGTACACTGCGGGGTAAATGCTGCGTATGTCTGGAAAGTCGTTTGCGTTCTTAGGATGGATGTCTCTCGGAGCGATTGCTGCGGCGGTGGGTTTTGGCACGGTTTTACGTGATGCGAGAGTTGAGCGTCAGGTGCTTGAAAACCGCGTCATGAGCATGGAACAGCTTCTCGCCCAACACGAAGACGAACGGCTCCGTCTTGCCGATCGAGCGAATAAACAGGTCGAAGCCGCCAACAAAGAGCTTGTCGCGGCTCGTGAAGCGGTTGAGCGCATGAAGCGTGATCAGCTCCTGCTGGCTGAGGCTATGCCGCTTACTCGTCCAACGGGACGAGCCTACTCATCGTGGGTAGAGGCGTTTTCGCTCCCGCTCGGCATCTCCCTTCGACTTCCTCCTGGAAGCAAAACCTACGCCGATGAACGCGGCTTTGTCGCGATGCGCGCTTCACAAGCCACCTCCTCCCTCCCTTGGCTTTCCATTTCTCCCTACAGCGCCGATCAGGCTCGACGTCTTGAGGACACCCTCTCAAATCCAGAACCCGTGTCGTACCTGGTGGCGGGAAACCTCGTCACGGGTATTCGTGGTCAGCGTGAAGGACAGAATGCCTCAAGCTTTACCTACGTCCTCCAAGTCGTCTCTCCGGAAGATGGTGATTCTACGCATCTCATTTGGGCTCAAACCGAACGCGAAATTACCGAGCTCCGTCTTCGTGACACGCTCGCTTCTCTCGCCCTCCGTTCTTAATCATGTCCGATCTTCCTCTTTCTGACTCGATCATCGAGCCCCTGCTTTCGTGGTACCAAAAACACGGTCGTGATTTGCCGTGGCGCCACACAACCGACCCATACGCCATTCTCGTGAGTGAATGCATGCTTCAACAAACGCAGGTCCAGCGCGTGATTCCGTACTATCATGCATGGCTCGAGCAGTTTCCGAACTGGCACACCCTCGCAAACGCTCCCACGAGCGACGTCCTGCACGCCTGGTCAGGTCTCGGCTACAATCGACGCGCGCTCTCCCTGCAAAACATCGCCAAACAAGTTGTGGAACACGGCGAACCTCACACCGCTGCCGAATGGCTCGCGCTCAAAGGCATCGGCCCCTACACAAGCGCCGCTGTCGCCACATTTTCACGACAAGAAGCCGTCATGCCGGTCGATACAAACGTCCGTCGGCTCCTGGGTCGTGCGCTTTTTGGTACGCTCTTTCCACAATTTGAAGAGGATCCAAGAATCACACATGCCACAACCACCTGGACCGCAAGACCTGAGTTTTTCCATATTCCGCAAGCGCTCTTTGATGTCGCTTCTTCGATCTGTAAAAAACGCCCTGCCTGCGAACACTGCCCGCTGCAGCACGTATGCCACGCCGCTCCCGGATTTCTTGCAGGAACGGTCGAGATTCCAAAGCGAAGCATCAAAAAAGCAAACGAATCACGACACAACGAAAAACCCCATCCAGACCGGATCTACCGTGGACGAATCGTGAAATTTTTACGTGAACGAGATGATGTAACACGAACCACCATCGGCCTAAGTATCGATCCTGATTTTGATGCGACGGCAGATCAAGCATGGTTGAATGCGATGATTGAAAGACTGATAAAAGACCACCTCATCCATGAAGCGAGCTCTTTTTTGCGATTTGGACCGTCCATCGATTGACAAAAAGGCGCACATTATCTACAAGAGAAAAAGTCCGCGCGCTCTCCTGCTCTAGGATGAGGGCGTTTTTTCTTGTCGTGAAAAGCGCGGACGTCGCGTCCCATCCTCCAAAAGAACCTCTTCGCAAAAATCCTCCACGGTCCGAATCCAGAACCGATGCTCCGCTTCTGGATCAAGACTCTCATACACCACGCAAGACACAAGATCAGCCTCCCGCATCGCCACACACAAAACCCGATACAACGAACCACGTTTATAGTGTTTGTAGATTTCGGTTGCTTGAGGAGAGGTGGCTGTCATACTGGAATAAGGAAGTGGATGTTTATTTTTCACGGCTCGCTTCGCTCGCCGTGGTTTTTTATAAGGATTTTTTTTCTTTGTTTTCTTCACAGCCTCGCTTTGCTCGGCTGTGTATTTTTACTGAGCGAAATAAGCTCCGGTGCCAGGTCAAGACCTGACCCGAGTCAGACCCGGGTCTAACCCCCTATGTATTTTTTCAGCATGCTTTTTTAACGGATGTTTTTTCGCGTGCGTAGCACGTCGAATAACATCTATGACGAGCGAAGCGAGTCATGAAAAAACCTTCGTCGCCGAGCGTAGCGAGGCGACAAAACAAAAACAAAAGATTCCTTACTCTTTGGGAAGACGCGAAAAGAATCGTTTTGTATTTTCAAGCATCAGCACAAAAAATTCCTCTTCTTGCATAGCGCGAATCTTCGCGAGAAACTTCCCTGTTTCCGCCGCCCAAGCCGGCTCATTGCGCTCCCCTCGATGTGGAACGGGCGCAAGATATGGCGCATCCGTCTCTAGCACCAAGCGATCAAGTGGAATACGCTCCGCCACACGTAAAAGCTGGTCTTCTTCTACAACACCTTTTCGCGGCGGAAACGTCACAATCCCATTTAGCGCAAAATAACACCCAAGCTCAAGCAACGGCACGGCTTCTGCCCACGTTCCCGTAAACGAATGAAGCAAACAGCGGTCTTGATGCCCCGCTTCTCGTCGTGTGCGCAAACGAAGAGCGAGCTCACGCAACGCATCACGACAATGCACCACGACCGGCAAATCCAGCGCTTCCGCTACTTCCAGGTGCGTCTCAAACACGCGCCACTGCGCCTCAAGCGCCGCTCCTCGTTCATCAGGCTCTGTGCGGTACAGATCCAATCCCGCCTCCCCAATCGCGACCACCTTCGGAGAACTCGCCGCAAGCGCTTTCAAATCCGCAAACGACACCTCTCGCTCCTCCACCGCTCCCTCATTCTCATCATGATGCAGATGCGTCACATGCGAAGGATGCAATCCAACCGTCGCCCAAATATCCACACGTTGTTCAGCGAGCGCGATCGCCGCCCGACTATTCGCAAGCGACGTCCCAATCGTGATCGCCGCTCCACCTACTTCACGCAAACGCGCCAACACCGCCTCACGATCAACATCGTAGGTAGGAAAATGAATGTGGCAGTGGGTGTCGATGAAGTGCATAGTGTGTATCAGCGCTCACTACCAGATAACCGTTGGCTTAAAAGCCTCCATCCATGCCTCACCCCTTTAATGACCAGATCTAAAACAAAACCCGAAACCACACCCGGAAGAATGAAGACGGTTAACTTCTCTTTCTTGCTCAGATTCCAAAACTCGATCCAGTAGGATCCAAGCCATTGAATAAAACTCCAAATCGAATCTTGAAACGCAAAAACACCTAAACAAACTACCAATGCGAGCAGAAGAAGGGCTAGCTTTTGCAAAACTTCGACCTGAGCTCTGAATAAGTCATTATTGATCTTATGCAACTTCGCCCACCCTTCATGTAACATGAGATTGTTCGCATCAATCTTTACAGAGGAGTCACGAAGCGAGGTCACGGTAGCAATGACCCGCTCAACATCTTTAGACAACCGCATCAAGTCCGCATCAGGCGACTGTCTCTTATTGGATCGTCCATTATTTTTTGCCATAGAGCATAGAGAGAGCGATTTGGAACATCAGGGCGCTCTCTCTTCGAGTCGTGGAAACAACGGGCTTGGTTCTGGAAGCATACTTCCTGGTTGTAGTTGTCCCCAGGTAAGGGCAGCGTCCCAGCCTTTTTGGAACTCGTGCTCGGCGTTCACACCCAAGGCGGAAAGCATTTTGCTTGCCGTATCTGGCAAGATGGGCGCCACAAACCACGCATACCAACGAATAGATTCCAAAAGCGCATACAGCACACGACCCGTCGCCTCGAGATCCGTTTTTGCGAGCTTGAAGGGTTGGGTTTCTTCGATGAGCTTGTTGGCGGCGATCAAATTCGAGGTGCTTTCCCCTGTTCCCCAGACACGCTGAACCGCACCGAATGTGTTAAACGCTTCATATGCCGCCGCAACATCACCTGCAAGATTTTCTATAGCAACAGCTCCTCCCCAACTATTTGTCCCAATATCACTCAAAGACCGAGCGACCGCTACATCCACCATCGGCACTTTGCCGTCGAAGTATTTGCGGCTCATGGCGACGACGCGCTGGACGAGGTTTCCGAGAGTATTCCCCAAATC
Organism: uncultured Gammaproteobacteria bacterium; assembly: GCA_964437285.1. GTDB lineage: Bacteria > Patescibacteriota > Patescibacteriia > 2-12-FULL-60-25 > 2-12-FULL-60-25 > JAGOUA01. The sequence continues at coordinate 61,290 of CAYTGF010000001.1, forward strand.
TGACTGATAGCGCTCTTTCAAGCGCGTGAAGGAAAAATCTCCATCTTCCCCAAGCTGGACTTCGCGAAGCAAATAATACCGCACGGCATCCATCCCTACCTCTTTCGCCGCTTCACTTGGCGCGATTGCATTGCCGAGCGACTTCGAGATTTTCATGCCGTCGAGCGTGTAGAATCCATGCGCAAACACGTGCTCTGGGAGTTTTGGCGACCCGTCCTCGTTTCGGAGGAGTGCGTCGTGCTTCGCCGCACTCATAATCATCGCTGGCCAGAGAGCGCAGTGGAATTTCAAAATATCCTTGCCAACGAGTTGCAGGTTTACGGGCCAAAACTTTTGGAACAGTGTTTCGTCGGTTCCGTATCCCACCGCCGTCATGTAATTCAAGAGCGCATCAAACCAGACGTACATTCGTTGTTCGTCATCGCCTGGAACAGGAATACCCACAGATAGCTTCTTTTTCTCACGACTCACCGAAATATCGAGCCGTTCTTTTTCAACCGCATCAAGATATCCCAAAATCTCGTTGCGACGGCTTACCGGCTGAACAAAATCCTCGTGCGAACGAATATAGTCGCGCAACGGCTCAACGTAGTTCGTGAGCTTGAAAAACCAGTTCTCTTCTTGCACTTTTGTGAGTTCTTTATTTGGATGGAGCGGACAGCGCCCTTCTTCATTCATGTCTGAAGGCGTCTTGAACCCTTCGCAGCCAACGCAGTACATCGATTCGTACGTGCGCTTTTCCAAATCGCCGGACGCTTCGACCGCCTTCCAAAATCGTTCGACACCTGCTAAATGACGAGGCTCGGTCGTACGAATAAAATCATCGAACGTGATGCCAATCTCACTCCACGTCGACTTCCAGGCACCAGCCATGCGGTCGAGATACGCTTGAAGATCCGTTTCACCCGCCTTTTCCATCGCTTCCACATTCTTCTGGCTATTTTCGTCCGTACCCGTCACAAAACGCACCTCGTCGCCACGCAAACGATGGTAGCGCGAAAGCGCATCCGCGATGATCGTGGTGTAGGCATGTCCTACATGAGGCCGATCGTTTACGTAATAGATCGGCGTGGTGACGTAAAAACGGTTAGTCGACATACGATTTCGGCGCTAAAACACAGATAAATTCTCCATTCCAGGACGTAGCTTGCAGGCCTTTGACGACTTCGTCAATGGTCCCGCGATAGCACGTTTCAAACTTCTTCGTAAGTTCACGTCCAATCCAGAGCAGACGCCCTTCCCCGATCACTTCGCGCAAAGATTCCAGGGTTTTCTCCATACGATGCGTCGATTCAAGAAATACCACGGAGTCTTCCGCATCTGCCATATCTTGAAACAGGGTTTTGCGGCCCTTCTTATGCGGGACAAACCCTCGATAGACAAACGATTCCATAGGAAACCCGCAGGCAGAAATCGCGGCGGTGAGCGCGGAAGGGCCCGGAATCGGCACCACCTGAATCCCCTTTTGCCACGCGCGCGAAACCAAGCGACCGCCTGGATCATTCATTCCGGGCGTTCCTGCATCACAGGCATAGCACGCGGAACCAGCGACAATTACTCGATCAAGCAACCGATCAAGCGCCGCATCCGTCGTATGCGTATGCACAGATTGTAGCGAGGGCGAAACTTCCAGATACGCCAAAAGCTTCGACGTTATACGCGTATCTTCGCAGAGTACAAGGCTCGTTTCTTTAAACACGCGTACGGCACGAAGCGTGATATCCTCAAGATTCCCGATGGGTGTTGCCACAAGATAGAGTACAGCAGACATGGCGATGTTGTAGCATAGGTGAGCTATTTTTCCAAAACCTCCTTTTCTTCTATACTAGCATCATATGTCGCGATCCTTCGCTGTTCTTTGCTTCCTTCTTGGGACGTTTTCATTATTCGGATTTGGGTGCAAGGAACGTGGAACGGCACGACTTCCCGGCGCGCTTCCCGCGACAACCTCCGTCCCAAGACCGGCACCGGTTCCACCCGTCCTCAAAAGCGGTGGCGTCGAAAAAGGAACTGATCCCGATCTTCTCCAGCTAGAACAAACACTTGATAACCTCGCAAAAACTGATAGCTATCAACTTGACGTGCGTCTTCCTGCAAGCGGAGGCGGAACAGGCCAAGGACGATTACTCTACGCGAAAAATCGAGGCATTCACGCAACTCTCACAAATGATGGAATTTCCACCCAACTCTACGCGCACCAAGGAACCCTCCAGGTAAAATATTCGACGAGCAGCTGGTCTATGGTTCCACCCGGTGATGAAGCGGAGTCCGTGGAAACAATGATTCGTCAAGCCTTTTTTTCCAGCGAGAGCGGTGCAAACACCCTGATTTTGACGGGAAATGCCCAAATTCTCAAAAAAGAACAGGATCCGGAAGGCTGTACGCTCTATCAGCTTCAGCAACAGTTCTTTGTGCCGACCACCGTCACGGAACGATTCGACATCTGCGTCAGCGGCAACTACCCAAAGTATATTCGGTACGTTCGACCAGAGGGAACCTCGACCCTCACGTATAGCCGTCTAAATGATGGGGATATTCTGGCAGAATCTCCTCTGAAATAAGCTGTTATTTTGGGGTTCTTGGCGGTTAGCAGTCTCTATGATAGACTGCTAACATATGCTGCCCTCAAACCTCACGGTCAAAAGCCAAGAAGCCCTCCGCATCGCGCAAGATGCGGCGGTTGAGTATCGTCACGCCACTCTTGAACCCATCCACCTCCTCTTTGGACTCCTGAACCAAGAAGAAGGCGTGGTTCCGACCCTCCTCAAAAAACTCGGCCTCAATGTGACGGGGCTCCTTCAAGATATTCGCACAACGTTTGAACGTATGCCGCATCAGCTCGGCGGAAACGCGGCTCAGCTCGGCATGTCAAACGAACTTGCGCGTGTTTTGCAACAAGCGGAAAAAATCGCTCGCTCGTTTACGGATGAATATATTTCAACGGAGCACCTGCTCCTCGCCTCGCTTGAAACGCCTTCGCTGGGACAAGAGCTGAAGCGCATTGGTGTAACGGAAGAGGCGGTGCTAAAAGCTCTCAAAGAAGTTCGAGGAAATACGCGCATTGAATCGCCGGAGCCAGAACAAGCCTATCAATCACTCGAAAAATATGCGCGTAACCTCACGATGCTTGCACGTCAAGAAAAGCTCGATCCGGTCGTTGGGCGAGATGAAGAAATTCGTCGCGTGATGCAAATCCTCTTACGTCGAACGAAGAATAATCCGGTGCTTATTGGTGAAGCCGGAACCGGAAAAACCGCGATCGTTGAAGGGCTTGCGCAGCGTATCGCCTCCGGCGACGTCCCGGAACCCCTCAAAGATAAAGACGTGATCGCGCTTGATGTCGGTTCACTCGTCGCGGGTACCAAGTTTCGGGGAGAATTCGAGGAACGCCTCAAAGCTGTGATTAAAGAGGTGGAAAAGTCTGCAGGAAAAGTCATTCTTTTTATCGATGAGCTGCATACACTGGTCGGCGCTGGCGCTTCTGGATCGGAAGGCTCCCTTGATGCGTCCAACATGCTCAAGCCCGCCCTCGCTCGCGGCGAACTCCGAGCGATTGGAGCGACAACTCTCCAGGAGTATCAGAAATACATTGAAAAAGACCCAGCGCTCGCCCGGCGTTTTCAACCGGTCCATGTCCATGAACCAAGCGAGGAAGATACGCTTGCGATTTTACGTGGGATTAAAGACAAGTACGAGGTACACAATGGTGTACGCATCACGGATAGTGCCCTCGTGGCCGCGGTAAAACTCTCGACACGCTACATCGCTGATCGGTTCTTGCCAGATAAAGCCGTAGATCTTGTGGACGAAGCCGCCGCAGGGCTCCGCATGCAGATAGACTCGCTTCCAGAAGAACTCGACAAGCTCAAGCGCGAGCTCGTCCGTTTTGATATCGAAAAACGCGCGCTCTCAAAAGAGGAAGATTCAGATTCACAAGAACGGCTCCAGGTCATTGAAAAAGCCATGGCAGAAACACAAGAACGCGCAAGCGAGCTTGAAATCGCCTGGAAAGCAGAAAAAGAACTCATTCAAGCCTTGCGTGAAAGTAAGCAAAAGCTCGAAGCGTTGAAATCTGAAGCCGACATCGCCGAACGTAAAGGTGATCTCGAACAGGTCTCCGAAATTCGGTACGGCACCATCCCCACCATTGAACGTGAACGCGCACAAGCAGAAACAAAGCTCCGTGATTTTCAAGGAAAGCGTGGGCTCTTGAAAGATGCGGTGACGGAAGAAGATATTGCCCACGTCGTTTCTCGTTGGACAGGTATTCCGGTTCAACGCATGCTTGCCTCAGAAGCCTCAAAACTCGCCCACTTGGAAGCTGCGCTACACAAACGCGTCATCGGACAGGATGAAGCGGTAAAAGCCGTCGCAAACGCGCTACGCCGCTCACGTGCCGGGATTGGCGAAGAGAAGCGCCCGATTGGCTCCTTCTTATTTCTTGGTCCGACCGGCGTTGGAAAAACCGAGCTCGCAAAAGCGCTCGCGGAAACTCTCTTTGACGACGAAAACGCCCTCGTACGTATCGACATGTCAGAATATGGCGATAAACACACCGTATCGCGCATGATCGGCTCACCTCCAGGGTACGTGGGCTACGACGAAGGCGGACAACTCACGGAAAAAATCCGTCGTCGCCCATACTCGGTAATCTTGCTCGATGAAGTCGAAAAAGCCCATCCAGATATCTTTAATACGCTCCTTCAGGTGCTTGACGATGGCAGACTCACCGACGGGAAAGGCCGCACCGTGAACTTTAAGCACACCGTGATCATCATGACCTCGAACATTGGGTCTGATCTGATCCTTGATCTCGGCAAGCGACGTGGCGCGATTGGTTTTGCGCACGCCGATGAGGAATCCACGCTCAACGAAGAACAGCTCAAACAAGGACTCATGGACCGCTTACGCGATCAGTTCCGTCCGGAATTCTTAAACCGCGTCGATGAAACCGTGATTTTTCACGCGCTTCGACGTGAACATCTTGCGGAGATTGTGCGCTTGCAGATTCAGGCCGTCGTGAAGCGTCTCCACGAAAAGAAAATCCAGATCACGTTCTCGCGAGAAGCGGAAGAGTTACTCGCTGAAAAAGGGTACGATCCACAATTTGGAGCGCGTCCGCTTAAGCGAAAAATCCAAGAACTCGTTCTTGACGATCTCGCCCTAGAAATCGTCAGCGGAACGATCCAAGAAGGAGCCAAAGTCCTCATCGACGCCCAAGACGGCGCCATCACCATAAACAAATAAGGATAAAATCTTTCTTTTTTCACAGCCTCGCTTCGCTCGGCTGTCGTTTGGAAAAGATTCAACGCCTAACGCGTAGGCTGTTATTAGAGGGTGTTTTTAAAGGGGCTTCGCCCCTTAAACCCCAGCAAAGCCAAAGGCACGAACCAAGCTGCAAGCAAGACTGTTATGGTTTTTTAAGGGGCTTCGCCCCTTAAACCCCGGCAAAGCCGGAAGTGCCAACGAGACTACAAGCAGATGGTTCTTGAGAATAGTTTTAAGGGGCTTCGCCCCTTAACCCCCGGCAAAGCAGGAAGTGCCGACTCAATAAGAACCACGGTGAATAGCTGAGCGAAGCGAGGCTATTCACCGAAAAAGATAAGAAGAATCCTTATTCTGTAGGATACAAAAAAACCTGGCAACCAGGTTTTTTTGTATCCTTGTGAGAAACTAGCTCGCAGAAGAAGCAAGCGATCCATCAGTAGAGCTCGCTGGAGTACCAGCGGTTCCCGCTCCCGCACTCACAGTACAAGAAGCGTTAAACGTCGCCAAAACAGGTTCTGACACAACCTCTACAGGGTCTAAAACACGCAAACGAATCCATGGGGCGTAATTGCCGGTAAAGCTCCAGTCATACTCAATTCGAGAGCTTCCAGAGGATAGCGTTGCCGTGTATTCATCCGACATCGTTCCATTCTCAAACTCCCAACGATACTTGAATGTAGAAGCGTTTGTCATTCGAATCGTTCCAATCATACGAAAGGTGTGCGATCCACAGACAAGCGACCGATCAGCTCCAAGAATATACAGGTCAGCCGTCGCCTGAGGTGTTGCCGTGGCATCCGTACCGGCCACCGCACGAGCACCAGTCGCTGACCGGGTGCCCCCGCTAGCTGCATCCACCGCCCCAGACGCTGACGCTGCTGTCGCTGGAGATGCCGCAGAAGATGCGGCGTCATTTCTAGCTGCTGCCTCATTGATCGCAGGACATTCATGCGAGTATGTAACACGACCTGACTCAATAATATTTCCAGATTCAGCGATAAACCGTACTCGTCCCGTCAGAATACGAGCGACACCAGCCGGACGAACGTGACGACGAAATTCGACCGCGCCTCTTCCGGATGCATCCAAAGTCACCATTTTTTCCTCAGAAACCGCATCATCTTCAAAGTAGAAACGGCCTTGTACACGCATACCTGGCGTTCCTTCGATTTCTGCACGAGATAGGACTGTGGCTGCGCACGTAGACGCAGGAGTCACCGCTTCAGTGACCGCAAATACACGTACACGGGTTAAGACGGGGGCGCTTACTGCTCCCGCGACTCCACCAGGAGTTCTATTTATATTGATATTTGGACCAGCATTCGCACCGGCGGCGGGACTAGCATTGGCGCCTGCTGCTCCAGCAACTCCACCAGGGGTTATGCGGGTATTTGGTCCGGTGCTAGCACCAGCAACAGGATTTGCATTTGCACCGGCGCTTGCACTAGCAGAATGGCTGGTACCCGCGTTTGCGGCTCCTGCGGCTCCAACAGGAGTCATGCTTCTGTCTGTATTTGCGCTTGCACCGGCAGCAGAGTTGGCGCCATCGTCTGTTGCTCCTGCAACTCCGCCAGAATTTGTGGTTGCATCTGTATCTGCATCCGTATTCGTATCATCACCCGCAGGGATGACTGGGTCTACGTCACAGGTCATGAAACCGTGGGCGAGAGCGCCTCGGGCCATGACGTAGTCTTCTTTGAGTTCGGCGAGAGCCTTTCGGAGGGTATCTTGCCACACGTTCCGAATCACTCCTCGATCACGAGTATTCGCGTACAAGCGCAACGAAATTTCCATCGCATTTAATGGACGGCGAAGTCCATCGACGGTCGGCATCGCGCGGTCTGCCCAGCGCTCAAAGGCGACGCTTGGGTCCGCGGCTTGCAAAAATCCCGTCAACTGATTTGTGTCGGCAGAACCACTACGAACAAATGTCTGAATAGCCGTTGCGAGCAGTTCTTCCTGGCGTCGACCGCTCGTGCGGAGCGCTCGCTCAACCGTCGTACGGCGTGCGACCGTTGCAGCGCGAAGACGAAAACCCACTTGACGTTCCCACTGAGAGGCCATCGTCGCACGGAATGCGCCGGTTGCTTCCGTGAGATCTTCCTGATATTCCCGCAAAACAGCTGTACGGCATGCTTGAATATTGCTCGCAGAGATGGCCGACTCCTGAGCGATAACAGCACTCATTGGGGAGAGCAGAAAGCTCACACCAGCGACAAGCGCTGACACGCGTTTTAGGGAAAAGAACGTGGACATACAAAAGAAAAGAATAAGCTTGAAGTGAGTATAGCATGCCTGCTCTAAAAAAATACCCCGGTACTCTACCAGGGTATTTTTTAATGTTTGCCGTAGAAAATGCTTGTATTGCCTCATCGCCTGTCGTACAGCGTGTTTACTTCCCCTTATCGCTTACCAGCATCTTTTCTACGCTCGAAATGTTTCGATTTTGCGGGCTTTTGATTCTTCGGTGTACACCTCGAGACGATCCTCAAGTTGAAGTTTTATCTTTCCCTTAAACAACATTCCTCCTTCCTGACCACCTGAGAGTTCTTTTGTCGAGGTCTTTCCTGCTTGAAGCGTTTCGATGACGCCTTCGCCGAGAATGTCATCACCGCGCCAGACACGAACCTTGGCGTTCACGAGTAACTTTCCTTCACGCACACGAACACCGATAATCATCTTCCCTGGTTCGGTGCGGAAAATACCAGCGACCTCTGCTTTGCCAAGCTCCGTCACAATAACCTCCTGCGGCAAAAGAGCGTTCAGTTTTGTCACGACATCGTCAAAGAGCTCGTAAATAATCTTATAGCTCTTGCACTCGACTCCCTTTTCGCGAGCAACCACTTCCATCGCCGTTGGAATTATGACGTTGAAGCCGTACACAACGGAGTTTTCCACCGCCGTGGCGCGCTCAATATCAGTATCAGTGATATTCCCAAGACCTTTTTGAATCACCTGCACACCCACAAGCTCGTGCTGAATTTTTTCCAGCATCCCGAGAAGTGCCTCGAGCGAGCCTAGCACGTCGGTTTTGAGGACGATGTGCAGCAACCGCTTTTTCTCCCCTTCTTCTGCGTTGGTTGGTTGCTGTTGTGTGGCGGTCAGGGTTTCAGCGACCTGCCGAGAGCTCTTGATCTTTTTCTGTTCGAGATCGCGAGGATTTTCCGGGACCTCGAGCACGTCTCCCACGGACGGCGCGATCTTGAATCCAAGAATCTTAACCGGCGTTCCTGGAAGAACTTCGTCGAGCATCTGTCCACGCCAATCGCGGAGTGAACGCACACGACCATACGCCGCACCATCAATTCCAAGCCAGTCATTCCGACGAAGGGTCCCGTTCTGGATCACGACCGTCGCGACCGCTCCTTCTCCTTTATCCACGTGCGATTCGATGATCGTTCCTGCGGCACGCGCCGTTGGATTCGCCATGATATTCGCTTGTTCCATGTCTGCCACAAGCAAAATCGTGTCGAGCAAGGCATCGATACCAAGACCCGTCTTTGCGGAAATCTTCGCGAGAGGAACGGTACCTCCCCACTCCTCGACCGTCACCCCAATATCAGCAAGCTGACCGAGCACGCGGTTTGGATCCGCTTCTGTTCTGTCCATCTTGTTCAGCGCCACAATAAACGGAAGTTTTGCCGCTTTGATAATATCGTAGGCTTCCTTTGTTTGTGGTTGAACCCCGTCATCCGCTGCAACTACAAGCACTGCAATGTCGGCAACTTTGGCTCCACGAGAACGCATAACCGTAAACGCTTCGTGTCCAGGGGTATCAATAAAGGTGATCTTGCGATCTTTCTTTTCTACCTGATACGCCCCGATGTGCTGGGTGATTCCTCCGGATTCCCCTTCCATCACGTGCGTCGCGCGAATTGCATCGAGTGTTTTTGTTTTTCCGTGGTCCACGTGTCCCATCACGACCACCACCGGAGCTCGCGCGACAAGACCATCCGTTCCCTGAGCCGCCATGACTTCTTTCATGCGATTCTCCTCCTGGATGGAGGCCGCTTCTTTTTGGTCGGCGTTTTCTGCTTTCGCGGCAAAGCCAAGCTCCTCGGCGATAATCGATGCGGTCGTAAAATCGATACGCTCGTTCTGCGAGGCAAGAATACCCGCTTTCATGAGTTGCTGAATCACGCGGGTCACGGGCAAGCTGAGTTTTCCCGCAAAATCACGCACCGTAATCACGGACGGGATCTCGATTTCGCGCGCGGGACCCTGGACTCCCGCGACCGTACCAGCGGTCTGCTGACGCAACACTTGGTCACGCAACCGTTCGCGGCGGCTGTGCTCAAGCCATTTTTTATACATTTGATCGGCGACACGATCATCCACCTTGATGGCACGCGCCCCAATATCAAAGCCGAGCTCTGGGAGCTTGGTCAGGAGTTCCTGTGGGGTCACGCGCAAACGGCGGGCAAGTTCAGTAACGTTCATCGCCTCGGAGTGTAGGCGAGAACCTGCGGCGAGTCAAGCTGGGTTGCGGGGAGTTTTTGGCTAACGTATCATGCCCCCATGACCTCTTTTGACGGCCTCCTTCTGGTCGATAAGCCCAGCGGCCCCACCTCCCACGATATCGTCGACCGCGTCCGGCGCGCCCTTGGTATTCGCGCCGTGGGCCACGCCGGTACTCTCGACCCTTTTGCCAGCGGCTTGCTGATTTTGGGCGTAGGCAAAGGCACCAAACGCCTCACCGCCCTCGTCGGCCACGACAAAACCTACGAGATCGAAGCAAGGCTCGGACAACGAACCGACACCTTCGATCGCGAAGGTCAGCCCCTCGGCAACCCCTACCAAGGAGAACCCCCTTCTCGCGACACCATCGAAGCCCTCCTCCCCCATTTCCGCGGCACCATTCAGCAGAAAGCTCCGCTCTATTCCGCCATCAAACGCCAAGGCAAAAAACTCTACGAACTCGCCCGCGCCGGCACCGCCACCGAAGACATGCGCCCCATCCGGGAAGTCACCCTCCACGAACTCGAACTCCTAGACTACACCTGGCCCACCCTAAAACTCCGCGCCCGCGTCTCCTCCGGAACCTACATCCGAAGCCTCGTTGATGATATAGGGACGGAATTAGGAACAGGAGCGTTTGTGGAGGAGCTGCGGAGGACGAAGGTTGGGGAGTATGATGTGGCGAATGCCGTCGATGGAGACCATTTGAGTCTCGAGTCGATCAGCGCTGCGCTACAAACATACACCCCGGCACGTACCGGGGTGTAAAAATCTGCTTTAATTCTCACGAAGAATGCTCCGAAGCATCTGTTCAATCGCTTCTCTGCTGTGTCCGGCGGCGCGTAAGCTTGCGAGCTTTTCTTGTATTTCTTTCTTTGCGCTCGTTAATGCTTCCTGCTCTCGCTCCTGACGCATCTGATGTTCCCTCCACCTCTTATCCTCTTCTTGGCGCCGCAAAGAGGGGTACTCTCTATACATTTTATCAGCATACTGACGAAATGCCTGATTGCCTTGATAATAACGATCAAATACCTCCCCGTAACGAGACTCGCGTTTTAAAGAATCTGGATCAAATGGCCGGGCATCGTGGTTTTCACCTCGTAAGTGGCGCAAGCGATCGTAGACAAACTTAGGCTCTCGCTGAAAGCCGGACCGCACGACAGAGCGCGGAGGCGAACTCACGTCGCCGTTCCAGTCTTCGCCCGTCTCATACACAGCACCATGTGCTGCGAGCTGGTCTTTACGCTTTTGAATAAACTCGGCGCAAAGCTCGTCAATATACTCCCTTGAAGTTTCGTCGGCAGAGTTATAGAAATCCGCGAGATGGTCATCGTGTCGATTTCCTGATGCTAAAAAAGGGTAGACCAACAATGATCCATCATCTTGTTCAGCGGCAAGGTGATAGACCATGTCTCTAAGAAAGTTAGGGTCATTATCTAGCTGGTATTGCAGCTCCTCGGGAGCGTTTTTATATAAATTCGTCTCCTGTACCTTTTTTTCGTCAGGCTTGCGATGCTTAAAATTTTCCATAGGAAAAATAAAGAACGATTTGATAATGACCCTACAAGATTAGCAGATTCGAGAACCCCCATCAATGTGAAACACAAACCCCGGCGAAAGCCGGGGTTTGAAATCCATTTTACGCGTCCTTTTGCTCTAGGAAACTATTCCCTCAGTGCGGCACCAATCCGCTAACCGATGCCCGAGCTCTTTTGCGGCATGACGAGCGGCAATCACCTGAAAACGCTCTTCGAGAGTACTTGCTCGCCTTGCGATCGGGTGGCCAAAGCCACTACGCCTATCGTCCCAAATCCCGAGGTGCTCCGGACGTAGTGTCGGTCCAGTACGATAGGGGTACCCTAAATAGATCACCGTCCCTTTATTAGTGATATGGGGATTCAATTTTTCGCTAGAATCTTCATCCCATGTTGTACCAAATGAAGCTGCCTCTGCTCTTACTCCGACATCATGAAGTAAGCCGTTCAAAATATCGATGGAGGATCCGCTGTTAATTTCTTCAGTAACAATCAAGGTGTGCCGCCCCAACTTGGGACGCATTCGATAGAGATACTCGCGCACTTCTTCTGCATGGGTTGTAGAACGATTTAAGACATACTCCCCCTGATCTTCTTCTGGGTGGCGCTCTTCATCAAATGGATAGGGTTCCCACGTCAACTCGCCAGAGGCGAGAGCTGCGCGTAACAAACCATTCTGCCTGACCTGCGAAGGCAGATACGAGCGTCCAGGAAAAGGGTCTTCCTGTCTTAAGTGACTACCTCCTTTTACAAAAACAATCCCTAAGCGCTTATCCGTTCCGTACAAGTCTTGAATCGCCTGACCCAAAACCAGCGTATGGATACGTCCGCCACTGTCGTCAGACAGGAGCGAGTCGTAAGCACGCTCCTGAATCTGCGGCGCAATAAACTCAAGAATATGCTGCGCTGGCTCTTCAAAACGAGAAATCCAATACCGAGCCTCATCTTCAGCTCTCACCATCATCTGCGCCTCGGTGAGCACCGGTTTTTCCGCGCGTCGAGCATTTCGTTCACGATGACGCATACTCCTTCATCGTACCACAAAACACCCTCAGACCCATCCACCCCAACAAAACCCTCCGCCGAAGCGGAGGGTTTTGAGATTACGCGTCCTTTTGCTTTCGCAAGGAAAGTCCAAGGCGGTGGTTGTCTGGATCGATGTTGATGATGCGGAAGTCGAATTCGTCGCCGATGCGGGCGATTTCGTTCACGTCTTTGACTGGCTTGTTGGCCAATTCGGAGATGTGCGCGAGACCATGGATATCTGGATCAAGTTCGACGAAGAGGCCGAATGGATTGATCTTGAGCACCTTGCCCTTGACGGACTGGCCGACTTTGTACTTCGCGGCAACGGTCTTCCAAGGATCGTCGATCATTTTCTTCATCGAGAGGAAAATCTTTGACCCTTCGATGTTGATGATTTCTGCGCGGACACGATCGCCGACTTTGAGCACGTCACGTGGGTGATCGATGCGCTGCCAAGCGATTTCGGAGATGTGCACCAACCCTTCAAGGTTTTCTTCGAAGCGGACGAAGGCACCGAAGTCCGTGACCGCGGTGACGGCCCCTTCCACCATATCTCCGATCTTGTATTTGGCGAGAACAGATTCCTGCTTGGTTTCCCATACCGCCTTCTCGGAAACCACGATCTTTTCTTCGTCTTCGTTGACATCGATGATCTTCACTTCGAGGCCTGTACCAACGAGGGTCTTGAGCTTCTCGTGAATCTTCGACTTTTCTCCGCCTGCGACACGTGGGTAGTTGTTTGGGGAGAGCTGAGAAACAGGAACGAAGGCTGGGACGTTCTCGACACGCGTGATGAGACCACCCTTGTTTGCATCAAGAATCTTGACCGTGAGGACGGCGCCCTGCGTGAAGAGCTCCTTAATCTTGTCCCATGCGCGCTTGCGACCCGCACCCTTGAGCGAGAGCTCGAGTTCACCAAACTCGTTATCGAGTTCGATCACCGTCGCTTCCACGTCGTCGCCGACGCGAAGGTCCATATTCTTATCAAGTTCCGGACCGCGAATGAGACCCATCGCGAGACCGTTCAAATCACAACGAACTTCGTTGCGACCCACAGCAATAACCGAGCCCTTCACAACATCTCCAACGCGTGGAAAATGGGTGTAGGCATCGTCATTTAAAAGCTGTGCTAATGGTGAGTGTTCCATGAATACTGTCTGATCGTCCGAAAAGCTGCCGTGCGTAAATACCGCCAGTCCAGCCAAGCGCCCGATCAAGATGGCCAAATCTTAGCCAAAAACCCAAGATCCGTCAAGGGGAATGGCTGGACGGCGGTCTCGTTCTTCGATACTCTCGGCGTATGCCTATGAATGCTACTGTCCGGAATGGGATCCTCATCGTTTGTGCGATGATCGCGATCGGGTGGGGATTATCACGTATTTCCACCAATACCCCTAAACAAACCACGACGCTTGCCGAACTCGTCGAAACCATCAAAACCAACCGAGTTTCTGCGCTTGAAGTCAAAGGAACCAAAATCACCATCAAACAGACAGATGGATCAACGCAGACACTGCACAAAGAATCCCAAGAGTCGCTTGCGGAGCTCCTCCGAAACATGGATGTACCGGCAAGCACCATTCAGCGCTTACCGATTACCGTCATTCAGCCTTCTGAATGGGAGAGTGCCTGGCCGATTCTCCTTTCAAACCTCCTTCCTCTCGTGCTCTTGCTCGGCGTCTTTTTCTACATGGCGCGTCAAGCCCAGGGCCAAGGCGGACGAACCATGTCTTTTGGGCAAACCACCGCACGCGAAGTGAAAGATGGCCAAAACCTAACGTTTAAAGATGTCGCCGGCGCAAAAGAAGCAAAACAGGAGCTCTTTGAGATAGTCGAATTCTTGAAGCATCCAGAAAAATTCGCGAAGCTTGGCGCGAAAATTCCTAAAGGCGTCCTGCTTATGGGCTCGCCGGGGACAGGAAAAACGTTGCTTGCCCGAGCGACGGCCGGCGAAGCCGCGGTTCCCTTTCTCTTTTTGAGCGGATCAGAATTCGTGGAAATGTTTGTGGGGGTTGGCGCCTCTCGTGTGCGTGACTTGTTTGAACGCGCCAAAAAACAGGCTCCCTGTATCGTGTTTATTGACGAAATTGACGCGGTGGGCCGTCAACGCGGCACAGGACTCGGCGGGTCTCACGACGAACGCGAACAAACGCTGAACCAGATTCTCGTAGAGATGGATGGATTCGAGCCAAACCTCGGCGTGATCGTTATGGCAGCAACCAACCGACCAGACGTGCTTGATCCAGCCCTCCTTCGTCCTGGTCGATTTGATCGACGTATTGTGATGGAGCTTCCAGACCTGAACGACCGCGAAGATATTCTGACGATCCACTCGACAAACAAGCCTCTCGCAGAAGATGTGCAGATTCGTCGGATCGCGGAACGAACGCCCGGTTTCTCCGGAGCGGATCTTGCCAACCTCATAAACGAAGCGGCGATTCTTGCCGCGCGCCATGACAAAGCTTCCGTCAATCAACTCGATATTATCAACTCGATTGAAAAAGTGATGCTCGGTCCAGAACGCCGAAGCCACCTCATGAATACAGAAGAACGCCTCGTGACCGCGTACCACGAAGGTGGCCATGCCCTCGTTGCGTACCTTCAACCACACTCTGACGCCGTCCATAAAGTCTCGATCATCAGCCGTGGACGCGCCGCAGGGTACACCATCAAACTCCCGGTGGAAGACCGACGCATGCGTCGACGTGGCGAATATCTGGAGGATCTTGCGATGGCCCTTGGCGGTTACGCAGCAGAGCGCCTCGTCTACAATGATGTAACGCCAGGAGCTTCAAACGACATGCAGAATGCGACACGCCTCGCTAAAACCATGGTGACGCAGTGGGGCATGTCCGACGCGCTTGGGCCACGGACATACGGCGAGCATTCAGAGATGGTCTTCCTTGGGCGAGAAATCTCCGAACACAAAGACTATTCCGAAACAAAAGCAGAACTCATCGATGCGGAGATAGACAAGCTCATCGGAGAGGCGCTCGCGAGCGCAACCGCGCTTCTTACGAAGCATCGAGACACGCTTGACCGACTAGCCGACTACCTCGTAAAACACGAAACAATTGAACGCGATGAAGTTGAGCGCGTCATCGGCTTTCCCCCAGCAAACGCAAAAAACACCCTCCCCCAATCCGCCTAACACACTCGTACTCCTAAAAAAGACCCATTCAGGGGTCTTTTTTAGGAAAAACTATAAGGAATCTCGTTTCTTTTTTTAGAGACTCACTTCGTTCGTCTCTCATCTGTCCATGCGACTAAGGATTCCCGTTGCTTTTTTTCGAAAGACTCACTTCGTTCGTCTTTCGTGTATTGATGCTTAAATAAACCCATGGCGAGCGAAGCGAGCCATGGAAAAAAATAATAAAAAATCCTTATTTTGCCCTACCAGTTCTGATCAACAGTCACCGTCCCGAGCGTTTCGCTCTGTGGAGCGAACGCGCCCGACGTCGTGACGTCGGCACCAAACACATAGTCCGTGAAAAAGATATCCGCGATGTCATCAATTTGTCGGGACCACGCTGCTCCATAAAGACCGCGCGCGACCTCTTCCGTGGTCACCCAACGCAAGACCCCGCCACGACCCACGGCGTACACACGATTCAGCGTCGTAAATTTTACCATTCGAACTCCTGGGCGATACGTAACATTTTTTCCCAACGGGATACTCGCCATAAATCCAGGCGACACCTCTACCACCCCAAAAAAGTCCTGGTACCAAGTAAAGTACACCTGAGCATTCGGAAAGGCATGACGCTTCCCATCAAGGCCGTAGTAGTACACGGCTTTACATGGGTGATCTGCGCCCACGGCAACATTCGGACATGCGAGTTTAATAAGCGCCGGGGCTCGTACAGAACTCTGAACCCCTGTTGAAGGCGGCGTTGTGGTGACCGGCGGGGTTGTGGTGACCGGCGGAGGCGTTGTTGTAACGGGCGGCGGCGTTGTGGTCAACACGGGTTCAGTAACCACGACCGTCCCACCAATATCACGAAGATTCCCCGCCTGATCACGGCAATCAATCTTAAGGACGTACACACCCGCCACAGTAAACGTATATTCACGTGTAACCGTCCCACTCATCGGGGATCCGATGGTTCCAGCACCAATGGCTGGACCATTCACATAAATAGTGCATGCGACCACTCCAATAGCGTCGGCGTAGACAGCGGAAAGTGTTGTCACAACACCTCGTACGGCTGTCGTAGGCGCTAACGCCGATAATGTGGGCGGTGTGATGTCCGCTACAGGGGCCGGCGACGGAAGAGTCGCGCTGGTAACCACAACAGATTGTGAACCTGTTCCAACGTTCCCAGTCCCGTCTACGCAGCGAATCGTAAGCGTATGTGTGCCCGGAAGAGAAAACGTGTGGACCGCTGACACCGATCCCCCGGTCGGAAGCCCGTTCCGCACCATCGGCTGAGGCGTATTCGCGCTCCCTCCAGGCGGGGTCACGGTAAAAGTACAACCAGAAATTCCCGCATTATCACTATACGTAGAAAAAATCGTTTGCGATGTATTCGCCTGTGCGCTGACCGGAGCAATATCAGAAAGGACCGGCGGTATGGTGTCCGGTGTTACGTTTAACACCCGAGTCGCACTTACGCCTTCATTCCCAAAAACATCGGTACAAGAAAAGAAATAGGTATTTGAAATGCCGGGCGTGAGGGTATCTGTATTCAATCCCACATTCATGGATCCGGACGTTTGTCCCTGCGCAACACGTGACTGACGAATTCCATTTAGAAAGAAATCGCAGTGCACGACTTCGTTCACATCCGAATACGTCGCAGTAATGGAAAGATTCTGTCCCGGATATACCGTGGATGATTGCGGCGGCGTAGTCACTACTGGAGCCCCCGTATCCGGAGCTGGTGGCGGCGCGATATCTGGTACTACTGGCGCAACGACTATCAGAGTCTGCTCAGCCGTGGTCGCCAATGTCCCAACAATGTCAGCGCATCGCACTCGGACACTGTAGCCACCGACCGAAAAAATCGTATATGACCCGCCGTATTCAACGGTTCCAAGCGTCCCTCCCTGGACACTAAGCGGGGCTCCGTATGCCACTCCGTTCACCAAAAATACACAAGAGTCAATTGGCTTCGCTCCCAACGTCACGTTCGCCTGAACTTGGAACGTACTGCCTGAAACTACACCGGCGTCAGGGACGGGCTGAAGAAGTACCGCCGAGAGTTCTGAGCCGCCAGTTGCCGCAGATGTAACGTTTCCCGTAGCGCCCATGAGCCCAATACCGAGCACTGCCGCCATCAGAAAAGAAAGAAAACGCATATGAATCAGCATACCAGCACGAAACAAAAATGAAAAATACCCCGGTGAGGAACTTCCCGAAGGAAGTCCTCACCGAGGCAATAGAGGCATCAGCAGGCGTTGAGACGGTCGATGTTGGCCGCGACGCGGGCCTTCGAACGGCCGCCATCCGGACAGATGCGGACCATCCCCTGCTGGTTGCGCAGCGAATCCTCGCGTCCCTCGACGGAGATGAGGTCGAAGCGAATCGTTGCCGACTCGCTGCGCGACGTCGACCAGAAGCCGGACTCGACGAAGGACGAACCCTCGCCGGTACCGTCAACGCAGTCGTTGTACCCGCAACCGCCGGCCATCGTCACTCGCAGCTCGTTGGTGGTGGACGTGACGGGGTTGCCGTTCATGTCCCAACACCGCACGCGCAGCGAAGTGTTGACCGCCCGCATGATCAGCGTGTACGGCTGGGTGCGACACGACCCGCCACCGCCCGTCGATCCGCCGGAGCAGGTGGTGCCGCTGTTCTGGCGACACTCGTACCCGTTGCCAGCCGAGTTGCAGAACTCGGTGCCGGCCGCGGTGCCGCTCGTGCACCCGAAGGTGCAGGCGGTGCCGCGGGAAACGCCGGGCGTGCAGGTCTGGGGCGAACCGCCGGAGCACGTCGCGCCGCTGTTGATGCGACAGACGTATCCGGTGCCCTGCTCATTGCACCACTCGGTGCCCGCGGCGGTGCCGTTGGCGCAGGGGTTGCACGCGTTGCGGACCGACTGCGGGACGCAGGTCTGCGGAGACCCGTTCTGGACGCACTCGCAGGGGGCGTAGGAACGCCCGTCCGAAGCACACCGCTGCTGGGCGATGTACCCGGTCGCGCACGTCATGCACGAGTTCATCGTGACGCTGTTCGGGATGCAGTTCGTGCCATTCCCGTGATCAGGGACGCAGGTGCACGCCGTCCAGGCGTTGCTGCGGCAAGTCTCGTACGCCACCTGACCCGAAGGACAGGTGCGACACGAAGACGTGCGCGTGGCGCTCTCGGCGCAGACGGTGGTGGTGACGCCCGAGTCCTGGACCGTGCCCGCGTCGCCGCGGTTGGGGTCGAGGATGCAGGTGCAGCCACTGTAGATGCCGTCCGGACCGCAGGCGTAGCCGCGGACGTAGCCGGGGCTGCAGGCGACTGGAGAGCAGGCAGCGACCGTGGTCTCGCCAGCGGGACAGCGGTCACCAGGGATCGGCTCGTAGGAGCCGGGCTCCCAGGTGCCGCAACCGACGGTGATGAGGGAGAGCACGGAGGCGAGAGAAACGAGGCCACGAGAGTTCTTCATGGTGGACGATCCTTCCCCGCGTATACGCGGGAGTGAACGAGGCGGTCGACGATCTCTGTAAGCGAATGTGTCGGTGCAAGATGGAAAGAAGAAAGAACGTGAAGGATGTTGCACCTTCTTTGAGGAGACCATCATGGATGATCTTCTCGAAGAAGAGGCGGAGCGCAACGTCCGAAGACGTGCACTCCGCAAGAGAAAGGTTCAGAAGGTCTGCCAGGCGATGCCGATCGTCGGCACGAAGGCCGCCGACATGACCCCCTCGAAGCGGTTGGTCCGGGAGTTCAACGCGATCGAGTCAGCCGCTCCGAAGAGCAGCGCCGCATCGATGACGAATCCCCCACCGAGACCGAACCGCGCCGCGATGCCCCCGCCGGCAAAGATGCCGCGGTAGGAACCGATGGGCTCGAAGCGCCGGTCCTGCGCTCCGAAGTCCAGGAAGTGGGAGAACTGGGCTCGCGCACCGAGCTCGATGGCCTGGGTGAGCTGGAAGCTCAGACCGAGCTGCGCGGTGTACCCGTAGACCATCCCCACCCCGTTGGTGGCGGTGTCCGCGAGCATGGCGCCAATCCCGATCGGAAGCCGGACCTTCTCACTCAGACGGAGACTCACGCCGTACCCGCCAATGCCGACCTGGCTCACGTTGCCGTTGAAGCGCAGGACCGGCATGTAGGTCAGCCACACGGAGTGGCTCGCCGACGAGACAGGCGCCACGGCAGGAGCGGCTGCGCCTGCACGCGGACGGCAGTTCTCACTGGTCGGAGTGACGCCCGGCTCGAGGCCGCAGAGCGAAACCCCGATGACGTTGTCCTGCCGACCGTTCGTACCCTCGACGCCATCGAGACGAGTCCGGATCGCGTTGAGTTCCCCATCGATACGAGTGATCTCCCCGGACAGGTTCGGATTGTTGGCGCCCGGCGGATTGACCACCGTGACCGTACCACCCGTCTCGTGGTAGACCTGGGCGCAGACGTACCCTCGCGGGCGCGGGCGACCCTCGTCATCGACCTCGGGACCGACCGCGACCGCGCGAGCGCCCTCGGGGCACTGGCACGCGGCGCGGGCGATGTTGGCTCGCGGCTCCTCCCGACAGTCGTCGCCCGTGAGCTGCTGACCGCCACGAGTCTCGCACCACAGCTCCGTGTTCCCGTTGCGGGGACCAGGAAGGCAGATGGGCAGACGCACGGTCCGCGTCGATGAAGGCGGCGTGACGGTTGGCGAACGCCGTGCGGCGAGCTGCGCCTCACACGTCGTCAGCTCCTCACGGACGCGGCTGAGCTCGGCGCTGTTCGTGGCGGCCTGGCGGCGCTCGGCGGCGGTCGCGTTGGTCGCGACCGCACAGACCTGGGCGGCCTGGTCAGCGGCCTGGGCGGCCTGACCGGCGAGACCACCGCACGTGGTCGCCCCTCCGTCGATCGTCAGACCCCCAGCGGCGCGAGCCGCGGAGATCATGCACGAGGTGAGCGCGATCCACTGCGCGCAGGTCGCAGGCTGGTTTGCGGCGGGACCCGCGACACTGGTGCAGCGCGGAACGCTGCTGCGCAGCTGACCGAAGTCGGTCTGCGCGGACGCGGTGGCGGTGAAGGCGAGCGAAGCGAGGACGAGAGACGCTGAGAGCTTCTTCATGGGACCTCCGGAGATTTGGCCGAGATACGGCCGGTGATTGGTGACCCGCACGAATGCTCGTACAGGCCAAACTGACATTGATGAAAATAGCGGAAGATGCGAGGCTCCTATCGCCTCCGTCCCGGTGGAAATCACCGGAATCAAGGCGCGAAGGGCCCTGAAGCCGTCCCATACACCCATCATGAGGAGCTCATGATGAGGAACGGAACGGCTTCAGTGCCGTTCAATAACGATGCCCAAATGTATCAAAAATTGGCCACCTTGTCAAGGGGCCAACATGTACCTTACCTGTTTTTACTTACCTATTCGCGACGAGGGCTACGACCACGCACAGGAATCTCTCCCAAAAAAAGCGATAACAGAGCCAAAAATCCACCGATAACTCCTCCAAATAACCCATTTAGCACCACGTCTGGACGAGCAAACCAACGCGACGGAAGCGGCGTGTCAATGACCTTTGCTTGAGCGTTATATCCAAAGTTCGGGGTTTGTTCGATGATTTGGCGTGCCACCCCCTCCACAAGCAACCGCGCCTGGGCTCGATCGGGGTGATAGGCGCTGACCGTCAAAATACCGGTTCCTGGGACAAGTGCGACCTCAATCGACTTCTGCCACGACTTTCGTCGACGGTATTCATCTTCTGGAAAGTAGTCAGAAGCTAACCCATCGGTCTCGCTCAACACGCGATTTGCGACAAGTGAGGTGTAGACCAGCTCCCGAACACTTCCCGCGATCTGCTCGGTAGATTTTACCGCCGTGTACGGATCTAGCCCGGCGACATTCGCCTGAACGACGAGCAAGCGCATCGTTGAGCTGTATTGTCTTGGGAGCGCGAAAGAAGCAGATACGAGAAAGGCTCCTCCAAGCAGAACTCCCCACACAAGGCGGGGCCATTCGCGTTCCAGACGTTGAAGAAAAGACATAGAAGGAGCAAAGGGGGATAAACTTATTTCAGCACTTCACTTGTGACAACATCTCCGAACGTGACACGAGCTTCAAATGGTTTTCCGTCTCGCGTTCCCGCGACGACGACCGTCGCCCCAGGAAGATATTCCAGCACACGTTCCGCGAGGGTCCATGTTCCATCGAGGATATCACGGTCAATGCGATCGATCACATCTCCTTCACGAAGCGCCATTTTTGCCGGGCCTGTTGGCGAGACGGCTGGTAGCGCGAGGCGCTTGTCGGCACGCAAAAGCGCTCCTTTTTGGGGCAGGTCACGATCTATTTCACGGGTATAGGTTTCATACACATCCACATAGCGAACCCCAAGCGTCGGACGATGGATCTCTCCCCGATTCAAGAGACTTGTAAGGGCGGCGCGAATAGCGTCAGCAGGAAGAACCTCACCCCTCCCTCCTTCAGCAAACCCGACAAGCTGACCACGTTCGTTCCATACAGACGCGAATGAAGCGGCGGGCGTATACGCTAAAAAGTACCGACGATTCCACTGATCGCTCGAAAACGTGACGTGCGATCCCGTCGCCATTCCTAAACGTACTAAGGTATTTGGCGCGTATTGCTGCGAAGCGGATTCGAGCCAAACCGGAGCTCCAAGGTCAACATCGGGACGCGACGCAAGCGCGGCTGCCGGTAAGTTCGTGACCGGAATTTTTATGTAAAGCAATCCTGTTGAAGTGTCCCGTATCGCCCGTTCTGGAGGGTAGAGCTTTCCCTTCCACCCGATCGCGAGCTCTCCAACTCGCGCAGGCGTAACGCCAACCCCTGAAGTCACAAGCCATCCATCTCCCGTAAGCGCAATCGCAGACATGGTGCTCTCATGAGAAAAGACGAGGTCTTCCGCAGCACGTGCATCAGACCGAAAGACCGGAAGCGTAGGCGATGCGCGACCAACGCGAAGCGCCGCGGGGAGTCCTGGGTACACGTCGGTATTTTGAATAGGAAGAACTTCGACCAGTGTTTCAGGCGTGGTCGTCGTTACTCGAGCCTCTATACGAGAAACCGTCCCTTCAAGACGAGTGAGCGCGGGCTGAATAATCAGTAAAGATCCCGCAACTCCAAGCACAGCGCTGAGAGCAACCAAAGCGACGCCACGAGCAACATTTGATGAGACAAAAAACTTGGAGATCATACGCACAGCCTACCACAGTTCTCACGCCCAGCGCGAGAGCAGTAACACGGTAAAAAACGCGATACATGCAACACCTGCCTCTATCCACGCCGTTACTCGACGAATATGGGGATGAAAACCATATCGGCGTAGTCGTAGTGGTAGTGCAACCAGAAGCGCGGCAAGAAACGCTTGCGCTGGCATCGCAAGCGGTAAAAAAAGAAGCAGAAGGCCGGTCGCAAAACCCGTAAACGCGGCAAACAAAATCCAGACACGACGCGCGTAGGCGGAGGCATCTGGATGGGAAGTCACGGCAAATGCCAACGCATTTACCCCGGTAAACATAAGAGGCACCGTCCAAGCGGGTGGCGCGAGCGTTTTGGCAAACACCCGTACTCCCACCAATCCCCACGCAAGCAAGGCGTTCGTCAAGGGAATAAGTCCTAGCTGCAAGTGCGTTAACCCGTTCACCGGATACCTTGAAGCGTGATACAGGTGGAGAAATAAAAGCTCAAGCGCCATGTACGAGGTGATCGCGGAAAACAGCGAGAGCGCATGACGCCAAAACGGCTCTTCGAGCATGACTGCGCAGGCGGTCGCTGCAAGCAAAAAACCCACCACAGGAAGCGACGTCCAAACCATCGTCCAGCGATCGCTTCGACTCCACGTCATTCTCACGACTGTTCCTGCGTACAGCGCGATACAGGCGAGCAGAGCCCAAGGATAGAGCAACGGTACACGCCACTGCCACTCAAATAAAAAATAGGTCGCAATCCCGGTGAGCATGGGCGCGATGCGCAAGAGGAGCGCGTTCATAGCGGAGAAAACGGTTCAAGGGCTCGCTGCCAACGCACTTGTGCGTCACTTCGTTTTTGGATGAATGCTTCAAGCGCCAGAACGAGCGCAAGATGTGATTCGCGCTCCGTCGCTGGAACGCGTAGCCGCAAAAGCTCATCGCGTGCTTCGACGGGATTCTGCGTCTCTCTGTACCCACGAATCACCTCTCTCGCTCCCCTGTCCCATGCCTCATGCAGCGCTTCGGGCGATGGCTGAGCCCCCTCTTGCGGCGCGACCGAGGAAGATCGATGGTACAAGAAGATCGCTCCCACGAGACACGCGATGAGCACGATAGCGAGAACAACCACACACAGCCAACGACGGGACATAGCTAGGATTCTCGCGAGCGACGAAATTCACTCCATTCAGACAGCGCCACCTCAACGGCGATCGCGACCGGAATAGACACGATCGCTCCCACCACTCCAAAGAGCTTCGCCCCAATCAAGAACGCAATGATACTCACGATCGGATTCAGGCCGACCGTTTTTTGCATCACCTTTGGAACGATCAAGTTATTTTCTAATTGCTGAATCACGATCATCGCTCCAATCGTCGCAAGACCAAGCGTCGGTGAAACCGTGAAGGCGATGAGCGCCGCCGGAATCCCGGCAAGAATAGGACCAATATACGGAACAAACTCGAAGAGTCCCGCGATCACGGCAAGGAGCAGCGCATACGGAACCCCAAGAAGTGCAAACGCGATCAGGCTCAATGAACCGATGATTAAGCAAAGCACCAACTGACCACGCATCCAGGACCCAAGCTTTTGCATCACAAGCCAAACAAGACGGGTCGCGAACTCTTGGTATTCTTTTGGTACCCAATGATGAAACACTTTTTTAATTGCGGAATCCTCAATAATCACATAGAGCGCGAGAACGAGCACCACCACAAATCCGGCGATCCCACCAAAAATACTCGAAACGACAGAAAAAGCATTTCCTACAAGCGACTGAAACTGACCTTGCAATCCGGCAAAGCCTGATTCCGCGCTTGAAGGGTTAATAATCCCGAGCTGCTCGAGAATCTTTGAATCCCGTATGCCTTCTGCCCAATTCCCAAGAGAAGCTCCGTAGACCTCAACCAAGGCCTGCGACTGCGTAATGAGGGCCGGAACAAGCAGTGTGACGATAAGCGCCAACACCCCAAACAATCCAATATAGATACAGAGAACGGAGACGAGCTTTGGGATACGGAACCGCAATCCCCAGTTCGCAAAAGGGTAAATCACGCCCGCCAACAGAATCGCGAGAAAGCAATATAAAAGGATATCGCGGATTTGCCAGGCGACGACAAGACCCACGACCACGAGCACCACTTTAAAGATGCTGGCAAAGGAGAGCTCGGCACGAGCCAAACGAGAAGGAGGCATACCCTCATGATAGCACACTAGCGTGATGGGGTCAGACCCCCTATACTCTCTCCCATGACGGAAAACAAGAAGGCGCGCTTTGAATACGAGATCCTCGAAACCTGCGAGGCGGGGTTAGCATTGACCGGCGATGAGGTCAAAAGTCTTCGGGCGGGCGGTATGCGCCTAGATGGGTCGTTTGTTCGACCTCTGCAAGATGGTCTTTGGCTCATCGGGGCACACATCTCCCGGTACCAAAAACAAGGCCATCCGGAGCCCCATGACCCCATCCGGAGCCGAAAACTCCTGGTCCGCAAGAAAGAACTCGGCTATTTCAAGGGAAAATTACAGGAAAAAGGCTTGACATTAGTCCCTCTTCGCGTGTATCCTTCTGGTCGACGTTTCAAACTCGTCTTTGGATTAGGCCGTGGGAAGCGCTTGCATGACAAGCGCGCCGCCATCAAAGACCGCGACCTACGCCGCCTCACCGGCCGCGCTCTTCGCGGAGATAAAGATCTAGACTAGAGGTTTCTAGGCTAGCGGTTCAAAGAACTGGGAGTAGCGATTCAGAATACATACGCCGAGCGTAGCGAGGCGAACGTCATTAGACAAAGGGGGGATGCTAAGTTTCGACGGCGTTCCTTTCTACGATCTGCAAGCCGGACATGTCGGTGTGCCCGTAACCCCACCGATACACGACCACGTGCCAACGTTGTCACTCGCGCCAAGGATGCGCTCGCGCAAGCGTTCCGCGTTCCTGCCGCTGCTCCTGTCCTCGCCTAACCGCGACTGACCGAGCCGACGCTACTCATCTCGCCTCTGGGTGAGCACCGTCGCCAACTTCTTGAGGCTTGCTCACGATACCGTTCCTGTATCGCGAGGACTCTGGCTGGAACTTGATGCACTCCTCTCGATAGCTCCTCGACGAGTACATGACCTCCTTGAGCTGTCTATGCTTGTGAATGAAGACGTGGCGAGTGATGTCCGGACGGGGGTGCAATTCCCCCCATCTCCACCAAAAAAATCTTGTATACACCTCGCTTCGCTCGGTGTATTGAGGAGATAAATAGTATAAATACTATTAAATAGTATTAGTACCAAAAACGAGTATTAGTACCAAAAACGGTATTGGTACTAAAAAGCATCAGCCCTAAAAGCGGTGAGACGGTGAGATTCTTTAAGAAATTCCTTGAAAAATAATTTCAAGCATTTTGAAAAAAATGGATGAAATAAGATACAAGAATCCTTTCTTAAAAAAATAAAAAGTTCTTTCCTTGGCTCAAGGTGAACGACGAACCTGTCCTGCGCATAACGTAACGTTGTGCACAAAACAGGCATGCCGTTTGGCTGCCCCATTCCTGTTACTCTTTTTTCACGATGCGCATCCACCATCGCCGCCGCGGCGGCCAACAAAAGAAAGAAGAGGGTCTGCAATTTCGTGCCAACGAACAGATTCTCGCCCCCGTCGTACGCGTGATCGACGACACTGGTGAAATGCTCGGCGAGCTTTCCATCGAGAAAGCGATCGCTGTGGCGCATGAACGTGGCTTCGACTTGGTCGAAGTATCCCCGAAAGCGGTCCCCCCGGTATGCCGCATTCTGGACTACGGCCAATTCAAGTATCAAAAAGACAAGGAAGCTCGTGTTCAGAAAGCACGCGCGAAGAAGGTTGACGTCAAAGGCGTTCGCCTTTCGGTCAAGATGGGCCAACATGATCTAGATATTCGTCTCGAGCAATCGAAAGAATTCTTCCAAGCTGGCCACAAAATCAAGATCGAGATCATGCTTCGTGGACGTGAAAAGGAACACGGTGAACTCGCGAGCCAACGCATCAACGACTTCATCAAAGCTTTACAGGGATTCTATCAACTCTCGATCGAACAGCCGGTCACCCGCGCAGGCGGGAACGTCTCGGCTATTATCGCTCGAAAATCATAATATGAAACTCAAGACGAAAAAGACCGTAGCCAAACGCATCCAAATTACCGCGAGCGGAAAACTCCTTAAGCGCAAGGGTGGCCAAGACCACTTCAATAGCCGGGAATCTGGAAAAGTTTCGCGCAACAAGCGCCGTGACATCTCCGTGTCCAAGCGCTACGTCCGCAACCTCATGTCACTCATGCCTCACGCCTAATCTATGCCTCGCGTAAAACGTGGAATGCATCGCATCAAGCGACGCAAGAATATCTTGGCCCGCACCAAAGGAATGATGTGGGGGCGCAAGAGCAAAATCACTCTCGCTAAAACCGCGGCCACCAAATCTGGTGCCAACGCCTACCGCGACCGTAAACTCAAGAAGCGCGATAACCGTGGCCTGCAGCAAATCCGCATCAATGCGGGTGCTCGCTTGAACGGCACAACGTACTCTCGCCTCATCAATGGTCTCAAGAAAAAGAACGTGGTTCTCGATCGCAAAGTTCTCGCGGAACTTGCAAGCAAACACCCAACGGTGTTCGCCGAAATCGTGAAGATCGTCTAAACAAAAACACAAACACCCTTTACCGGGTGTTTGTGTTTTTTGAACTATGCTATACTACTCCTTGTATCCTCTATCCTCCCCTCTATTATGCTCTTTGAAGGAATACCTGCCCAAACCACCCGCCGCGTCCCACGCGCAAAAATGCCATCGCCGGCTGAGCGTCCTATTCGTGACGCAGAAAAACCCTCCAAGATAAATATCACCGCTCTTTATCCAGCGTACGGCATTCATGAGGCAGCACGCCAAAGACGCTTGAGCCGCCTACAAGACGCGCCAGAAGTAAGCTACGCCCTCACCGATGAGGTCGATCTTCCCACTTCAGATGAAGCATGGAGAGAGCATGACGTGGCTCGCGCAGAACACATTCGCAGACGATCTGAAAAAATCGCTGATAACGTGACTCAGCAATTCCGAAATAGAATGAGCTATCGACATCGCTATTCGCCTACACCGAGTGTTGAAGCAGAGCTCCGCAGTCGCGCAGAAGCCCCACCGCTTCCATCGTATGACATCCCCTCGGAAATCGAGCTCGATGAGAAGGATATTCTTGACGTAGATTCAAAACCAAGAAGTCGCGGTGTGTACGATGACGACGTCGCGAATTACATTGATAATCTCCCGCGTACCAATGCGCGAAAAACTCCTCCTCCTTTTCCTGAGGCGGCACGCAAGCAAAGAACGCGACGAGATGAAACGGATGCACTCCTTGATGAGCTTGCGGCGGAGGCGGGTCCATTGATGGCACGCCGCGCAGCTGAAGATCAAGCAAACAACAAAGAGTTCGATGCTCTTCTTGATGAGATAAAACACGATGGCCTCGGTGGCGCCTTTGACGCTCGACGAGAGCGTGAGGCGCGCGAAGCGGAAGCAGAAAAATCCGCTGCACAAGCCGCCCGATTCGAGCGAGAGCGTCAAGAACCAAGCGTTGTGCTGGATGGGGGCATGGAACGGGATGCTCATCGCATGCGTGTTCGTGATTTGAAAGCGAATCAAGCAGAAATACTCGCTTATCCTCATGCGCAAGCTCGAGCGATGAACGCTCGCGTCGAGGCTATCAGCAATTCTTTTCAGACAAAAACGGGAGTACCTATTGAAGCCTATCTCGCGGGAACCGCGAGCATGATGGATCGCGCGCGGATTGCGGCGCGAAACATCGGCTCCGCCTTCAAACAACCTCTCCAGTTTCTTAAAGGGATCTTTGCCGCTGGAAAACCAACCTCGGAAGGAGCGCCTCGTGAGCTCAGCCCACAAGCAATCATCGAGGAGTACGAGCGCGCGCGCACTCAAGCCGCGGAAGCCCAGGCAAGACTCGCTGATGCTCAAGCGGATGCGCAACGTCTACAAAGCCAGATTGACGAACTCTCCATGCCGAGCAACGAGTTCCAAGCAAAACAAGATGCTGCCTGGGACCGTGCTGAACAGGCCAAAAACGCATCGATTCTCAGACGTCGCATGGGTCCAGGAGCAGCCGCCACGCTTATCGGTACTGAACATGTCCCAAATACCCCTCGCTTTGATCTCGGCCTGAGTGAGGATGATCTCGAGGAACTTCCAGATACTGGAACGAATCGAGCTGGCTACCACGCAACCGCCCTTCGAACCGGTCACCGTGACCGTGGGCTTAATCCTCTCACAACTTCTCCAAGCCTTCGAAAACTCGCTCCGCTCTATGCCGGTCCAGAGCTCTCTCGGACAAACGCGATGAAAGGATTCGAGGAATATGATGATGTGATGAGCGTTCCAGGCATTAAAGAGAGCTACGATGCTCTTACGGAACGAGAAACAAACGAGTTTCTCTCAGGCCAACCCGCCTCCATCAACCCAGAACGTGCTCCTTGGAGCGGCGAAACCGGTCCATCGTTTGCAGACAGCCTTGAAACCGTCGCAGGAGCCGTAAGCAAAGACCGTACGAGCGGCATTGCGATTGCTGACCGCGCCTACGAACTTCTCGAAGAAGACCGCAACCCAGAAAAAGCCCAACGAGCCCACGAACGCTTCGCACAGCTTGGACAGTATATGAAGCATTTTGAGGCGATTGAGAAGGCTCTCGCGGCTCGAGAAGAATACGATGAAGACATGCGAGAAGCCGTAAGAAGCCCTTCTCCAATAAACCTTCGCTACGTCAACGCCCACATTCTGTCCGCGGTAGATCAGGTAGGTCGTAAAAACGACATACCCGCCTTCCATGAACAGCGCGCCGAAATAGCCGAACTCTTCAGCGCCTTGCTCCGGGCAAAAGCAGAAGCAGCGATGAACACGGAAGAAGACGTTCCTGAACTCCGTCTCGCTGCTTAAAAAACAAAAAACATCCCGATGGACATTGGGATGTTTTTTTATGGGAGCGCTCTGCTCGACTCATGGGCTCAGAATAAGGAATTCGATCTTTTTTTACACAGCCTCACTTCGTTCGGCTGTGTGGTTTTTCGTGGCGACACGCTGGGCGGAGAGTAAGGAATCTGTCTATTTTTTTATGGCTCGCTTCGCTCGCTATGGGTTTATAGATACGTGTGGCCACAAGGACCTAAATACAAGAGAGATGAGAAAAGGGTCTGAATATTGACGAGAGACGAACGAAGCGAAGGAAACGAAGGAAGAACATCTTCAAAACCACCCTAGAGCGTAGCGACTATAGGTTCATCAACAGATGAGAGACGAACGAAGTGAGTCTCTCAAAAAAGAAAGGAGAGTCCTTATAAGTATGAGTAAACAAGCAAAGCGAGTCTCTCAAGAAAGAGGATTCCTTGGGTGTATAGATACACGAGAGACGAACGAAGTGAGTCTCTCAAAAAAGAAAAGGGAATTCCTTATTCTGAGCGAAGAAAACATCCCTGTGTACAGCGGGATGTTTTTACTTTTTCATCCAGCGCCACAAAGATTCGCGTACTGGCCATCGGATGGTTTTCGTGGGTGGGAGAGATGAGTGGTGACGTATGAAGCGAAGCGGAGCGCGAGCGAAAGCGAGGGCCATCCGCCACGGAAGCGAGCGAATCCTGAGCCAGCCGCGTAGACCAACCCGTACAAGTCGAACGCGGTCGCGTTCGCGGCGCATGAGCGCAGACCAGCGTTCACGACCTACCGCGACTCCGCGAGAATCTACCCGCCAAGCCATAGCCTCAGGAACCACATACCCTACTTTCTCGAGGGCCCGCAACCGAATCCCCGCATCAAGAAAGACAGGCTCAAGCTCTTCAAAGGCATTCTCAAAGGCCTGCTTCGTTCCTACAAGTGCCTCAAGAGCATCCGCACGCCATAAGACACACAAACCGGGAACACTGAGGACTTCCGTCGCAGAAGAAAGAAGTGCGGGAGAAAATCCTTGACCTGCATGCCGGTAGACCCATTGAAAGGATCTTCGCATCCCCGTTCCGATCGCGACCAGTTGTTGTGTTTGTTCAATCTCTGGATCTGACTCTTCATCTGCTCGCGTTCTCCACGCCTGAAGCAATACTGGCCCAACCGCTCCCACGTCCGGAAGATCAGCGGCCGCTTTCAAAAGGGCGTCACAGGTATCAGGCGCAAGCACCACCTCTGGTGCTACACATAATACCCATGCGGCGGCACGCTCTTCCGGCTTAAGCCGTTGCAGTGCAAAACGAATCCCCTGCCGCCACGCATGAGCAATTCCATGGTGCTGAAACAACCGAAGCACCGAAATGTACGGATAGTTCTGTGTGACCCAAGACGTGGTTCCATCGCGAGAAGCAGCATCCACGAGGATGACCCCATCAGGCCGCCTGGACTGGTCGTCAAGGGATCGTAAGAGCATCGCTAATCGATCGCGATGGTTCCATACAACTGATACACAGAGCACGCGCGGAGATTCCATACTCCGCATCATACCTACTCTGCGCTTTTTTGCGCAATCGTTCGTTTAGGTGAGACGTGAAACCCGAGACGAAACCGTCCACCAAGCATCAACCTCGTCAACGCATCGGTCGCAGGAAATGCGCCGAAGACGGTAAATGTGAGCGGAAGTAGCCCCCACTGCGCAAGCATAATAAGATACGCGTACGGTCTTGAAACGTGCTTAGGCGGAGGCGGTAGCAACGTGAGAGAAAGCCCCGCAGACACAAACAATCCGATCATCGAAAGACGCATCATCCACTGAAGCGTAAACGGCGCGTTCTGAAAAAGTGCCACCGAATGAAACGATTCCGGCGCAGCCCAGAACGGCAAAAACCCAAGTAAGAAGATGAGTAACGGCGCGGCTGACCACATAATCCCTCCCTCGATTTGCTTGAAAAGCCAGGTCGTTTTTCGCCAAAACGGAAACTGTGGATCACGCCCCATGCTCTCCATCATGTACGGAAAATTCTCCATCCCCCACGCCCACCGTCGCAGTTGTTTGTAGAGGGCCGGGAGCGCCTTCCAATATCGATCAGTCATCACCGTATCCATAGATACGGGCAAATGAATAGGCGTGACCCGATAGCGTCCATGATAGTGAACGAGCCCCTGCAAAAAGATCCGCGAATCTTCTGAGACGATATCTTTTTGCCAAAAATCCACATCGATCAGCATCCGTAAGCTCATCGAATGCGAAGAAAACGTCATCATCCCCTCCGGACGCGCAAGCTCCTGCATGAGCCAAAATGTCGTTCCAAACATCGCCACGCGCACAAGCGCCGGAGACTCCCACAAGTTATTATTATAGAGCGCGACCGGCTGATACGAGCTCTTAGTAGGTTCAGGAATCGTAAGATACTCGTACGTCAGTGCAGAAAAATATTGCACATGCACAATCGTGTCGATATCAAATGAAGACACGATCGTCGTATCTGGATGAAGCCCCAACTTCGTGAGTTCTGGGAGCACTGTATGACCCGCGTAATTCAGGTTTGAGCCCTTACCAGGAATTTCGTCCGGAAGACCCTGGGGATGCTCCGTCAAAAACAACTCCTGAAACGTGCCGGTAAACTGAGGAAGCACCCGCGTACGGACGTCTTGCATGACGTCCGAAAACCGCTGCTCGCCGGCAAGGACGATCGTCATGCGATCGGCAGGATAGGCAACTTTCGTGAGAGCTTTGAGCGTTTCTTCAACAACCGCAGCCGATTCGCGTGAAAACGGCAAAAAAACCACATGGCGAATCGCCTCGTATCCAGGGAGAATCTCTGCCTTTGCCTGCCAATTCGTCTTCAGCGCTTGGCGATATCGGTGCCAGGAAAGCAAAATAAACGGCGTGAAGTAAAACACCCGAAAGAGCCAATACAAATCAAAAAGGATGATAAAATACATCATCCAAAGCGGCTTCAAAAACGACAGGCTTACCGCTGCGATGAAAATTCCCCACACAAGAGCTCCCGGAATGATTTCCCAAATACGTCGCCGAGTCGCTGGTTTCATACACGTGGAGTGGTGATGTTAGGCTCGCGGTCATACAACGGGGCTACATACCCCGTTTCCGGCAGGATACCCGCCTGAATGTCATGGTAGATCTGCTGACGCGCGGACTCTGTCTCTACCATTGTTGGTTCAAGGCCGTACAAGGGCTTTTTATACCAACGAGCGATGAGGTGCGCATACAAAATCCCGACACGAAGCGCCGAAAATCTCCCAGGACCCGCCACGATCGCGACGCCCTGAAGATCTTCCACGAGACGTGACCGTTCACGGGCGATGACGGAAAGTAGCCCTTGAGCCCTCCCCGCGTATTGCCATACCTCCTCCCCCGCTTCCTTCACCCACCAAGCCCGCGCTTCGTCCGTTGTCCGCGTATCAAGAACGAGATATCCCATACTTAGGACGAACGCCCGTTTAACTTATCCACAACCACGTTTTTTGGCGCTTCCAGAATCGCATACAGGAATTTGTCCGTCATCTCTTTGCGATACGCAAACTCGTCAGGGGTCATCACGCTAAAATTAATCTCCGTCCCTAAATCATGTTCCATCCCCTGAATACTCTCTTTTAACTGATCGGAATCAAACGGATCCGCGACAATAAAAATATCCACAGGGGCTCGTGGCTTTCCGATAAACATCCCTAAAAACGCCAGATAGCGGACGTCACCATATTCCTGAATATCCTGATCGAGCCGTTTTTCGAGCATTAGCTGTGCCTTAATGATCAACGAGGTGATTTCTGGCAACAGTGGAAAATCCGGATTTGTCATGTAATACCTTCGTTTCACGCCAAACGTTTTTTTCGTACCAAGTTCTTCTGGGTCCGCCTCTTCATTGGATTCGATTTCGATAATCAGACCTAATTTCACGAGATTCGCGAGCTCACGACGAACGGCATTGATCTGTGTATCGATTTTCCGAGTGAGTTCACGCACAAACATAGGATCCCGCGGATAGCGCAGAAAGAGACTCAGAAGCTTTACCCGCGTCCGAGAGCCAAATAATTGCTCAAGCATACCTCCCTCAGGGTGCCCGAAGGAGGCCCCGTTGGCAAGCTAGACGAAGCCCATCCACGGAGGGTATCCTGGAGGGGATGGATCCCATGCAATTTCGCCTCGCCGAGATCCGGGTGAATGAGAATCGTTCAACAGAACGACTTATTGAGTACCTGCATTTCGATCACGATCGGCGTCAAGGAAAACCCTTTCATCTCTTTGCGATCGCCGAAATCCACTCGTCGCTCTACCTCTACGAACGCCTGCTTGATGCGCTTCATGCCGCCATGAGTCAAGCGAAGACCTTTGTAAGTGGAATGGATGGTGATCCAATGCTGCGTTTTGAAAAAGTGATCCAGCAGTTAAATGACGCGCTCGCCCGCGCGGCAGAAACGGAGCCAGGCACTATTCAATGGGAGCGCGTAAATCTGTACGTCTTTCAGTTAGCTGATGGACATCTGTGCTTTTCCGGCGTAGGCGCGCTGAGCAATATCTTTTTACAGCGCCAGGAGTCTGGCCAAGTCAGACCCTTTGACTTGCTCGGCTCCCTTGAACAACCCGAAGTCATCGACCCGCACAAACCCCTAAGCGCGATTATTTGCGGCAATCTGAGCGTGGGTGACGTGTTATTCGTCGGAACGCAGAACTTTCAAGCGCAACGCGAAACCCTGAGCCTTTCCCCGATACTTCAACAACATCCACCCGTTGCCGCCGCAACCGAGCTTCAGCAGCGCCTTCAAGCCCTCGGACTTGACGAGCGGTTCTTTGGGCTCGTTGTCGCAGGGGTTACGATGGCCCACACGCAACCGGCACCTCCCCCTCGCGCCATTCCGTCGACACCCGTTTTTGAGCATGAACCCATCGAAAAAGAGGGGGTCATCACACCGTCTGTACAGTCCGTGCAAGAATTCTACGAAACGGAACAAGAAATCGACCAGGTCCTCAACAATGAAAGCCCTGGCCCACGTTGGCGGGAGCAGTTCAATGCGCTCAAGCAACGGCTTACAAAAACATCTTCCCAAAAATTCAGCTCCTTCTCCTCACCGGTATCTCTTTCAGGGCTACGCAGTATGAACGCCGGTTACGCAAAAACACTCCTTGATAAGAATCGGAGTGTTATTATCGGGGCTCTGGTTATCCTTCTTCTTGGAGGAGGTGTCATATTCTGGATACAGAACGCTCGCGCAAAACAGGCGGAACAAAAACTCTGGACCGCTGTCTACGAACAAGCTGCTGATGCGAAAAACAAGGCTGAAGCCGCACTCGTGTACGGCGACGAGGACCGAGCTCGCGCGCAATATATCTACGCCACAAACCAACTGAACCAACTTGATCAAAAAACACCTGATCGGGCACAAACCCGCGGAAGCCTCGAAAAGGAGCTAAATGATATTCGCGCACGTCTTCGACGTGAAGTTGTAGTCACGAATCCCAAGGTTCTTGCGGATATCGCCGCGAAACATAGTACAGCGTCGCTCTCAGGCCTTGTTATCCAAAACGGCAAAGCCTACGCTCTTGATCGTGCTACCAACGCTCTCCATGTCGTGACAATTGCCGATGGGACGATACAAACCCTCACAGGACCAGAAGAGACGACCCTTCAAGTCCTCGGAAATGGCCGCACAGCCCCTCTTCTCCGTGGGGCAAACGGCGGATTCTTCACGGTACAAAACGCACAACTCGTCGCTCTCGCCTCAACGCCAAGCAAAGCAAGCTCCACCAACGCTCTCACTACCTACGGCCAGCGTGCCTACGCGCTCGACGCTGTTCAGGGGATGATCTGGCGTTGGAATAGCTCCGCAAGTGCTCAGAATGGAGAAATCGCGTACGTAAAAACCGCCAATCCAGCCCTTCGACAAGGAACAAGCATCGCGATTGACTCAAACGTATACGTCGGCACGAATGATGGGCAGGTCCTGAAGTTCCTCTCCGGACAAACAGAAAACTGGTCGCTCAGCTCTATCGATCCGCAGCTTCGCTCCGTTCAAGCATTGTGGACGGACACCGAAACTCCGCTTATCGTGATCGCAGATGCTTCGGACAAGCGTATTCTCGTCTTCAAAAAAGATGGAAAACTTCTCCAGCAAATCACGTCACCCGCCTTCAAGGGACCAACGCATCTCTGGGTAGACCCGGCAAGCAACACGATCTTCGTTCTTGATGGAGGACGTGTACTCACGCTCGCCCTTCCTCGTGAATAACCGTTCTGCTACACTAGTACAAGTTATTATTCGCACCTTCTTTGTATGCCAACGCCCCGCTCTTCTCGCGCCAAAGCCGCGCCCGCTTCCGTCGCTTCCACCATCAATCATCAAGCACGTGCCCCATTTGGGTTTATCTTTTTCTTTCTTCTGCTCGTTGCGACCTTTGCCTTTTCCACGTTCTACGTCGTCTCACAAGCCGCGCGCGACCAAGCGATCCGCGAAGAAGCGAATGAGAACGCCGTCATTCTTGAGCAGCGCGTAAATGCCCTGCAGTCACAGGTGAACGTCCTCTCCGAACGCGTCTCTCTCCAACAAGCCGCCCTCGACCGCCTCGCCCCAACCACCACCCTCCCAACCTCTCGCCCCGCCCAACGCTAAAAACCAAAAAAACATCCCGGTGTACACCGGGATGTTTTTTTGAACAAGCCTCCCAAGGGGTCAGACCCGGGTCAGGTCTTTGTCTGGCACCGTTGAGTGAAGCGCCAGCAAAAAAAGGAATCTTCTTTTCTTTTTTTCACAGCCTCGCTTCGCTCGGCTATAGAAGAGGCTCTCTTCCAAAGGAAGTCCTGCCTCGAGTAGGACGTTGCAAACAAAAAAGGCCCACCCCTTACGACAGAGCGGGACGAGCGGCGAGATATGTCTTCACGACGTGATGACCGGATGACGAATGCGCGGGCGCTATCGCGGATCTGAGACAACGAGCAGTACGCTCCGCGTCGAGCAGCAACCGGGACCGGGCAGATGTTCCCGCGTCTCATTCAGGAGAGCCAGGAACCTATGACCCTCGTGGAAGAGATGCTCGCCCACCACCTTCGTCGAAGGATGGACGACGAACACAGAGTCGCCCGGGTACATGGGTTCGCTCGTTGGGATGGCCTGGTAGGAGCTGAGCGCATCGCTCCCGCTGACATCAAAGAGCCGGAAGTCATCCTCCTTCTTTCCCTTGGCCAACCACTCACCCTTGAGCTCCGCAACACAATCATCAATCTTCTTCTCCATACGATCTCCATTTCCTTCAAGAGTGCCTGCGATCTGTATAGCGCTTTTTTTAGATCTTGTCAACCCGACAGAAATAACTACGATGATCAATCCCCGCGAAAAGATCGAGCAAGTCCACTTCATCACAACCGACCACACCCGCTTGATACTCCTTACGAAGATCCCACTCTGATGTTTCTCGAGGCATACTCGTTGCAGTATACTAAAAAACACCCCAACGTGATGTCGGGATGTTTTTTTGAAGTTACTTGAGCGTGACTTTTCCGCCCGCTTCTTCGATCTTCTTTTTGATATCTTCTGCTTCGGCCTTTGCAGCGCCTTCCTTCACCATCTTTGGAGCGCCGTCGACGAGGTCCTTCGCTTCCTTGAGACCAAGACCCGTGATTTCACGGACGACCTTGATGACTCCGATCTTGTTGCCACCCGCTTCCGTGAGTTCCACGTCAAAGGAGGACTTTTCTTCTGCAGCAGCCACAGGGCCAGCGGCCATCATGACAGGAGCAGCGGCCGAGACGCCGAACTTCTCTTCGAGAATTTTGACGAGCTCAGCGAGTTCGATGACGGACAACTTTTCAATGGATTCGACGAGGCCCTGGAACTTCGCAGGGACTTCGACGTTCTTCATGTCGGACATAGTTTGAGAATGATATGGATAAAATCCTTACGCTGTCGCCTTTTTGCTGTGACCGTCCAAGACCCGAACAAATCCGGACATAGGACCGTTGAGCACTGAGAGAAGCTGACCGAGGAGCTGAGACTTGCTTGGGAGCTTGGAGAGGGTGATAACGTAGGCCTGGTCAACGACCTTGCCTTCGAACACGCCACCAACGAGCTTCAAAGAAGCATCCTTCCCCGCATCGC
The DNA here is from genome assembly GCA_964437285.1 of uncultured Gammaproteobacteria bacterium. Taxonomy (GTDB): domain Bacteria; phylum Patescibacteriota; class Patescibacteriia; order 2-12-FULL-60-25; family 2-12-FULL-60-25; genus JAGOUA01. Next base: position 98,941 of record CAYTGF010000001.1, read on the forward strand.
CGATGATTTTGGCTGGCGCCATTTCATCTTCCATTGCGAACGCCACTCCGAGCATGCCTGGCATCGACTTCACATTGATGTCGAGTCCGGCTTCCTTGGCTGCGAGGCCAAGAAGGGTCTTTTTCGCGACGATGTAGCGCACCTGGGCCGCCGTCAGGTCCTTGCGGAGCTGAGACACCTTTGGCACGTTCATCCCCTGGTAGTCCGCAAATACGACAGACTTTCCAGCCGCAAACGCCTCTTTGAGCTCGGCGAGCGTTTCTTGCTTTTGAACGCGAGATTTCGCCATAGAGAGGAACACATGAATCAATTCGTCTTTTGAACGAAAAACCACAGGAACAGTCCTGTGGCCTTCCGTAAAAACGTGTAGTTTTGGCGGAAAAAGCGGCCTCGGTAAGGCGAAGGGGGACCCTCCATTTCATCGAGCTGAGCTCGACCTTACTGTCTCAGGACCTGTGATTTGCGCCTACCTTAGCGGAAATGTTGAGGAGCGTCAAGACGACGAAGACGAGAGGATTTGCTTCCTCTTCAACATGAGCTCGGGCTTGCCTGCATTTAATTCCTCGCCGATCCTAATATCCTTCTTCTCAAGAAATGCACGCATCAAGTCCTTGACCGCAGCCACATCGCTCTCGGCTTTTTCCTGCTGCCCCTTGTATTCAATCTCGATAAAGTTACCAAGGCCCCTCACCTCCTCTAGAACAATTTCGTAATCCTCAACATCGCAACGATGCTTCGTAGTATCAATCGTCACCAGCTCCCTGTATCCCAAAGCGTCAATCATTGCTCGTGTGATTCGTGGATCAGATACGGCTATTTCGCTCTCATCGGAGTAAAGCCACGTTCCCGTCTCACTAAACACGTCATTCTTATACGTTAACTTAGCCACTTCTCCTTGCTCACGCAGTCGAAAAGAGGAGGTGAGCCTACCAGAAGATCCGGGACTGAGCCTGGAATGATCTCGGGATTCAAAATAGGTATCTTTCACCTGCGTTACCAGCCACTTCACATCACTCAACTTCGTCTTTGCCGCAACCAGCGGCTCATGCAGCTCGTAGAGAATTTCAATTTCTTTCATAAAAAAACATTACCACTCACCTTTTTCATAATCGTGACGCAGTTCGTCCCAAGAATGATAGTCCTTCAACTCTTGCGTTCCTGTATTTAGAGAGAAGTCTGCGGTCGTAGGATCGCGAGCGTCCCATGTTTTGGTGACGGGATTATAGATTTTTAGCCAAGCGTGTCGATCACCTGATGTGTCACGAGGACGATCCACAAACCAGCCATGCACGTATTTCACAGGAATACCCATCGCCCGCAATACCGCCCCATAGACCGTCGTTTTTGCGCCACAAGAGGACAAGCCTAAACGGATTACGTGCTCAAGATCAGAAAAGCGAGATTCTTCAAAGCTTGTTGCTTTGTGCTCACCTTCCGCTGCATAAATGGCGGAAAGTGCTTTGCGAATAGCAAGAAAAGCCTCACTTACCGTCATGTCTTTGTGAAGATTTCCCTTGAGCTGTTCAAGGAGTTTTAAGGGGATATCTTGACGAACCACCCACTCACGAACCTCCTCAGGCAGGTCTTGATACCGATCGATACTGACCGCTTCTAGCGGGCTCAGAGATTCCGGACGTACAAGATCTGCCTGAGGCATAGATCTACATTCAGCCTAAGATGTTACGCCTTCTCTTCCGATCCCAAAAATGCATTCGTAACAACAGACACGAGCCAGAACACAATCGCTCCCCAGAAGGCCGGCCAAAACCCGGCCACCTCGAACCCAGGAACGAACCGCGCGGCGAACCAGAACATCAACCCGTTCACCACGAGCGCAAAGAACCCGAGCGTCAAAATCGAGAATGGCAGCGTGAGAATATGAAGGATTGGACGCAGCACCGAGTTCACCACGGCAATAGAGAGCCCCGCAAATAATGCAGGCACATACCCCGTCACGACGATACCCGGGACAACACGCGCCACAATGATGACGGCAAGGGCATTCAAGAGGATTCGAAGAAGTAAACGCATAAGAAAGAAATTATTCTTCATCAGATGATACCACGGATGGACGTCGTTCGCTCGTCACACGGATTTGCTGGATCGTTTGCTCCGCTTCCTGCAACCGTTCTTGCAGAGCCTTCACCAACTCCTGCGCGCGCGCAAACTTTTCCATTCCCACATCAAGATCCGGTTCACCACGCTCAAACCAGGCAGAGAGTTCTTCGAGTTCGCGATACGATGCAGCAAAATCAAGTTTCTTTTTGGCCATACAACAACGATAATTGTTCAGTAGATGTTCCGAGCGTCGCACGGACGGATCCGTCCTGCAAGCGCAGCTGGATCGAGGATTTCCCTTTCAGTTTTTCCACGCTGGTGAGTGGCTTCGCCGTGACAGGATCGAGAACGAGCGCGTAGCCGCGTTGTAACACACGTTCTGGATTCACCGCTTCAAGCAGCATCGCACAGCGGCGCAACCCCTCGCTCATTCCACGAATCCAGAGTTCCGCCTGACGAGCGAAGCGCTCAGCACGCTCATGAAGCAGGGCACGGCTTCGTTCATTCCAGCGCTCAATCGCGAGCTGGAGACGGGTTTGCTGATGACGTATCGTGTCCAGCCGACGCTCGAGAGCGATGACCATCCCTTCGTGCATACTCGCCAATTCGTAGAGTACATCGCGACGATCCGGAACGAGACGACGCGCGCAATCCGTTGGCGTAGAGCCTCGAACGTCGGCGACCTCTTCTGCGAGCGTGAAGTCGCGCTCGTGGCCGATGCCAACCAATGTCGGAAACGGACAGGCGTACAAAGCACGGACAACCCGCTCATCATTAAACGCCATCAGCTCCTCAAACGAACCGCCTCCGCGAGTCAAAACCACGGCATCGTAAGCTACACCCTTCTCACGAATCAGTTCCAGCGCGCGAACAATGCTCCCCGGCGCCTTTTCGCCCTGTACAAGCACGTGATACGCATCAATCTCTAGCCCTCCCCAACGTTCGCTGACGATGCGAACAAAGTCCCCATACGCCGCGCTCTCCGTAGACGCAACGAGGGCGATTTTCTGCGGAAACCGCTGGAGCGTACGTTTTCTTCCTGCATCAAAGAGCCCCTCCGCGTCAAGACGCGCTCGTAGGGCGGCGAGGGCTTTTTTGAGCGCTCCCTCCCCCACGAGCTCGACACGCTCTACCGAAAGCGAAAATTTACCATACTTTGGATACACGCGAGGCATTCCATATAAGCGTACGCGCATTCCGTCTTCTAGCCGAATAGGCATTTTTGCGAGCACACAGAAACAGGATACAAGTGATTCGTCATCTTTGATATCAAAATTCACCCATTGCCCTTGCGAGACACGAAAACCGCTCACCTCGCCCTCAATCGCGACGGCTGTACTATCCCAAATAGTCTTGAACGTCTCATTCAAATAGGCAACGAACTGAGTGACGGACAGGATCATAGCTCGAACTCTACCACACCAGATCGTATCGCCTCCCGCAAGTTCACGTCAGATATCTCAGAAAGTTGTTCGAGGCGCTTTCCTTTTGCCTCGCCCTCTTCAAGAGCGGGCTGGCTTTTTTCGATGCTCACCGGAAAAAGCTCCACACGTACACGATCGTCGCTAAAGGTGAGACCGACAGCGAGACCTTGCTTTGTTCGAAGAGAAAAATCCTGGTCAAACACAAAGTTTCCGAGCGACCAAAAAATGGGTTTATTTTTGTATTCGCTTATGCCTTGCACCCAATGCGGATGTCCACCAACGACGATATCCACCCCCTCGTCAATCAGCCAATGTGCGTTATCAACGTCTATCGAGTGAGCGTAGTCTTTGTATTCTGGCCCCCAATGCATGAAGGCGATCACATGCCGCGCTTGCGCCTTGGCGAGCTCAATGGCCTGCTTCGCCTGAACTCGATCAAGCGGGTTATCCGGCGTATTCCATCCAAGCAGCGCAAATGTTTCCCCGCGTATGGTGGTAGTCGCCAAAGAAATTACCCCATCTTGCACCTGATGACCGAACACCAAAAACCCCGCTTCGCGCAACCGATTGACGGAATCCTGATAGCCCGCACTCCCTTGATCAAGCGCGTGATTATTTGCTTGTGAGAGCGCATCGATACCGGTTTGCTGCAACGCCGGGATCACTTCTGGATCGAACTGAAAATCAATTTCTTTTTCTGGTGGACGTCGCGTAGGCGTGACTGGCCCTTCTAGATTCGCAACAGCATAATCAAAGCTCTCGATCCATTCTTCTGGGAGCCCCAGAAACGGGTACGACCGTGAACCCGCACGGATCGATCGAATCTTTACGGAACGATCAAGCATAATATCACCAAGGAAAAGCACTGATGCGCGTTCCCGGTGTTGCGGTGTTGGTTCTGATACACTGGCCGTAGGCGTGATAGACGTTGATGAGGTCCCCCAAGTAGATGAATACTCCGTCAATTTCGGTGTGGTGAGCGCGATATGCTGAGCCCTACCATACATCACCATAGACCAGACGACTGGGTAGAGCGCGACAATTGCGCCGATACCTATCAGCGCCCCAAAAAGAATATTTCGATACTTCATGGCTGCAAACTTTCTTCAGGTGTTTTTCCGTCGACCGAAATCACCACCGAACGAACGGAAGAAAACTGCTTCAACGTAGACTCGATCTGCGCCCGAATCGCAGCGACGTAGCAGGAACCACCGCCATATCCCTCGAGCTCGGAAGAGAGAATAACCTTCGCAACCCCATCAGCCACCTTTACAGAAACCACACGAGTACCGGCAGGAATGGCGGTTGTATATCCTTCGTAGATTTTATGAATATTCGCACGATCAAGCTGCAAAAGCGCTCGCAAGGTCGATTCTATCGGCAGCGAGCTCGATGGGACGAGTATTTTTCGCTCGTACACCACGTCGCATCCCGTAGAAGCCGACGAAGCCGTATTGTCTGACAACAGATACACAAACCGAGAAACAGCGCTCAGTGAAGGAAATTTGACCGGAACACGGACTTCATGGGTTGGCTGTCCATCGCGAGCAGAAGACTCGAAGAGGACGAGCGTACCCGTTGCGCTTGTTGGAAGTTGGTTGAAGAACACGCGCGCTTCAAACGGTCCGGCCTTGCCAACATCAGGGGCATTTGCCGTCGCAAAACCGCTTGCCATGACCGCTCCTTGCGCATCTTGTAACTCGTATTGCACCGTCTGTTCAAACGCGATCGCCGTTCCTGTGATCATGAATGGATTCGTGAGCGTAGCTCTTGCCTGAGGCGCGTTTACGCAAATAAAGTTCTGCGCATCACACATTGCTCCCGCAGGGCGTGGGCGCACGATCGTGATAGGTGTGGTCGAGCTAGGCACAACCGGCACAACACTTGTCGATGCCGGAACGTCAGCATCCGTATCTGCGCCCCCTGGTTTTCCGTCTTTATCGTCAGGAATAGGCGTTCCAGGAACGACCTGGGTGGTCGAAGGGGTTGGAACCGTACCGATGATGCGCTGTTTCATGGGCGTTACCGCTCGCATGAGACCGATAATCAGGAGCGCCGCAATCACAAGGAAAAGCACAAAGAGCGCGGCTGGACCAAGCGGCCGATGAACCGTCGATGAAGACGAGGAGGGCGTAGGCATAGGGATATATCTATTGTCTTCTCTTCCGGTACGTTCGTAAAGCCCTGCTTGCAACTCGCTATGTTGAGCTCTTTTTTGAGAGAACCACGATCACGGAATCACCATTGGGCACATCTCCTCCATTCCAATCATGTGCGGATTCCAGGAGATTCTCTGCTGAGTAGAGGAAGTTCTCGCCAAATTGCGTTCCTGGGTCGTTTGTGATCCAGCGACCATCCGCAAGATACCCTTTAATCACCAACATATGATAGCGCGGACCACCGCTCCGAAAATGAGGGTTTGCGAGTGTTTTTCCATCCGCGGGTAATATCACCGGAAAGCCTTTCACGAGCTCGCGCTTGATATCTTCCGCGGACCGTAACGGCTTCACACTTGCTTCAAGTTCCGGCATATAGCCCTCAACCATCGTCGCTACTTCTTGTGCCGTCATATCAACGAGTTCAGGACCGTACTGTTTGGCGGACCAATCAACGATTTTGATGATTGCCTCATCCCCCTCTTCAGGTGAGAAGCTCTTCTGTTTTCCAGAAAAATACGCCTGTACCATCAACACAGAAGCTTCTTCACAGGCTTCTTGGTACGGCATTGCCCAGTTCTTTTTTGGCGCCTGACTCAAGAATGGTACATCTAGGCGCAACGCTTCAGGAAATGCCGGAGAAACCACCGTCGAAGTAGACGTGCTCGGGACCGGCGCTGGTGCAGGCGCTGGTGCAGGCGGTTCGTATCGCTGGACCGGTGGAAGCGGAGCTTGCGGTAACGAAGAGTCCTGCCGAACAAAAAACATCCACGTCCCACCCGCGATGAGGGCGAAAGAGGCGCCCATCACGAGAAAAAGTCGTGGAATGTTCATAGGGTGAATGGTTATTATTCAATCACCACGTCAAGCATCTTGATTTCTTCGAGAGGACGATCTTGTTCGTCACGAGGAACGGCAGCAATCGCATCAGCGATCTCCTGTCCTTCGAGCACGTGTCCAAACACGGCGTAGACAGGATCAATAGCGTTATCGTTTACCATGATGAAGAACTGGGATCCAGCGCTATTTTTTGCCATGGTGCGCGCCATAGCGACTGTTCCTTTGGTGTACATCGGAAAAGAAGCTACCCCATTATCTACCGCCACCTGTTTTACGGGCAAGTTCACCTTGTCATCCGGAATGGTGTATCCGGGGCCACTCATACCGGTACCCGTTGGATCGCCGCCTTGGATCATAAATCCAGGAATCACACGATGAAAAATCGTTCCTCGATAAAATCCTCGCTGAACAAGGTACACGAAATTTGAGGCCGCATTTGGGCCCGCCTCAGGATCGATTTGGATAAGAATATCTCCTTTTGTGGTTTTAATACGAACCTTTTTCATGAGTTCGGCCGATGGACGAACACCTGGAAACGCAAGTGCATCAGACATAGCGGGAGCAGAAGAAGGAGTAGAATCCGTCGTTGAAGAAACGGTCGAGGTGGTAGGCGCTTGCGCAGAGGGCGTGCTACACCCCGCTCCAACAAGTACAAACGATCCACACAGGATCCCCACCATCAAAAGAGAACGTGCGAGCATAGTAGAACTAGAATACGGAATCCGTAAAGGTTTGTCTACCACGGCAGCACGATAGTCGGATCCCAATCCGATCGGAGCTGCTTCATGAGGAGGTCGGGGCTCATGAGAGCGACATGTGGCGCAACGAGGTCGAGCAGAGCAAGATCGATGCCTCCCGCTAAGTCCTCCCCTCGTTCATTGCGAGCAGAAACGAGTTGTGGACGCGTTTCATAAGGATCCCAACGAAGAAGGAGTAAAACTCCTCGGCCCCTCCCCTCCTGAACTAAGCGCTTTGCCTCAGCTCGCGCGAGCCAAGCTCCGACGTTTCCGGGATGGCGAACGACATAACCAATCCCAGAAAGAGAGCTCGGCAGATGCGATGACATTTGATCTATCGATGACACCCGGCCAGAAGCCCCTGATCGACGGCGCAAACCACTCATCCCAATCACCCCACGTCCCACAAGGCGAAGTTTCCATCCGTGTAACACTCCATCCAAAAGCTCTACCAGGAGTTTTTCGATCGCGGGGATATGTGTTTCGGTCGCAATTTCCATGCGTACCGTCGCTTCACGACGAACGTCGTCCATCACCACATCATAGTCCGACCCAAGCACGAACCCGTCCTGTTCTTTACGACGGACAGATTCAATGCTCTGCACAAAGAGCCTGCCTGCGTGACGCGCAAGCGGCCAAAAATCTGGCGTTTCTGCACTTGCATATCCCACAATTAAACAAGGATCAGCGCTTGCGGCATACGGCAAAAATTCCGTCTGAACCGCATCCCCTGTCAAAAATGGCTCAAACGAAAGGGTCGGATCCACTTCCGCAATGACTCGACGCACGACCGGAGCAGCATCAAAATCTGCGGTCGATACTAAGTCGCCGTCAACAAACACGCTTTCACGACCGCCTGTCACGCAAAATCTCGTACGTGCATCCGGATCACGCTCAAGATACGCCTCTACGAGGGCGGCTGCCATCAGGTCACAAAGCGCATCCGGGTGCCCGGGGCCGCGAAGTCGAGCAAGCGACATACCTAGAGTTCATCAACCGCGCGCAAAAACGACAAGCCCGTAGCTGCTGGAGGTGTTTTTGAAGATTTCCACGCCGTTTTCATGGTGGGAGAAGGAGCCAAACGTCGTTCACCGGAACGATCTTGCTCGATCACGGTTTCACCGTCTCCGACCCATTCTTCACCCGAATCCCAGCTTGCAACAGGCGAAGCCTTGGGGAAGAATCCGCGAGCCGCATACGGATCGCGAAGCTCAACACGATCAAATAATCGAGGTGACACCTCTTCAATAAACGTACTTGGATGCTGAAATTGCAACGTATCAAACCCAAGCGTCATGGGATACGTCAAAAAAAGATCTCGCCGCGCTCGCGTCACGGCGACGTAGAACAATCGACGTTCTTCTTCCATACCTCCTTCTTCGTTCAGCGCGCGTCGACTCGGAAAGCTCTGATCCGCGAGGTGAATCACGAACACGGAATCCCACTCAAGCCCTTTTGCCTGATGGATCGTCGAGAGAACTAAGCGCTCCTGATCATGCGCTCCCGCCTCTTGCCGCGCGGCTACCACATCGTCATACAGCGCAATATCCGCAAGAAACGCCCCCGTGTCTTGATACGCTTCCGCAAACAAGGCGAGCTGCTCAAGGTCTTCAAGACGATCGCGCCAGTTTGGATATTCTTGTTCAAGATAGCGTTTGTACGAAGACCCAAGCAACCGACGAAGAACTGTGCTCGGCCATTCGCTCGCCGTGCCAAGATCATCGAGGAGCGCGGAAAGCATCGTCCACCCTTCACGCGCTTTTCCCTTCCACGCAGAGGCGATCGGCAGGGTTTTTATCTCTCCCCAACTTGTGAAGAGTCCTGATTGTTTTGCGAAGTGCGCCGCTGACGTTGCGCCAATCCCTGGCTGTAACTGTAAAATACGCAACCATGCAACTTCGTCTTTCGGATTGTGTCGAAGGCGTAAAAAGCAGATCGCATCTTTAATATGCGCACGTTCAAAAAACTTCTGTCCGCCGCGATATTCATACGGCAAATCACGCTTCATGAGCTCGAATTCAAGCGACTGCGAATGCGCGCTTGAACGAAAGAGCACCGCTATTTCTTTGAGCGATCGCCCTTGAGAACGGAGCTGCATGAGCTGATCAGCAACATAGCGCGCTTCCTGGCTCGCCGACTGACACGGAACGAGTTTTGGCTTCTCGCCCTGTTTTCCCATCGCGACGAGATCTTTTTCAAATTGGTCCTGATTGTGCCGAAGAGATTCATTCGCCACTTCTAGAATCTGCGGTGTTGATCGATAGTTTGTGAGCAATTTAAAAATCTTCGCATCTGGCCATCGTTTTGGAAAGGAGAGAATATTCTGTACATCCGCGCCACGAAACGCGTAAATCGACTGTGCATCGTCACCCACCACGAGCACCTGTTTATGCACCTGCGAAAATCCTTTCACGATTCGTGCTTGAAGCGCGTTTGTATCCTGATATTCATCGACAAGAACGTAGTGAAACCGCTGCGCGATCGATGGACCATAGGCCGGATCCTCGAGAAGGAGCGCGAGCAAAGCGAGGAGATCATCAAAATCCACCATGTTCGCGGCTTTTTTTCTCGTTTGATAGACCGTCGCGATCTCTTCGATTTTGGCCGCCGCATCCTGAAAATGTGGATACTTCCATTCCATGGTTTCTCGAATCGTTTCTTGTGCGTTTCGCGAATACGAAATCACATCCTGCACGACCGATGTTGAGGGAAAACGCTTGGCCTTGGTATCAATACCGAACTCTTTGATCAGTGCCTTAAGCAGATCCCCCGCGTCTTCCGAATCCATAATCGAAAACGAAGACGCATATCCAAGGGTATCCGCGAACGAACGGAGCACGCGGCTCCCAATCGAGTGAAATGTCCCTCCCCACAAGCCAACCGCCTCGTTCCCTAAGAGCTTTTTTACGCGGTCAAGCATTTCGCGCGAGGCTTTGTTCGTGAACGTGAGCAGGAGAATCGACGCTGGATCAACCCCCTGTTCAAGCAAATAGGCGACACGATAGGTGAGGGTGCGCGTTTTTCCTGATCCAGCGCCGGCGAGCACTAAACAAGCACCATCGCCATGCAATACAACATCCAGCTGTTCTTGATTCAGCTCTTGCGCATAGTCAATGCGCTTGTGAAGTCCCACGCCAGAAGACAGAACAAATTCAGACATGCGCCGAGCGTAGCAATTAGGGACGCCCTTGACAAAACAAAAAAATCCATCGAGAATACCACCCGTTGCCCGCTTTTCCCCAGGCAACACCAAGGAGAAACTCCCATGGGATTTGGCACCTACGCCGCTGAGGCACAGAAGACCGACATCACCGAAGCTCCCCCCGCCGGCCCCGCGACCACCAAGCCCGCCCCGCCCGACGACGCGAACGACACCGAAGCCCCCGCCGCGGAGCCCGCCGCCGCAGAGCCCCCGCCCGCCGACGAGCCCGCCCCCAGCGCGGACCCCACCCCTGAGTCCACCTGACTCACCCCCGAGCAATGCTCGGTTTTTTTTATCACTCGCTCCGCTCGTCCAAAAAAGGAAAGGATATTTTTTCAAATAAAAGTTTTTTAAGGTGCCTGGCACCTTTTCAGAGAACAAGGAATCTGTGCTTGTTTTTTTCATGGCTCGCTTCGCTCGCCATGATTGTAAGGATGTACGAGAGACGAGCGAAGCGAGTCTCTCTAAAAAAGAAAAAGAGATTCCTTATTCTGAGCGAAGAAAACAAAAAAGCCCCCGTGAGGGCTCAGCCTTGCGCAAGGGCAAGCTTTCGCGACTTCGTGCCGGAAGGATCCCAACGCCGAAGCTTCGCGAGGAGCGGTCTGAGATCCGATCCGATTCGGAGAGCGGGTCGGCCCTCGGCTCGTTCTGTATGAACGATCGACCAGCAGAGAAACTCGGGTGAATCGTTACGAACGCTGGTCGCAAGTCCGAGAAGAAGCGACGTCACGAGCTCAGGAGAAAGCTCCGGGAGTTGATCACCGTTCCTGGAAGCCTCGAACTGATCTCGACGATCGTGTTCACGCAGGCACTCACGTCGAAGTTCTTCCGACTTCATCGCCTTCAAGTCCGTTCGCTCAGGGAGTGCGCCATGCCGGTTGCACCAAGCGTTTCGACGAGGGCGTTCGACCTGTAGCCACGCGTCTTGGTAGAACCGACAGAGTTGCGCGAACCCCAGCTTTGAGGTATGTCGCGTGAACGACACCTGCGAGTGGTTCATCGCGGTAAAAAATCGGTACCAGAGACGCCAACGCTTGCGCGCTCGCTCGAGCTCATCGCCCTTCAGAGAAACGCTATTACCATTGGAACTGTAACGATACTCCTCCCCCTGCCATGCCTCTGGGCGTAGCATCGCGGTCGGATCCCCCACCGCGAGGCAGCTCGCCATGGTGGCGACCCGTCGACCGAGGGCCTCGATCAGGGTCTTGGTGTGGTGGGTCACCTCCGCATGGAGGGAGGTGAAGAGCTTATTCGGACAAGGGACAGGCTCCGCCTGATCCGTTGCCGAATCGGTCTCAGGAAAAGACGGGCTGACCTGGTCAGTGAGGGGGTGTTCGTCCTGCGACGGGTGCTCCGTCATCGCGACTTCGTTCATGATCTACCATCCAGTTCAAGGCGGTTGAAAGTTCGTTCAGCATGTGCCGATGTCGCATTTAACCATATTTTTTGCTCTTTGTCAAGCCAAAACCCTCGCTAGTACCCCGCTTTACGTCGATTCGCAATATGTCCTTCAAACGTGGTCGCGTAGTAGACCTTCCCTTGTTCATCCGTCAAAAAGTACCGGTACCCACGAATATCCGGGTCAAGAACGGCCTGAATTGAGGAGAGGCTGGGGTTTGCGATGGGTGCCGGTGGAAGTCCTGCCTGTTTGTAGGTATTAAACGCGGAAGCCGTTTCAAGGTCCGCCGAGGTTGAACGAGCGCGGCCGGATTGGGTCACGTATTGCACCGTGGCGTCACTCTGCAGCGGCATGCGCTCTCGAAGCCGCGTCAAAAATACCCCCGCCACCAAGCGGCGATCAGCATGGTTAGGAACCTCTTTTTCCACAATGGAAGCCAGCCGAAGGACCTCATCAAGACTCTTGAGCGGCAAGCTTTTTTCGGTCACGGATAATCCCGCCACTCGAGTCTCAAACGCCTGCAACTGCTTTCGGATGAGCGATTCTGGAAGCTGCTCTTTCCAGATGCGATAGGTATCAGGAAACAAGTACCCTTCTAAGGAGCGGTCTTTGGGGAGGGATTTTAGAAAAGAGAACTCTTCTCGCCACAACGGATCAAACGCGGCTCCATTCGCACGCTCGCCGATCGCCGCACGCACCGTGGTCGATGAGACCTGAAA
>CAYTGF010000001.1:111485-123704 GCA_964437285.1 uncultured Gammaproteobacteria bacterium
GAACAAGCTCCGCCTCGACATCACTTACCGTCCACCCTTCAATCACCCTCACCGCGACTTCGGTCTTTGGAACGCCCGCGATGAGCTCCGCAACAAGATCTCGATACGGCGTTCCTGTGCGAAGTTGGTATTCCCCTGCTTTGATACGCCCCTCGCGACGATCAAAAAAGACGAGGTATCCACGAAACGAAAGCGCCCCTGGAATAATCCCCGCTTCCTCAAGGGCGTGCGCGACCGCTTGAGGATCCGTTGACGTGAGCACGACCTGTCGACCAGGCCCAACATCCGGCACCTGCAACCATCCAACGTACACCAAACGAAACACCCCAAGGACGATCACGATAAATGGCAGAGCAAAAAAAGAGACCCGCATATCTAGACGGCGATGACGCGCCGAATAAGCCTATGCCCGAATCGAACCGCAAAAAAGGCACACGCCCCAACCACCATCCCCGCGACCACGTCAGAAAAATAGTGCACCCCCACAAATACACGACCAAGCGCCACCAGCACTGCTACCGCGATCCAAAGCCACGCAGCTGGACGATGAATCCAGCTTGCCGCAAACGCCCACGCCCAAATCGTTGAGGCATGCGACGAGGGAAAGGCGTGTTCTGAAGCCGGATTTGGAACAAGCGCCTGAACGAGTCCGCTCGGATCATGAAACGGCCGCTCTCGACCAATGAGTGCCGCAAGCGTGAGTGACGTCGCGAGTGCGAGCGACACAGACCACCAAAGCTCATACCAAGCATGTTTTGTTTCACGATCACGTTCCGCGACCGTCGCGATGAGCGTCACAAAAAAGACGAGTAAGATCAACCAACGAGCGGCAAAAATCGCGAACGGTTGTCCAAAGCCGCCGAGGTGCGCTTGCAAAAAAGCACTGAAATCAAGCTCGGTGAGCATCATGCAGGCAGTGTACCACGTCGCCGACTCTGGGCGTAGGCACACACCTGTTTTGCGGGACAGACGTCACACTTTGGGGTGCGAGGAACACAGACTGCGCGTCCAAATGGTACAAATACCCGATTCACCTCGCCCCATGTTTCTCGCGGAAGATACGCCATCAGCGCCTGCTCAACCGCCTCGGGTGTTGCCCCTCGCGACCATCCCAACCGACGAGCAATACGAAACACATGAGTATCAACCGCCATCGCGGGAATACCAAACGCGTACCACAGCACACAGCTCGCCGTTTTTCGACCCACTCCCGGAAGGCGCAGGAGCTCCTCCATGGTTCGGGGAACCTGCCCGCTATGCTCGTCAAGAAGTTGTTGCGCGAGCAATCGAACCGCCTTTGCCTTGTTCCGAAACAGCCCAATCGTCCCGAGGGCCGCTTCAAGCTCCCCCTGAGTTGCACATGCCAAATCTTCTAGGCGAGGAAACCGTTCCCGCAACGGTCCGTACAAAGCCACTACCTGCTCATCCCGAGTGCGTGCGGACAAGAGTGTCATGATGAGTGTGTCTTCAGGTGTTCCAACATCCACCATCGCTTTGTGCGTAAACCGTTTACCAAGGGCCTTGATCAGCGCAACAGCATCCGAGACCAACATCCGCTTCATACCAAGCTTCGACCCGTCATGTCGGGCGGTGGTGCAATCCCAAGTAAAGCGCAGACCGTTGGAGCCACGTCCGCCAACATGCCAGAGGGCGGGGTAAACGAAAGATCTCCTCCAATCACGTCTCCCGTCGAGGCTTTCTGCCCTTCAAGCGACGACGCCACAATCACGCATGGCACAGGGTTCGTCGAGTGCTCTTTATCCATCTCTCCTGTAACAAGATTCTTCACCTCTTCCGCGTTTCCATGATCGGCAGTGATGACGAGAGCGCCCCCCACCGCAAGCACCGCGTCTGCCACTCGCCCAATCGCCTTATCCACCGCTTCACACGCGAGAACCGTCGCGGCTTCGTTGCCGGTATGCCCCACCATGTCTGGATTTGCGAAGTTTACGGCGATAAAATCGTAGGTTTGTGCAAGTGTTTCTTTCACGACTCGTTCCGCAAGCGACGCGACCGACATCTCCGGCTGTACATCGTAAGTCGAGACGGGTGGCGAGGGAACAATCACGCGCTCTTCTCCCGAAAACACCTCTTCGCGCATACCGTTTAAAAAGAAGGTGATGTGCGCATACTTCTCTGTTTCGGCAATATGCAGCTGACGAAGACCCGCATCCGCGACCACGCGTGCGAGACAGGTTTCAATAATATGTGGCGGATAGGCGACATCCACGGGAAGATCTTTTTCATACTCCGTCATTGAAACAAACGTGAGGTGATCGATAAACGTACGAGGAAATTTCTCAAAAGCCGGCAATACAAACGCCTTAGTTAGTTCGCGGGCACGATCTGGACGAAAGTTAAAAAATATCACGGCATCACCCGGTTCGACCGTCGCGACAGGCTGCCCTCCGCGCGTGATCACCGTCGGCGCAAACTGCTCATCGTACACGTTTTGCGCATACGACGCCTCGAGCGCGGCGAGCGGATCTTCGGCCTGTACCCCCTGCCCTGAGGCGATCGCTTTATAGGCGAGCTCGATACGGTCCCATCGGTTATCACGATCCATCGCATAGTACCGCCCTGACAAAGACGCAATCTCCCCTATTCCCAGCTCCTTCATTTTTGCTTGCGCTTCTTGCACAAACCCTTTTGCCGTCGCAAACCCTGTATCTCGACCATCTAAAAATGCATGCAAAAAGACTCGTTTCAGACCCTGTCGTTTTGCGAGCTCAAGAAGGGCGTAGGCATGATCTTGCGAAGCATGAACATTGCCCGGAGAAAGACACCCAAGTAAATGCAGCTTTCCTCCCGACTTTTTGACGGCTTCCGTCGCCTGAAGAAACGCCTGGTTCTGATAAAAACGCTCGGTTTCAATTTCAAGGTTGATGCGAGGAAAGCTCTGATAAAACACCCGCCCCGCCCCAATCGTGAGATGCCCGACCTCAGAGTTTCCCATCTCTCCCCAAGAGAGCCCCACGGCGGCACCAGAAGCCTGGACCGTCATCGCGGGATAACTTTGAACCAGTTGGTGAAAACGCGGCATGTTCGCCTTTTTTATCGCATTCCCTTCTTCAGAGGGCGCAACCCCAAATCCATCAAGAACAAGCAAAATAACGGGGCGATGAGCAGGCATAGAAGGGGGATCCTTGTCAGTATAGGAGGGTGGTCACTCCTTGGACAAGACCCGAGGGTTGACAATGATCCTGTTTTTTGCTAGATTAGGGCATTCCCATGGGCGTTTTTCCCTCGGGACGACCTTTTCATCATCGGAGTACAAAATGGCTGACCGTATCGCCTTCGAGAGCCAGGGTCTTCCTAGCGACATCGGGAGTCGAGCGCAGAACATCGTCGCCTTTCTCAACACGGGCGGCGAACCGAAGGACCTCATCGGCTGGCGAGCAAATCATGATCGTCGTCTGGAACAGTTGGGAGACGAC
The DNA here is from genome assembly GCA_964437285.1 of uncultured Gammaproteobacteria bacterium. Taxonomy (GTDB): domain Bacteria; phylum Patescibacteriota; class Patescibacteriia; order 2-12-FULL-60-25; family 2-12-FULL-60-25; genus JAGOUA01. The sequence goes on from CAYTGF010000001.1 coordinate 114,923, forward strand.
TGGACCACGGTCTCAGGCAAGCCCAAGCTTGCCAAACGACTCTCTGATCTCATCACCCTGCTCGATGCCCAGTCGGCGATCATCGAGGAAGGTAGCGAGCTTCTCGCTCGCAAGTCCCTCTGGACACCAGAAGATCTCAACACGGCACGCACACGAACCGAGCAACTCTGGAAAAAGCACTGGCTCGCAACGAAGCTCCGGCAACGAATCCTCCTTGAGGAGCTCGAGCGAAAGCTCGTGACGAGCGAGCAGGAAACACGTCACAACGCCTGGAAGGCGCTCTACACCGCGTACAGAAACGTGAATGAGCGCACCCTTCTCGAGCCCTGCTTGAACCGCGTGCACGAGATGCTGGTCCAAATGTGGCCAGCCGCGACACAGCTCCTCGTGGAAAGAGCCGAGGCGCCGTCCTCGCTCAGCGAGACTCGGTTCTTCTGGAGCGAGCTTCGCTGGGCGCTCGAACGATTCGCCGACCTCGTCCCCGAGGACAACAGGAAGAACTTCGCGGAGTACGCCTACACCACAGCGCTCCGCGATCGACTCAACGAACAGCTCCACCCGAAGGAAGAGCCCCACATGAGCCGCCAAACGCAACCCGGCATCGGAACCAGTAACGTGATTTCGATCGCAGACCGCTCCAAGACCCTCACCGGCAACCACACCGCCGCAACCAAGGACATCCCCACCATGACGAACACGGACCAAGAGCAGCAGATGAAGGACTTCGCCGCAGGCTCGTTCAGCGATCCGATCCGGGTCCGCGATGCCCTCACCCTGGCCAAGCCGTTTCTCACGGATCCGGACAAGGCGAAGACGGACGGCGAGAAGGCCCTGCTCGCTCGTCTGAACACGTTCCGCGAGAACACCGTCGACCGCCTCGAGCGGATGTCCGCCGGACCGGGACCGTGGCGCAAGAACGATCTCGACTGGGCCGTCGCCAACAAGGCGATTCTCGTCGCTGCGCTCCCCTTCTTCCGCGGTGACGCCGCTGTCCAGACGCTGACCAAGCGCCTGGAGCGAGAGCCGCTCACCGCCGCAATTGACGCGCTCCTCGACTTGCCGGAGGGTGGCTGGACCATGGAGCAGCGGAAGGAGGCGAGTGCGCTGGTCAACCACGTGCTCGTGAACGGTACTGCTTACGAGGGAGAGCTCAAGACCCGTCTCGCCACGGAAGAGCAGCTGGAGCAGAAGCGTCGCGCTGAGGTCGCCAAGACCCCTGACTCGAAGCCCGAGCCGAAGCCTGAGCCCACGATCGTCGCCAAGACGACGCCCCCTGTTGAGGACGCGCTCAAGATCGAGGTGAAGGAGTCTGCCGCCGCCCCGTGGGGACCGATCGTCACCGCGCTCCTTGGTGTGATGGCCCTCATCGCGGTCCTGGTCTACATGGCCGTCCCGTCGAACGTGTACCGGCGCCAGAGCCCGTCGCCGGTCACTCCGACCGACAACACGACGGCGTCCTCACCCGTGACCCCCACGGCCCCCGTGCCACCCGCGCCCGCCGGATCGCTCCGAGCCCTCACGCCCGCGGACTTCGGCGGCAACCCCGTCAACCGCGTGCCGGCAACGGTCGTCGTTCCCGGCTCCTGGGCGGGAGACCACCTGCGCTGCACCTCCTCCCCCATCACGGACGGAAACGGCAACACGGACTATTCCGGCTGCCAGTACGCCCCCTGACCCCCACCCCACACCATCCTTGGTGTGGGGTCTTTTCTTTTCATGACTCGCTTCGCTCGTCATGGGGTTTTTATCATGTCTGACACATGTCTGACATGTGTCAGACATGTGTCAGACACCAGAAAATCTGATGACGAGCGAAGCGAGTCATCAAAAAAAGAAAAAGTTCTTCCTTATTCTTGCCATACAGCCGAACGCAGTGAGGCTGTTAACAAATAACCAATATTCGTGATTCTTGGTAAAAAACCCATAAAACTCCGTTTTACCTCCCTTGCACTCCCCCTCCAAAAAAGCTATGCTTCGCCCAAAAAGAAAGAGAATTTCTTATTCGGGCTATAGCGCAGTTGGTAGCGCGCTACGTTCGGGACGTAGAGGCCGTGGGTTCGAATCCCACTAGCCCGACCATGAAAAACCTCGCAGAAATGCGAGTTTTTTGTTTGATATTCTTGACAAACGATCGATTTTATGCTATCATCAGAAACTTCCAATTTTCTGGAATGCGCCCTTTTTGGGACAGAAAGCGAGATGTGTCATGGGTCAGATCATCGTCAGAGATTTCCGAAATGATCGCGAACTCGTGGATCGTGACCGCACCTTCGAGCAAGTGCTCAGATGCCTCGTTCTCGGCGACCTCAGCTACGGCGCCCGCGTCGTGAGCGTCACGCCGACTCGCATCGAGACGGCGTGCAATTTCATGGGCGTGGACGATCGACTCGTGATCGAGGGCGCCGAGGAGGACATGGCCTTCCTCGTGAGGATCGTGCAGTGCCACCTGGCGCTCATCGCCTCGCAGGCCACGCGCAACCAGATCGTGAACGCCAGCCTGCGCGACTTCGAGGCAGCCACGAGCACCACTCCGCTCAACCCGCTTCTCGGGATGGCGTTGGCGGACCTGCTCAGCGGCAGCCGGTTCACGCGGGCCGCGCTCATCGCAGCACTGAACCCCACCACCGAGGCGGAGGCGCGAGCCCTCGCGACGGTCACGGTCCAGGACCTGGTGGCCGCCATCGTCCTCCACGTGCGGGACAGCGTCCCCGTCGAGGAGCTCGCCGCCCTCGCCGCCTGATCTTTCACCTTCAACAAGGACAAGCACAATGCCCGACATCGACACGATCCCGCCTGGCAAGGTCCGGATCGACTACAGCAGCCTGCACTTCGACGAGGACCGCGACTTCCGGCACGAGAAGAGCGAGCTCATCGACGCCACGAGCGCCTTCGCGAAGGGGCTCGACATCCTGAAGAGCGGAGATCACCCGACCCTAGAACAGTCGCCGAACGTGATCACCTTCACGGGTCGACTTCTGAACAAGGACTACCGCACTCAGTTCGTCGGCGCGCCGGATGACCTGCGGACCCTCCAGGAGTTCATCCAGCTCTTCCATCGCCTGTCGGACGAGCACGAGAAGGCGAACGCCCTCAGCATCCGGTTCGAAGCGAAGGTGAAAGCGCTCCGAGAAAAGGACTTGGTCGAGGCGCAGAGGCGCGACTCTGCCTCCGCGCGTCGCGGGCGCCCAGGCATCTCGAACGGGCCCGCCACTCCGCTCAACTGGCGCCAGCGTACCCTCCTGGGTTACGGCGTGCTGAGGTGCACCCTGCTCGAGCGTCTCGGCGCCCTCACCGAAGAGGGCTTCGCTCGTCTCGGCGCACTGAAGTTCGAGGAGCTGATCCAGCTCCTCGAGTACAAGGTGGTGTTTCCCGATGCCACCCTCGACGAGCTCCTGCAGCTCGCCGCCTAACACCCCTGCACCCTCGCCGCACGAGCACCCATCGCTCGTCGGTGACGGGTGCTTTTGCGTTGTAGGCGCTGTTCTTTCGTGTGCATTCCTGTCACGATATGGCGGATACCTCGTTGTGGCGAGCGAATCTCTATGCCATCCGAAGCCGTTCTCCGTCATTACCTCGCCGACCTCGAAACACCCCGTCGGCGCGCGCTTTCCTTGCGCTATCCTTGGGCAAAGCCCTTCATTCTTTTTGTACGTCACACGCTGACATCGCTTCGCCTGCTTTTCGACCGATCCCTCACCACGCGCCACGCAAATGACCCCCTTCCGGTCGTCGTTGCACGGCATCAGAGTGTCCTCATTCGCACGCTAGGTTCCAGCGATCTTCGTCTTCAGCAGCAAAAAATTCAAAACCTCCGCACCGCGATTCGTTCGATGAGTGGGATCGTGATTCGTCCTGGAGAAACGCTGTCGTTCTGGAAGATCCTCGGCAAACCAACACGCGAACGAGGCTATGTTGACGGCATGCTGCTTTCGCGTGGCGAAGTCATCGAAGGGTTGGGCGGCGGCCTCTGCCAGCTCGCGAACTTCCTTACCTGGATGTTCCTGCATACCCCAAGCCTCCTCGTTGAACGGCATCACCATTCATACGACGTCTTCCCTGATTCCGGCCGTACCCTCCCCTTCGGCAGCGGCGCGACCGTGCTCTATAACTTCGTCGATCTGAAGATTAAAAACGTCTCTGATCAACCGCTCCAAATCCTCCTCTGGCTCACGGATACACATCTCAAAGGCGAAATTCGTTCCACGCAACCACTTGAACACAAGCTGCACGTCGTGGAGCAAGATCATTGTTTCGCCGAACATCAAGGCAAGTGGTATCGATACAACGAGCTCTGGCGCGAAGAACTCGTCGACGGGAAGCCGATTCGGAAAGAAAAACTCTTCGTAAATTTTGCTCCCGTTCTCTACGAGATCACACCGGAGTACCTCGCAGAGCATCAATTCCAAGTAAAACGCCTTCGCTAGCCTTGGCAGCGAGGGCGTTTTTGTATAAGGTAGAGCACGCCATGAGCCAACCAGAACCGCAACCCGCTCTTCCCGCCCCTCCCACAACCGAACGCACCGCGGGCACCCTTCGCTCACTCTTGGTCCCGCTCGCCGAAGGAGGGACCCCTTGGGAGCCCCTTCCATCGCGCAACCCCACGCCCACCTCCGTATGGCAAGGCCCCGGCCTCCGTACCAACCTCCTTGACCTCTAGCAGAGGTCTTTTTTCTTCGCTTAGAATAAGGAATTTTCTTTCTTTTTTTGAGAGACTCACTTCGTTCGTCTCTCTGTTATCGAGGCACTCATCACCTCATGTACCCATAAACCCATGGCGAGCGAAGCGAGTCATGAAAAAAATAGTATAGATTCCTTATTCTGAGCGAGGGAAACTTGCCTTGAGTCGCCCCAAAAACGCTTGACAAGAACCAAAAAAGCGAGTATATAAAGGGCTCACGAAAGGACCAGCCATGCTCCTCACCATCACGCTCATCCTGTTTGTCGTCGCGTCCATTGGCGGTGCCGTCACGGCTCACCTGGACCACACCCGCCTCCGCGCTCTCGACCGCGCCCAGAACACCGGCCCCATCCCCAGCAGCATCATTCAACGCGAAAGCGACCGCGGCCCTCTCCACGGCGACCGCGAGCTCGAAGCCTACGGCCGAGCCTGAACGTCTCTCCCCCGAGCAAAAACGCTCGGATTTTTATTTGTGTTTTTGCTGAAGAGGGGGTGGCAATGAAGGGGCTTCGCCCCTTAACCCCGTGTTTCAAACGAGGATAGTGTCTAGGAGCTTTATTCCTTAACCCCTTGTTTGAAGGGTGATTTCGCGCGTTAGCGTATTAAAAAAACACCATGGCGAGCGAAGCGAGCTATGGAGAAAAATCGTATAGACTCCTTATTCTGAGCCAAAAAGTGGAGAGGACTCGCTTTGAATTCACAAAAAACAACATGGAGGCTTCGCCTATTAACCCCGCAGCAAGGACAAACGCGCGTTAGCGCATAAAAATGAATATTTTTTCCTTATTTTTAGCCAAAAATTACGGATTGTGTTTTGTTTAGAGGGGCTTGACAAACTTGGTATTCTTTGCTACAATCACCCATTCGTCAAAGGCAAACTTCGTTGCCCTTGACGTGATCCTTGAAACCTGAAACGGAGTACTTGGGGCTATACACCCCAAGAGAGGCTGTGGCCATGGCAGAAGAACTGAATCCACATACGGCACCGAACCCGGTGTCAGCGCCCACCGTTCCGACCAAGACGTCCGAGCAACTCGCTCTCGAGCGAACACAGCAGCTCGAGCATCGCTACGGGAAGTGGGGTGCACGAATCCTCGAAGGAGCGACCCGCGCCATCAACACGATCGTCGCACTCGTCGAGAGCGTGGGCCGCCTGCTCGCCTTCGTCGTCGGACAAGTCCCCCTGCTGCTCGCCCGCTTCTGGCGTGTGTTCACCTGGGGTGAGAGAAAGCTCGATGCTCAAGGCAACGAGACGAACGAGCGCAACCCTCTCCTCACCGAGAGCGCCTACGCGACCGGGCTCAAGCTCGGCTTGCTGCTGACGTTCTTCTTCGCGATGTTCTTCTGGATCTGGTCGCGAACCTTCACGTTCGCTCTCGGCCAAGAAGAGCTGGCGGCCGTCGTCATGCTCGCGCTGATCGGATCGTTCGGAGAGATTTCGATCGACCGACTCATCGCGCTCAAGGACACGCTGGCGAGCATGACCATGCTCCCGAGCCCCGGTATCAAGGAGCGACCTCGCCACTCGATCATCCGGACGTTCTGGCTGAAGCGTATCGAGAACCCCATCCGCAAGCGGCTGGAGATTGACGAGCGACCGCTCGAACCGTCTTCGACACCCGAGCAGATGTGGCATGCGACCGTCCGCCAGCTTACCGTTGGCGGCAACAGCTATGCCGATCAGCTGGGACGAGTCTTTCTCGTGCTGGTGCTGTCGGTGGTCAATGCCATTCCGCTCGAGCTTTCGTTCCTACGACAGGAGATCGAAGCACGTATCGGACAGGAAGAGCTCGTAACGCAGCGACGCATCCGCGAGACCGCCGAACAGCGCGCACACGCGAGGGCGAATGCTCGTCGGACTCAGGAGAACACCCGCTACAACGGGGAACTCGAGAGCTACAACACCGATCGGGAGCGACAGCGCGTAGAGATGGTGACCCGGCATAACGACGAGCTCACTCGTCGACGCCAGGCGAACTCTGCGCTCCAAGCTCAGCTTCGTGACGAAGTACAGAACGGTGGCACAAACACCGATGGCTCGCGACGTCGTCCGGGCTTCGGTACAAGCTCTACCCGCCTCGGCACGCATGCGGAGCGCGACTCGGAGTCGCTGCTCGCCTACCAGCGCGAAGTCCAGCAGGAACAGGATCGGTTCACCGCGGCTACCACCGCGCACCGCAGCCAGCTCCTGGCCCAGAACACCGCCAACCTCGAGACCATCCGCATGGACGAGGAGCGGGACATCGCGGGCATCCAGTCGCCTCAGTTCCTCGCGGACCACCAGAACGAGTGGAAGCAGCCGCGTGGATTCCTGTCGCGGTTCGTGATCCTACTGAAGCTCGAGCACGACGACAAGGTCGCTCGCCTGGTGATCTGGGGTTCGCGCATCATCATCGTGGCGATGGGCATGATCTTCCTGCTCATCAAGCGACTGTTCCCGCGCGAATTCGTTCTCTACAACTCCTGTACTCACCAGGCGGCGCTCGGTCATCCGATGGCCATCGCGCAGCTGAAGAGTCTCGGGATCCACGATCCGGAAGCCTACGCCCAGAACCCCAGCGTCAAGGCGGCGAACGCCATCTGGAGCTGGCTCTATGCGAAGGCCAATGCGGAAGTCAACCTCCTCGAGAGACGGAAGAGCGAACTCGCTCGGGAGAAGCTGGCAAGCGGGCTGCATCTCGACATCGCCGAGGTTCGCAACGCTCTCAAGCAGCTCTCCTACGAGAAGATCCTTCCGGTCCTCGTCGACATGAAGCGCTTCGCTGATTTCGCCGCGAACAACGGCATCACGCTGAAGCATGCGGAATCGCTCTTCTTCCAGGGTCGCACGCCCGAGTCTCTCAATGAGACGCTCTGGATGGTGACATCCACGGATCTCACGGAGCTCGGCTGGAAGGACCCGACGCCCGATCGCGAGGACCTCGACGAGAAGCTCGCGCGCTACGCCGATCTGCAGATGAGCCTCTTGGGCCGCCTCAGTGACTGGATGTTCCAGCTCATGGAGTTCTCCACTCAGAAGATCCCGGGATACGAGATCAGCGTGAAGGGCCAGCAAGCGTATCGTACGCTCCAGCCGGACCTCCTCGAGATGGCGCAGCTCGAAGCCCTCTTCACCAAGCGCGCCGAACCCACCCCTCCCTGGGGCAAGGACGGCGATCCGCGTGCAGAGCTCAAGCAGCGCATGATCGGTCGCGGCCCACTCGACTGGCTCATGGCGAACACCATGTGGAAGGATCCGACCCCCGAGGGAGAACAGGAGCTCCTCGAAGAGCCCGACCCCGACGCGGTCACCAACGGCTCGGGCGAGCACATCATCACCCGCCGCCAGACCCCTCCCCCTCTCCCCCCCGCCCCCACGGTCAAGTCCAAGGAGGCCGTCTAATGGTCTCCGAGTCCTGACCCCACCCCCGTCCGCACCCTGCGGCGGGGGTCTTTTCTTTGGGTAAAGTCTCTTTTTATCCCCTTTCACCCTTCCTCCTTCCCCAACCCAGGCCAACCCCGGGCACAGCCCGGGGCTACCTGCAAAAAATCGAGGGAAAAGTCCTTATGGTACATCTTCCCGGGTGACGCGAAGGGGAGTCCTTGAAAAGCGCGCGGCCCCGCGAGCACTGTTCGAGGTCCGCAGCGGCAGGACCCGGGAAGATAACGCAATCGGGCGAAAAGTCCGTATCCCCACCACCCACCCCCGGTCAGGGCAAGCCCCCGGCTTGACCTGACCGGGGAAATACTTTATTATTGCGCCACACCGCCACGCCGGCGTAGCTCAGCGGTAGAGCAACGGTTTTGTAAACCGTAGGTCATCGGTTCAAATCCGATCGCCGGCTCCAGCCGCTCCATGCGGCCCGACGCAGTCCACGTATTTCCCTGATTATGTCTCAAGACACTCTCATCAAACTGGCTTGTACCACCTGCCAAAAGGTGAACTACCACACGCGCAAGAACAAGAAGACCATCAAGGCCCGCTTGGAGCTCGTGAAGTTCTGCAAGATGTGTAAAGCTCGTCAGCCACACAAGGAAACGAAATAAAATTAGAACTTACCTGTTTGGCGCATAACTTTGTCGAAAACTCCGTTTTTTACTCACCGTATCCTACGGATACGCTTC
>CAYTGF010000002.1:0-69161 GCA_964437285.1 uncultured Gammaproteobacteria bacterium
TTTTCAAATACGCGCTTCAGCATTTTTGAGGCAAGCGTGTTCAGAAAAACCGATGCTGTATATACGGCTAACCGCTGAGGGCCAAGATTGAACGCCTGTTCCGCGATAAACGCGTTCATTTGCTGCTGGTTCATCTTTGGATCTTTCACGAGCAGCTGGTTTGCCTCTTCTCGAATGGTTTCTGCTGGAGTCTTGACTCGTTGGGAGATCATGTCACGGAGCGCTTGATAGCCATTCCCTTCTTTGCGATCTTTTTCTGCATTATCTCGACTGTTATCCACGAAGTTCACCGCACGGTTAAAAATCATGAACGATACACCAAGATCGTTCGAATTTGTATTGATATTCGCCTCGACATTACTAATAATGTCTGAGTTCGAGAGGGTTTGATACACCTGCTCGTAGTTGCGAATGATATCGTTAAACTCACAACGAGCCTGTGGTCGCTGATACAGCTCGTTCACGCCCTGCCCTTGTCCTAAAAAGCTTCCCAATGAAAGCTGGATGCGAAGAAGCGTTCGCGGATCTGGCGGTCGACACAGATCGAAGCCAATCGTCTGAAAAAAGCTCGCCTGCGAGAGCGACCCGATAAATTCACCCGCGGCAGAGCCTGCCACGTCTTTCAGGTAGCCTTCAAACCCCTTTTCGTAGTAGAGCGCCGACTGGCCCTTGCCTCCAGATGCAATATAATCTGCTGCATCATACGCGAGCTGACCAAAAAAGGTCTGCATGGCGTTCATGAACGCCATCGTTCCCGCTCCAAGCAGTTCCCACCGAATATTTTCGTAGACGGCGTTAATACGCTCAGGGAGGTTTTCCGTGATGGTGGTCGGATACCCCGCTCCCGCTCCCGCTTTGTCACGAATAGAGGGACCATCTCCCGCGGCAAGGGCAAGAACCGGCTGAAGCAGAACGATACCAGCAAAACCGCAGAGAAGAGCGGTTGAAAGAACTCGAGAAAAAAGAGAAGGGCGTTCCATAGCGGAAGATGAACTACGGAGAAGTGGAAGGAGAGGACTGAGAATCTGTTACTGGAGAGGGAGTTGTTTGCGCCGCATTTACTTGTTGTAGCTCGTTATAGGCGCGTCGATACAATTCTACCACACCCGTGTCAGGGAGTGCACCCAACTGTTCGGGAGTCGCGAGCCCTGTACGAGTAAGGTAGGCACGGATTTCCGTTGGACTCAGTGTCTCCGGGGGTTTAGGTGGCTCGATTCCTCCGCCTTGAACCGTTGTCGTTGTTCCCGCTTCCGCGGATACCGCGAGAGGCACAGCATCAGCCCCCGTCTCCGCAAATCCGTAGCAGTCACGATCAGGAGGACAGTTTGGATCGCTTCCCAAACGGATCTCCTCTGCGTCTTGTACCCCATCTGAGTCCGTGTCTGTCAAATACGGCGAGGTACGAAATACGCGCAGCTCATCTTGATCTACAATCCCATCTCCATCCGTATCTTTATTTCCTTCGGACTGCTGAAGATGTTCTGCTTCAGCTCGTTGTTGCGCAAGAAGATCCTGTGATTGTTTTAGCAATGTTTTTGGGGCGCGAAACGGCATGGCGATACTTGATTGCAATGAAACCACCGCAAGAATCAGGGTGAGCACTGCACAAGGAGCAAAAAATGAGAGCGATAGCTGCTGACCGTGGTCGAGAGAGCCCCACCATTCAGCCAGACGATCACGAAGATACGAGGACATGCTGTCATTCTACCACATCCGTTGTATACTGAGCACGTATGTCCTCTTCTGCTCCTTCTTTACACGAATGGTTTGGCGCTCCCAGCGAAGGCCAGCTTGCGGTAGACCTGTTTCGTCGCGGATCCTTTCTTGTTATTCGTGCCGCGATTGCCGGGGTTGATCCAAATGCGCTCGCTATTTCTGTTCATAACGATCTTCTCACCATTCGTGGTGAGCGCACACATCAAGAAGCGATTGCAAAAGAAGACTGGTTCCACCAAGAATGCTACTGGGGTGCGTTTAGTCGAAGTATTCTCCTCCCAGAAGACGTCGATGAGCACGCAATAGAAGCCACGATGAAGCACGGCATTCTCGAAATACGCCTCCCTATCAAAGCGTCTCATAAAAAGATCGTCGTGAGACCACTCGATGAGGATACAGCTTGATCATGAGGAGAGATCCCTATACGCTAGAGGCGTTATGCAGCGCTTTACCGTCGCGCGGATTGAGCAGGATCTCCTGGTTCTCACTCGAGAGAATCGCTCGTATCAGCTCCCCCTCTCCCTCTTTTCAGAACCTCCAAAAAAAGACCAGAGCATTCTCCTTTCTGCGAGCATCGCCCCTCAAAATGAGCGCGCTCCAGACCCTCTTGCTCGTGATCTCTTGAATGATCTCCTCTCTCCTTCTTCATGAAACTTCCTTCCGCACGCGTCCTCGTCCTTGGATGCTTCCTCGGCCTACTCTTCCTGTACGTGGGGGCCGTCTTTACGTATCAGTATGTCTACGCGGGCCGTCTTCTTCCCGGCGTGTCTATCGCCGGTGTGGACGTAGGGGGAAAAACACAGACGGAGGCAACGCTCCTTGTTCGACAAACGCTCGCCCCTATTTTTGAACAGGCCACCTTCTCCCTTGAATTTCCAGAGCCAAAACAAGATACGGGCGTACCGCTTTCCAGTCTCCTTGGTTTTCAGGACGCGGTCGGTGCGGATGCCTATCGGGTTGGACGATCACCCGGAACCGCGCTCTGGTACGCCCCTTTTCTGCTCCCATTTGCTCCACATAACATACCGCAGCAGGACGCCCTCTTTCTAAAGCAGGACGGACTTCGCGCCTTTGTCGAAAAAAGTTCCGCCTCTATTGAGGCCGCGGATGCGTCTTTTGGATATGATCGAAATCCAATCACAGGAGCCTTCACTGCCTCGATCCTTCCAGAACGTGCTGGCATAGAGATTGATCTAGACGCCACGATGCGCGGAGTGAGCGAAGCTCTTCGGGCGGGTCAGGCGCGTGCGCAAGCCGTGATCGGAGAAGAAACCTCTCCACGCCGACGCGCAAGCGACCTTGAACCCCTGCTCGCTGAAGCGAACCGGTGGCTTTCCGCTCCCATTACCCTCACACGAGACACGGAAACTCTCACCCTCTCCCCAACCATGATCGGTGATTTGTTCACGGTTACGTCGACCATTCCAGATCTCGCGCTCGTCTTCGATCAAGAAAAACTGACCCAATTCTTTGATGGTCATCCTTTTACCGCGACAACCGCTCCCCAAAATGGATGGATTAAGCTCACCCCCTCCTCCACCGTCGCCGATCTCAAAATTCCGACACGCGGTCAAGTGGTAGATATTCCGAGTACAAAAGCCAACCTTGAAACAGCGGCCGCTAAAACAGGCGACCGTCGAGCAACACTCGAAGTTCAGACAAGTTACGGCGTGTTTGAAGGCCAAGAAGCAGAGCGCTTAGGGGTGCGCGACCTCCTGGGAAGAGGTGATTCAAACTTTTCCGGCTCACCAACGAACCGTCGTAAAAATATTGCCATCGGAGCCGAGCGCCTGCATGCGACCCTCGTTGGTCCAGGAGAGACCTTCTCGACTATGAAAACACTCGGTCCGATTACCGGAGAAGCTGGATGGTTGCCAGAACTCGTGATTAAGGGCAATCAAACCCTTCCGGAATTCGGTGGCGGCCTCTGCCAAATCGGCACGACCGCGTTCCGCGCTGCGCTCAAAGCAGGCATGCCCATCACGGAACGGCGTAACCATAGCTATCGTGTTCGATACTATGAACCCGCTGGAACCGATGCTACGCTCTACGACCCAGCTCCTGACTTTAAATTCAAAAATGACAGCGCACACCACATCCTGATCACGAAAGACCTTCGTAAAGATGATGTTTCATTCTTGATCTGGGGAACAAGCGATGGCCGCATCGCGAGCACCACGACGCCACTCGTGACAAACATCATCCAACCCCCTCCAAAAAAGACGATTGAAACCACGGATCTGAAACCTGGCGAGGTAAAATGCACGGAAAGCGCGCATGCCGGCGCAACCGCCTCCTTCAACTACTCCGTCCTGTATGCCGATGGCCGCCAAGCCACCAGCACCTTCCGGAGCGTCTATCGTCCATGGCAAGCGGTGTGTCTCGTGGGCGTCGAAAAACTCTCTACCCCTGAAGCTCCCGTAAACGGACCAGACGAAACAGGCCTCAACAGCCCAGGCTAAACCAAAACCCGCGATTCCGCGGGTTTTGTCTTGACAAAACAGAGGCTTTCGGCTAGAATCAGTCACCTCATCACACCGCTACGGAGGCATTATGGGAGCGGAACTTCCGTCCATCATTGACTCGTGCCCAGTCATCGACTCTCTGGAGAAAGTCATCGTCTCTCCTTGGCTAACGAACCCGGCTTGGCGGCTGGTCAAGATCCCAGCCATCCTTCTCTTCAAGACGAGGCTCTTCAAAAAGCATCCGTGGATCCGTAAGATCACGAAAGCCGTCGGCTCCATCTACGTCCTCGAAGGGATCAACGGCGAGCCGATCGACTGGCCTGCCGGTCACTTCGGCACGTACTTCCGCTGCACCCCGCGACGCAAGTACGAGAATCCCTACATCGAGGATCTCTACTGGTTGCACGAGATTTACCACCTCTACACCTGGCTTCCGGGAGCCCGTCAGGTGACGCCGCGGGAACACGAGAGCTGGCACAACTGGCAGCAGCGCATGATGCGCTCGGAGATTCGCGCGGCATGCGCCTCGGAATGTATGAGCCATATCCTGCTCCCTGGACTTCGCAAGGAGACCTTCAAGCACCCCATCTGGGTGGATCGGTTCCTTAAGAACAGGGCCTGGGTCGAGGCGGTGCGCAGCGGCAAGATCTCCCACAACGAGGCGTTCAAGCAGGTGAAGCGGGCCCGCCGTCACTGCCTCGAGCAGCCCCGGTATGACGACTACGTTGAGGCACAGATCCATGGCTACTACCAGTCGAATCTGGACTGGGTGAAGCTCTGGGCCATCGAGCTGGTCACGATCGGTGGGGTCGAAACCCCGGCATTCCGCGCCGTGGAAGCCCATGTAAAGGCAATGCACTACGGCCAAATGAGCGACGATGAGCATGCTGCATGGCTCATCGATGCTTGCGGTACCGGGTCGCGACGTGAGCGCGTACCATTCCACTCTCTCGCGGCCACCTTCGAAGCTCGATTTAAGCGGTACTATGCCGAGTTCGGGAACCAGGTATTTCTCGCCTGATCCCCTTCATTTTGGGGGTCGTTTTTATTTCATGCCCTCCCCTGGCTCGGTTCACTTGACAACTCTTTGCTTTTCAGGTGTAATGAGATGACCGTTCAGATCATATCCCTTGACAAGACCGCCGGGGTTTGATAGATTCGTGCCACTTTTGACAAACGTTGCAGCAATCCGCATCCACGACAAGCATGGGACCTTTTTGCAGGAAGACGCTGGTCTTCGGACTCGCCCTCTCCTCTGAAAAGGTTTCTTGGGTGCGGATTGCTCCAGCGTTGGTCTCAAAAACAGCCTTAAACGGCTGTTTTTCTGTTTCTTCGCACCAATGGTTATTCGTGACCCGCGAGATACCGCTCTGCTTCAAGGGCGGCCATGCACCCGGTTCCTGCCGCGGTAATTGCTTGACGGTAGATTCGGTCTTGCACGTCGCCGCAGGCAAAGAGCCCCGGCACGGTTGTTTGCGTTGTTCCTGGTTTGGTCTTGATATAGCGCTGCTCATCAAGTTCAACGAGACCTTCGACAAGGCTGACATTCGGCTCATGGCCGATGGCGGCAAATACCCCATCGATGGGCCTTTCTTCCGTTGCTCCCGTCTGGGTATCGCGCAAAACAACGCCCGTCACATACCCAGCTTCTTTTCCCAAGATGTCCGTTACCTCCCGGTTCCAGAGCACCGTAATTTTTGGATTTGCCATGACACGGGCCTGCATGATTTTTGACGCCTTAAACGTATCCCGGCGATGCACGATCACGACTTCCGTGGCGAAGCGAGTGAGAAACATCGCTTCTTCCATCGCGCTATCTCCTCCACCGACTACCATCACGCGCTTTCCACGGAAGAAGAACCCGTCACAGGTTGCGCACGCGGACACACCTTTGCCGTAGAGCGCTTTTTCTGAGTCGAGCCCCAAACGGCGCGCGGTCGCTCCCGTTGCGAGAATAACGGTTTGCGCCGTTACCTGCTCGCCCTTTTCCGTCGTGAGCAAAAATTTCCCATCGGGCTCTCGAACAAGTGATTGGATGCGTTCGCTCTTTACTTCCGTTCCAACGCGAACAGCCTGAGCGCGCATCACTTTCATGAGCTCAGGCCCCTGAATCCCATGTTCAAACCCAGGAAAGTTCTCGACATCTGTCGTGGTCATGAGCTGACCTCCGGGTTCTGATCCCTCAAATACAAGAGGCTGCACGTTTGCACGAGCGGCATACACCGCCGCAGTCCAACCCGCTGGGCCGGATCCGATAATCACCACTTGTCTATCGGCCATAGTCTAGGCGAGAAAGCGAGCAAGTTTTGCCTTCAACTCCTCTTTTGACATAGCTCCGACAATCGTTTCTGCGACCTGCCCGTTTTGAAAGACGATCATCGTGGGAATCGACATCACGCGATAGGTGCCCGGTGCTTCGATGTTTTCATCCACGTTCAGTTTGCCGATTTTTAATTTCTGTTCGTCTGTCTCGTGAGCCAGCTCTTCGATGATAGGCCCCATCGCTACACAAGGACCGCACCACGGCGCCCAAAAATCGACAAATACCGGCGTTGGTGACTGAAGGACTTCCTGAGCAAATGATTGATCGGTAAATGTATATTCCATAGAAACAATAACAACGAGTAACACGGTGATACTACTCGTGCGGTTTCGAGATCGCAAGCCTTATTCAAGATCCTCTCCGTACAACATCGCGTGTTCGTAGACAGAGAGCATTCCTGGCGCCGTTTTTCCGTGCAGAGCGGTTTTGTATCGAGCGCGCTCCGCTTCTGCTTGATCAACCAAAGCTTTCATATCGGCATGATGCTCGCGCCACAGGAGAGCGAATATCTGCGGCATGAGGAGATCGAACTCGACGTTCTCGGCCTCATGAAAGGCGAAATCCGCCTGAGGAGAACGCCTAAGATCGGAAAAACGTGAATGCCCCTCGCGTTCTGCGAGCCTACGCAACAACACCTGTGTTGTCGGAAGACAGCGCGGCACGAGCGCTTCCCACACGAGCTCGGGATGCGTCTCCGCGAATATTCGAGCGGCACGACGGGCGGGCCAGCTCGCTTCTGCATACCGCAAGAACTCGGCTTCTTGCGCTTGCGTCCATTCGTCTCGCTTTGCCTCTTCGATAAGCGCCTCAATACTCGCGCGCAAAGACCCCTCCGTGAAGGGCCACCACGCCATAAGAGCATCCACGCGCACGCGCTTTGCTTCGTCTGATAAAGAGCGAGAAGAGGACATGGAGTACAGTATACAGGAAAGGTAGACAAATTTCCCCAGATACTGGTATGCTCTCGCCTAGCTCCCCCTTTCGTCCCGGATGTTTTTCCGTTCCTGTGCCATTCTTGACGTTCTGAGCGAGTTTCCTATGACTTTTATCACTATTTTTCTGCCGGTGCTTGGTTTAGGTTTGGGGGCGGTTCTTGGCTATGCTTGGCGTACGCACCTCGCAACCCAAGGAAAAACGGCTGTCGAACAGCAAGCGATCGCGATACTTCGGGATGCAGAACAAAAACACAGCGAACGCCTTCAATCCATGGAGGCGCAACTTAAAGATGCCGAGGGAAAACACCAGGATATCTTGCAACGCGCAAAAGAAAAAGCGATCAAGATTCTTGAAGAAGCTCGTCTTGAAGAAAAGCAGGCGATTGAGACCCTAAAACAGCAACAGGCTGAGCTCGTGGCACGCGAACAAGAATTTGCCCAAAAACTCATCGATATTGATACCGAACGAAGGCAGTTCGACACTCTCAAACAGACCATCGAAACCCAACGCGCAGAAGTGGAACGGCTTCAAATACAATGGCAAGAGGAGCTCGTGCGCGTAGCCGGACTCAGTCGAGAAGTCGCTCTGGAGCAACTCCTGAAAGATATTGAAAGCGAACAGGCCGATACACTCCTTGGACGCATTCGAAAACTCGAAAGTCACGCAAGCGAAGAGCTCGAGCTTCGAGCGAAGAACCTGCTCGCCACCATGATTCAACGACAGGCTGCCTCCCATGTCGCAGAAACGACGACGACCTACGTGGAGCTCCCAACAGATGAAATGAAGGGGAGAATTATTGGTCGCGAGGGGCGCAATATTAAAGCGATCGAACTTCTGACGGGCTGTGAACTGATTATTGACGAGAGCCCGAATCTCGTGACGGTTTCCGGATTTTCGCCCATTCGTCGCCAAGTCGCCAAACGCGCCCTGGAAAAACTCATCGCGGATGGACGCATTCATCCTGGCCGTATTGAAGAGTTCGTGGACGAAGCGAAAAAAGATCTTGCTATTGATATTAAAAAAGCCGGTGAAGACGCCCTTTTTCAACTCGGTATTTCTCCTGCAGAAATCGATCCAAAGTTTACGCAGATTCTTGGTCGCATGAAATTCCGTACGAGCTACGGACAAAATGCGCTCTTACACTCCCTGGAGGTCGCGCAGCTCTCGGTCGCCCTCGCAGAAGAGCTCGGTGCGGACGTAGAAATTTGTCGTAAGGGCGGACTCTTTCATGATATCGGCAAAGCCGTCGATCATGACTTACAAGGCAGTCACCCAGAACTTGGGTATCAGATCATGAAGAAGTACGGATTCTCAGAAGACATCTGCTACCAATCCATCGGCCACCACGAAGACAAGCCACGGACGCTCGAGGCGATTATTGTAAAAGCCGCCGACGCGATCTCCGGAGCGCGTCCCGGTGCTCGAAAAGACTCTCTTGAGTTTTATATCAAGCGTCTCGAAGGACTCGAGAAAACCGCGAAGTCCTTCGAAGGGGTCGAGAAAGTCTATGCGATTCAAGCCGGTCGTGAAATTCGCGTCTTCGTCAATCCTAAGCAAGTGGATGATCTCGTCGCCGAAAAACTCGCCCGCGCGATCGCCAAGAAAATCGAAAGCGAACTCAAATACCCGGGCGAAATTCGCGTGACCCTCATCCGCGAAACACGGGTAGTAGAGGTGGCACGATAAAAAAAAGAAGCCTTCGCTTCTTTTTTTATACCAAGACCAGATTGACAACGACAACTATCAAATACATACTCTCAGAGGAGCGAACAAGAAAGGACGGAACATGAAGGACATACCCCTGCTCCCACTGTTTCTCATCACGATGTGTGGAGTCATGCTCGTCGATACCTTCGTATTCGAGCTACTCGAAATACCGCCCTCCACCGACACCTCCCTGCTCTACGTCGGCACGCTGCAGGGTGCCGCGTGCATGTTTGCAGTTACTTCCGTATGGCTGTTTATCGTGAATCGGAGGCGTCG
Source organism: uncultured Gammaproteobacteria bacterium (assembly GCA_964437285.1). Lineage (GTDB taxonomy): Bacteria > Patescibacteriota > Patescibacteriia > 2-12-FULL-60-25 > 2-12-FULL-60-25 > JAGOUA01. The sequence goes on from CAYTGF010000002.1 coordinate 9,424, forward strand.
ACAGCCACCGAAGTAACCTTATCCTGTGTCACACAGGTTTTTTTATAACCACGCAGTATACGGAATAGCACTCGGCCGGAGTGGAATCTTCCCTTCTTTTATATCTTGCTTGTCGATCCAGATAGCGCGCCAAGTTTTCCCAAATTCTTTAATCAAGATCTCTTCTTGTTCTAATAACGCGATTTTTACGAGTTTTCCTCGGAAGATAAAGATCACTTGATGACGTGTATTCCCCTGAAATGGGAACACATGCTCGCACACCGTCAAAAACTCAATATCTTCAAGCTCACTCCCAAGCTCTTCCCGAATCTCGCGAATAACAGCGTCGCGAGCATATTCTCCTTTTTCGATTGCTCCCCCCAAAAAACGAACGTAGCGTTCATGAGTTTCCGGATGAAAAAACTCTTGCATCAGCCAGCGTCCCTGATGCTCGATCAGACAAAACGCCTTTACTTCGATCCCGTCTGGATACCAGTACATAGGAAGATGAGTGTAGCCAAAGAGAAGTCGCTTTACCAGATAAGACATACCCCACCCCAAAATTGCCTAAAATAAGCGGATATGGTATTGTGCAACTGCATTTATTCTTGTTGTTCGTGTTTCACACCTATGAACAAGGCGGAACTCATTGCCGCGCTCGCGGAACGCGTAGAAGGTATTTCTAAGAAGCAGGCCGAGGAGTGCATGGAAACGTTTGTCCGACTCGTGACGGACACGCTCAAGTCTGGCGGCGAAGTGAATATTGCCGGATTCGGAGCGTTCATGGCTAAAACCCGCGCTCCACGCATGGGCGTCAACCCTCAGTCGCCAACGGAAAAAATCCAAATTCCTGCGGTCACGGTTCCAAAGTTCAAAGCGGGAAAAGGTCTCAAAGATGCGCTCAAACACAGTCATCAGACCGTGTAACGCAAAAACCGAGCCTCGCTCGGTTTTGTTGTCGCGCGATACACCAAGCTCCGCTCGAAGATGCGAGTTTTTTGACAAAACTCCGTGCTTTGTGGTATAAATAATCACCCTTCCGCCAGAAGCACACAGGAGTCACCGTGACCACAACCGTTCTGCAGCGCACGCACGAACCCTTGCCCGGTTACTGCGCCCACATCCCCAACGATCAGGCGCTCGGAGACGCCATACCACTCACAACCCTTCTCCATGCCGAACGGAGCGCCGCACTCGCAGCCATCGATGATCTGCTCAAGATGGACGACGTCGCTCGCCAGGAATGCGAGGTGCTGACGAAGGCGACGCTCAAGCTCATCCGAAAGAGCACTCGATCCTTCAAGTTGGGCGCAACTCCGGAGGTGAACCGGCGAGCGTTCCTGGGGGTCCTCGAAACATGCGGCGGTCTCCGTTGGAGGCTTGAGGACCTGCGCACCGTAGAACAGGACCCCGTCTACCTCACTCGTCGCGAACTCGAAGCGTACCGGAACGCGGCCATGGCCGCACTCGGCAACGACCGACCGTTCAAGGTCACACACACCCCCTGAGCCCTCGGGCTGACACGCAAACCGCGTGTTTTTTCTTTTGTGCCGGGCACACCCAGGCCCACTAGGCACCTGAGCGTTTCTTGACAAAATACGCACTTTTTGTCATCATGGGCCATCGTCCTTTTCATGCGGAGGCCTTCATGCGTCCACTTTCAGAGCTGCTGCAGGATGGAATCAAGGCGGTTCGACTCATCCGATCGATTCCGCCTACGCACCGACCCACCGTCTACACCGTCGAGGGAACCACCACAACTGTTCGGCCTCACGCGGATTTCACGATCTACGCGTTCACCAGGACCTACTGGGAGACCATCTCGGAAGAAGCGCTCTTCCTCGTGACCAACGACGGGCTCTTCTTCCCTCTCGACGTGCGGGACGTGCCCCTCATCAACAACCGCGTTCCGCTCATTGGCGAGTACGTGGATCGGTTGTGTGGGAGACAACCGAAGCACGCCCAACTCGAGGATGAGCGACTGAACGATGGCTCGTACGCGGCGGTAAGCTTCAAGCGATCCCTGATGCGCATTCCCGAGAAGCTCCTTCCCACCGACAAGCGCGATCACTTGATCACCGCTCTGAACACGACCCAGAGCCAGGTACGCGCGCAAACGAGTCCCGTTGGTGTGGGCGATGCGTTCAAGCGTCTCCTTGCCGCTCGTATCGAGCAGTGGAGCGCGCTTCACCCAGCGGACAGTCAGCGTCGTACGGTCACGGCATGGTTCAACGCCAAGGATCATCTCATCGCATTTGGACTCTCATGGCGGTCGTCCCAGCGGTTCGAGGCTCCGATGCATCATCTCGTACTCGTCGGCGGTCAGCGCTATCGCGGCGTGAAGGCAGAATCCCTCCTCAACACCACCACGCTCACCAACATGAGGTACGTTCATGCGTAACCCATCCACCTACAGGCGTTTCAGGGAGCAGACCCTGGACGCAGCCAGCCGCCTCTACATCAGTTTCCTCGAGAAGACGGGAGGGTACGGAATCCTCCTCGTCGCTCAGGTCGGTGCCCCGGCACTTGTCCTGCAGAAGTGTTACGGGGAACGGTACGCCCCCACAGAGGTCAAGGTCCTGGAAGGCGCAACCTTTGACGAGCGCTCTCCCACTTGGCACACTCTTGTGTTCACCGCGCGCATCGGTGACAAGGAGACGCGGCAGGAGATCGTGCTCGATCGCGTCCGGCGAACAATGGAGTCTTCGCAAGGAGATCCTCCCTTGTTCACCCTTCCGTACGTGCACGAGGGGTCCGGGGTGATTGGCCTGATCGCAATGGGGATCATCCCCGCGGCGGTGCTCGGTGCGGTTGCAGGACTACCGATCTACGGGGTACGTCAGCTCTACTTCAAAGCGCTCGAAGCCGCCGCTCGCAGGCACGGCCTCGATGCGGCCAAGTACGCCCTCGCCAAGGCACTCGCTCCCCACCTCGCCACCGACGTACACGAGCTCCTCCTCGAAGCTCTCTGCGCTCGTCAGAAGGACGAGGATGGTGAGCCGAGTCCCATCATCGGAGGGGTCATGGTGTTCGCAGATTTTCTTCGCACCGCACACCGCGTCCAGGTCTCTGGGTTCTATCCGTCAGATCCTCCCGACTACCAATGGTGGCGCGATGACCGCCTCATCGCCACCGCGACCTGGAATCCGGACAGGAAGGAGAACGCCTCCCCCACGGACTACCTCTTCGAGCCAACGAGAGACCTCTTCGAGTGGAGCGAGCCCGAACCCACCCTGACCCCCAGGGAGGTGGAGATCCTCCTCACATGCTTCTCCTCCACGAAGCCCCTCCCTTGAACACCAAGCCCCGATGCAAGATCGGGGCGTTTTTATTTGGTGAATTGGTCGAGGAGGTTTTCTGTTTTTATCAGCGTCGCTTCTGCTTCGTTGCGACGTTTTACTTCTGCGGCGCCTTCGGCGAGGGTTTTTTCCGAGAAGAGGACGCGGATTGGGAGACCAAGAAGGTCTGCGTCGGCGAGTTTTTCGCCTGGCGAGGCGTCGCGATCATCCCACAAGACTTCCGTTTTTTGGGCGAGAAGTTCGTCGTAGAGTTCTTGCGCGGCCGCATCGATGCGCGCTTGCGATTCTTCTGTTTTGCCCTTGAGCGTGACCAAGTGCACACGAAATGGCGCGACGGATTCAGGCCACACAATCCCACGCGCATCGTGACATGCTTCCACAATGGTTCCGACCAAACGACTCACACCAATGCCGTAGCATCCCATGATCACCGGCTGCTTGGTGCCGTCTTCGGCGGTGTAGGTCATGCCAAACGCTTCGGTGAACCGCGTTCCAAGCTGGAAAATATTTCCGACTTCGACGCCCTTTTGCCATTCGAGTCTCTCCGTTGGATGATCTGGACAGGCATCACCCTCTTTTAACGTCGCGACTTCTTGGTTTTGTCCGTATTTCCAGGAAGGCGAGGTGAGAATCAGATCTTCTCCCGCATTCGTGAGCACCTGAAATTCATGCGAAAACTTGTCAGAAAAGATCCCTCCGGACGCTTCGACGATTTTTACACGAGTTCCACAACGTTCGAAGACACGAACATACGCCTCGATCACCCGTTTGTAGTACGCGTCGAGGTCTTCTTGCGTACGATGAAACGAGTACATGTCCTTCATCACGAATTCACGACCACGAAGCACACCGCTCTTTGCACGGAGCTCATCACGAAACTTCGTCTGAATTTGATACACACAGGTAGGCAAATCTTTGTACGATTGCACATACGACTGCACGAGCGGCGTCACGATTTCTTCATGAGAACACCCAAGCGCGTACTCTTTTCCGGTCTGAGAAGGCACTTTAAACAAAATATCCACGGTATCCCAACGCCCGGTGGTGATCCAGTGCTCTTTTGGCTGAAGGGCGGACATGAGAATCTCCTGTGCGCCCACGACGTTCATTTCTTCACGCACAATCGCCTCTACCTTGCGCAATACACGAAGCCCCAGCGGCAACCAAGAATATACTCCCGCCATTTCCTGACGCACAAATCCTCCTCGCAGGAGGAGCTGTGCATTGATAGATTCCGCGTCCTGAGGCGCGGAACGAAGGGTCTTCACCCCAAGACTTCGATATCGCATACCCCCGGAGTGTAGGGAATACGAGCGAAAAGCTCAAGCCGACCTATTTTTCCTGAAACCGCTCGATCGTCCAACGGAGGAGGGCGTCATTAGGTATCAGACCGTGTGCTGTAAAGAGATAGTTCTGTTCCCGACCAAATACCTCGTACGAAATACTCCCGCCTTCACAGCCACGATCCTCAAGCCGCAGCGCTCTAAACGTCCCGATACGAACGATGTCGGTTGGTATTGCTCGACGACCGCGCGATCCACACCACTCTTCGCCAACAAAACTGTCCTCATCCGCAAGGGCCTCCGCCTCTGTTCGCTTGTCTGCTGACCTGAAGTCGATCGGTCGCTGAACTCCTACCATCTCATTCTCTAAGTGTGTGATGGGACCAAACACGGTAAACACGCCCTCCTCTCCCCCGGAGAGCTCGTACGGGCGAACGCCAAAGCGTGCATTTCCCCAATGAACATCATAAGGCACCGTCAGAACGTACCCTTCTTGATCAACGCGGATAGGTCTAAGATTACTCAGGTCTATGCCTTCATACCAGCCCCGAGAGATCGCCAACTCTTCCGGCAAACTCCAGCCCTCCCTCACCAAAAACTCTGCGAGACCTATTGTTAAGAGCGGTCGGTGCTTCTCGTCTCTCGGAGCCAAGAGAAGCTCGGTGATATTTGCCGTGACCCGCTCTCCACTCTCGAGCTTACGACGCGCTTCTTCGAGCGTAAACAGATACCCCTGATTCACTACGGGCTCGGGCGTCGATGCAGAAGGAAGCGTGTCTCTCGTAGAAGTGGGTTGGGGATATTCCTGGTTTTGCTGTACCCATACCCTCTCCGCGTGTCGTTGAGCTCTCCATCCTAAAAACTCACCCAAGCCTACCAATGCAATGATAGGCCAGAGCATGACAACAAAAATAGCTAACGTGATTTTCAAAGAACGCGATAAAATAATCATATAAACACAATGATAACACACGCGATTGACTTCCCCGTGTTTTTTGTGATAGAGGTGTGGCGTCTCTTTGTCACCGGAGGAGGTGTCGAATGTTGACTCACGAGACCTTGGAACGGATTCCGGCCATCACCCCTCACCGGGATGCGCCCGCGCTGAAACTGACCGTCACCCGGCAAACGAAGAACATGCTGGTACAACGGCACTTTCGCGGGCGATCTGTGGCTCGTGCGGGGAACTTCAAGCGCTGGGATACGATGCGCGCCTGTCTCCGAACGGTTCGGGATGATGTGGTGCGCGCGGCCATCGCCACGCTTCGAGAAATGCTTCTGAAGGAGGAGGTGGAGGGGGTCGACAGCGTCGAGCTCACCCTCCCCTACCCTGTGGGATGGGATACCGTGGCCGATCTAGGTCCAAAGAACGAGGATCTATTCGAGTATCGCTCGATTCGAGGACATCAAGCGGTGGCGTGGTTCTTTCATCCGAGAAGCCCAACCCTCGCTCCTCTCACGAGAACCATGACGGTCGTGTACCGCATCCACCATCCTCGACGATCAAACGGGTGGACCTGCACGATTCTCACCATTCGACCAGGACCCGACCTCGGCGTCCTAAAAGGCCATGTCACTGAAAAGCTCGGTATCGCCCTCTTCGACTGGGATCATCCCGGCGTCACCCGCTAGCTCTTCCCGACGTCACGTCGGGATGTTTTTTAAGGAGCACGGCGGAATAAGCTTTGACTTGACAAAGCCTCGTAAAACAGGTACAATTTCTCGTTCCTTCCACCAGGGAGAACCCATGCTGTTGCACCGGAGCGACCGGATTCAGACGCTCGAGAACACCACCATCACCTACCTGATTGGCGATCGGGAACGGAATCTTCTGCTCAAGCGTCACTTTTCTGATCCCGGCGCCGCCCGCGCCGGGAGCTTTCGTGACTGGGGGTCCATTCACCGCGCCTTCTACGCGCTGCACACGGAGCTCGAGCCGCACGTCATCGAGACGGCGCAGGAGGTCGCCCTGGGCAGCACCGGAGCGGAAGGCGACGAGCCCGACAGCGTGGAGCTGACCTTCGGACGTCCGATCGGTTGGTCCTGTACGCGGCTTCTGAACGCGTTCAGCGGAGAGCGGTTTGACATCGTCAAGTTGTCCGCGCGTCGCACCGGTTGGATGATTCCGGAGCATCGCACGGACCTCCTCGCCCCGCTCACCAACCAGGTCACCGTGATCTACCGCGTGTGCCGCGATCGTCACGGACCTGGGTGGTGCTGTTTTCTTCTGAATCTCCGCCCCGGCGAAGATCTCGACGCCGATGACGGTGACATGACCGAGCAGACCGGCGTCGTCTTCTACCCCTTCGGCCACCCGGGCGAACCGCTCGCGTAACACGACAAGGAGATCAATATGGCAACAACACTGTTTCTGTTTTTCCCTCCTGATCAACGCGAAGCCGCCCTGCTGGCCATTCGCGACCTCTGGCGATCACCCCTGTTTCGCTCTACGAGTCTCTCGAAAAAGGAGGGCTCTCTCGAGTACTGGTCTCGAGAGCTTACGGGGTGGGAGCATCGAACACGGACAGGACCGCAGCTGGACGGATCCCTCAAGGTCACCATCGAGGTTCGTCCCGACGTTCGCGAGTTCAGCGAGGCGGAACTGACAGCGATTCGTTCCATCACCGCCTTCAACGTCTGCCTGGAAACACCCGAGCGTAACCAAGCGCTGTAGACGCCACGACCGCTAAGGAGAAACCCCCTCCCCGCTGAGGTCGCCATGCTCGACGATCGTCAGCACCCGGGCTGGCTCGACGGCCTGCGTCGAAGCGGCGTCTACCTCACCCCGGCCGCGCTCCACACCTGGCACGAGCGTCGAGCGTTGGGCGAGAACGGCTGCATTATCAACATCGGCGCGGTCGACAACAGCGAGCTCGACCCCGAGATCGTCGAGTATCTGAGGGAGAACGCGCCCTACCAGACCGCGTACACCGAGCAGACCGTCACCCTGTCCTGAACAGGACTTAGGAGCAGCATCATGCCCAGCACATTCTGGTTCTTCTTCGACACAAGCGAGCGCATCGAGGCGCTCAAGGCGATCCGGGAGTTCTGGTACCTCGCTGATCCTTCCGGTCCGCCATTCGGAAGCCCGTCGGAGCTCGACTAGCCCGAGTTCTGGGCTCAGAATCTGACGCACGGCGCCTTCCGAACCCGCCTGGTGCCGGAGCGGCATCAGCTCACCGTCTTCCTGACCATCTACAGCCGATACAGGAAGTTCACCTCAGCAGAGGTGGAGCTGCTGCGCCAGATCCCTTCCCTGCTCATTCGGTTGGAGAACCCCGACAGGCACTCCAAAGAATAGCCTCCCCGATGATGATTCATCGGGGATTTTCTATGCGAGAATATTGACAAAATGAGTGATTGTAGGTACAAACATTCAGTTCTTTTCCCCAGGAGACACCCATGAAGAACGCCCTCAAGAACCTGTTCCAGTCGGCAACACGGAACGCCATTCGAGCGCTTCCCGACACGGTACTCCTCCATCTGATCGCCATCCGCGATGCCTGGCAGCCGCGCTCCAAGGTCACCGTGTCCGAGGTGGTGGGCGGAGATGTCCTTCGACCTGACCAGAACGGCCGGCACACGATCGAGTTCTGGACCCAACAAAGCGACCAGGGCGACCCCGTCAAGAAGAACCGCGTCGTTCTCAACCTGACGCACAAGGTGATCGATTTCAGCCAGACGAGATACCCCTACCTCCATGACCGCCACCCAGAGGAAGGCCTCGCGGGCTGGGCGCTGGAAGGATCTCTGGTACTGCGTGCCCTTCAACCCGTGTTCGACCTTCGCCAGAAGCACCTCAACCAACTCGAGACGCGTGCACAGGCGGAGACCGGAACCGATGCACGGACGGCCGCCTTTCAGCGAGCGCTTTGCGCGCAACTGAGCGACGAGGTACGAGAAGCGTTCCTGCTCTGCCAAGGGAATACCGATCGGTTCATGGATCGTGTCAAGCGGTGCACCGATGGCGATGAGGCGCGTGCCCTGCTGCAAGAGTGCGACCGCGCCCCTGCGCCGAGCTACCGGTCCGCCGAGTTCAAGCCGCACATCGAAGAGCTGCGCTGGATCCATCCCTGCGGCCTCGAAATTGCGCGAGCGGTGCTGACGTACCCTCGACATCCAGCGGGCTGCCGCACCAATCCCGAGGTGCTCATTCAGCTCAGGATCGGCGAGTCCGGCGAAGTCTTCTTCGAGGACTTCGAGCGTCACAACAGCGTCGAAGAGGCGAACGCACAGGGGCTGATCGGAGTCTATCGGGACACGCTTCCGCATCATCCGCAAGACGACAAGCTCAACCCCTTCGCCGACGACATCCCGGCCTGACACACCCCGCTCATTGAACGGGGTTTTTCTTTTGGGTAAGAATCCTTTTTATGGAGTTTTGTGAAGACTCCCAGCTGCGTAACACAAAACCGGCTTTAGGGCCGGTTTTGGGGTGGTGCAGCGGCTGGGAATCGCCTCGCTGACCGCTCGGACCTGGGCGCACATAGATTTACTCACACGGTGAGTTCGATATGCGCCCGTTCGATTGCTAGTCGCGTAACACAAAACCGGCTTTAGGGCCGGTTTTGGCGTGGTGCAGCGGCTGGGAATCGTACCCAGAACCTTGGGCTTAAGAGGCCCCTGCTCTACCGATTGAGCTACCGCTGCATTTACAAGCTTTTGTGCCGGTAGGATACAGGGACGAAGCTTGCTTGTCAATGGAAAAACCGGTACGCTCGCCAAGCAAGAAAAACCCCATTCACGCACCCGTAGCTCAGCTGGATAGAGTACTTCCCTCCGAAGGAAGGGGTCAGACGTTCGAATCGTCTCGGGTGCACCATAAAAAATACGACTTATGGAGTCGTGTTTTTATTTCTATGAACAGAAAATGTAAAGGCTCTACCTGGTTTCATTTATCGAGTCAAAAAAGATAAAGCTCTTCTTAGCCTTGAAACACCATCCGAAGAAGCAGGAACCTGCGATGAAGCGATCTGCCGCAACTCCTCTTGAATAGAGGACAGCGTCTTATTTTGACTCAAAATACCATGTAGTTCTTTTTTAAGACGTTTTCGTATAGCATCCTTTGTAGACTCATCAAGCGTTAAATCCTGATCAAGCTCTGCTAGACGTTGAGACATTTCATGAGCGATACGCCATGTTGCCCGCGAGTGAAGTGGGCGGTGAAAGTTCGAGTTCCAGTCCGTGACCTGTGTATGAAGCTTTTGCCATGGCGGGCCGCAGTCCCCTCTGTGTCGTGGGTTAAAGATAGGATGTTTAAACGAGGAAAATGCCAAACTTTCAACCTCCCCAAACCCATCTTCATTCGGAAAGGCGTGGCGCAGAAGAAGCTCCACAAACCATTTACTAAAAATACGTGTACGTCCCGTATGCTCATAATCATCAATAATGCAGGTCTTTGCATGATGCATGCGAAGCAAAGATACATGATAGACACGAGCTACTTCGTCTAGCTTTGTAAAATACATCTCTGCCTTCGCTTCTTTATCGGAGAGACTCCTAAGAAGCGCCTCGAATAACAATGGATTCTGCGTACTTCCTAGGCTATTTCTCACTTGCTCTTTTAGCTCAGGATCACTTGATGTGGCAGCCATTCGCATTCGTTCAACGGCTCGTTCCGCAGAACGAACCTGCTCCATCAGGTCCTCTCTATGCGCAAGTTTATCGAGTTCCTGCTTAAAGGATGAAGACCAATGAGCGCAATTCTCTGGAGAGGCGAAGAGCTTTTCAATCGCGCGATTCAATAAACCAATTCCATCCGATCGCGTGACCTCCTGGCCTATATTCATGTACGTGATGTGAGGACCTTGCTTCGTAGGATAAAGCCTGGCCCATGTTTGCCGGAAAAGTACCGTCAACGGACGTGCGGACTTATCCAGTAAGATGAGGTTGCGAATATTTTTGTCATGAAAATACTTGACTAAGGCTTCTGCGCGTTCTCGGATACGTTTTCGCTCTTGAGGGTCGGTAAAAATTGTTCCATCTTCTACTTCCTTCTTCGCGGATAATTTTTCTGACATAAATATATGATAGAACTTTTTTAGAGTTTGATCCATTAAAAGCATTGGGGTTATTAACGACTATGCGCTATGTTTTTGTATATTCCCCAACAAAAAACCTCGCCATACAGGCGAGACAGCTTCAGCGCTTGATGCGTGCCTTCACGATGTCGCGGAGCTGATCGTTCGTGAGACCCGTCCCCAGGCTTCGCGACGAGCCGCCGACGATGTCCGAGCCGTTCCAGCCGGTCTGCCGCGTCAGCCCGTCGGCCGCGTTCAGATCATCGTAGATGAGCGGGAGCGGAAAGTGCGTGACCCACTTCGAGTACCGACCGATGGAACACACCCGTCGACCATCCGTACGCTCCGCGATGATGGCGATGAATGCCTTCATCCCCTTCGAAAATAGCTTGTAGCGCTCGGGGCTTCCCCAGGTTTCGCGGTAGATCGTGAAGTCGTCGTCGCGATAGAGGATATTATGCCCAAGCTCCTTGGGCTGATTGACCCTGCCACCTCGATTCATCATGAAGTCCTGAAGACGACTCGCGACCGCCACATAGTTATCACGCAGCTGATAGCCGCTTGCTCGCGCCAGTTCGCCCGACGTCCGCAGATCCATGTACGGCTCGAAGATCCAGTTGTGCTGGGCGAGTAGATCGTCGTCGAGATTCATGGGGAACGCGCCGCCCGTGATATCGAGACGATCCGTGAGAGCGAGTAGCCGGTTGAGATGGGGGATGCTGTTCGTCCCTTCGAAACGCTCGTGATTCAGCAGAAGCCAGAGCGCGAGCGATGTGTCCTGATCCGTGTCGTTGACCCAGACTTGGATATCGCCCTTAAGCGCGTCGACCATCCCGCCCTTGATGGCGAAGTAGATCTGATTCGCCGTCGACATGGTTGCTTCACGAATCACTCCGTCGTGGTGGTCAAAATTGAAGTGCAGCGTTTCGAAGTTATCGTACGGGCCTCCACGCACCGAACCGTCGAGGGCGATCGAGTTCGGCGGCGTCAACGCCTCGAACTCTTCACGCGTCCAGCCGACCCGCGGCACGAAGTGAATGACCCATCGATCCTTACGATACGTGACTGATTCTTCCATGGTTCACCGCTCCGCTCATTGGATATGAGCTTTGTCAGTATGATCCTCTTTAGGGAATTGTCAATGCAGCTGGATGGGTCCGGAGTTGACTCCGGACCATTTTGTTTACGCACCCGTAGCTCAGCTGGATAGAGCACTTCCCTCCGAAGGAAGGGGTCAGACGTTCAAATCGTCTCGGGTGCACCATGGAAACACGACCTATGCCGGTCGTGTTTTTATGGGGAAGCTAATATCGAAATGGCTGTTCTACAGCTGCGTTCTGGGCCCGCTGATCGACAAATTTATAGCCGCATGAAAATATGATGATAAGGGTATAAATGACAAAGATCAAAAAGAAAGGCCAAGATCGAGCACGATTTTCCTTTGCCACAAAACCAAGGAAGAAAGAGAGGATCGCAAAAGGAACTGCGAAAAATACACTAAAGTAGTAGGTGAAGCGATAAAAGAAAGTTCCTGCATCGTCTGATACTGAATGCTTAATCCCAAACAGGCTAAGTAAGATAAGCAACCAGATAACGCCATAAGGAATAAGACCCACGAGGCTAACCCAAGGTCTCTTGTAAAAGAATTTTTGTATCATAATTGAAAGCTTACCAATCCTGTCTCTCTCGAGCAATATCACCACCGCACCCAAGCTGTTCCCATATAGCCGTTAGAACTTCGTCTCTTAGGGTGCACCATGAAAAGGTTCCGGAGACGTCTCCGGAACCTTTTGTCTATTCTGTTTCAAGCACGATTGACAAAGTGCGTATTTTCTGGTAGATTCGAATCACTATGTCGATTCGTGAACGATTGCAGGATCTTGGTCTCACCCCTACTGAAGCCACGATTTACCTCGCTGGATATAAACGAGTTGGGATTGATATTCAGACGCTCGTCAAAGAAACCGATCTCAAGCGTCCAACTATTTACCACGCGCTTGAAACCCTTGTTCAAAAAGGACTTGTCGCGAAAAGCGGATCGGAGAAGAAGCGGTTGTTTGTAATGGCTTCACCGGAGCGATTGGGCGGCTATCTGGATACACAAATCCAACAGCTCACTTCAAAAAAGGCGCTTCTCGGCGAACTCGGTTCCCTGCTCACGACAAGCGACGGCCGATCCAGCGCCATCCGCTCAGAACAATATGACGGCTTGCAAGGTGTGAAAACCGTGATGGAAGAAGCGCTGTACTGCAAGTCCCGTACTTGGAGCATCATCGCCCCGGCGCGCAACATCCTCAGTGATATGGACCCCGAGTATCAGCGCTACTACCTTCGCCAACGCTCGACGCGCGGCATTAAGACTCGCACGTTATGGGAACGAAAATCCACCCCTGGAAAGCGCGGCCTCTCCCCCGCCGATCTCGCGCTCCGCAACCCTCGCTACCTTCCAAAAGCCCTTCAAGGACGTTTTCCCTCAATGATTATCCTGTTCGATGAGAAGATCGCCTTCTTCGGCACGAAAGAGACGCCGAGCGCAGTTTTGATCACCTCTGCCGAGTTGCACGCACTCGTCCTCGCGATGTTTGATGGAATTTGGGAGGTGTCGGAACCGTATAAGCAATAAAACACCCCGACTTCGTGTCGGGGTTTCAGTTACGCCGTCAGTCCATCTGTGCGACCGGCGAGGTCGACGTTCGCCTCGATGAAGGCGATGACCTTAGCGGGGTCCATCGTCTTCGGAAAGACGATGTTCGGGCCGTGCTTGTCGAGCATGACGGCGTGGATGCCATCGAAGTTCGCGAGCCCATCGTTCGTGTTGCGTCCGCATTCGTGCGAGCCGCATTCGTACGGCCGCTGCTCGCGTACCGGCACCATCGATCCAGGACGGAGCGGGCTGTGCATGTGCACGATGCAGTCGAGCTCAGGATGCGCCTCGAAGATGATGCGCTGGCTCTGGCCACCCACGGACGGCTTGAAGCCGCGCGCGATCACCTCGTCCTCCCCACGCGGCTCGATGAGCACGAGTCCCGTCTCGTCCAGACGGTTGAAGTCCGTCTTGCGACGCGAAGTGAGGATGTTGCCGTTCGGCCCGCGCGAAGCGAAGTGGCCGACCGTCACACCGTTGAACGGCTTGTAGGCGCCGCGCGCGATGCAGTGGTTCACGACTTCGCGCAGCGACGGTGCCACCAACTCCGATCCCCACGACACCGCCTCGCCCGGCACGATCGTGGCCCGCGTGAACGTGAGCTGGGAACGCAGCGCGATCATCTCCGCGAGGCCAGCGAGCGCCTCGGCACGATTCGTCGTCTCGTGGTAGCGTGCCTGCTCAGGCGTGATCACCATGTTCAGGCGCGTCTTGAGGTCATTCGCAAGTACCAGATTGCAACTCGCACCCTTCACGAGCGCCAGACCACGCAGATACTGCACGTCCGCCTCGACTCCCGATGTCGTCTTGAAACCGACGAGGAACAGATCCTTGCGCTCACGACGAATGCTCGCAAGTACCTTCGGCGTCGACTTCGCCTCGATGACGAGCGACTTCGACGATTCGAGCCGCGAACGCTCGCGACCCACCTGGCTCGAGGGATGACCGTCGACAATCAGCCGCGAAGGCTGAAAATCGGTGAGCGCCGCGGCGAGGACGATACCCTTCGTCGTCGGATCGGCGACGAGATGGTCGACGAGACGCTGAACGTCTTCGTTCGTGCGCAGATCCTTGATGCCGACACGAGCGAAGAACGCCCGTTCCTCCGTCGAACGCTCCGCCCCACCGAGTGCCATCCGCGTCAGCACGAGCTGAACGCGGGCGTCCGGCTGCCCAAGGCGCACAAGCGCCTCCGCGAGCAGCGGAGCGAGCTCGCGCCCCACCGTCCCAAACGCCGGCGCCGAGAAGCTGAAGTGCGGCGCAACCTCCACAAACGTTCCACCCGCGATGACGTAGAAGATCCTGTCCATGACAGCCTCCGTTGGAATGAGCCTGTAAGGCGGTTAATCACCTTACAACTCCTACGGTAACCAAAACCCCGCAGAAGCAGAACGCATGTTCATCACGAATGATGAACAAAAGAAAAAGGAGCAGTTGCTCCAGATATCAGATGTCCCCGTCTCGGCCCTTACCCGAGTTCTTCCCCTCAAGATAGCAACTAGCATAGTGCTCGGAGAAGAAGACGTGGATACGATAGACGAATCTATGCGGTGCTTTGCCCTTATCCAGCCAATCGATGAACGTTAGAGCGTGTTCGTTGGGGGTCAGGTGAAAACGCGTGACGTTTTCTCCATCCCCAACAGCGATCCATACACCAGGCGATGCTTTCGTCGTACTTCGCCAGATCTTCAGGTCCAAGCATCTGCCCCACGCCGCGTCTTCTCGAATGCCGATCACTCCACGTTCAGCATCCTTTCTTTTTCGCCTGAACAAAGCGTTTGGCGCCACGTCCGTCGGCTTCTTGAGCGCGATCCGCTCAACTACTACCCAAAGCGGCTTCCGCGCCCCAGGCGTACACACCGCAGACCGAACCGTTCCAATCTCCTCCGTTTCTGCCATCTCCATACCAGCACCCCTTTGTTGAGTAGCGCTAAGGAATCCTAACCAAACACTCGCAAACCGTCAATGGAGTGGATAGTAAAACACCCCTCAAACAGGGGTGTTTTTCTTACCTCACCACCTTCAATGCCACCTTCCCCTTCGCCTCTCCAACTTCAACGTCACTCGTATGCTCGTATTCGCTCACCCAATTCTCAACGAGATTCACGCTCTCCGCGCGGAGATCCTTCGCGAGCGATCCGTTTCCTTCGAGAATCGCCTCACGCGTTTCACCGGCCGGGAAGAAGAAAAGCACATGCGCTCGATCCTTCGGCTCAAGTCTCGCCTGCTTACGAAGCGCCATGACGTGTCGCGAGAATTCGCGGCGGTAGCCTTTCTTGCGCAGATCTGGTGTGAGGACCGTGTCGAGTTCGAGTTCCCAGGCGTTGAGCAATCCGCTCTTGCCTTCGAGCATAATCGTATCGACGTTCAATTCTTCACGCAGCACTTCGAGAAGCGATTTTTTGGTCTGCCAGTATTCAAGCTTTTCTGGTTCGGCAAAAGAAATCTTGAGTGAAGCGAGCGCCTGACGAATCGGCATCGCGTGCTTCACGCGGAGTTCGAGCGCCGTGGAAGCGATATCGCGAATCCACTGCATATCCGTCTCTAACGTTTCGTCTTGGACACGAGCGGCGGGCTTTGGCCATGCTTCGAGGTGAACCGAGGTCTTCATGCCACCAATTTCCTGATACACCTTCTCCGCCAAGAACGGGATGAACGGCGCGCAGAGTTTTGTGAACTCTTCAAGAACTTCGCGAAGCGTCTTGAGCGCATCGTTTCGCTCGAAAGCGTTGTCCGACTTCAAGCGATCACGAGATCGACGGAGCCACCAGGTGGAAAGCTCGTCGATAAAGTCTCGGAGCGGTCGCGTGGCTTTGAGGACCTCGTATCCGTCCATGGATTCTGTGATTTGCGCGGTGAGATGAGACAAGCGGGACAATATCCATCGGTCCATCACATGACCGCTCCGTGGTTTTTCGAGTTTTACTCCTTCTCCGGCGTAGGTTTTGTAGAACGCGACGATATTCCAATACAAATTCAGGAACGTACGCGTCACCGTCTGCACGTCTTTTTCGGAAAAATTCAAGGCTTCTGCTTCAACGATCGGCGACGTGAGGAGGTAATACCGCAAGGCATCCGCGCCATGGTTCGCGAATAAATCCCAGGGGTCTGTATAGTTCTTCAAGCTCTTCGACATTTTTCGACCATCTTCCGCGAGCATCATTCCTGTGACGATCACGTTTTTGAACGCCGGCTTATTAAACAGCGCCGTCGAAAGCACATGGAGCGCGTAGAACCAACCACGGGTTTGATCTTGCCCTTCCGCAATGAAGTCCGCAGGTGAATGCGCATCAAAGAAGCGCTTCTGCTCAAACGGATAGTGGAGTTGTGCGACCGGCATCGATCCCGACTCAAACCAGCAGTCAAACACTTCGGTTGTACGCTTCATGGTTCCACCGCAGGCGCAAGGAATCGTGACATTGTCAATGTGGGGTCGATGGAGATTTTGCGTATCGGTACACGTTCCGGGCGTCGCGAGCTTTTTGAGTTCTTTGAGCGAGCTCACGATCTTGGTTTCGGCGCAAGAATCACAGTGCCAGACAGGAATTGGGGATCCCCAAAACCGTGAACGGGAGATATTCCAATCTGGGGCTGTTTCAAGCCCCTTTCCAAAACGACCTTCACGAAAATGTTCGGGATGCCAATGAATTTTCTGTGCAGTCTTGAGCATTTTCTCTTTTATCGACGTCACATTCACAAACCAAGCTGGTTGTGCCTTGTACATGAGCAGCGTCGAACAACGCCAACAAATCGCGACACTGTGCGTGATGGTTTCTGCACGATAAAGCAACCCTCGCTCACGAAGATGATTCACGATGAGCGGATCTGCTTCTTTGATAGGTACACCCGCAAACTCGCTGCAGATAGGCATCATGCGACCTTCCTCGTCGACCATTTCTATGATCGGGAGATTATGCTCGCGAGCCATCTGCAAGTCTTCTTCGCCATACGCAGGAGCGGTGTGTACAATCCCCGTTCCATCATCTGCCGTCACATGCGTACCAGAAACCACGCGATACGCCTGATCATCCGCTTCCACGAACGAGAATAACGGCTCGTAGCGTTTGCCCACGAGATCAAAGCCCTTCATACGCTCGATGACGAGCACCTTCGCGACCCCCGCTTCAAGCCCTCCCCACTCTTTCAGCACCTCTTCCGCACGCGACGTGGCAAAAATCAGCGTGTCACCCGTTTCTTGAATACGCACCTTCATGTATTCTAATTCTGGATGGACGGAAAGCCCCGTATTCGCGGGTAAGGTCCAAGGCGTGGTCGTCCAAGCGAGGAAATAGGTTTTCTCTTCGTCTTTTACTGGGAACTTCACGTACACCGCCGGGTCTTCACGATCGACATACGAATTCCCCATCGCGATCTCAAAGTTGGAGAGCGGCGTTGAACAACGCGGACAAAACAACGACACGCGCGTACCGCGATAGACCAGCTCTTTTTTATAGAGCTCTGAAAATACCCACCACACCGATTCGATGTAGTCGGTCTTCATGGTCATGTACGGATCTTTAAAATCCACCCATCGACCAATGCGATCAATATACTTTCCCCAGTCAGACTCATGTCGCAACACAGACGCTTCACATGCGTCGTTGAACTTCTCGATGCCATGCGCCTCAATGTCACGTTTTGACTTGAGCTTCAATTCTTTTTCGATCAGATTCTCGACCGGCAACCCATGACAATCCCATCCCCAACGACGCGGCACGCGATATCCTTTCATCGTCCAATACCGTGGCACCGCATCTTTCAAGACTGATTGAAGCAAGTGCCCCGCATGCGGTAATCCGGTCGCAAATGGCGGACCATCATAAAATACAAATGTCTTACGAGGGGAACGCTCTGAAATTGTGCGTTCAAACACGTTCTGTTCTTTCCAGTACGCCAATACCTCTTCTTCCATCTTTGGGAACGGAGAACGGCGTTTTTCCTCATTTTGGGACGCTGAAGCGCCCGACGAAGCGTGGTCGGCCATATGGTTACCATCTTGGCCTGAACGAGCTGGGCGGTCAAGAACTCTTGACAACTGAGCCAATTTTTGGCAGTATTCCATCTTGCCCTTTCCGTTCCTTTCCAACCACGCTCACGGAGGCGTCATGTATCAGGGAACCCCGCTCACACTCAGGCCCGAAGCCCTCGAAGCCGCCGAGACCGGCAAGCGCGTCATCACCAAGTTCGAAAGGTTCGGGGAACGATACGTCTGGGTATTCTATCCGAATGGGTTGCAGGTGATGTTCGAGCTTCGCAAGCTGCCGTTCGTCCACATCAACATCGGGATTCGTACTGGGGCCTTCGATGACGAAATCCCTGGCACGGCCCACGCCCTCGAGCACATGCTGGTGAAAGACCCGCTGATTGAGGGTGATCACCCGGTCCTTCAGCCGCTTGCACCCTACGGGCTGGAAGTGAATGCATCGACCGATTACGAAACCGTCGAGCTTTACGGAAAAACTGCTTATCGCAAATGGCGAGAACTACTGAAAAGCTTGCTTACAATGATGTTTCAGGCAAACACGATCGATGAGAAACGCTGGCAAAAGGAACGACCGGCGATCGAGCAGGAGATCCACTCTTTGAAAGAAGAGAAGCTCCTCGACGGAGCACTCCGCGAGCTTCTTCATCCCCACGTTCCTCAGCTCCATCCTCGGTCCTTCGGTACGCTCGCATCCGTCCTCAGCCTTAGTGCTGAACGGCTTCGTGAGCGATACGAACGTGACTTTCATCCTGACAATGCGGTCATCGTGTTTCACGGGATAACGGATTATGAACGAGCGCTCACACGCCTTGAAGAAGACGTTTCTCTCGTCACACGGTCATCGACAGAGCGTAGACCGCCGCGCGCCGTGCTACCTTATCTCGCGCAGCACGTGAATGCCGAACTGAAGTTCAAAGGCAGCTCCTCCGTCGAACGAGTGATCGGCTACGCTCAGCTCCGCAATGACGGGACCAGCATTCCCTTGGAAACAGTGCACGTCCTTCGGGTGTGTCTAAACGATGGCGGCATTCTGCGGGATGAATTGCGCCGCAAGCGCGGCTGGACGTACAGCCAAGGCTGCAGCGTCCAGACCCAGCGAGACGACCTCATTGTCCTCAATATCAGCGCACAAATGCGTGCAGAGTTTCATTCAGCTGCCAAGACGGCCGTGCGGAACCTCTGGCGCGAAACGTGTGAACAATTGGGCAACCAAGATCCTGCATGTACGTACGCCCTGAAACGCGCTCGAGGAGCTCATGCTCTGCGGTACATGCAACGAAACCTCGATCGAGGCGAGCTGAGCGTCAACTTCCTTGTAAGCACCTGGCTCGAGCAACGTCTCCCCAAACACCGTCCCTTCATCGAAATCCCACCCGACGAGTTCCCCGCCATCGCCCGCCACGCTCCCAAGCTCGCGGATCTCGACTGGCACATGATCTCTGTCGTGCAGGACACCTGACGCTTTTTCTCATTCGAGAGGAAGCGTCTTTTTTGTTTTCGTGGTATCCTTAGGCTATATGTCGACGTTCATTCTTGGGGCGGATCATGGGGGTTTTGCCCTCAAAGAACACCTCAAGCGCACCTTAGAGCACAAGGGAATCGCCTATCAGGATGTGACGGAAGATCTGCAAGACGGCGATGACTATCCTCCGATCGCGCAACATGTCGCGCAACTCGTCAAGGATCGAAGCGACACGTTTGGACTGCTCATTTGTCGATCCGGTATCGGTATGGATATTGCGGCGAATCGTTTTCGAGGGATTCGCGCAACCACCATTCGTAACGCCGAAGAAGCTCGGATGGCACGTGAGCATAACCATGCGAATGTTCTTGTATTGGGAGCGGACTTTACCTCTCCAAAACAGGCAGAGCACATCCTCATAACCTGGCTTGACGCTCGTCCATCGTATGCGCAGCGTCACGTTCGACGCGTTCATCAACTCGACACGCTATGAGTCACCTCGCCCCGGAAATTATCCCAGCTATTCTCGTTCACTCAGTGCAAGAAGCGCACAACGCCTGGACGAATGTTGCGGAAGCTGAATGGATTCAGCTGGATTGCTTGGACGGAACCCTCGTACCAAATACAAGCTTTTTTGATGCACGAGACTGGCCCACAGAAGGCCCAATGATCGAACTCCACATCATGACCGAGCGACCACGGCAGGTCATCGAGTCGTGGGTCGAACATCCGCTCTGTAAACGCGCTGTGTGGCATATCGAATCTCACATCGATCACGAAGAACTTATTCGCTGGTGTCACGAGCAGAATCTCGAAGCAGGCATCGCCCTCAATCCAGACACGCCGCTCGCGCAAGCGTTTTCCCTGTTCCCACAGGTCGATCTTCTTCTGCTCCTTGGCGTGCAACCGGGCTGGAGTGGGCAGCCATTTGTTCCAACCGTGATGGATAAACTTCGCGCAGCCCATGCGAGCGAACCAAGTCTCGCGCTCGGTATTGATGGCGGCGTGACGGAAGACCGTATTCCAGAACTGCTTCAAGCGGGCGTGAGTCATTTTTACGTAGGTTCTCAGATTTTTCGTCACGAACACCGCACTCCGGCTGCTGCCTTGCAACAATTCACCCGTTTAGCGCATGATGCTTCTATATGATCCGAACCTTCCTCGCTGCTGCCGTGAGTTTTGCGGCGCTTACCCCATTGTTTGCGTCAGCACTGAGTCCAGCACAACCAAAGCTCATTCGCGCACCAATCTCAAGCGCTGTTTATTACGCCATGCCTGATGGTCGTCGTTTCACGTTTCCAAATGAGCGCATCTACCGCAGCTGGTTCAATGATTTTTCAATCGTAGAATATGTAACCGATACACAACTCGCCTCGTACCGACTCGCGGGAGCCGTTGTCTACCATCCTGGCCAGCTAGTAAAAATTACGACCGATCCAAAAGTCTACGTTGTCACAGAAAACGGGGTTTTACGGTGGATTGAAACAGAATCCACCGCTCGTCGCGTCGCTGGCAGCGATTGGGCTTCGCTCATTCATGATCTTCCAGACGAGCTTTTTTCGAGCTATTCTGTTGGCTCGCCTGTTCGCGAAAGCGACACGCAGTTTAGCCTCGCACCCCTCCTCGCCGCGAGTCAGTCCATCGCTCTCAACCAGCGACTTCTCACAGAGATGAACACGCAACCAGAAGCACTAAGCGTCACCCCAACCTCTACCCCGGTCACGGTTGCGCCAGACATTCTTTTACGAACCAGTGACCGTCGTGGAATTCTTCCGGCGGATACACTGAATATAACCGTGTTTGGCAGTGGAGAGATTCCTGAAAATACCCGGATTTATATCAACTCATTGCTTGTCCAGTCGTGTACGCAACGTCCATCGTGTACCTATACCCTTTCTCATCCAACGCAATCTTCCGTTCAGAGCTATACCCTCCGCGCAGAAGGGGTGTTTTCCAATGGGAGGATTGCGACACAAACCCTTGTCGTGCCTGTTCGCGACCCGGAGGCGGGAGCCCTTCGACTGCTTCTTTCAAACACGCAAGGGCGTATCAACACCCCGATTGATGTCCGCGCCGAATGGAAAGACTTTCTCGTAGGAGCGCAGCGTACGCAGCTCATCATTGATGGATTAGAACAAAAAGTCTGCTTTGACACGACGACTTGCACGCTCTCGTTTCCGCTTGCAAAAGCCGCCGGACAAACCTATACGGTTGTTGCGCTTGTCGATGACCGATCCGGAAAGCGTTGGACGAGTCCAACGACTACGATTGAAGTCGTCACGAATGCTTCGCCGTCCGTCACCGCAGGCATCAACGCTTCGACCATCTACGTGGGTGAAGTCATCGAGGTGAATGCGCAAGCGAGCGACGATGACGTGATCACCAACATGACTATTTGGCGAAATGACGTCCAGGTCGCCACGTGTGCTCGCGCGCATTGTACCTACCGAAGTGAATTGACGACCCAAGCTCGAGAAGAGACATTTTCCGTGACGGCAACGGATCTTCACGGAAATACCACCCGTTATGCCCTCGATCCAATCGTCGTCTTGCCACAAATTCCAAGCTAGCGTACGGTGAAGGTATATGAAAACACTCCTATCAATGCTCTTGGCGGGTGTGCTCCTTGTACCATCACTCCCTGTTCTTGCCGCTGAACAGAGCGCATTTAACCCGGGTGATCTCATTAAGTCTACGTCAAATTCGGCGGTATACTACTTCGCTCAGGATGGAAAGCGCTATGTTTTTCCCAATGAAAAAACGTATTTCACGTGGTACGCAAACTTTTCTGGGATCAAGATCGTCTCTCCTCGCGTTCTTGCGGCCGTGCCTATCGGTGGAAACGTGACCTACAGACCAGGCCGAAAGATGCTCAAAATCACAACAGATCCAAGAGTCTACGTGGTTGATCAAGGCGGCATCTTACGTCATGTCACAACCGCATCGATTGCGGAAAGCCTCTACTCGATCAGCTGGAAAAACCAGATCGATGACCTTCCGGATCAGCTCTTCACGAACTATCGCCTTGGTACCGCGGTCAATGACACTCGCGACTTCACCCCGGCGAACGTCATGACACAAACCCCAACCGTCGCGCATGACAAGCAGATGCCCACAGAAATGGCGAACGTGACGATCAGCGAAATGAATACGGGATTCGTTCCCGCCACGATGACCATCAAGCGCGGAACAACGGTAACCTGGACCAACCGTGATATCACCAATCACACGGTGACAGGGCCAAGTGCTACCCTCGCCTCAGGGAACCTCTTACCAACGGGCACCTACACCAAAACCTTCAACACCGTTGGATCCTTCGACTACAACTGCTCGATCCACCCAGGCATGCAGGGCACCATCAACGTGATTCCGTAAACAAAAAGGTACAAAAAACATCCAACAAACGTTGGATGTTTTTATTTTTGCTTAGAATAAGGAATCTTTTCTTATTTTTTATAGCTCGCTTCGCTCGCTATAGGTTTATACACGCATGAGATACAAGCGACCATTATTAAAAGATGCCTGGCACGTGCCAGGCACCTTGAAACCACAACATGAAGCCGAGCGAAGTGAGGCTTCAGAAAAAAGAAAAAAGATTCCTTAACGAGCTTATTCGAAGTTTCACCGCGTGCTATACTTCGTTCATGCGCTCTTTATCGATTCAAGAACTCGAACTCATGGCGAATACGATTCGTCAGGATATTATTAAAGCGCTTGTTCGCGCCACGAGTGGGCATTCTGCGGGACCGCTTGGCATGGCGGACATTTTCACTGCCCTCTACTTCCATATTTTACATATTGATCCAAAGAACCCAACGCTTCCGGATCGCGATCGTCTCGTACTCTCAAACGCACACATCTGCCCGGTATTGTATGCAACCCTGGCTCGGCGTGGGTTTTGCTCCGTGGATGCATTTCATCAAACCCTTCGCGCCTTCGGATCGCCATTCCAAGGACATTCAAACAACCACTTTGGCATTGGCATAGAAACATGCGGCGGCCCACTCGGACAAGGAATCTCGCAGGCCGTAGGGATGGCGTACGCTGCAAAAATGGATCGCGCTCGCTGGCGAACCTACTGCCTGATGGGTGATGGCGAACTCAATGAGGGCCAATGCTGGGAAGCGTTTTTGTTCGCAGGAAAAGCGAAGCTCCATCAACTTACCGTTATTATTGATCGAAACAATATTCAAATCGATGGCTTTACCGAAAGCGTTATGCCCCTCGAACCACTCGAAGAAAAACTCGAAGCGTTCGGGTTTCACGTGATCGAGGTCGATGGTCATAACATGCGCAGAGTGATTGATGCACTAGAAGAAGCTCAGGCGGTGTATGAACGTCCTACCGCTATTATCGCGCACACCATCCCAGGGAAGGGCGTGAGTTTTATGGAGGCCGATTTTACCTGGCACGGAAAACCTCCCGATGACGCCCAAGCACGACGTGCCCTCCACGAACTGCGAACCCTTGCCGGCGCCATAGAATCCGAACACGAATAATATGCTGCATCCCGACCTTTTTACCGAACGCCAACAGTCCATTCCAACGCGAAATGGCTATGGTGACGCCCTTCTCCAACTTGGTGATGACGAACGAGTTGTTGTGTTAACGGCTGACCTTGCAGAATCTACACGCGTTCACGAGTTTCGTGAAAAGTACCCTGAGCAGTTCATTGAATGCGGCGTATCAGAACAGAACATGGTGGGCATGGCCGCCGGTCTCGCGCTCAGTGGAAAGATTCCGTTCGTAAGTTCGTATGCAACCTTTATGCCCGGCCGCACCTGGGACCAGGTGCGCGTTTCCGTTTGCTACACCAATGCAAACGTGAAGCTGGTTGGAGCGCATGCTGGGCTATCCGTCGGACCAGATGGCGCTACACATCAAGCTCTTGAGGATATCGCCATTACCCGCGTTCTACCAAATATTGTCGTGATCGTTCCCTGTGATTATCACGAAACCAAGCAAGCAACCCTCGCGATGGCGGGCATGGAAGGCCCTGCATATATTCGGTTTTCGCGTGAAAAAAGCCCCCTTATTCTCGCAGAAGAAGCGCCGTTTATTATTGGCAAGCACGTAGTGTTGCGTCCTGGAACAGACGTGACGATTGTCGCGTGCGGGCCGCTTGCATACGAAGCGCTCGAAGCCGCACGTCAGCTCGAAAAACGAGGTGTAGACGCGGAAGTGATCAACGCTTCAACTCTCAAACCCTTTGATGAAAAAACCCTCCTAAAAAGCGCCAAGAAAACCGGCTGTATCGTGACCGTGGAAGAACATCAAATCCACGGGGGACTCTTTGGAGCCGTGAGCGAGATTCTTGCTCGAGCGCTCCCAACCCCTGTCGAGGCTATCGCGATGCCTGATAGCTTTGGCGAATCCGGCGAGCCCGCCGAACTTCTTCATGCCTACGGCCTCACGAGTGCAGAAATCGTAAAAGCCGCAAAAAAAGCCATTTCCAGACGGGATACTTGATTAAACCAGCAAGGTACTCTACACTCGTCTTCTCCTCGAACCCCTTTCAGGAGAAGAAGGATTTTGCATGGAAGAACCATCGGAACGGCTCAGGCGTATTCTCGAAGAGCTGACCGTCACCCGTGTTGAGGACGGGCAGCCGAACATCATCCACCTCAATCGCGCATACAACGAACTGTCCCGACTCTGGGCAGTCACGCGACGCGCCGAACGTGGAGAGCTCGCCGCGCCTGAACTCGCCCATCAACCGGTCGTTCGTCTCACGATCTGGAACCGTCACAAGCGACTCCGATCGCTGTGCGATGAGTTCTTTCGGAACGGATCGCCGGACACCTTTGCGCGAACCCACGTGACCTCCCTCGGTCGGCACCACTTCGGCGGTACCCGAGACGACCAGACGGGTGCCCCCACTCACACGGTTTACACCTTCGCTCTCACCTCCCCCGAGACGAACAAAGACCTCCCCCGTTGCCGACGGCCCTAACCCCGTCAGAACACCCCCTCTCATGAGCGAAAGCTCATTTTTTTCTTCAAAAAAATCTCATCATAAGGAATCTTTTCTTATTTTTCACCGCCTCGCTTCGCTCGGCTGTGATTATTTACTCTAACGCAACCACCCTCTCAAACCAGCCAAGCAAAGCGAGGCTAAAAAAGCATTTCACCTCCCAATTAAACCAGCCGAGCGAAGGCGTTATGGCATGCGCCATTCTTTCTTCAACCCAGCCGAGCGTAGCGAGGCTGTAAAGAAAGAAAAGATTATTCCTTATTCGGTTGGTGCTCGAAAACGTGGAGAGCAACGTCAGCGAGCATACGAACCATTAAAAACAAGAACATCGCATTTCGTACAACCGGAAATAGCACCAGCGTTCCATGCATCGGTAAGATTCGCGTATACGGATTGGAAAGTTGATTTGTTTTTTGTTCTCGATGATAAAAAAACGCATGAAGATGATGCAGAAAAAACATGACCGCCCCCACCCCCATCCAAAGATACTCCGCCGATGGCGGCATCCCAAAGAACTCACGTATGAACAAGAAATACACAAGGTGGAACCCTCCGTAATGCAGAATAAACACCCCCACGGATACCATATTTCCCAAGAATCGAGTCATAGAGTCCAGTACTCCATATCCATACTCCGTCTTGGTTTCCCCTATCAGAATCCGCACTATCCCTACCACACCGATAGCCACGCTCTGCCCCCAATACACCCATAATGCCGTAGCGAAATCCCATTTTTGCGTCAGAGCAAACAAAATCACTATGATATTCACCCCGATCAACGTCCAAAGGGAGGGATCCTGGAACCAAGCCCTTTTCTGCACAAGAGATAACATATCCAAAGTATACCATCTCTTGCCAAACCCTTGCGTACTCAGTAGGCTGTGGCCACCACTCCTGGGTGGATACCGAAGCGGTCAAACGGGACAGACTGTAAATCTGTTGGCCCTGCGCCTTCGAAGGTTCGAATCCTTCTCCACCCACCATAAAAAACACCCTCAAAGGAGGGTGTTTTTTGATTCCCCCAATCTTGACAAGTCCTCCGCTCCATGATAGCGTTTGCGAGCTCAAAGACGAGCAAGGAGGCCTCATGCAAACTGATCACGCGTCCAACACGCCTACCCAAGCGCTCCGCTCCTTCTTTCGGCTCGAGGACGCGACCAAGAACGCCCTCATCCAGATGGCGATGGCTCACGAGCTCGTCTACACGGGACCGAATGGAGAGCCCCTCCTGACGGC
Organism: uncultured Gammaproteobacteria bacterium; assembly: GCA_964437285.1. Classification (GTDB taxonomy): domain Bacteria; phylum Patescibacteriota; class Patescibacteriia; order 2-12-FULL-60-25; family 2-12-FULL-60-25; genus JAGOUA01. The sequence goes on from CAYTGF010000002.1 coordinate 36,305, forward strand.
GGGTGCGCGCAGCCGGCTCCTCAACATCGGCTTCACGCGCAGCCTCCGCTCGATCGCACAACGACGCGACGGGAACCCGTTCTCCTCAACGGAGAGACTCTCTCCGGAGTCGACCATGCACACGATCTACAAGCGGCTCGTGTCTGATCAGCCGAATGCGATCCAGGAGCTGTTCACGACGCACCTCGAAGATCTCCGCGCCTATCTCGAAGCCTCTGCGCTCCCTCGCACTACATTCCTCTTCGTCTGCAGCCTCTTCGTCATCGACGCGCAGAGCTCGCAACCTTCCTGACCCCCTCCCCCGGTGATCCACCGGGGTTTTTTATAAGGAATCTATGTTTTTTTCATGGCTCGCTTCGCTCGCCATGGGTTTATAGAGAAAACAGCTCGTATAGAGAAGGTGGTCCGGAGTGAACTCCGGACCATTTTAAAGATAGCTAAACAAGAGACGAACGAAGTGAGTCTCTTATAAAAAAGCACGATTCCTTAGATGTGTGGATACCCGAGAGACAAGCGAAGCGAGTCTCTCAAGAAAAAGAAAAGAGATTCCTTATTCTGAACGAAAAAACAAAAACACCCCGAAGTCCTTCGAGATGTTTTTTGTGGAGCCGTTGACCGGGATTGAACCGGTGACCTCATCCTTACCATGGATGTGCTCTACCAGCTGAGCTACAACGGCGTAAAAAGATGTGAGCAGACGAGCCGCAAAAGCCTATCAATTCCCCTCTTGATCGTCAAATAAGGAGTTTTTCTATTTTTTTATGGCTCGCTTCGCTCGCCATGGGTTTATGTGGAAAAGGTGCCAGGCACGTGCCTGGCACGTGCCTGGCACCTTTTCCACATGAGAAACGAGGCAAGCGATACAGATATACGAGAGACGAACGAAGTGAGTCTCTCAAAAAAGAAACGAGAGTCCTTAGCTGTATGGATACACAAAAGACGAGCGAAGCGAGGCTCTCAAAATAGAAAGAGAATTCCTTATAAAAAAACCCGGTGAGAGATCACCGGGGAAAGAGTCAGCGCGAGGCTTCGCGGCGCTTGCGGCGCTCGTGCGGAGTGCCGCTTGAGGGGGTCACGGGCTGTGCGGGGCGCTCGGGGGCGCCGCGGAGGATCGAGTGGGCGTAGGCCTCGATCGGCAGGATGATGCGCGTAGCGACGTCGCCTGAACGACCGAGCCTGAGCAGTCCCTGCTGGAGCTCTCCGAGGCTTGTGACCGCTCCGGTCTGAATGGCCGTCAGCGCACCAGCGATATCGCAGATGTCATCATATCTCTGCGCGACGATGACACGCTCACCGAGCACCTCCCGCCAGGAATGCTCGCACTCACGGGCACGCGACGCATCGGGAATGATGCAAAAGATGTCCCACGTCTGCGAGGCACGCTCGAAGATCGTCTTCACGGTCTCGGTCGTATCAGAGATGTCTCCAAACACGACCGACATGTCCCTGGGGCGGCATGACGGGAAGAGGTTGTCGTCACCCGTGATGAAGGCGACCCCCTTCTGTCCACGCCTCTCGAAGCAGTCGATCGACGTTCTGGAGGCGAGCATCTCCGCGAAGAGGTGGTAGGACTCTCCGCCGTTCCCTCCGCCATTGCAGAAATCGACGACCGCCATGCCCGTCAACGTACGGTTCATGAGCTCCGCCGTTGATTCGAACTGCCCGACCTGAAAGGCGTTGCGACCATCCGTTGCGACGTCCCCAATGCCGGCGAAGAGCGGCTGGGGGTCCTGAACCCCGAGCGTCACGAGCACCTGCATGAAGTTCGGGAGCGACTTCTGCGCCATATTGATGGGAATGTGTTCCATCGATCCGGTAAGGTCGAGACCGAAGGCGATCGCGATTGAGCGCGGATGCTCGGCGCTGTCACGACTCTCACGCACCTTCATGCGGTACGCGAGCATGGTCTTCGAGACCTCGGTCTCCTTGAACACCTCACGTGCCGGCGCTCGAGCCTGGCTCGTGGTGATCTTCTGATGCGCTTCGTGACTGTAGGACCCGTATCCCATGGTGGACCTCTCTTCTCTGCGTGGTGGATGATCCAGTGGTCAGGAGTGACGCGCTGGCAAGTGGAAGGGAATGTAGCGAGGCTTCCCGTGAGCGGCTTGTACCGCTTGTCGGTAGGGCAAGAATACGTCGTTGTAGGTATTGGACACGCTCGGGAGCGTATCGTACCCAGCGAGAGAGCGTAGATAGTCAGAGAACGGATCTCGCTCAAGGCGCTCAAGCACACCCGACCGAGTTTCTTCCCCCGTCAGCGCCCAGAGCAAGCACCGCGCGGCCATAGTGACGTCGTGGGCACGGGTGGCTTCCTCCCCATCAAGAATCTCTTTTGGGTAGAAGGCCTTCCTGTGCGTCACGTGCAGATCGATCGGCTGTCCAGCGCTTGCAGCGTAGCTATGGTCGATGATCGTGGCGTAGTGCATGAAGGGGTGCAGGAGCACGTGCTCGGGAACGATCGCTCCGTGAACGACACCGAGTTGGTGCATCCAGGCGATCTCCTCAAACATGCGCCGACCAATCCAAGCGACGGCGTGTGAGGGCAGACCCTCAGGATACTCCGTCAGAGCCTCCGCAAGGTTCCAGTCATACCCAGGCTTTGCCACAAACACGAGCGCCTGTACGGACTCCCCGGTGTCACCGCGTAGGAGCTCTCCCCGATCTGCCACTCGGCGGATCCGGCGACGATAGACGCTCGTGGCTTCCGAGGTCGTGTCTGCCCCCAGTCGCTCGAGCATCCGCGCTTCTCGTGCAAATCGCTCCGGAGCCAACGGGTCATCCGCGAGCTTGATGATCACGCTCAGCGGCGGATTGTAGAGACGATGGGCACGAAAGACCTGCGACTTCTCGCCTCTACCAACCCTCCCCTCCACGAGGTACTCGACCCCGTTCAGGGTCCAGGTCGGCGCGTTGGGCTGCTCGCGGCGCAGGAGAGCGGCGCGCAAAGTGTGTTCGCGGCCGTTCCATTGCTCACGCTGTACACCAAAGGCAACTGACTGCAGTACCAGCGCTCGAATTGCCGCAAGATCCGCAAAACCGTAGTCCTGCGGCTTGCACAAGAACTCAGGAACCTCGTCAAATGAACGCAGGCACCGAACGTGCCCAGGTCCATGAAAGAGATACGCAAGCAGCACGTAGAGCGACGCGGAGAGCTCTGTGAGCTGTCGCTCGAGCTCTGGGTGCACACGCGCATCTGCCCAGCGTCGAATCCCCTCGTCCGTGAGTGGAATCGTGGCGCCAGGAACCGTGCTCACATCCTTTCCAGCTTGTGGATCGGTCAGCTCACCCGTAGTCCACGCAATCTTGCGGAGACATATCGGAGGAAGTACGACCACACCAACGTGACAGACGGGGCACTGGTTTCCCTCTTCGAATTCCCAGGTGCGACCACCGACATTCGCGAGCATCAGCTCCTGACAGGACGAACACTGGCGCGTTTCCGGCGAGACCTTGGCGAGCAGCTGCGCTACTTCGCGCAGTCGCACGAGCGACTCCGCCTCGAGATGTTCGAGCTTGAGCGCATCGCGCAGCTCGTCCTCCCCAACCAGTGCCAGTCGACCAAAGGTCAGCTCTTCGCCGAAGAGCCGACGATAGAGACGGTTCGCTTGGCGAGCATCCGCTGACGTCAACAGGCGAGCGAGCAGTCGCTCGATCCCCTGCGTAAACGTCGACGGGATGAGAACAGAACGGATATCCAACGCGTGCGCCATGGAAGACCTCGCAGTTCTTTCTGTATAGGGGTGAAAGGAACGATCGTTTGTGTGAAAAATACACACCTAGACGATACTCGTTTTATACCAAAAATCTTCCCTCCTGTCAAGCATTTTTTCCCTTTTTGGCACGACGTTTTTTAAGCGCTGGTTCTTCCGCCGGCGTAGCCGTCACACTCGAACTCGTCACGGGTTCACGAAGAGCATTTTCAAGACTCTCGACTTTCTCACGCCAGAACTGAAATCGTGATCGGTCATCTGAAAGCAAACGAAAACGCTGGTACCGGTTGCGGGCCTCCGTGGCGTCACCTAGCCGAAGAGCGATATCAAGCGCTTGTTCCGCATACTTTGCGCTGTTTGGCTCGAGTTCTGTGGCGCGTTTTACAGGGGTCCAAGCCTTCAGCAAATCATTCGTGTTCACATAAAACTCTGCGAGCTCTGCATGTCGACAGGCTTGCTTTCCGCCCAGTTCCACGGCTTGCAATCGATACAGCTCCGCTTCATGTTGATTCCCCGCCACGGCCTCTATTTCTGCGAGCGCCGCGTACACCGCATCATCCGCCTTCTTCATTTTTACGATAAACATGAACGTGTCTCGCGCTTGTTGGTGGATTTTTTGTTTCAAATATATCGTCCCGAGACCCTTGTATGCTTCAACATTATGAGGATCGACCGTAAGCACTTCCAGAAACCGTTTTTCTGCTTCTGACCACTTGTTATCACGCGCAAACGACTTCGCCTCAAGTAAAAGAGCCTTTATTCGTTCTTGCGCGGTTGGTGCAATCGCGGAAAAAGGACTTTTTCCTGCTCCGTAGACTTCCTCCATGGTCTGCAAGCGTTGCGCTAAACTTTCGTAGAGCGCATCAAATGAACGAGCGATGGAACGACTAAAACGACGCAGCGGCTGAGAACGCTCAGAACGCATCCGTTCAAATCGCTTACGAATCATCTCTTCGCGCTTCAAGCGGTGACGCTCTTCCTTGATGGTGAGTGGATCGAGGAGCCGAACATCTGTCCAGCGACGCGCGATCAAGAACACCGCCCAGGCAAGACAGCCGAGCCCAAGGACAAGAAAGATGAGAGGAGCGATCATGAGAAAAGCCTACGCCGTGGACGATGCGCGACACAACATGCCAAAGACACGAGGGTCAAGCGAAGCACTCCCAACCAATACCCCGTCGATAGATGTCGTCGAGAGGTAGTCGGCAACATTGCGTGGGTCTACCGATCCACCATACACGATTTGCACGCGTTCCGCGAGTGGCGCCCCAAGCTTTTTTGCGATCGTTTCTCGAATAAGCTCATGCATATCTTTCGCCTCTTGCGGAGGACAGGCCTTCCCGGACCCAATCGCCCAAACGGGTTCATACGCAAACATTGGGATGAGATCTTTTTCTCCCCAAGCGGCGGCGGCGATAATCGCCTGTACCTGTGTTCGTACCACTTTTGATGCTTCCGCCTTCCCCTTTTTACGCTGCGATTCTGTTTCGCCAACGCAGACAATCGGTTGAATATTTGCTTTTTGCAATGTCACCACTTTTTTTGCGATCATGTCATCCGTTTCTCCAAGATGCATACGGCGTTCGCTGTGCCCAACAAGACACAAAGACGCGCCAACTTCCGTAAGCATGGACGTCGAGATTTCTCCCGTCATGGCCCCATCATCCATCCAAGACACGTTTTGCGCGCCCAATACAGGCACAGAAGCACGGCCAAGCGAGGCTTTTGCCGCAGGCAAAGACACGTGTGGAACCACCACGGCGATATCAACATCTTTTGGCAAACGTTCGCGGCGAAAGGCGCGAATCCAAGACCCGGCTTTCACCGGACCGTACATCATTTTCCAGTTCGCAATAATCAGTTTTCGCATAGAAATTCCCCCCTTTCCTACCTTATTTTTCGCCACTTGGCAATGGCCAAGTAAAAAACCCCCATTTCTGAAGGTTTTTGACCGAGCAGGAACTTCCCAGGCGCCACAAGACGGGCGTACCCGTAGCTGCTACACTACAGACGATTATGACCCTGGAAGGATACAACCAATTGCTACTAGCGATTCAAGAAATCTCGAAAGATGACCTACAAGCGAATCAACGAGGTCTCCTATCAGAGCATCAAGGTCACCAGCTGGGCTATCATCTTCGAAAACGAGCGATACTTGCAGTACTTACCGTCCTCATGTCCTCCTATGCTCTCTGGCCACTTATTCAAAAACTTACTTCAATCCCGCTCGCTCCGCTTCCAGATGCGCGTCTCATCGGTCCACTAGGATTCCTATTCTATTGGAATGTTCTTCTACCAGGCATAAACGCACAACTTCGGACACATGTCGAAATACTTGAAGGAACGGCGCTGGATGCTCAGCGTAAAAGACTTACGTTTCAAACAACATCCATCATTCCGCTTCTCACCAAGGGGACGCGATACCGATTTTTTCTACTCGCTAGCACCGTGATCGCCGTTGAAGCTCTTTCTGCACCGACAAGTGAGATAGATCGCGAGCTCTGTACAAAGGGTAGAACCGCAACTTTCAAACCCGCTTATCTGTTTATTGGTATCCTCGTGACAGTAGCCATTATCGTACCCACCGCTATCGCCGTAATACTGTTTGCGTCAAAGTAATCCCAAGAGCTGCTTTAGCCGCAAAATCAACCCCTAAAAACACCCAAAGGGTGTTTTTTAAAACCAATCTTCGATTTCCTTCGCTGAAGCGAATGGGCCGACGACGGAGACGGCGTAGTTTTTGCGGGTGAAGAGTTCTTTTGCGACGGCTTGAATCTGTTTTGGAGTGACGGCTTGAACACGTTTCATGCGCTCTTCTGGACTGACCCAGTCTTTGCGGTACCGAAGTTGATCCCCGTACCAGTCTGCCTGCACAAACGGATCTTCAAATTCGAGGTAGAATTTCCCGCGATGAAAATCTTTCGCTCGCGTGAGTTCTTGCGCGGTTACGCCTTTTTTTATGATGCTATCAAGTTCTTTCCAGATGACTTCGATCGCTTCTTTTAAGCGCGTTTTCTCCAGGCCGGCAACAATACGGAACGTGCCAATATCTTCAAAGCTCGAACGGCTTGCCGAAATGTGGTAACAGAGACCTCGCTTTTCACGGACCTCCGTAAACAGCCGCGATGACATCGTGCCACCAAGAATCACCGCGAGCAAACGCGCCGCGTCATGCCGTGGATCAAGCATTGGATACGTCAAAAACGACATACCGAGCTGCACCTGTTCGATCTTTTTTTGTTGAAATGACAAGCGCACGCCGCTTACCGCCGTCGATGAGAAAAGCTCCGTTGGTGGCACTTCAAGCGCTTTTGGCGTTTTTTTCCACGTTCCAAAAGTCGATTCGAGTAGTGGCCATACTCCTTTTGGAATGCGTCCTGCGACAGCGATAATCATGTGCTCTGGATTGTAGAATCGCGCGCGATAGTCGAGGACCGTTTCTCGTGGGACACTCCGAATGATCTCGCGCGTTCCCGCAATATTCCAGCCGAGCGGATGCGTCGAACCAAACGTCATTTCATCCAACAAATCCATCATCTGACTTTGTGGGTTATCTTCATACATGTTGATTTCTTCCACAATCACCCCACGCTCACGGTCGATGTCTTCTTTCTTAAACGTGGAATTCGCGAGCATGTCATGCAGTACTTCAATCGCAAAAAGCGATTGATCTGCTTCGATTTTGATGTAGTACGAGGTGTGATCCTTACTTGTTGAAGCGTTATAATCCGCCCCAAAGCGATCCAAATCCCGACTCACGTCTTGCGCAGTCTTACGCTTCTTTGTCCCTTTAAACATCAAATGCTCGATGAAATGCGATACGCCCATGATGTCAGGCGTTTCGTGACGCGAACCGACCCGGAAAAAGACATTGATCGCACACGCGGTGCTCGCTGGATTCTCGATCCAGGCCACACGGACGCCATTTTTCAGCTTCCGCAAACGAGGTTTGATGGTACGCATAGAAGATTAGACGAGACGTTCAGCGATCCAACCCGGCACTTCGTCGATAGACACACGAACCTGCTCCATAGAATCACGATCGCGGATAGTGACGGTGCGTTGCGCGACAGAATCGAAGTCGACCGTGATACACCATGGCGTACCGATTTCATCCTGACGGCGATAGCGTTTCCCAATTGATCCAGACTCATCGTATTCAATCATCCAACCTCGCTTGCGCAACATGGCAGCGAGTTCTTTCGCGAGTTCTGGCTGACCATCTTTTTTCTGAAGCGGGAACACCGCCGCCTTCACCGGCGCGAGACGTGGCGGCAAGCGCAACACCATGCGTGGCTCCGTTTCTCCACTCACGGCTTCCGCTTCGTCCACATCGAAATGCGCGGCGAGCACCGCCAATACTGTACGCGTCAATCCCCAGGATGGCTCAATAACGTGCGGAATAAAGCGCTCCCCCGTTTCCGGATCAAGCCAACGCAAGTCCTCCTTGGAGTGTTCTTGATGGCGAGAGAGGTCGTAGTCTGTGCGATTTGCGAGACCGTAGAGCTCTTTCGTGCCGAATGGGTACGCAAACTCCACATCGATCGTGCGCTTCGAGTAAAAGGCGCGATCAGCATCAGGGATCTCGTGATAGACAACCTTGTCCGCAGGCAACTTCAACACGTCGTGGACCCAGACCTTCATCTGTGCGAGCCAGTGTTCGAACATCTCGTCAGCAAGCGCCGGTGGAACGAAGTACTCGATTTCCATTTGCTCGAATTCGCGGGTGCGGAAAATGAAGTTCCCTGGCGTGATTTCGTTGCGGAACGCCTTGCCGACCTGCGCGATGCCGAATGGAAGCTTTTTACGCATCGTGTCACGAACATTCTTGAAGGCCGTGAACATACCCGCAGCCGTTTCAGGACGAAGGTAGGCCGTCGCGGTCGCGTCTTCGTTTACACCAATAAACGTCTTCAGCATCAGGTTGAAGTTGCGAACATCGGTAAATTCGCCCCCACATTCTGGACAGCTCATCTCCTGTATATCTTTGCCCGAGGCTTCCATGAGGTGATCGGCGCGGAAGCGCTTTTTACACTTCTTACAGTCGACGAGTGGATCGGTAAACGTCGCGAGGTGTCCCGACGCCTCCCAGACCTTCGGGTTCTGAACAACAGGCGTATCAATTCCCATCATATCATCGCGTTCGCGTACAAACATCTGCCACCAGGCGTCGCGGATGTTATTTTTGAGTTCGGTGCCGTATGGACCGTAATCCCAGGCGTTCGCAAATCCCCCGTAAATATCGGAGTCCGGATACACAAATCCGCGTCGCTTGCAGAGCGAAACGAGCAACTCCATTGTTTTGGCCGATTCCATAGTTCTCGCACTATTTCATATCAGGGAAAAAATGAAAAGAGGATCCAGCCCCAGGTTGACAAAAACAAAAAAATACGGTATACGAGGGAAGCGCTTCGACCCCCCCACAGGAGTCCTCATGAGCACGGAACCAAGTCTCTCGAACAAGCTTGAAGTGCCGAGCTGGTACAAGCAGCTTCTGCTCCCCAGCGTACGCGACGGCAAGCATCACATATTTCTCCTCACGGGAGAGGTAGGCGTCCCGAACAGCGACGGCGCCATTGCCCAAGGCGATGCTACCCTGCCACTCGAGAAATTTCTCGAGCACGCCCTGCAGTCACGACCGGTCCTGGTCATCATCGATAGTCAAGGCAAGGTGCGCGTGACCATGACAAAGGAAGGTCAGCAGGACCACCAGGCACGGGAAGCTCTTAAGCGGCTCGGCCCCGAGCCAAACCTGGGCCGCCACGCCTGGGATCTCAAGAATCTGCTCGAAAAAGGCAACCGCGTCGCCCTCGTTCTGATAGAGGTCGACGAAGCCCTCGCCATGCCCCGCTGCTCACACGGTGAAGCGCAACTGTTCTGGGAATACCTCGGTCAGATCGCGTCCAGCCAAGCCATTCGTCGCAATGGCGGACTCGTCCTCCTGCAGAGCTCACAGCGCAATCTCCCTCTCACCCAGCACACCACCCTCGCTCAGATGCGTGGCGACCTCAGGAACCACATCGAGTGCATCCCGGTCGAGCGACCGACGTTCGAAGAACGGCTTCGGTGCTTCCGACTCTGCCTCCCTCGTGAAGACGAGTCGTTCTGTCGGCAGTTCGCCCTGGATTCCCATGGGTGGCCGCTCGATAAGCTCGACCAGATGCTGCAAACCGCTCAGCACTCAACGAAGGCAGCGAGCGCACGAGAAGCTATCATCCACCGCCTCTACTCCTACGAAGAAGGCCTCGCCCACACGAACTTCTTCGCCGAGCGTCCCTCGACGCCGACTCACGCACCGACTCTGATTCACGGACATCCACACGTGGCTCGCTACGCGCAGACTGTTCGTGAACACATGAAAGCTACCACACGATACCAACCGCACCTACTGCGGATCGTGGGGACTCCAGGCAACGGCAAGGCGCTTGCCGCCGAGGCGATCGCCTGCGAACTCGGCGCTCAATTCGTGCGACTGAAGCCCTCCGCGCTTCGCGATGCCCTCGATACCATCGACCGTCGTGTGCAGCTGCGAGACACGCTCATCGCTCTCGCTCCGATCGTGGTCTTCACTGGTGAGAACGTGAAGCCTCTTCAGGAGCTCTTCACCGGGTACAAGCTGAGTCAGCCCATCGTCATCGTCAGCGGCGTATCAAGTCTCGCTACGGTGCAATCGCCGCACTTCATGGACGGGATCGACGAATGTCTCGTACTCCCTGCTTTCAGCCTGGAAGAACGCGCTGACGTGATCGAGGCTTACTGCAAGCAGCAACAGCTCCCGATCCCCGCTGAGCCGACGCTGCGCGAGATCGCTGGCCTGACGGAGGGGTACACCTACAAGGAGATCCTGTTGGCACTCCAAGACCGTCCCTGGCTCCTTCAACCGAGGGACGCATGGGACAGTGTTACGGCCGCCAAGCGTCAGCTGGCACCGGCAAGAACTCTCCAGACGGACGCGGACATGCTCACGCTCTACAGCCTCTTTCACACGAAGGAGCCTGAACACTTTCCGCAGCTCGCCCACGTGCTCGTACGAGCGATTCGTGAGCGACACGAGTTCACTCCCAAAATCACTGCCGCCCTCAAGACGCTCGACGATCGTCTCCCCCGCTAGCCTCCTGCTACGGGGGATTTTTTATCTTACACCTTCATGATTTCTTCTTCTTTTTCTTTTGCGATGGCTTCGATTTTTTCGTTTTGTTCAGCGACAGCTTTATCGAGCTGTTCGAGGAAGCGTCGACGATCATCTTCAGAGATAGCCTTGGCTTTTTCATCATCCGTGATGAGTGACTTCACTTTTTCACGTACATTCCGTACGCAGATGCGTGCGTCTTCCGTCTTTGATCGGAGGGTTTTCACGAGGTTTTTTCGGCCCTCTTCCGTTGTTGGAGGCATGACGAGACGAATGACGGTGCCAGCTGTGTTTGGCTGCATCCCCAAAGAAGCATCGATCAACGCCTTTTCAATATCTTTCACGATGGATTTGTCCCAAGGCTCGATTTGCAGGGTTTTCGCATCAGGTGTCGTGATGGAGGCAACGCCTTTCAAGTCCATCATCTGACCGTACGACTCGACACGGATATTTTCCACGAGTTGAGCGCTCGCACGACCAGTGCGGAGCGATGTCAGATCGCGCTGAAAATGCTCAATAACCCGGGCAAACTCCGAACGATGTGCATCAAGATGAGTAGACATAGATAGCGGCAAGGTGCCACACAAGGACCGGGCTCGTCAACGCGGCACGGTGCCTAGGTACAGGTTGCTCTGCGCCGATTCGTCGAACATGAGGAAGGACGCGGCGCGGGAGGTGGGGAGTTTTTTTGGGGTCCAGGTTTGGCCGAGGTCGTCCGTGAAGACGACGGACGTGTCTGTGGCGTAGACGAGAAGACTTGGGTTTCTTGGATGGAGCGCGAAGGCACGAATATTGGTTTGTGCCGATGGCGTTGGGAGGCTTAAGGCTTGCCAGGTCGCGCCCGTATCGGTTGAGCGCAAAATACCGTTGCGTGATATGTGGAAAAGCGTGTTTGAATTCGAGGGATCGATCACCACCATCATGGGCCGACGAGCTCCGTCGACATTGTCGAGCTGAGCACGAATTTCCTCCCACGTTTCACCGCGATTGGTAGATTTCAAAATTCCTGCTCCATTGGTCGCGATGTAGAGCGTATTTGAAGCGCGGCGATCAATCGTGATGGCGTTAATGCGCGCATCCGCACGATAGAGCACGCGCCAACTCGCGCCGCCGTCTTCAGAACGAAGAATATCTCCATCGATATTTCCCGCGTAGATTGTCATCGAGTTCGCGGGATCGACGGCGACGCTCGTGTATTGTTGCGCCGTGCGAGGATCGTAGTAGATCTGGTTCCAATCACGTCCACAGGTATCGGTTTTGAGGAGCTGGTTCAATCGGGCGACAAAGACGGTGCATTTATCTCTTGGATCAACCGCGACAGAAGCGACTTGTCCACTCGTGAGTCCTCGCGCTTGCTGCCACGACTGACCGCCATCAAGTGTCATGAGCAATCCGTTTTGCGTGGTTCCAACGTAGACCGTCGACGCTTCTTGTGGGTCAAATGTGGCAGATACGGTCGCCACGTTTCCGATACTCCCTAGTTTTGCGCCTTGATTCAGCACGGTGAGCTGCGTCCACACCCCTCCAAGGTTAGACGTTTTATAGAGTCCTCCATCTGGTACGGAACTCGTGGTTGATGAACAGCCGGCCCCCATGAGAACAAGGGCTCCGGCAACGAACGAAAGAGCGAGGCGCTTCATATGGAAGACAGTATAGCACGTTTGTCGAACGTCCGCCCCTCGGCAAATGCGAGCTCCATTCCAATACGTGCCGGCACGGAAGATTCGAATAAGCGCCACGTCTCCACAAGAGCGATTCCAACTCTTGGTTCAGGCGCGGATCGCCACCGTTCCATGAGTACTAAAAGTAAGATCCGCCATTCTTGTTCTGCGCTCGGCAGTTTTTCGATCGCTCTTTGCCATTCATCAAGCGCTGCAATCACCAAGCCGAGCTCTTCGCCCCGGAGAGCTGCATCCAGTTTTTTTGCGTGTGTCATGATGCGTTCCCACATAGCAGGATCTTCTTCGCGCCGAACAAGTAAGCCCGGCCGACCCATCGCCTCATGCGCCCAGGCAAGCGGCGCATGAAGATGCTCCGCGACGGCTGCAAGCTCTGCCGATGAAAGCAAAGAGAACGAAAGAGGCACCAGCCGAGACCGAAGCGTCGCAGGAAGCATTCCCGCGCGTCCAGCGATTAAGAGAAATACCGCTCCCTGACGAGGCTCTTCCACGTCTTTTAAGAGCGCATTCATCCCAGAGGCATTCAGCGCATCCACATGATCGATTAAGAATACGCGACGGCCTCCGTACGCAGAGGTTTGATGCGCTTGGGCAAGAAACGCTTTTATTTCATCTACACTCCCCTCAGCACGAGCATCAAGAATAAGCACGTCTGGATGAGCGGTAAGCGGCATAGACGCGGGCATCCCAACGAGTTGACGAGCGAATCCTTCCGCAACCCCTCGTTTTCCGACATGTTCCGGACCAAAAAAGCCATACGCGGAGGCCGGGGTTACAGCCGCGCGTTCAAGGAGGGCTTGAATCGCTCCATGTCCAATAATAGGCGATGCCATGTCGCCACAATACCGGGGAGACCCCCACTTGCCAACCAACACGCCGCTGGAACCCTACGTTCGACCCTGATACACTTCGCATATCTATGCGTCGTCTCGATCTCGCTTTTACCGCCCTCCAAGTCCCCGTCGACGTGTTTGCGCTCATCGCCGCCGCCGTTACCGCGTATATTCTCCGCTTTTCCCAACCCTTCCTCGAAGCCCGTCCTATTATTCAAGAGATCACCTTTGCGCAATACGCGGGATCTGCAAGTATTTTTATTGCGGCTTGGATGGTGTGCTTTTGGCTTGCGGGACTCTATCCCACACGTCAGCGTCCCGCGTGGCAGGAACTTTCTCGTATTCTCCTTGGAAGTACTGCCGGAATGATGGTGGTGATAGCCACCGTGTTTTTTCGACGAGAAGTGACCGCTTCACGTTTTCTCGTGCTTGCCGTTTGGGTACTCGCGATTGTGTATGTGTGGGCAGGACGTCTCTTGCTTCGCTTTGTTCGGTACCATCTTCTCACAAAGGGCATCGGGCATCAGCGCCTTGTGGTGATTGGAGGGAGCAATGCCGCCGCAACTCTCAAGACCCTCTACCTCCAAAAACCTTCGTTTGGCTACACGGTGGTAAAAAGCTTTAAAACATGGAATGCGGACGTGGAACAAGAAGTTATCAAGCTCCGCGCCGCACAAAAAATCGATAGCATTCTCCTTGCGGAACCGCGTGTCAGCAAAGAACAGGCGCTCGGCCTCATCAATTTCACCGAAGAGCACCATCTGACCTTTCGGTATCTCGCGGATCTTTTTGCGGCGAAATTCACAAACATTGAAGTAACAACGGAAGCCGGTATTCCCCTCATTGAGCCAAAGCGCACTCCTCTTGATGGGTGGGGACGTATCGCAAAGCGTCTGTTTGATATTGTGGTTGGTGGGGTGCTGCTTATTTTCGCCTCTCCCCTCATGGTGATGACCGCTATCGCGATTAAACTTGATAGTCGTGGCACGGTCCTGTTTTCAACGCTCCCGGATGGATCGCCTGTGCAGCGTATGGGAGAGCGCGCAAAGCCCTTTCATTATTTCAAGTTTCGTTCGATGGTTATGGATCGCCATTTTGATCGATACGACAAACTCGCCCACAAAGATCTCCGCAAAGATGGTCCGCTCGTAAAGATTCAAGATGATCCTCGCATCACCCGTGTTGGTCGTCTCATTCGCGAATGGTCGATTGATGAACTCCCAGAACTTATTCTTGTGATCCTAGGACGCATGAGCCTCGTTGGACCACGTCCACACTACCCAGAAGAAGTCGAGCGCTATAAACCAGAACAGCGTCGTGTGCTCGCCATTAAGCCCGGCATCACCGGGATGGCTCAGGTTTCAGGGCGCAGCGATCTCACATTTGATGAGGAAGTACGTCTTGATAGCTGGTACATCGAAAATTGGTCGATTTGGCTCGATCTCATCATCCTTCTCAAAACTCCTTTTGCGGTTCTTAGTCATCGAGGAGTAGAACGCGGGACGTAAGCCTGCTAGGCTGACACCGATGCGGATAGCCCTTGTTCACGATTATTTTCTCCAAGATGGAGGCGCGGAACGAGTCGTGCTTGCGTGGCAACGATTGTTTCCTCGTGCGCCAGTCTACACGCTCCTCAGTGATCCAAAGACGTTTCCGGAGGGCTTTGCTCGTGATCGACTCGTCACCTCTCCTCTCCAGCAAGCGCTTCTTCACCCGTCGATCTACCCGATCCTCACCCCCTTCATGCCGATGGCGATCGAGCATTTTGATCTCTCGAGGTTTGATTGCGTGCTTATTTCTTCGTCCAGCTTCGCAAAAGGGATTATTGCGCCCCCTCACGTAAAAACCCTGTGCTACCTGCACACTCCCACAAGGTTTTTTTGGGAAGAACGACACCATTACGCAAAAGAACGTGGCTGGTCAAAGCTCGCCAGGCTCCCGCTGCATGCCGCATTTCATGGATTGCGCACGTGGGATTACGCGGCGGCGCAACGCCCAAGTCAGCTCCTCACCAACAGTAAAACCTCACAAGCACGCATCGCTCGCTACTATTCCCGAAGCGCGGAAGTCCTTCACCCGCCCATTGATCTTGCGAATACCCCTTTTTCTCCCCATCGAACACCTTCGTTTTGGGTGACCGGTGGTCGACTTGTTCCATATAAGCGATTTGATCTCTGTATTCAGGCGGCAAACGCGCTGCGCACACCATTAAAAATCTTTGGACGAGGACCCGAAGAAGCTCGTTTGCGGGCGATCGCGGGACCCACGGTGGAATTTCTCGGCACGATATCCGACGCGAAAAAATTTGAACTCTTGCATCATGCCTACGCCTTTTTGCATCCGCACACGGAAGATTTTGGGATGACCATTCTTGAAGCGCTCGGCAGCGGCACTCCCGTCATCGCGTACAACGCGGGCGGTGCCCAAGAAACCATACAGCCAGGGATAAACGGGCAGCTCCTGCCCACCTCAACCGCCTCCGCCCTCGTGGAAGCGCTCCGCGCCTTTGATCCACACGTGTTTGACCCTGAAGCCGTACGTGCCAGCGCTGCACCGTTTGATCTTCCTCGGTTTCATGAGCAGATTTTGCGGTATGTCCACGCTGATTGATGGGTCATCGCTTCTCGCGGTACACCCAACCGGCGTCTCTTTTGCGGTCCGCGAACTCCTGAGCCAACATCTTCTCCCCATCGAGACCGACGCGACTATCGGAACCGTTCGCACACGATTTGCATCTCATCCATTGCCCGACGCAGGCTACGCTCACCTCCATCGATCTCTCCCCAGCCGAGCCGTCCATGCCTATTGCCGAGCAGGAGGCTCTCTCGCGTCGCTTTTTCCTGGAATATGGACACGCCTGTTTCTTCCCAATATCAATATCGTGGGGGTTCCTCGCCTTCCGTATGATCTTCTCGTACACGATCTCTCGTTTTTGATTCACCCTGGATGGTTTCCGGGCAAAACCCGTCTCTGGCACCACCTCGCACAGCCAAAAAAGCTCATCACAGAAGCAGAGCGCCTCTTTGCCGTTTCCCCACAAACCAAGCGCGCGCTCGTCGAGCTTCTGGCGATTCCAGAACACCGCATCACCCTCGTCCCGCTTCATACCCAAAAAACCGTCCCAACCACGCTCCCAAGACCCATTCCAGACCCCTATTTCTTGCTCCTCACCGCAAACGATCCAAGAAAAAACAGCTCCTGCGCTGAACGAGCCTTTCTCGCTTTTGCAAAAGATCATCCTGATTGGAAGCTTGTACTGGTGGGTACTCAGAAAGCCCCCGCCCATCCAAACATCCTCACTCTGCCCTATCTCGCAAATGAGGCAAGAATCCAGTGGATGCAGCACGCGGCCGCACTCCTCTACCCTAGCTGGTACGAAGGCTACGGCCTCCCCATGCAAGAAGCCTATGATCTCGGCGTTCCCGTCCTCGCCTCAAGCGCCGCAACCGTGGCAGAAACCGCTCCCACAGGAACGGTCCTCATCCCCCCATTTTCTCCAACCTTATGGACGGGGGGGTTGCGTGGGGTGGTGCAAGAGCCGACCAAAAAACTGTTCAACCTTGGTTGACAGACTCGTGTCTTTTCTGTATACTCCTCGAGCGTCAAATAGGTGACGCCATCGCTGTTCGGAGACTCATGACCACACAGATCACTGGCAAGTTGCTGCGGGACCGGGTACGAGCGTATCGGGAGAAGCGGCCGGAACGGCCGTTCACGACGGTCGAGAAGATTCTGATCGCGGCAGAAGTCGTGAAGCGCGAGAGTCGGCCCAAGAGGGGCCAGAACTCCGCGATGAACGACGCAGACCTCATCCACGCCTGCTTCGGACTCTTCTCCGACTATGACGGCTGCGACAAGGACCTGTACCTTCGCGGGAAGGCCCCTACGACGATTCCCATGGTTCGACCAACGCTCGTCCGCGACCTGATCTTCGGCCGCAACGCCCCGCTCAAGCGCTGGATGAGGCACGATCCCAAGACTGGTACCTACCTTCTCACCGCCGCGGGATCGGTCCACGTCCATACCCTCCTCCTGAGCGAAGGCCGACGCCGGAAGCCTCCCCTCAAGCGAGTCGATCCGCTCCCCGGTACGGCCGCCCCGTTCACGATGTCGAAGCCGACGCTCGAACAGCTCGAGGCTCTTCAGCAAACGTGCTGGCGAGACCGTAGCTTCATCAAGGATCTCCGCCGACTCGACTTCGTAAAGAAGCCGACGCTCCGCATGATCAACGACATCGAGCGCCTCCTTCAAGTGATCAACCGCCACCGCGGACCGGAGGCGCCCCCAGCCCGGGAGTACCTTCGTCAGTCGATTGAGCGGATGAAGACCCTGGTGATGGCCGAAGCCCTGTTCGACGGAACTCCTGAGAGTCTCGAGGCGGGTGAACGCAAGACGCGATCGCTCGACATCCTCTTCAGCCTCACGGACACCGTTCTGCGAAAGGACGTTCTCCCCCCTCCGCTGCACCAGCGCTACCAGAAGCCCCGTTCCGGACACGCTCTGCGCGTCAACGCGTAACCCCCTTCCCCGAGTATCCCTCGGGTTTTTTTATCCCCCTGTTGACGAAACCCCTCTCTCTTTTGTATCATCTCCCTGCATTCCGGGGTCGTCTAACGGTAGGACGCTTGGTTCTGGCCCAAGTAATTGAGGTTCAAATCCTTGCCCCGGAGCCAATACAAAACATCCCATAAAAGGGATGTTTTGTATTGAAATCAGGTTCTTTTTCCTATTTTTTTTCCGAGACGGGCACGTAACCAGGAGTTCGATCGCGCATCGTAGTCGTTGGAACCTGATCACGCGTGGTGGTTGGGCGGTTGTTGCGGAGGAGTTCGCGCTCGGCTTCGGTGATTGGAGCGGCGGCGGGAGCGGCTTCGCCTCGGCAGGCGCGACGGGTGTCGAGCATGAGGCCCTCAAGACGGTTAAGACGCTCTATGAGTTGCGCATTTTCTGAGCGAAGACCGTTTGCGGTGCTTGTTGCGGCTCGTTCTGTGCGCGCTTGAGCGGTCTGAAAGACCATGGCTCCCGTGAGCACGATCGCGAATCCGGTGATGATTGATGCAGACCAAATATGACTCACCCCTTGTGCAGCATGTAATGCGTGGTGATCGCGGATATGAGAGACAGGGCCAACGTAGCGGACGTTGCAGCTCCGTTCACACCCACTGTGACCACAGGCCGATGAACCCATCGGTTCGACGGGAGGCGCTCCGCCTTCGGCAGACGACGATGAAGCAGCGCTCATTGAGCGGCGCCTCGACACGGAACGCTTGCGGATTTCCTCCGACATAGAAAAGAAAGAACTTAAGAGTAGACAGAACAAAGTATACCACACATCTCGTGTGTCTGCCTACAACGAATTATGCACACAACTCGCTAGACAACGCTCTGCGCCCGTTTTACCAAGAAGAGCGTATGCTTTCCCCTCGTTTTTTCCGCCCACGTCTGCTGGGCCTCAGTGCCTTTCTCTTGGCTGTTGGTTGTTTATTCGCTCTTCAAGGTCAAGCGGCGCAACCGTGGCAACTCCAAGATCTTCGTCCAGCGCTCACTTCTCGCGCAGGAGCGCTCACCGCGATGGCCGGACGAGGTTCTGACTGGCTTGCAAGCGATGGTCAGAATCTCTGGTCGCTCTCCACTAATAGCGATGTCACCGACTATACGGATAAAGCCCGCGAATCCGGGACCATTGCGGCGATCGGCACAGATGGCACGCAGTATCTTATCGGCTGGAATCAGGGCAACCAACTCCGTTTTAGCGTCACAAATCTCACAACTTGGTCCTTGGTTGATGGTCCTCGCTTCAACGATCGTACGATCCAGGCCATCCACGGCCTCAATGGTCGTTGGGCGGTTCTCTCGGAAGACCGGGCGTCTACAGGATCCCTCCCACGAAGCTGGAACATCACCACGTGGCAAAACGGCATGATTCCAGAAACGCTGCTTTTGCCCACCGGAGCCTCAAGTTTTGTTTCTGGATGTTTTAAAGAGCTTTCCGGAGCGAGCATTTGTACCGGTCGTGCAGCATTCGTCCCTCTTCAGAACGAGTGGTATCTCATCGCGGGTGGATCAGAAACGCGCGCCGCTGACGGTCGTACTCAGCAAGAAGCATCCGTGAAAATTTGGAAATGGAAGGGCGAATCAACGTTTGAGGCTCTTTCTTCTGCCCCAACCGCACGTTTTGTGAGCGGTGTCTGGTCAGGCGAAAACCAGCTCTTGCTCGCGACCACAAACGCCGTCACCAATCCCTTCGCCGCTGACACCTACTGGACCTTTGATGGCCGCTCCTTCCGACCATATAGAGAAGGGCCGCTTGCCGCAGGACTCCTGTCCGTTGATACCCGAGCCGTCCGCGCCGCTTGGAATGGCCAAGGCTGGACCATGACCGCTGGTGCGTCGCTCATTCGATTTGAACGCGGATCTTTCCAAGTTGAAGGCACCTTGCGCGACCTCCCTACGCAGATGAGCGGCTCAATAAACGGTGCAAGCCTTATCGCGAGCGACACGAGCTTGCTCTTGGTGAAAAAGACGGTTACTCATGACCAATCCACGAGCTTCATTCGACCACTCATTACCCCAGAACCAAACAGCATTACCACGTTTACGCTGAATGCCACCCCTGGAAATGCGACGATTGAAAATGGCTCCACCTTCACCTTTCGCGCGAGCGCGCATGATGAAGACGGTGTCGAAAAGGTGGAGATCTACGTACACAACACAAAAATCAAGACCTGTGAAAGTGATGCTTGCTCCTACACGCAAACATTTTGGACAACACAGCCCACCTCTACAGAAACCCTGTTCTTTGCTCGAGCCTATGATCGACGCGGAAATGCGGCTGATAGTCAGCTCATCCGGTTAACCGTAAAAAGTGGACCTGTGAACGAAGCCACGTTTATAGCAAAGAGCGACCCCGGACGTATGCCCGCTGGTCTCCGCTGGGAAAAAGACACGAACTCAGGCGTGAGCTACACACTCTGGTCAACCCCTTCAAGCACACCAAATACCCTGTACGCCGAAGATCTTCGAACGCTCTCCGTTGCCGCCATGCACCCACAAGGCATCGAACAGATGGAGTTCTGGGTGAATGGTCGCGTCGAGCGCATCTGTCACGACGAAGAATCCGGTATCTCTTTCTGTCAGGTTCCCCTCCTCGGACGGAATTTTCCCATCGGCACAGAAGTCTTCATCAACGCCAAAATCACCACAAAAGATGGTCGTGAAGCCTGGACCAAGGCCACACGTCTCCAACGCCAGTAAAAAAAGAGGCTCTCGAGCCTCTTTTTTCTTATTTTTTGTTCTGTACTCGTTCGCGGATAAGGGTGAGGAGCTGGTCACGATCAAGGACGTGCTGTTCTTGTTCACCGCGTACACGGACGGTAAATGGTTGACCTGAAGCTTCTTTTTCTCCAATGACGAGGGTCACCGGAATTTTCATTTGCTCTGCTTTTCGAATCTTTTTTCCGACGGATTCAGATGAGTCGTCGGTTTCGACACGAATCCCTGATGCTCGGAGCCATCCGGCGATTTCGTGGACATTCTCTGTGAAGCGATCGGCGACGGACGCGACCATAACCTGCGTTGGAGCGAGCCAGAGCGGGAATGAACCGGCGTAGTGCTCGATCGCGATTGCGAGGAACCGCTCAATTGAGCCCATGATCGCGGCGTGGATCATGACGATACGTTCACGCTCTCCTTGCTCGTTCACACAGACCAGATCAAACCGTTCTGGCATGTTCATATCGAGCTGAATCGTCGCGACTTGCCACTCACGGCCTAACGAGTCCTTTGCCATAAAGTCGAGTTTTGGCCCGTAGAAAGCGGCTTCGCCAATGCCATCAAAGGCATCCGCTCCTTGTTCTTTTGCGATATCGCGGAGCAATCCTTCCGCGAGCGCCCAACGCTCAGGATCGCCGAGGTACTTTTCTGAATGTTCAGGATCGTGGAGAGAGAGTCGGACGCGCAGATGGAATCCGAATGAACCGTAGAACTCGTACACAATCTTCCAAATACGGAGAAACTCTTCCTTTGCTTGGCTCATGCGGCAAAAGACGTGGGCGTCGTCTTGGGCGAAGGCGCGCACGCGTGACAAGCCGGAAAGCTCGCCGGACTGTTCATCGCGATAGCACGTCGTGGTATTTGCGTACCGTTGCGGTAATTCACGATAACTCCAAAGTTTGCGCGCGTAAATCTGAGTGTGGTGAGGGCAGTTCATCGGCTTCATCGCAAACTCATGCCCTTCACGCGTCACAACGCGAAACAAATCATCTTTATATTTTTCCCAGTGTCCACTGGTGATATAGAGCTCCTTCTTCGTGATGTGCGGAATTTCGACACGAACATACCCCTGACGTTCACGCAACTCCCAAACATAGGCGTCGAGTAAGTTGCGCAAGAGTGTTCCACGAGGCGTCCAAAGCGGCAAACCCGGACCCACAAGATCCGAAAACGTGAACAGATCGAGCTCTGGACCAAGTTTTTTGTGGTCTCGTTTTTCTGCTTCTTCGACCATCTTCGCGTGGGCATCAAGCTCTTCCTGCGTGGAAAAACACCAGCCGTACACGCGCTGAAGCTGAGGATTCGTGTCTTTCCCTCGCCAATAGGCCCCGGCGATCTTTGTGAGTTGTACGGCACCAATTTGATTTGCTGTTTCCACGTGTGGACCACGGCATAGGTCCACGAATGAACCTGTTCGATACACGCTCACCGAATCAACATTCGCCGCGTCAAACTCCTCGCCCACGTCTTTGACCGCAGTGGTGCCCTTCGTTTTTAAATCGTTCAATAATTCAACTTTATAGACCTGCTCGAGACCTTCAAATAGGGCAATTGCCTCATCGATTGTCAGTTCTTCGCGAATAAACGCAGGGTTTTCTTTCACGATAGTGGTCATTGTCTCTTGAATGCGCGACAAATCCTCCGTCGTGAACGGACGAGAGAGGTCAACATCGTAATAAAATCCATGCTCGATCGTTGGACCAACGCCAAATTTTGCATCGGGAAAAAGACGCTGAATCGCCGCGGCCATGACATGGGCGGCGCTGTGACGACGCATTTCAAGAGAGATAGACATACGCCCTGGCATCTTGCCAGGGCGTTCGTGGATGGTCAATTATCGTACTTCCATCTTGATTCGATCGGTGAGGCGAGGGATTTTGCCGATCCAGCCCGGCTTGAGGGTGATATCTACCGCCTCTACTCCCTCGATACCCCTCAGATACTGCTCTGCTGTGCTCTTGGACTTTCCCGCGATCTCTGTTGAAGCGAGAGCTGGGGTGGTTGGAACTAACCGGTATTCTGCATTGGTGATGACACGTAAACGAGCTCGCTCCCCTTCTTTGTCCACGGATTCAGGGACGTACACAAAGTCTTGCTCTTCAAATGGGAGAAACTCTTGCCCTTCTGGAAGTTTTTCGCGCAACCGTGAGCGGATGAGCTGCTGCATATCGTCTGCGGAGTAGAACACCCCGATCACTTCTACATCTACTTGCGCGGTAAACGCACTTGCCGTCTGCCCCGCACGAGCGGTGGCAGATTTTGCCGTCGTATTCACAAAATAGGCTGCACCTGTAAATCGCGCATCGTTCATATTGGCAAGGAGCAGCTTTTTCGCCTGCTCTACCACTTGTTGCGTAAGCGCTTCATAGGCTTCATCCAAATTCTGCTGGGTGACGATTGCTCGATCACTGCGAGGAATAGTGGATGTCGCAACAGGGCTGGGCGTAGGAGCTGACGCAGGCGCCACCGGAGCCGATCCTGCTTTCATGGTAAATGCCTCTGATGATTCCGCGTAGATCAAGGGCTGCAAATCAATCCAAAGCCCTGGGATCGTGAACTTCGTGGGAGCGATCGCATACGCTTCCCCTGGCTGGTCTGCGGTGACCGCGACACTCGCTCGACCTCCTGCAGGCACCACTACACGACGATCAATACGATACAGTTGGTTATCTTTCGTGAGTAACCGCGTCTTTTCTACGAGCGTTTGTGGTTTTGAGTAGGTATTCACAATCGTCACCTGGCCACGAGCATAGGTGCTTGCGGTACCTGTAGACGGGGTAGAGGTGGCGAGCTTTGGAGATTCGGTTGTGGTGGAAACGGGAACAGAAACGACTGGTGCACTTGATGAGGCCGCGACCTGAAATTCTTGCGTTTTACGCATCGGCACAGAAAGCACCCGGCCCGCAATCTGCGCAGCCCCTGATGGCTGCGGCGTAATTTCGACGACGCTCTCCCCACGAACTGGCGTGCGACGCACACGAACGGCCACTTCCGCCTCAACGGAGGAAAGCCATAAAATCCCAACCAGAATCAACGCCGTGAGTCCAAAAAACGTATACGCGATGCGACGATAAAACGCCGCGTGCGAAGGAGGAGCAAACGTTGGAGCGGTAATGGGAACGATCGGGGTTCGGCGCGGGCCACGGACAGTCATAGGAAGGAACTTGTAAGAGTATACCACGTTCTATTCTCCAAGGCGAAATACGATGAACTCTGGACGATTCCAGAGCCTCGTCACAAGCGGGACACCAAAGACGAGTACCGCCTGTACGCACAAAATCGCAGGCGCAACAAGCGCTACGTGCACAAGCCATCGTGCCTTTGAGGGGCGCGTGATAGCTGTTCGTGAAGCCCGTGTATCAAGAGCGTAAAGTCCTTCAAGCTCCTGTTGCAAAGCACGCTCATGAGGCGAAGAACGGCGTACTTTACGAGTACGAGCACGAGCTGGTTTACGGGTTCGAGGAGGCATATCGAGAGAAAAGAGCGAAGAGCGTTTGATCGCGGGTGAGCGATGGTTGTTCCCATTCAATAACCCCTGGTTTTGTACGCGTCATCCCTGGCCCAAGTCGCACAATCTGCCACGTCGCTGGATAGGTGATTTGCAGATGGTGCCGACGAGGGGCTCCTGACTGTGAATAGAGCTCCAGAACGTACGCATCCGTAACCGATTGATCTCCTGTTCCGTCAAGGAGCGCATGCGCCATATCTTCCGTTGATCGTGCGAGCTTATACGAAAAGGCGGTTTCACGGCTCATCCCTGGACGCAGCTGTATCCAACCTCCTGCAACCGATCGCCCACGTTCTTGGCTGAGATCCATCTGTTCTCCGCTCGAAGTGAGTGCGCGCGTAGTGGTAGGACTCCCAGGAAATACGGTTTCTTTTTCGGTTGGCACCTCAAAGAGCGTAGAGCTCGGCACCTCAAACCCTTCGGCATCCGTAAATACGGTTCCTGGAGAGGTGTACAGTCTGAGATACTGCACGTTATTCGCCCCTTGAAATATCTGTCCCGCGACCCCCCTATGCTCGCGTGCAAGCAAAACCCGCTCCTCAACAGCTCCCTGCTCGTTAATAGAGACGAGTTGATGAACCTCTTCTTGAATAACGGTATCGGATTTTTGCCCCGCAATATTCGCTCCCACGACCCCGAGAGACGCAAACACTTCCGTCGCGCGCCACTCACCGGTCCACCCAAATGATCTCGCTGCCTCCTGCTCTGCCGCTCGAGAAAACCAGAGCTGAATCTCTTTTGCTTCAAGCGATGCGGCAAGCAAACTTGCGACCTCGGGCCATCGCTCAGGGCCGAGACTCTGTAAACGAGCCATCACCTCTTTATTCAAATCTCCCACAAAGGCTTTTGGTGTATTCACTGTTCGATCATATTCGAGCTCAACGGCTTTTTGTGTTTCAAAAATCACATTCTCCGCTGTTACCCGCTTGTTGTACGCCGGCATCTCGATCGGACCCGTAAGCTTGAGAAGCTTTGGCAAAATCGTGGAATTCACGGCGATAATCCCATCCACTGTTGGCTGACCTGCGGCACTCCAAAAACGTCCGACGGTCATCGCGGTTTCTTGAAAATCTGGTGACCAGTTCGCGTCTTGAAACTCCCAACGCTGCCCCACAAGACGTAACGGCTCCGGTGGACGCCAGCGTGCACGCAGCTGACTGCGTAAATCATAAGGTCCGCCCCCAGGAACATGCAGTTTACGAATCACTCCTCGATCAAGCGTGACTTCCGCATATGACCCCATGAACCCTCCGCTTGGACGGAGCTCACCGGTATTTTGAAACAGTACAAGATACGTACGAGACTGCTCATGCCCCACCATCGCGAGAAGAAGCGACGCGAGCTTCTCTGCGGATGCGAGCATGGGCTCGAGAGTAAAAAGCATGGTTTGCACCTCCGTCACCTGGCCGCGGAGCGCTTCAGGGAGAGTTTCGGGGCGAATCTGATGCGCGGCGAGAAAAAGCCGATCGATATACGGCTGTGCCTCGCGCAGATACTTCTGAAATCGAACGAGACGCTCATCCGGGGTTGCAACGTCTCCGTCAGAGAGTCGCGCTACTCCAAGGCTCACGAGCCTCGCTGCTTCCGCGCCCTCTTGTGCGGCCGTGAGAAGGGCTTGGGCGGTTTTCGCGGCGGCTCGCGTCGATGGAACGAGTTGCGCAAGCGAAAACGCCATCCCATGCGTCTGCTCAAGATTCTTGGTGATGCTTTCAAGGTCCGCCATGCGATCTGACCACGAAGCGAAATCCGCTATTGAGCTCAAAGATCTAGGCCTGAGCTCGGATGCAACAGAACGCGTTTCTTCGAGAGAGCGGGTAAAAGACCTCGACCAGGACACCGCGCCCGCAGGCATCGCGACAAGACACAACAGTCCAAAAAACGCGATCACCACTCGTCCAGGACGAATACTCGCTTGCACATAGGGAGCTTTCCATGCTTCTTCCACGTCTTCCACCAATTCTTGCTCCCGTTCTCGCGCCCCCGCCCAGCGCTCACCAAGTGATTGTCGCCATCTAGCAAAAAGAGAAGCTGTTTTTTTGTTTTCTGGCTGCGCCAGTTGCTCGGATTCCAGAAGCGCAATATCTACGCTATCCGGTTGTTCTAATGGTTCACACTGATTGCATTCATCGGATCCAAGAAAAGAGATATGTGCTTCGTTGAACGGTTTCGTGTCGGGGGTGACGATCTCGATGTTTTCAAAAACTTTTTTTGAAACCGGTGGAGGAGCGGGTGTCCAACGGATAAACGGCTTTCGTAGCCGAGTCCAAAGGCCTCGTCGACTTTCACGAAGTGCCTCGTCAGGATCACCCGGAGTGAACTGGCAGGAAAAATAGTCTGGATCTACCGCATCAATCCACAAATCACTCGTACGCACGAGGACCGCATTCACATCAACCCCATCAAGCATGGGCGTTTGCCAACGGTGCATCGAGCGATGAAATGGCTCGCGCACTTCTTCTACCGGCTTTGCAACAACCCCCTCCAGTCGAATCAGATGCTCGCTCGCTTCATGTGGTTCATGGTGAATAGACACGGGGACGCGGCGTGTACGCTTGGCCTCCTGTCGAATATCTTGCGCAATTTGAATATCGCGCTCGCTCTCAGGGAGAGAGTGAGTGAATATCGAGACCGTCTCACGTTCAAGCACGTCTTCAAGTTGTGCTTCGAGACGTTCTTGGCGTGATCGACGTTTTTTTGGAGCAGGAGCGTCCTGAAAGTTCATGAAACCCGTAGAAGGTGAGCGAAATCACGAGTCGCCTGATCCCAGCGATGTCGTGCGCGAATATCCTCACAGCCGGCCGGAACTTCCGCTTGTAGAGTGCTGCGAGTCTGCAAAGCCTCCTTCCACCTCTCTATCATATCAGCTTCATCTCCGTTTCGAAAGAAGCGGACACCCTTTTTTGGCAACACTTCCACCAAGCACGGCGTATCACTCGCGAGCACAGGACATCCCATCATGAGCGCTTCAAGCGGCGGCAAGCCAAATCCTTCTTCAGACGAGGCAAAAACAAAGAGCTCCGCATCACGACACCAGGTCACAAGCTCTTCATCCGTCACGCGACCCACGAATTTCACACGCGGAATCCCTTCACGGATAACTCGCTCTTCGTACCGCTTCATAAACACATCTCGCTCCCCCGCGAACACAAGCGCGTGTTCTGGATACGCGAGCGCAAGCACTTTCCAAGCGCTCAGCACAAGATCTACTCGCTTATGTGGGTACACGGAGCCCAGCAATAAACAGTACGGACTCGCATACAACCGTCCTCCAAAAGCAGGCCTTGGAAGATCCACTCCCTCGCCCACCACCTCTACGACCGTCTTCGCCCAGGGGAAAAGCTGGTGCAAGTCCTGCTTAACGTAATGTGTTGGAACCCCAATCGCGGAGGAACGCCACACAACAAATGGAACGAGTTGTCGTTGGACAACATTCTTGAATTTTGCGATCCACGGATGACGCAAACTCAGCTTTGAAGCGACGGGTTGGTGGAATAAGAGAAAATCATGCAAAAAGCACACCATCTTTCCAGGCCAGAGCACGGGAATATTCCAGTGAAAAAACAGGGCAAGCGAGGGACGCTCCCGCGACAAAAGCCCCGCCACCAGAAACTGCTCCGCGAATCCATACCACCCAATATCACGCCGAATAATCCGCACGTTTGGGAGTTTGGGAATCATGGCAATTTGCTCCGGATACCGGACCAAAATACACCACTCATGCTCCGGCAAAAGGTGGATAAGTCTGGGCAAAATCGACTCTACAACCCGCCCAATTCCCCTGGTCACCGTCGCCCCGATCATACGGGCATCAACAAAAACTTTCATACGTCCAGCATAGGAACTACGCACCCCCTTGGCAAAACACTCCCCATCATGCATACTACCCGAGCAAAACCTTGTCGGGGCGTAGCTCAGTTGGCTAGAGCGCCTGGTTTGGGACCAGGAGGTCGCAGGTTCAAGCCCTGTCACCCCGACCATCAAAAACCTTTGCTAGTATGCGAGGGTTTTTTGATAGTCGACCGTATCTACGAAAGATAGCTCTCTCGTGTTGACATCTCACGAATATGGTCATCCAATAGTCCTAGATCTGTGTTTCCGTACTTGCCGTTTAGACGTTCATGATAATACTTCGCTGAGAGGCGCAGGTAAGACACCATTTTATGAAGTGGAACATCGAGCAGCGAGGCAACGAGGAGCTCACGAGCATGCGCATGAGCCGAGGGCGATTCAAGATGGATCAAGGGGTGATCAGCGAGGACAAAAACGATCTTTTCAAGAACCTTTTCCAAATACAGCGAGTACTTATCGGGAAAGAGGTGCTTATACACAGGCAAAAGAAGAGATGCGTACATCTGGCTCGGAGAGCGGCCGTCCCGCAGATACGCAAGCACCTCGTCCTTCAATAAGCGTCGGGCAGCCGCTAGCTCCGGCGAAGAACCGTCATTCTTTTGCTCCCAGCCCAACAGGGGGCTCTTCTTCTGTCTTGAAGCAAGGCAATGATTGAGAAGATGTTGCGTTTCATGTCTCACAAGACTCGGATCGACCTGAGGCGCATGAAATGCTACCAATGGTATCCGATCACCATCAGCAAATACTTTCGCATCATTCGTATAGTACGGGGTCACAGGATCCGTCTCTTTCGAGAATGGAACTGATCGTAGGGTAAACAAACGCCATTCGCTCGCATGCTCAAAAACAAGCAGAAGAATCGGCCCTCGTATAACCGCCCGCACCATCCCCTCAGGCGAGTGACCCATACTTGATTTGAAGAGCTTGGCACCAAGATCTTCCGGAGACCAGCGACGCCAGTCGTCTACCCCAAGCCCTTCTGCGAGTACAGCCAACTGACGATGGAGAGAACGCGTTCTAGAAGACCACTGATCCCACGCCAGCATGCAGGCTTTCTGAACCTCGGACGGAAGATCGCGAACGTGGTCAGCGAGAAATTGGCTGTAGAGCGCCTCATCGCCTGGACTCAAGTCCCCCACATCCGTCCATCGACGCGGCGTCGTTTCAACAGGAGCTTCTTCCATGGCACGAAAAAATCCCACCAAAGCCCAAGCGCGCCGCTCCCTCTGATCAAAGAATTCTCGCACACGCATTGGGAGCTCTGATTTCGACGGCTCTTGCCGGTCTTGCGAAGACTTGCTCGAGCGTCTAACGGGTTCTGATGTGAGTGATACCTGTTGCTCCATAAAATAGTCCTTATTTCTGCACCGACATGAGTTCATACCCCACCACTATCCCCGCAGTTTCCCCCTTGAGAATACTCGAGCCTACGGTAACGAGAGGATAGTTGTATTCATTTGTAAAAAAGGCTCGTTCTTCATCCGACCAGCCACCTTCTGGACCGACAAATACCGCGGTGGCTTGGGTGTGCTTGAGGGTATCTGAGAGCGTTTTGAGGTTTTTGCCTGTATCCGCCACAACGGCTTTTACGCCAGATCGGGTGAGCGTGCGTACCGCTCCCATGATATCCACGGGCGCGTGGATGGTCATCGCTCGGGCTTGTTCAGATTGTTCCATCGCTTCACGAGCGATGGTTTCTAGTCGATCAAGTCTTACCTCTTTTTTGATCGTTCGCGCAGTCACGAGCGGAATCAGGTCGCTCACACCAAGTTCTGCCAGTTTTTCCGTGAGCCATTCAAAATGATCTTTTTTTAAGATCGCCGCGCACACATACGTGCGTATGTGTGACGCAGGCGCTACATGCAAGACTGGTTCTTTTTTTGTCTCTTGTACTCGCACTTCAACGCTCCGTTCTGAATACCCCACGATTTCGGCCTCGACACGCTCCCCCGCCCCATCCACGAGCGTGATCTCTTCGCCGATGCGCAATTTTAAGACCCGCACGATCTGATGAACGAGCGCTGGCGCACGAATAGACCACGTCGTTCCTGACGGAAACGGCGCCAGCGTAAAGACGTGGCGCTTCATAGGTTAGACGCGTTTATCAATATACTTTTTCATGACGCCCCATTGCTTACGAAGCTCCCGTCGAAGTTCTGGAAGCTCTTCTTTTGCGACGGTTTTGCTTTTTGCATAGGCGACAAGAACCTCATCAACAAGGTCTTCATACTTCTCTTGCGTGAGCTCTTCGATGAGTTCTACCCGTGCAATCAACTGTTTTTGCAAGAGTCTTGCCTTTAGCTCTACGTCTTTCTGAAGTTTTTTTCCCTTGTCAGAACGGAGAAACAGCCCTGCCGCTAACCCAAGCACCACACCTGCCGCTAACCCAGCACCAGCAGACTTTACGCGTGAAGGACGTCTGTGCAGCATAGAAAAAAGAGAAAAAGAGTGATACACTGAAAGTGTACCATGACTGCTCGTTCATCAACACCTCGCCGCCCTTTAAAGAGCCCTGTTCTCGATGTATTTGCAATCGGCGATACGGTGCTCGATACATTTATCAACGTCCAAGATGACGCCGTGCACTGCAACCTTAATCGATCTGCTTGCCAAATCGCCTTTACGCTCGGCGAAAAAGTGCCCGTAGACGGCCTCACAAAAATTCCCGGCGCGGGCAATGCGTCAAACGCCGCCGTCGCATCTAAGCGACTTGGCCTCACGAGCGCGATTTATGCGACGATCGGCCGGGATGAGGTCGGACGATCGATTCTTGCGCGTTGGAATGAAGAGGGCGTCCAGACGACCTTCGTCGCAAAGTCCCACGAATTTGAAACGAACCATCATATTGTTCTCAGCTATAAAGGAGAACGAACGATTCTTATTTGCCATAACCCGTACCACTACGAACTTCCTAAGCGCTTGCCGCGCATCAAGCGCCTGTACTACACCTCGCTCGGTAAAAACCACCAAGCGCTTGAACATGAGCTTCTGAGCTATCTCGAGGCACACCCAGAAGTGCGCGTGACGTTTCAGCCGGGCACGCACCAGCTTCAGCGACTCGCTCGAGGCCTCACAAATGTCTTGGTGCGTACGGATATTCTCGCTATGAACCGCGAAGAAGCCGAACTCTTTCTTGAACAACCTAAAGGCGCCGATCTCCACGATCAACTCAAGCGACTGATCGACCTTGGTCCGCGTATTGCGATTATCACAGATGGTGAGCATGGCTCCTACGCAAGCGATGGAACGCAAGCCTGGTTCTGCGATCCGTTTCCCGTACCCTGTCTTGAACGGACTGGCGCAGGTGATGCGTATGCCGCTACGTTTAGTTGGGCCCTTGATAAAGGGTTTTCTCTCGCCGAAGCGATGCGTCACGCAACCGCGAATTCGGCGAGCGTCATTCAATTTGTTGGCCCGCAAGCAGGACTCCTCACTCGTGAAGGGGTCGAGCGCCTCATGCGAAAATACAGCCAAATTCAACCAACGCTCTTTACCGTATGATGATCTCTCCCCTCCCCCTTCTTCGGCATGCGCAAGCTCATGGCTACGCCGTGCCTGCGTTTAACGTGAATCACCTTGAAACGGTGCTCGCCGTGATGGATGCCGCTGTCGAATGTCAATCGCCCGTCATTCTACAAACATCTGAAGGTGGAATCGAATACGCCACCATGACGATGTTGATCGCGATGGCACGAGCGGCGGCAGAATCCCCTGTTCCTGTCGTGCTTCATCTTGACCACGGGAAAGATCTGCCCTTGATTCGGAAAGCGATCGAGTCTGGCTATACCGGCGTCATGTTTGATGGCTCGCATTTACCCTACGCAGAAAACGTCAAGCAAACACGACAGGTCGTGCGGTGGGCCCGCGAACACGGGGTAGGTGTTGAAGCGGAACTTGGTCGTATTCCTGGGACGGAAGACAAAGTAACGGTTCAATCGCATGAGGCGTTTCTTACCGATCCGAAAGAAGCGGCGAATTTTGCTCAAGAAACAGAATGCGACAGCCTCGCAATTTCCATCGGAACACAGCATGGTGCGTACAAATTCTCTGGTGACCATCACCTAGATCTGGCTCGTCTCAAAGCTATTCGTAAGCTTGTAGCAGCTCCTCTTGTGCTGCATGGCGCATCAGGGGTTCGTGAAGACGTTGTGGCCCTTGGTAAGCGTTTTGGACTCGATGTAGGTGAAATGCGTGGCACGATGGAAGGAGACGTGGCCGCCGCGATTAAAGCCGGAATCACGAAAGTGAACATCGATACCGACCTCCGCTTAGGATTTACTGCTGGCCTCCATGAAGCGCTCTCCGAGCACCCAAATTGGTTTGACCCCCGCAAACTCTTCGAACCCGGCCGACGCCTCATGACGCAGATCGTCAAACAAAAAATGGAACTCTTCGGCTCCGCCGGAAAAGCCCAAGAACTGAATACACTCTTGAAGACCTAACAAAAAAAATAAGGAATCTCCTTTTCTTTTTCCACGACTCGCTTCGCTCGTTGTGTTTTCCCCCACCCACCCGGCAAAGCGAGATCGCTCCGTCGACCAAACAACCGAGCGAAGCGAGGTTGAAGAAAAAACAAGAATATTCCTTATTCTGAGCGCTCGGTGCCTACGTCTTCGTTTGTGCGAGGGTGTATCCCTCGGCCCCATCATTCATAACAAAGCCTTCTTCCGCTAATGCTTGACGTAAACGATCGGCTTCTAGCCAATTTTTGGCTAAGCGAGCCTGCCATCGTGCCTCTGCGAGCATTTGAACTGCCTGCGGGATAATAAGCACCTCTTCCTGCCAAGAAGCGAGACCAAGTCCGAGCACCTCATCAAAATACAACATCGTGGCCCGTTTATCCGCGGGTGAAGCGTCAGACTTCACGAGTTCCCATA
>CAYTGF010000002.1:69171-86518 GCA_964437285.1 uncultured Gammaproteobacteria bacterium
AGGTCATCTTCAAGGGCCGCACGAAATTCCGCGGCAACAGCCGGATTGATCGTCCCAGCAGTCTCTTTCCAAGAGAAGAATGCCGTGATGAGTTTTTTGACGGCGTGTGAGGCGGCTTCTAGTCCCTCCCAGGTAAAGTTGAGCTTCGATCGATAATGCGCGCCCAGCACAAACCAACGATAGACAAGCGGATCGTAGCCACGAGAGCGTACATCCTCGATCGTATAGCCATTCCCAAGGGATTTTCCCATACGACCGCCATCCACAAGCAAGAACTCACTATGCACCCAGAAGTTCGCTAACGACTGACCCGTAGCCGCTTCTGTTTGGGCGATTTCGTTCTCATGATGCACCGGGATGTGATCCACACCCCCCGTGTGGATATCATGGGGCTGACCGAGGTACTTCACGGACATCGCAGAACACTCAATGTGCCAACCAGGAAAACCCACTCCCCATGGACTTGGCCATTCCATATGGCGCTTTGCGCCTTCAGGGGAGAACTTCCATAGCGCAAAATCCGTCGCGTGACGCTTTTCACTCGAAAGCTCAACGCGAGCGCCCCCCTCTTTTTCTTCCAGCCTTTGCCCAGACAAAGCACCGTAGGCCGAAAAGGTTGAAGTATCAAAGTAGATCCCATCACTGGTGCGATAGGTGTGTCCTTTTGCTTCGAGTTCCTGAACGAGCGTGATTTGCTCTTGAATGTGGTCGGTCACCCGAGGCAGTATGTCAGGTCGACGAATATGGAACGCTTCGAGCCCCTCCAAGAATAACGCCTCGTATTCTCGCGCGATCTGCCAGGCGGTACGTTCGCGTTTATTCGCCTCTTTTTCGATCTTGTCATCGCCCACGTCCCCATCACCCACCAAATGACCAACATCGGTAATATTTGTCACGTGGGTCACGGTATAGCCAAAAAGCCGGAGCGTCCGGTCTAACACGTCATCGTTGATATATTTGCGCCAATTCCCCAGGGTTAAGGCGCCGTAGACCGTGGGTCCACAGCTATACATCCCTACTTGTGGAGGGTGAAGCGGCTGAAACCGCTCAAGCGAACGGGTGCGGGTATTCCAAAGATGCAACATGCCCCAAGCCTAGCACACCCCTAGGGGAGGGTAAACTCACTCGAATACCCAAACGGACGCCGAACGAAGACCAAAAAGAGCAGAGGAGCCGTCATCCAAAATGCTTTTCCCCACTCTCCCACAAAAATCGCCTGCAAACGGCTAGACCAGGTCGCCACCATTGTGACGGGCAGAAGGTGCGCGATAAAACACACAGCGAGGCCAATTTGAAGGACCGCGAGCAAAATTGCCTCAAACCAGGTTCCGGATTCTCGTCCTAAGGCGCTAATGTGAGGGGTGCGTTTAAAAAGAAACAGCCCCCCAAAAAAGAAGAGTAAAAACCATAACGCCGGAAGCGTTGGGCTGGGCGGCAATGTTAACCAGTGGTTCACCCGACCAACGAGCGGTAGATGGAGCGTGAGCACATACGCGACGTAGAGCGAAAGGAGCGGAACGATCGATCGATCACGGCCAACGGTGAGCCCATAGAGCACCGCAACCAGTGCAAGACCGACCAGAATCACCACGTCTTGAGGGACCGTGACACCGATTGAAGCAAGAAAGCCTAAGACGTCGGGCATATACCCTCATCGTATCACAACCGACGAAGAGCGACGATGACGTACGCCACGGGTGCGAATGAATCAAACCGATCTTCACGACCGGCGACGCTCGCGACAAGACCTGTGGATGGACCACCATCGAGATTCAGTGCACGCGTCCAACGAATAGGCTGGGCTTCAAGGAGAGTTGCGAGCTGAAACAGAGTGACTGGTTCGTTTGGTACCACCCCTACATACCAACGCTGTTCCGTATCTATGGCCACAAAGGTACGACGCGCATACTGTCCGGTCTCTTGTGTAAACGCGCGCTCACCGCCCTTGATCAAAAACGGATAAGACTGAAATCCATCTGTTTTTATCGTGGAAGTTGGTACGGTCCCAAGCAAGATCGTTGGTTTTGCACCCAACGTAACGATGCCGCTTTTTTCTGGATCGAAAAAACGCTTTCCCCAACGAGCTCCATGAAGCGACACCCATCCGGAAGGCGAGCCGTCTTCATGAAAATATCCTGCGTTCACCGCAAAAAGCGCCGGGGTCACTCCCCCATCTACCCAGGCAGATACTGGACGCGGCTCGGTACTTGTCGCAAGGGCCCAGGTCCAATCTGATTCCGGAGAAAACCGCCACATAACGAGCCGAGCTGCCACATCTGAAGTAGCGACGCGCGCGTCAAAGCGCTCAACCCCTGGCTCAATCTCCTCCCAATCTGACACCAAAGGAACGCCTCCCCCACCCGCTGCTGTTGATGAAGCGGACGGAAGCTCCCACGCAAGTGGCACTTCACACCCAGCTCCCACGAGCAGCCAAGCACCAACAAAAACCGCGAGCACGAAGGCACGCGGAATGATGACGAGGTTACTTCGCCAATTTTTTGCGAATTTCATGAACAAGTTTTTTCACGTCCACAATTTCTTGCGTACCCGCATCCATATCACGAATAATCGCGGTTCCGTCCAACACTTCTTTTTGACCGATCACGATCGCCCATTTTGCTCCCATTTTATTCGCGATTTCCATCTGGCCCTTGATGGAAGGCTTCGTGAGCGCTTCGCCAACCTTGATTCCTGCCTGACGAAACTCTTCAAACAGCGCGAGGGCTTTTTTTCTGCCTCGATCCCCGAGCTGTGCCAAGAATACCTCCGCCTGAGGCTGAGCGCTGACCTGTTCACGGTTCAAATCACGGACACGGGACAAGAGACGGTCGAGACCAAAGGCAAGACCTGCGGCGGCCGTTGGACGGCCACCCAACATTTCAAGCAATCCATCATACCGGCCACCCCCACAGATCGCGCTTTGTGCAAGTTCCTGATCATCGCTTACCGCGTAGAGCTCGAACACGGTTTTTGTGTAGTAGTCAAGACCACGAACAAGATATGGATCAAGTTCGTAAGGAATTCCCACTTCATCCAGATATTCAATCACCTGAGTAAAATGCAGCCGCGACTCTTCGTCAAGCCAATCCACCATTTGTGGCGCTTCTGCCTTAAGCTCTTGCATTCCTGGCTCTTTTGAATCAAGCAACCGGAGAGGGTTTTTCAGTAAACGCTTTTTATCTTCTTCTGATAACTTGCTGCGTTTTGCGCGGAAGTAAGATACCAGGGCGTTTTTGTAGTTCGTGCGCGCCTCTGCCGTTCCGATGGAGTTAATACGGACAATCGATTCTATACCAAGCTCCTTCGCCACCAAATACCCGATCGTAATGAGCTGAGCGTCTACAATAGGATCTGCTTCCCCAATACACTCGAGTCCGGCCTGATAAAACTGACGGAAACGACCGGCTTGCGGACGCTCGTACCGAAACATCGGCCCCGTATACCAAAGCTTGACCGGCTGAGGCTGGTTCAACATCCCATGCTGAATAAACGCACGTGCAACCGATGCGGTACCCTCAGGACGCAATGAAACAGACTCTCCGCCCGGAGTTTCCCATGTGTACATTTCTTTTTCGACAATATCGGTGGCTTTTCCAACACCTCGAACAAAAAGCGCCGTTTCTTCGACGAGCGGCGTCTCTATTTCGGCGTAACCGTAAGCGGATGCAATTTTTGCAACTACGGACTGAATATGACGAAGATGAACGAGATCCGAAGGAAGGATGTCGCGCATACCGCGAAGCAGCGCGAGGGGCTGAGCAGACTTTTTTGCCGGAGCCGGTGCGGCATCCACGGTCTTTTTGAGATCTTTTTTGAGAGGCATAGAAAGGGAGTGATTCGAGGAATCTATCAAACCGCGGGTGATTCAGCAAGACTACTTATGTTCCTGGCTCTGGATAAGCAGGGATATCGGTCAATACTCCCCAACGATGGACCGGCCACCCGCGAACAAAGGCGCGTCCGACAATAACCTCGTCTTCGATCGGGCCAAAAAAACGGGAATCATAGCTGGCACGCCGATTATCCCCCATAACGAAATACTCCCCGGGTTCAAGTGTCACGGGACGCATCGTCATGAATTCACGCTCTTCTGCGGTTAAGCTCTCGAGATCAATGTAACTCGACTCATCAAGAATCCACCCGTTTGGATGCTCTGCGTTATAAATCTTCACCTCTCCCGCCATCAGCTCGACTGTATCGCCCGGCAAACCAATCACGCGTTTAATGAAGAATTTTCCAGGATCCGTCGGAGGGCGAAACACGACGACTTCCCCGCGTTTTGGCTCATGCAAGCGATAAGAAAGCTCGTCGATGATCAAGTACTCCTTATCAAAATACGAAGGCTCCATGCTTGCCCCCTGCACCTTGAACGGGTTCGCTAAAAAGAGCCGTACCGGAATCACAATCGCGAGCGTAAGGAGTACCACCTGTGCGATCTCTGACCAGCGCGAAGCCGGGGAACCCTGTTTAAGCGGAGGAACGGTCGTGTCAGTCATGTGACCCAGCCTATCGAAAAAACATCTCGTTGTCGATAGAACAAGACCCTTCGTGAATACCACTAGATTTTCGATCGCATCCGTTGAATCAACCGCCACTGCGACACCGTGACCGGCATCACCGAGAGCCGACCCTGTTTTATGAGGGGCAGTTCTTTCAACCCGGGCTCCATACGTATCGCCGCCAGTGATACTGGAACGCTCCAATCCTCTATCGCTCGAATATCAACACAGGACCAATCTCCTTGCTTCGCACTTGAATCAGGGTAGGCCGTAGCAGATATCTCCACTTCCCCCATCACGGCTTTGTCGGTTTGGCTATGATAGAACAGAGCGCGGTCACCGACCGCCATCGCGCGTAAAAAGTTACGCGCTTGAAAATTCCGCACTCCATTCCAGCACGTTGTATGGTCGCGAACCAGGTCAGCCCAGCTGTAGGTATCTGGATCGCTTTTAAGAAGCCAGTAGTTCATATCATCTATTCCAGCACGACCCTCTACAGGTCCTGACCAAGCCACGCTTCAACCCGTTCCTCTGCCTCCGACTCCGTATGCACCCACTGCAAACCGGACTCTTTCCGGAACCACGTCATCTGACGACGAGCATATGCCCAGGTATCTCGCAGAATCTCTTCACGAAGTTCGCCACCAAGAGGACGGCCTCGCTCAAGTGCGGACGCGATCGCGCGGAAACCAATGCTTTGCATAAGCGGCGAATGAAGCGACACGCTTCGCTCGACCAACGCGCGCACTTCTTCCACCCATCCACGAGCAAGCTGCTGGTCGATAGTGTTTTCGATACGAGCGCGCAGCTCGTCAGGCGTCATGTATCGAGCGATCTTGCACACGGAAAATGGCGGCGGAACTCGTACCGCTGCGATCGACTGCCCTGACAGCACCCGCTCGAGCGCGCGTAAGACGCGGTGGGGGTTTTTCAGATCCACCCGCTCCCCCGCAGTTGGAACCAGGCGTAGCAATCGCTCAAGACGCTCTGTGGGGGTGTGCGCGAGGAGTTGTTCGCGTAACTCTGGATCAGGCTCGCCCCCAAACACAAACCCCTCGGTAAACGCGCGAATGTACAGACCCGTGCCACCAACGATCATCGGTAGGCATTCGTGTTCCTGAATCCGTCTCAGCACATGTGTCGCCTCTTCACACCAACGTGATACCGTCCATATTTCGTCAGGATCACTGATTCCAAATAAATGATGTGGTATTTGACCCATAAGCTCTTCATTTGGACGACCCGTTCCAATTGGGGCATCCCGATAGAGCTGACGCGCATCTCCGTTTATGACTTCGCCAAAAAAACGGTTCGCCAAGTGAATACTCAGGGCCGTTTTTCCCGAGGATGTTGGTCCAACGATGCATAAGACCTTTGCGTGAACCATAGACAAAACTAGTGTACAGGAGTAGGGTGAGCTCGCAAGTTCCCACGAGGAGGTCTCATGAAAAACCGTGAATCCCTCCCCAGCGAGCCCACGTCGCTCCTGGGACGGTGTCTCCAGATCGCCCTCCTTCTTGGCGCCTCACTCGGCGTCATCCTGCCCCTGCTCCGTTCGCGTCGAAAACGCCGTCGCGAAGGTCGCGCCGGCGAATCCCTCCACGTAGGAGAATGAACATGAACCGTCTATTTTGTCAGATTCTGGTGATCGCCGTCTTCCCGTTCGTGACCAAGCTTGTTCGTGCCTACCTCATCCACGTCGCCCAGCGCTGACCCTATCCACGCCATCCTGCGTGGGTTTTTTCTCCACCAACTCCACTTCTAGTATCCAGGACTTCGCGAGCTTGGCCCGCACGGGCAAAAACTTCCCGACGAGTGTGGCGTCCTGAGAAGGAAACCGACAAACCTTGAGTTCGCGATTTGTCCCGGTCGCCAACCCGTCTTCTACCCGTTCCACGAGCATCATCATCTCCTGGCCTACGTACGCTTGATTTTTTTGAAGCGCGAGCTCTTTCATAATCTCTTGGATTTCATCCCAACGTCGGCGTTTTTCCAGAGCGGGCACGTCGTCTGGAAACAGCTTTGCCGCCAGTGTCCCCGATCGAGGGGAGTACTGCGCATTATACGAAATATCAAATCCGACTTCACGATAGAGGGTAAGCGTCTCTTCAAACTGCTCCGGTGTTTCTCCAGAAAATCCAACGATCATATCCGTGCCTAGCGGCATATTGGGAACGCGAGCTCGAATCTTCCGAATGACCTCCAGATATTGCTCACGGGTGTATTTACGATTCATTTTTCGTAATACTTCTGAACTCCCTGCCTGCACCGGTAAATGAAGATAGTTCACCTGTTTTGGAAGAGCGAGCGCATCAATAACTTCGTCGGTCATCGAAAGCGGATGCGCCGCCGTCCAATGAAGCCGCTTGAGCCCCTCGAACTGATTCAGCTCCCAAAGCAAAGCCGCGAAGTGATCTTTATAGGGATTTTCCTTCGAAAATACCTCCGGATCTGACGCTCGGAACGAATTCACCGTTTGGCCCAGGAGAGTAATCTCGAGGATACCGTGAGCAACGAGCTCTCGACACTCTTCCAAAATATCTTTCACAGGACGATTTCGTTCAAGCCCACGAGCATACGGCACCACGCAATACGTACAAAATTTGTTACACCCCGTTTGAATCGTGACATAGGCCTGAACAGAGGGCGCGCGCAACGGATGCACCTTGAGATAGTCTTCCTCGAGCGAGGCAGAATTCACCAAATCGGGGCGCAGTTCCGCAATCCACTTTGGCAAATGAACCATGTCTGGCGTAGGGAAATAGAGATCTGTGCCTGGAAGCCGTTTGCGGAACTCCCCTTTTTTATCACGCCCCGGCATACAACCCGTCACCGCCACAATCAGCTCCGGCCGTGTTTTCTTGTATTCCAAATATTTTGCCTGCATCCCAAAAATACGATCTTCCGCCGATTGACGCACGCTACAGGTATTCACCAAAATCAGATCCGCTTCACGCTCTTCTTCTGTCGCCGTAAATCCAAGAGACTGAAGGAGACTCGCGATGCGCTCGGAGTCATTTTTATTCATCTGGCACCCGAAGGTGGTGATATGAAATCGTGGCGTACTCATACGCCGCGTATTCAACCGAAGAAGACCCGCATTGGCAAGCCTACCAGCTCTTCCGGCCAATCGATGCCATCTCGTCCTCAATTTCCATCAATCGATTATATTTTTCGACGCGCTCCGATCGGCTGAGAGAACCAGTCTTGATATATTCCGACCCACAAGCGACGGCGAGGTCCGCGATAAACGTGTCCGCCGTTTCGCCAGAACGATGCGAAATCGAGGTCTTCCATTCCGATTCATGGGCGAGCACGATCGCATCCACCGCTTCTGTCAGCGTGCCGATCTGGTTGACTTTGATCAAGATGGCGTTTGCCGCATGTTCCGCAATCGCTTGCGTGAGGCGTTCCGTATTCGTGACGAGAAAGTCATCGCCCACGATCACGGATTTTTTTCCAAGAACCGGTAGCGCGTGGGTCCAGGCACGCCAGTCATCCTCTGCGAAGGGATCTTCGATGGATTCAAATGGGTACGCATTCTGCCAGGCAACATACCGTTTCAAGAGCTCATTCGCCGAGAACGAACGACCCTCTCCACGAAACCGATACTGTTTTTTTTGTTTATCATAAAGCTCCGAGCTTGCGACATCAACGGCAAACATCACGTCTTTTCCAAGTTTGTATCCGGCGTTCTTCACGGCTTGCGCGAGCGTTTCAAAGGCATGTTCCGCCGAGGGAAACCGTGGGGCGAATCCGCCTTCATCTCCAACCGTCGTCGCAAAGCCCTCCTCGGCTAAGAGCGCTCGTAGCGCGGCAAAGACTTCGGCGCCTGCGCGTACACGCTCGACCATGGTTTTTTGTTTTGGAACGACCATGCACTCCTGCACGTCCATCGACCAATGCGCGTGCGCTCCCCCGTTTAATACATTCATGGTCGCGATCGGAAGTCTGGGCGCATGCACAAAGGTGTACGTTTCACGAAGAGATCGCCAGAGAGGCATTCGTCGCTCGATAGCCGCGACTTCGGCGCACGCGAGTGAGACCGCGAGGAGCGCGTTTGCTCCAAGCTTTTTCTTGTTTACCGTTCCATCAAGCTCGATCATGACATGATCTATATCTTGCTGACGAAACACGTTTATCCCCCG
Source organism: uncultured Gammaproteobacteria bacterium (assembly GCA_964437285.1). GTDB lineage: Bacteria > Patescibacteriota > Patescibacteriia > 2-12-FULL-60-25 > 2-12-FULL-60-25 > JAGOUA01. Next base: position 77,819 of record CAYTGF010000002.1, read on the forward strand.
CAAAAGAGGGGCGACGAGGTCATTTACGTGTTTGATGGCCTTCATCACACCTTTGCCGCCGTACCGTTTGCCACCATCACGCAGTTCCCAGGCTTCATGCGAGCCCGTAGAAGCGCCGGATGGCACCTTTGCTTCAGCACTCGCGCCTGATCGCAACGTCACACGACAAGCCACCGTCGGATTTCCGCGTGAATCCAACACTTCGCGAGCTTTCACCTCGGCAATGTTCGAACGTGAAAAGAACATACGCTCGTACTGTATCATAAAACGCCGTCCCAAAATAGGAGACGACGTTGTATGATTTTCTTCTCTTATCGCGCTGAGGCGGCCATGCGTAGCATGGTGGTATCAACCGTCGACGCGTATCCTCCTTTCGACTGAATGGTGAGAACCCATCCCCCGGTGAGATTCACAGAAACACGATCGTACTGAAGCGTGTATCCTCCTGAATTTTCCATTACGCTCGGTACGAGCGCCATAGAAGTACCCATCATGACGGTTGGAACATGTGCGCTCGTATCCGTTGTTACTCCATCAGCGCGCAACTTCGCCTGTTCGCGCTTTAGCTCAGCATCGATCGTCTTCACCGTTCCCTTTTGCAAACTCACTGAGTAGCGTCGAGCAAACGCACAAGAGTCATCCTGTCCGGAGACGTGAATGAAGTCCAATGGCCCCACCTCTGCCGTACGATCGCCCGTGAGAAGATATGGGCGAACTTGTTTTCCTTGTAACGACCAAGCTTTATCATACGGTAATACCATACTCACGGAACGCCCCTTGAGCACGAGCGAGTATCGATCGTAGGCGCCAATCGGCTCTGAGGTCACCAGCCGTAATCCATTTTTCCACGCGAGATAGTCCGCGTACCCTTCTGTTTCAACTGTCGCGTTCTGCCACTGCATGGGACAGTACATCCCGCCGTGACTATCGATAGACTGATTTACCGCTTGGATATCCGAGAGAGAAACATACGGACCAGCGGCCACCGCCGGTTGAGCAACAAGCAACGACGCAAAGATGGTACAAGTGACAAATATTTTATGCATACGACTCTAGTATACCATACACATAAAAAACCGTCCTTGAACAAAGACGGCTAGCCGGCGCGCGGGCGCGCGAGGTACGGGTGAACGGTGTAGTTAAAGTACCCGTCCATATACGTAACCAGCTCTGCGGGCAGCGCACGATACCCGTGAATCAAGGTCACCGTTTGATCAATGTCCTTGTACTGCGTCCCAATGACTCGCGATGATGCCCATAGCCACAGACTCTTGGCGGGATGCGCGGCACGAAGTCGCTGATAGAACCGGATACCGAGGGTTAGGTCACGCAGCGGTTCGTTTGGAAGCCAGCTGGGATCGTTAAAGACGGGATCGACCGGGAGCTCCGTATCGACGATCACGCCATCCCAACGATCAACGTTCTGCAGAAGCTTGTCCACGAGATCAGCAGGTCGCCTTGGAAGTTCGATCGAGTATCCCTCCTCGACCAGCTCATCGACGAATGGATGGAAGCGAGGTTGTCGAGCCGTCAGAATGAGAAGGTGTTCGTCATGGGCCATTTGACGCCCCTCTCCCCCTTCTTGAAAGGGCGTGGACTAGATCACCCACCTCTCGCGCAAAGCGAACAGGTGTCGATGCAGAAAAGAGCCAGGAGTAAAGACCCTCCTCTGGGCGACGATATTCCGAGGCCTTAACGCGGTCCCTCGTGAGCAACAGCATCGGGACCATGGGATGAGTCGCGCGCACCAACTTTACGAAGCAAGCCCCCGTTTTCGTTCCTCCCCCATGGAGCTCCACGCGATACCTACCAATGACCTGACCTGGATGGAGCCACATCTTCCAGATAATCAGGGCATACGGACACTCGCGCTCGAGAAGATACAGCGCCGTATCCACCTTGGTGACGTGTTGAACATCAAGTCCAACGTCACGAAGCGCTCTCACGTACCTCGTTACCTCGTCGACATGGTCGTACAGAAACAGGATGCGCTTTTGGGGTTCCATGCTTCCTCCGAATGGCAAAGAACGTTTACTAACCTACCATAAATATCCGCCCAAAACAAGGGGAAACGAAAACGCCGCCAGACGAGTCTGATGGCGTTTCTCCTGCTTAGCGAATTTCGAAGGTGACGCTGACGCTCATTTCTACATCCTGCGTCCCAGGCTGAATCGCGGGAGCTACTACTGCATCGGAAGCCATCGCTGCTTCTCGATAGTACATCGGCATAGGACCAGGAACATTTGCCGGTGATTCCGAGAAGGAAACAACACGTACCACATCTACGCCGAGCGCATCAGCGAGTGCATCCGCCTTCTTGCGCGCATCTTCGAGCGCCTTCATACGAGCCTCATCGCGCACAGAGGTTGGATCATCGATCGAGAACTGGACATTATTCACCTGATTGATACCCAATGCTACACCACGTTCCAATACCTGACCAATCTTATCAAAGTCACGAACCTTTACAGACACGTTCTGACTCACCGAGTACCCCGTGATCACATACGGCGACTTGTTGTAGTCGTAGTTTGGGTTTAGGTAGTAGCCGGACGTTTCTAGATCATCTTTCTTGATACCAAGCTCCTGCATCGCTTGCAGAACGGCATTCATCTTGGCTGTATTATCACGCTGAGCAACTGCTGCTGTCGTAGCTTGCGAAACAACTCCAAACTGAACGAGCGCGAGCGTCGGCTTGGTTGTCATTTTTCCGCGACCTTCGATCGTGATCGTGTCACGTACGCTGGCCGGCTTGCCGATATACTTATGCTCCACAACCGAGTTCCACGTACGAACCCCCACAAACACAATGAGAGCCGCGAGAAGTAAGCCGGCGAGCACCGTCAGCACTGGTTGTTCTTTGTAAGAAATCATATGCGTGTATTATCGCAAAAGAAGAGGTTTAAGACCAGGGAGCGCCTCACCCTCGACAAAAAAGTCGAGCATTGCGCCACCGCCGGTAGAAACGAACGAGATCTCATTCATGACACCCGCCTGGGCCAAGACAGGAATCGTATCTCCCCCACCCACGACCGTTTGCACGGTTTCTGAAATACAACCCAAGAAGCGTGCAAGACCCCGAGAACCCGCTCCAAAGGGCTCAACTTCAGTAATTCCCATCGGCCCGTTCCAGAGCGCGCGCTTCGCGCCACGAATAGCCTCCGCCCAGAGCACCAGCGTTCTCGGTCCAACATCCACAACGTACTCATGCTTCTTTACATCGTTCCCATCGGAAATGCGTAGCGCCGCCTCAGCGGTTAACGTATCTGCAACGACATAGTCCAGAGGCAGAACGATATTCTTTGTTGACAAAAGTTTTTTAGCAAAGGTTTGCTGCCCCTCTTCCACGTATGACTTTCCCAATGCTCGACCGCGCGCCGCTTCAGCGACCAGTGCCATCGCTCCACCAAGATAGACCTTGTTCACCGTCGTCATCAGCTGAAGAATTGCCTCTTTTTTGCTAGAAATCTTCTTCCCACCGAAAAATACAATCGTTGGCGCTGCCTTTTTCGTTGACTTCTGACGATACGTCGTGAGCTTCGCGACCTCTTCTTCAAACGCTGGACCCGCATATGCGTCGAGATGCTTCGTCACACCGACAACGCTCGCATGAGCTCGATGCGAAACCGCGAATGCATCGTTCACAAAGACGTCTCCCAACGAGGCGAGCTGTTTCGCGAACGCCGGCTGGTTCTTCTCCTCCCCTGAATAAAAACGAATATTCTCCAACAGGTGAAGCGTCCCTGGTTTTGCCGCTTCGACCGCCTCGAAAAGTCGCGCGCGATCGTCCGCATCTAACAGGTTTGCATCATGCCAAGTCACGCGAATGTGCTGACGTTTCAATAGCGGGAGCAGTCGTTCGGTGGAGAACTGCACGTCACGCGCCGATGCAGGTCGACCGCAGTGCGTAACGAGAATCACCTTTGTCCCAGCTTCGGTGAGACGCTTCAACACGGGTAACGAGCGGGAAATACGAAGCAAACTCTCATCGCTGAGCTCTTGATCGAGGGGAACGTTCCAATCGACACGCAACAAGACACGTTTTCCTTCCCAGGAACTCAGGTTTTTTGGTAAAGAACGAAGCTTCATAGATTATCGCTGTGATCGCTGACCGAGGAGCAACGCGAGCTCGAGCAGTCGATTCGTATACCCCCACTCATTATCATACCAGGCCACCACCTTCACGAGGTCACCATCCACCACACGAGTCAGAGACAAATCCACGATGGATGAAGCCGGATTTCCAATAAAGTCCGATGAAACAAGCGGTTCATTCGTTACCGCTAGCAATCCCTTCCATGCTTGGCTTTCTGCTGCTTGAGTAAATACTTGATTCACCTCCTCGACCGTCACCGACTTCGCCAACAATAACGTACAATCCGAGAGAGATACCACCGGTGTAGGAACCCGAATAGACAACCCATCAAACGTCGATTTGAGTGAAGGAAGCACCCGACCCACCGCTTTGGCGGCACCCGTCGTCGTTGGGACGATATTTTCGGCAGCAGCACGAGCTTCGCGCAGATCCTTCGATGGAGCATCCTGGAGCACTTGTGACGCCGTATAGGAGTGTACCGTCGTCATGAGTGATTTTTTGATCCCGAACGCCCCCTGCATAATCGCCATCACAGGCGCGAGACTGTTCGTGGTACAGCTCGCGTTACTCACGATATCTTCTTTTCCTGTCAGCGCGGCATCGTTTACCCCTAAAACAAACGTTGGGATGTCATCACCTTTTGCCGGCGCTGACAAAATCACGTGCTTTGCTCCGGCATGAATATGCGCTTCCGCTCCTGCTCGATCAGTAAATCGGCCCGTACATTCAAGTACGACGTCGACTTTTAACTCTTTCCAAGGTAGTTTACCTGGATCTTTTTCGGCGTACACGGGAATCTTTTTTCCATCGATAACGAGGGCGCTTTCTTCGCTGGTGACCGTTTTTGAAAAGACCCGATAGACCGTGTCATGACGCACTAAATGCGCGAGCGTTGGAGCATCCGTAAGGTCATTTACCGCAACTATCTCGAGACCTTCAAGTTCCGTCGCGAGCTTAAGTGCATGACGACCGATACGACCACATCCGTTGATAGCGAGTTTCAGCATAGAGCTCAAGCATACGTCGAATGAGCGCTCATGACAAAACTCTCGCGCGTGCATGGTATACTCCCTCTATGATCCGACGATCGCGCTGGTTGTGCATAAGCTTCTCGCTCGTTCTTTCGAGTGTTGTTGCCCCTATCTCTACATCAGCGAGTTCCCCAGAAGGCGTCGCTGAGCTCATTCGCGCACGCGCCATCCCCGTTACTCGCCTCGAGCTGGAAGCGATCGCGATGGATATTCCGCAGCTTGTCTTAGAAGAAGATCATGATATTGATGGACTTCCGGATGTGTTTGAGCAAGTCCTCGGCACAGATTCCGGACAAGAAGACACAGACGGCGATGCGCTCACGGATTTTTTAGAGGTCCTCGCAGGAACAAATCCCCTTGGCCCAGGAAGCTTTGCGATTGATTCCGCGACGACCGCGAAGTTTCGTGGGGCGTTTATCGTGCATGAAGGAACTTATTGGTATGTTGATCCGCAGAAGCGCCTTCGTGTTTGGCTCCCCCTGAGCTCTCCGGAGCTGCTCGATATCCTCCTCAAACCTACCGCACGACCCGTGCCCATCATCATCCCGTCACCTCCACCACCGCCTCCTCCAAAACCAACTCCAAAACCCGTTCCGACACCAAAAGCCCTCCCAAAACCCGCTCCTAAACCAGCTCCCAAGCCGATTCCGAAGCCGCTTCCAAAGCCAATTCCAAAACCCGAACCAAAACCCGTTCCCGTTAAGCCACCGGTCCCACCTCCAAAGATTCAGCCTCCGGAACCCTTGGGTCTCACCCCTATTCTAACCCCTGAACCGCTCCCGGTTCCGAAGCTCCCCCCATCCCCAACTCCCACCTCATCAAATGAGCTCGTCGTCAACCCTAAGAACTGGCTCCGCGCCGTAGACGATCTTCCTTTTCTCTCGTATGAAAAAATCCTTCTTCCTGATGGCCGGCTCCGGGTGGTAAGCGATGGTGGCCTTTATCGAGTAGAAGTGCCTCATATTGGACCAAATGCCGAAGCCTTTGCCCGTTTTCAGTTACGTAAACTCAAACTTGATACAGAAGCAACACGCCTTTTTCTGGGAATACCCTTCGCGAGCGACATCCTTCTTCAGCGCTTCGTGATTGACTCGGAGGCGAAAGCCGTCGGAAGCTGTTGCGGCGAAGCATCTGAGGATCTCCCTCTCACCTGGTACTACCCATCAGAAAGCGCCTTTTTAGAGGCGGCCGATCTTGGAAGAACGGAGCATGCGTGGATTTTAGAGCGTTTTTGGAATACTCCAAGCGGAAACCATGAACTCGTCCATCGTTCGGTACATGGAACGCAGCTTTCAACGTTACTCAACGAAGGCCTCGCAAACTATATTCCTTCACGAATCGTGAATCTTGGACCGGGGGTCGAGTGTCGCAAAGATGGCTACGTGAACGGCAACGGACGCCTCACCCCCTATCAAACCGTCCAACAAGGAGAAACGGATCAACTCTATCCTTCTGGTGAGTGTTTTTGGTGGCTGCTCGACCAACGTTATGGCGAAACAACGGTAAAGAGCATCCTTGGACGAGTACGACTCCTCCCATCACGCGATACCCCACCCGCTCTCACAAATGAACAGATCGCAACAACCCTTCTTACAAAGGCGATTATTCCGGTGGTTGGAGAGGGTGCCCGGGACCTGTTAGCGGCGTTTAGGATTCCTTGATAGATCTTTTTTATAACTCGCTTTGCTCGCCATGGGTTTATCGGTACATAAGAGACGAATGACCGTGGGTGCATAACCGCATAATATGCCGCGCAGAGCAGGTCTCTCAAAAGCAAAACCCCGCTTTCAAGGCGGGGTTTTACGTGGTGGACGGCAGAGGATTCGAACCTCTGACCTTCACAATGTCAATGTGACGCTCTAACCAACTGAGCTAGCCGTCCAAGGCTTTATTTGTGGGAAAATAGTACGTGTTTTGTGATCGCTCGTCAAGCAAGCAAGCTCTCTCCATTTCCTCGCTCAGAATAAGGAATCTATCCTTATTTTTCATGGCTCGCTTCGCTCGCCATGGGTGTATAGCCGCAGGGTAGACGAGCGGCCATGGGTACATGAGCGCATAGACACCCAAGAGTCGAGCGAAGCGAGACTCTAAAAATAGAAAGAGGGTTCCTTGGCTGAGTAAATACACGAGAGACGAACGAATTAAGCCTCTCAAAAGAAGCAACTAAGCCCTTAGCTGCGTGGCGACACGAAAGACGAACGAAGCGAGCCTCACAAAACAAAAAGACGAGACCTGAACTGCATAGCTACATGACAGGCGAGCGAAGCGAGCCAGTCAAAAAAGAAACAAGATTCCTTAGCCGTATGAGTACACGAGAGACGAACGAAGTGAGTCTCTCGAAAAAAGAAAGAAGATTCCTTATTTTGAGCGAAGAGAACAAAAACCCGACCTTGGGTCGGGAGAGATCATGCCTCTACCATCAGCTGACGGAGGACTTGAAGAGCAGAGGAAAGTGTCGGCTCAGGGGCGTGACGCGCAGGTTGCACGCGCGCGTCCTGAAACAAGAGATGGTTCGGAGGCAACCGTCGTGGGCCACAGGTCACGATCGCGACCCGTAGCGCGGAGCGATAGGGCTGCCAATCAATGCGCAGCGCCCGCTCGAGCCGACGAAGCACTGGCGGATTGTACCCCTCGCGATCATTGCGAAGAATCACCGCTACCCACACAAGAGCCCCATCCGCCGTCCGAGGATGAATCTGCGTGCTACTGGGGCTCGTAATCCAGCGTTCAAACTCTTCAGGAAGACTCCCCGTTCCTTCACGAACCAACGAAAGATATCCCCTACGTCGAAACTTCTCCGCCCCATCCAACTCCGCGAGCACGCGCTCGTCGTCGATCACCATCCCAGGAGCGCTCAGAAGCAAAACCAGATCCTTCATCATTCCATCACCTCCGAACCCCCACCCTACCCGTTATTCTCTCTTTTTTCAATAGGAAGCCCCCACCCCCAGACTTCGCGTGTATACCGGAGTCATCTCTGGCACCGTTCGAAGGAAACAGGCTTCCTCATGAAACGCTCTGGCGACATACTTACGACAACAGGATCGTGCTTGAAAGATGACCCCACGCTCTATCCGACTAGGGCATTAACCGGGCGTGCGTCCTCGGTACGGAGGCTTCTGAGCTTCGCGAGGCCCTCTCGCTCCGAATAGGGAAAGCCTATCTCGATAGATTCATGTTCCTCCCGCCACTCACGCCGGAACACTTCCCGAAGCGATAAGGCGATCACGGGCGGAAGCTACCGGTCGTCGTCCATGATCAAATAGATTCGTTTCATGGAATCCTCCTGAGTGGAACGCAGCCTGTCGGAAATTAGGAGTTTTTTCAACGCAAAGAACCGCTTTTGGCGGTTCTGAATTGACTTCAGAAAAGTGACCACAAGATACGATTGTCTGCAATTCATTTACGTACCGAGTCAAGCTCGGCCGTTTAAACAAATGTTGTGATGTTCCATGTCCGAAGACATGGTATCGACCATCGGTTTATGATTGCTCCTAAGAGCAGATCAATACTCCCTAGAAAGGAGGTGATCCATCCACAGCTTCCGCTACGGATGCCTTGTTACGACTTCGT
>CAYTGF010000003.1:0-6096 GCA_964437285.1 uncultured Gammaproteobacteria bacterium
GGAGCAGGGGCTTCTGGGGGTAATGCGTTGGCGCCGGGATTGCCTGGGGGTGGGGCGAAGCTGGCGAAGCCGCCTTCTTTGGTGAGGTTGCGGAAACTGGTGTTGGCGGCGTCAAAGAAGAGCTTGACGACACCGGTGGGGCCGTTACGATGTTTCGCGATGTGGATTTCTGCGATGTTGAGTTCTTCGGGGGAGAGATCTTCTTTGCGGAAGTTTGGATCGGCGCTTTTGCGATAAATAAACATCACGACGTCAGCATCTTGTTCAATAGATCCAGATTCGCGCAAGTGAGCAAGACGAGGAATGGCGGGCTTTTGGAGTTCAACCGTACGTGAGAGCTGAGACAGCGCGATCACGGGAACGTTTAACTCACGGGCGAGTGATTTGAGTCCGCGGGTAATCTCAGAAATTTCTTGTACGCGACTTTCCGATCCACCCTTTGCGCGGCTTTCCATGAGCTGCAAGTAGTCAATAATCACCATGCCGAGGCCATGCTCCATTTGGAGACGACGACATTTGGTCCGCACCTCCATGATATTCGCGTTCGCGGAATCATCGATGTAGATCGGCGCTTCGGAAAGCACGCCGATCGCATGCCCGATACGCGGAAACTCATCGCTATTCGCCGAATCAGAGAGGTTGCCGGTACGTAGTCGCCACAAATCAACACGAGCTTCCGCACAAATCAAACGGTCAACAAGCTGGTCTTTTGACATTTCAAGAGAAAACAATCCAACAGGGACACGCGCTTTTACGGCAGCGGTGCGCGCCAAGTCTAGTGCAAACGAGGTTTTTCCACATGCAGGACGCGCGGCCAGTACGAGTAAGTCGCTTTTTTGCAAACCACCAAGCAGGTTATCTAGATCACGAAATCCGGTGGTTGTTCCGCGGAGTTTACCCTTTTCGCGATGCATCTCGTCGATGCGATCAAACGCATTTGTGAGGACATCGCGAATAGGGGTGAACGAGCGCTTCAAAAACTTCTGCGACACGTTAAAGAGGCGCTGTTCTGCCTGATCGAGCACAGTTTCGACATCTTCTGATTGGTCGTAGCCGAGAGCGGTAATATCACCGGCAGCTTGTAAGAGTCTTCGTAACGTGGCTTTTTTTGTCACGATTTCGCCATAGTGCACGACGTGGCTCGCGGTTGGGACCGTGTTTGAGAGGGCGATAAGCTCTGTACGGCCGCCAATTTGTTCGAGTTCACCGCGATCCGTTAAGCGGTTTCCGAGCGAAAGTAGGTCGATGGGTTCATTTTTCCGATACAAATCCAGCATCGCCTCAAAGACGCGACGATGTTTATCCATGTAAAAATCCTCCGGTTGGACCGTATCCGCGACTTTCACCATCGCGTCTCGATCGAGCAATAATGAGCCCAAAAATGACTGCTCAGCCTCAATATTGTGGGGGGTGACTTTCTCCAGATACGACATATATCAAGCATCCTACCCACCCTGTCTTAAAAAAAACAAATTTCGCCAAAACAACAACTTATGTATACAATGCATTCATGCGCATGGAGGCGTGGAACATGTCGGCACGGCTCGCCTGGCATCGGCCGTGGTTTCGTGCGCTTACATTATTGGTGGTGGGGTTCGTGCTGTTTGGAAGTATCGGGTTTCTTGTGAAGCTTGAGCCGGTGCTTCGTGAGTCGAGTACGGTTGTGTTTCATACAAATATCTACTTTGGCATTGATGACGTTCGCCCCTGGTATTGGGTGCTACTTTGGCCTGGGGCGTGGCTTCTCACTGTCATAACGGGTATTCTTGCCGCGTTTGGAGTGTATCAACGTGACGCGCTGCTTGCGTACAGCTTGATGGCGTGGTTGCTTGCTTGGTCCTGTCCCTGGGCTATTGGACTCTATTATCTCATGATTTTTTCTACTCGCTAGGGTATGCCTTCGCTCTCCGTGATTCAGCCGCTCGCCGTAATGGCGCTTACCGCCATTGTGTCTTTAGCCGCCATGCCGGTGTTTATTCGATGGTTGGTGGCAAACAAGCTTGGAAAATCTATCCGCGATGCGGCGTCTGCCCCTGTCATGGCGCAGTTTCATCAGCAGAAGGCAGGAACACCAACGATGGGTGGAGCGATGATTTGGGGAGCGGTGGTCGTTCTTGCGCTTGTGCTCGGGGTCGGATGTCAGCTCGTTCCTGGATCAGCGATTTGTGATCTCTCGTTTTTGTCTCGCGCCCAAACATGGCTCCCAATTGGGTCGCTCGTGGGTGCGGGTCTTATCGGTCTTGTTGATGACTATTGGAATGTGCGTCGATGGGGACCGGGTGGGGTGGGCTTGCGTGCACGTCATCGACTCCTCTCGTATTTCTTTGTGGCGCTTATTGGTGCGTGGTGGTTTTACACAAAGCTTGACTGGCATGTCTTGCATGTTCCATTTGTGGGAACATTTGATCTTGGGTGGTGGTATATTCCGTTCTTCCTCCTCACGATCGTCGCGACCTCACACTCTGTGAACCTCACCGACGGTCTCGATGGGTTGGTTGGGGGGCCGTTGCTCGCCTCCTTTGGTGCATTTGCGGTGATTGCGTGGGGACAAGGAAAAACAGACCTCGCGACGCTGTGTGCGGCAATCGTGGGAGCATTGGTGGGATTTCTCTGGTTCAATATCCATCCAGCGAAGGTCTTTATGGGAGATACAGGATCAATGGCGCTCGGGACTCTGCTCGCGATCGTCGCGCTTATGACGAATCAACCGCTCCTGCTTCTCGTGATCGGCTTACCGTTTGTCCTTGAGAGCGCCTCCGTGATCGTCCAGATGACGAGCAAAAAACTCCGCGGAGGAAAAAAGATCTTTCACAGCTCACCTATTCACCACCACTTTCAAGCAGAAGGATGGCCTGAGCCGCAGATCGTGATGCGTGCATGGCTTCTCTCCTTTCTCTGCGCCGGGATTGGTGGCGTGATGGCGCTCGTTGATCATTTATAATCTCTCCCATGACCCTTTGGCAACGCTTCCGAACGCTTGATGGAAAGACTCTGCTTGCGGCGGGAACGTTGTTGCTATTTGGACTCATCACGTTGCTTTCTGCAACGGCCGCCGTGTCGGTACAGCATGGGAGTGGGCCGTTCTACTTCGTGACACGTCAGTTTTTGAACGGTGTTCTTCCTGGACTTGTTTTGTTCGGGGTATTCGGCCTCGTCGACTATCGGCGTTGGCGGCCTCTCGCCTTTGCGGCTTTTGCACTTTCGATTATCTCACTCGTTCTCGTATATATCCCTGGAATTGGGGAGATGCGTGGGGGAGCGCGGAGCTGGATTGCGCTTGGTCCGATTGGGTTTCAGCCGTCGGAACTCGTGAAACTCACCTTTCTCATCTATGTGTCTGCTTGGCTTGCGGCGCGCAAGGGCTCAGATGCGCACGATGTTCATGAAGGCCTCATTCCCTTTTTAGGGGCGGTAGGGGCGGTGATGTTTTTGCTGATCTTACAGCCTGATACCGGATCCATGGCCGTGATCGTAGGTACAGCACTTGCGCTCTATTTCTTGTCTGGAGCCCCCGTGTCCTGGTTTCTCTTTTTGTGTACAGCAGGCGCAGGCATTTTGGGGTTTCTTATTCGAACATCGCCCTATCGTGCGGCACGGTTCATGACGTTTCTCTATCCAGAGCTTGATCCGATGGGAAAGGGGTATCATATCAACCAAGCCCTGCTCGCGATCGGTTCAGGGGGCTTTATGGGGGTGGGATATGGAGAATCTCGACAGAAGTTTCTCTATCTTCCCGAGGTCGAATCTGACTCGATTGTGGCGGTCATGGGGGAGGAGCTCGGATTCATCGGGGTGCTCACCCTGCTCGCGCTCTTTACGGTGCTCATTTGGCGCGCGATCACGATTGCGCGTGACGCTCGTGACCCCTTTGGGAAGTATCTCGCAGCAGGCATCGCCTCTATGCTTACGATTCAAGTGTTTTTAAATGTAGGATCGATGACCGGGCTTGTGCCTATCACCGGGGTTACGCTCCCATTCTTCTCTCACGGAGGTTCGGCGATGACGGTGCTCCTTGGGCTGGTCGGCTTGCTTGCTTCGATCCCGCGAGGCAATCTACGTCGCGTATGAGAATTGCGTTTGTGGGGGGTGGATCCCTTGGTCCCGTCACGCCACTCCTCGCGGTCTATGCTCGTTTACGTGAGCGGCACCCAGGACTCGAAGCGTTTTGGATAGGGACACCAACGGGTCCTGAGCGGGAAATCGTTCAGAAGCACGGTCTGGATTTTTTTGCCGTTCCAGTCGCAAAAGTTCCTCGGCATATTTCAAAAGAGCTCTTCCTCTTTCCGTTTCAGTACCTACGCGGACTCCATGCCGTGCGACGGTTGTTTCGTGTGCACCCTGTAGACGTGGTGGTGACCGCGGGGGGATTTACCGCAGTGCCCGTTGTGCGCGTAGCGGCACGACTCAACATTCCGTGCATTACCCATCAGCTCGATCGGTTGCCTGGACTCGCAAATCGTTTTGTTGCAGATCGATGTGTGCGTGTGACGACGTCGTTTGTCTACGCGCGTCCACCATTTGGCGCGCCTGTTATGACAACGCCCATTCCTACACCCACGCAGTTCTCTCTCCAGGGGATTCCTGCCCGTTCCCAGGCGCTCCGGGAGCTCGGCCTTGCTACCGACGTTCCCACCATTCTCGTGATGGGAGGGGGAACGGGCGCGATGCGCTTGAACGAACTCGTCGCAGAACGTTGGCAAGCTTGGCGAGCTCGCGGCTGGCAGATCATTTGCATTACTGGAAAAGGGAAGCGAGAGACGACGATCGAAGATCAAGGCGTGAAGCAGTTTGAATTATGTCCTCCGGAAGAAATGCGTCGCCTCTACGCTGCGGCGGATGTGTTGGTGTGTCGTGCGGGGATGGGGACGATTTCCGAAGCCGTCGCGCTCCGAAAGCCTATGGTGCTTGTGCCTATTCCTGCGAATCAACAGGAGGTGAACGCACGGGCGTTTGCCGAAGCAGAAGCCGCGATCGTGATTGATCAACGCGATCCAGAGTTTGCCTCTTGGGTGGAAAAGGCGATTCAACGGTATATCCGAGAAGCGCCATTTACGAGACTCACCGTAGATCGAGCGACTCAGGTAATCGAAACAGATCACGGCGAGGCATTGGCCGCGATCGTCGAAGAAGTCTTGAGCGAGCACGGGGTGTAATTATGGACTTCTCCAAATTTCAAGAGATATTCGAACCGCATCTGCGACGATTTCTCGTAAACAAACAGGAACATCTTAAAAAGTATACGCATGACGCGGTATTAACTGAGATCCTTGAGGAGCCTGCGCGGCTCATTCAGGCAGGTGGTAAGCGGTTACGCCCTATGCTCGGGTGGCTTGGGTATCGTCTCGCGGGGGGAACGGAGGAAGACGCCGTACTTGACGCCGTGGTGGCGCTCGAGCTCTATCATACGTTCGCTCTCGTTCATGACGATATTATGGATCGTGGAACCGAGCGCCATGGCGTGCCTACGGTGCATGTTTCTATTGAGCACCAGCTCAAGGGACGCACAGGGGATTTGGCGCACGTGGGTGTTTCGCAGGCGATTATTATCGGCGATCTGTTGTTTTCCTGGGCGGTTGAAGCATTGACGCGGGCCTCTTTTGCTCCAGAATATATTCAGACGGCACTGCGCGTCTTTTTCTCCATGAGTGACGAAGTGATGGTAGGACAAATGCTTGATATAGACGTCACGACGCGTGAACGATCAAGCCTCGTAGAACTCGAGCAGAAGATGCTCCTCAAGACCGCCGGCTATACATTTACGCGTCCACTTGAACTTGGTATTGCGCTTGCGGGGTGGTCTGAACCTTCCGCAGTATTCGCCGAGGCGTTTGGTGCCGCTCTCGGCGTTGCGTTTCAGCTGCAAGATGACCTGCTCGATGTGTTTGGTTCGGTGGAACGAACGGGAAAAACGCCGCTTTCAGATATGCGTGACCGGCAGCAAACCGTGCTCACGCAAGTGTTACTTGAACGGGGGAGCGCGCAAGATCGAGAAGCGTATCTTTCTGTGCGTGGCCAAACGGTACTTGATGAAGCGATGGTTCAGCGTGTCCGACAGGCGTTTGTTCGTTCCGGGGCGTTTGCATATGCGATCGACTC
>CAYTGF010000003.1:6196-23662 GCA_964437285.1 uncultured Gammaproteobacteria bacterium
CGACTTGGGAAAAAGAGCACTGCAGAAGCACAGGCCGAGCTCGCGCGATATCGCGAGGCATGGCGCGCCGTTCGTGCGGGAGGAGTAACGCAGGATCCGGTTCTGAGGCTTGCAAGTCGGGTTTTTGATGCGTACGCCATTCCGAATGAGGAGGCCGAGCTCTTTTTTGACAGCATGGATCAAGATACCTACACCTTCGAGTATGAAACCTACGAAGACGCACGAAAGTATATGCTCGGTTCTGCGGCGGTCGTGGGTCGGATGATGACGCGCGTGCTTGGTTATACTTCGGAAGCCGCATTCGGGTATGCAGAAACGCTGGGGTATGCGATGCAGTGGACGAACTTTTTGCGAGACATCGACGAAGATTGGCGAGAACGTGGTCGCGTGTATCTCCCACAAGACCGTTTGCGAGCGCATGGTCTTGCGACGGGCACTATCGCCGCACGAGACGCGTCCCCCGCATTTCTTGCCCTCATGAAGGAGGAGATTGCTCGGGCGGATGCGTTCTATGCCGAGGCGGAACAAGGTATCGCGCTTCTCGCGCCGTCTGGCCAGCGGGGGGTCCGTCTCGCGAGTCGGCTGTATCAAGAAATCCTGCGAGAACTCGAAAAACAAGATCGAAATCCATTTGTGGGTCGTGCACGAACGTCTTTATTCCGAAAATGTCAGATCGCTTTGTCTTTATGGAAACCCATCGTTTGAATCGTCATGTCGTCATCATCGGAAGCGGTGTAGGAGGTCTTGCCACCGCGGGCCTTCTCGCAAAGCAAGGGTATTCCGTCGAAGTCTTTGAAAAGAACGAACAGCTCGGAGGTCGTTTGAGCGTGCTCAAAAAAGACGGCTTTACGTTTGACATGGGGCCGTCATGGTATCTCATGCCGGATATTTTCGAACAGTTTTTTGGGCTCATGGGCGAAAAAGTAGAAGACTATCTCGACCTGCGACACCTGAGTCCTTCGTACCGTATTTTCTTTAAGGATGATGGGGCGGTACGCGATTTTTTTCCTGATGTCGAAAAAAATCGTCCTACGTTTGAAGCGATGGAGCCGGGTTCAGCACAGAAGCTCGATGCCTATCTACTCAAAGCAAAGCGCTCGTATGAAGTCTCAAAGCAGTGGTTTTTGTATAAAAACTACGATTCCATCACCGATTTCTTTACGTGGCGAGGCATGATTGAGGGGAGTCGTTTGCCGGTGATTCGAAGCATGCACTCATATGTGTCTGGTCAGTTCGTGAGCGAGCAAGTCCAAAAAGTCCTGGAGTATCAACTTGTGTTTTTGGGGACGTCGCCGTACCAAGCGCCCGCGCTCTACAGTCTCATGAACCACATCGATTTTAACGTCGGGGTGTTTTATCCAATGGGTGGCATGGGTGAGCTCACAAGCGCCCTCGTTCGGATGGCAGAAAAACACGGAGTCACGTTTCATCTGAATGTGCCCGTACATGAAATTGTGGTTGAGCAGGGTCGTGCGGTGGGAGTTCGACTTGGTGATGGGCGTATAGTTGAAGCGGACGTGGTGGTTTCGAACGCCGACATCGCTTTCACCGAGCAGTTTCTCCTTGCGGAAGCGCATCGGGATCACTCAAAGGAGTACTGGGACTCGCGGACGATGTCTCCATCCGCGTATTTGTTGTATCTCGGGGTGAAGGGCAAGATTCCGCAGCTCCTGCATCATAATTTGATCTTCTGCAAAGATTGGAAGCAGAATTTCGCCGAGATCTTCGACGAGGCTACCTGGCCAAACGATCCATCGATCTACGTCAGCATGACGAGCGTGACGGATCCAACGGTTGCGCCACCGGATCACGAAAATATCGTGGTCTTGGTACCGATCGCTCCGGATCTTCGCTACACGCCGGCGGACCTCGCTCGCTACCAAGAGAAAACCCTCGCCACGATCGCAGAAGTGATGAAGATCGAAGATTTTCAAGAGAGAATTGTTTCTAAAACCACGTTCTGCGTGAAGGATTTTGCCGAGCGCTACAACAGCTTTAAAGGCTCCGCGCTTGGATTGGCGCATACGCTCAGACAAACGGCGGTGTTCCGTCCGAACAACATCTCGAAAAAGGTGAAAGGGTTGTACTACGTGGGAGCGAACACGAACCCCGGCATTGGTGTGCCCATGTGCTTGATTAGTGCTGAGTTGGTGTTGAAGCGGCTGGAGGGGATTAAGACCGATACCCCCATGCCACCATCACCCACAACCCAAACCCGATAGTGGTATTGATCCATGGAAAGTACTTGTAGATCGTCAAGAG
Organism: uncultured Gammaproteobacteria bacterium; assembly: GCA_964437285.1. Classification (GTDB taxonomy): domain Bacteria; phylum Patescibacteriota; class Patescibacteriia; order 2-12-FULL-60-25; family 2-12-FULL-60-25; genus JAGOUA01. The sequence goes on from CAYTGF010000003.1 coordinate 8,459, forward strand.
TTGTTGCTCGTTGTGTCGGATGGTCCAGGTGGAGAGCATGAGGCCGAGGTAGATGGTGGCGAGTACGGGGGTCATGAGGCCGAGCCAGGGGCTTGCGAGGAGGGCGGAGGTTCCGTAGAGGAGAGTGCAGACGAGAAGCGTTCCTCCTGCCCCGAGCGTAGTCGCGATGGTTTTGAGGCCTGTGGCATGATCGGCGCGAATGTCGGGGATGGCGCTGAAGGCGTGCATCGCGGCACACCAACACCCTCCCGCAAGAAAGAGCTCCCAAGGAAAGGGGGTAGGCATGAGTCGTAGGCCCCAAGCCAGAAAAACAGGGAAGATGTACAAAATGTTGGAGGCGCTATCAAAAAATGGGCGAGCTTTGAGTCGGAGCGGAGGAGCGGAATACTGGCCGCCCAACATGAGCAACCCGAGACTTCCTAAGAGCAGCCATGGGGAGGCTTGTGGGAGGAAAAAACTTGAAAGACCGGCAAGTGCCATGCTGCTCACGATTGAAGCAAAGACGGCGCGTGTTACCCAAGCGCGGGTTTGCTTCGTGAGACGGAGCTCATACCCGTCTTTTTTTGCGTTTTGTGCGTCCGTTGCTTCATCGTGGAGGTCGTTTATTCCGTAAAGAAAGAGGTTGCCCGGAATCAGGAGCCAGCATCCCCAGAGAATCGCGAGTCCCGTTTGCCGCGCAGAAGGGGAGCTATACGCAAGCGGGGTGATGCTCAAAAGATACGGCCCAAAAAGATACATCCAAAACCGTGGCCGGCTTGCTCGGAGGAGGGCAGAGAGTGGTACGCGAAGCATATGCGGGTATGGTACCCGGTTCCGTTGAAGATGTGCTAGTATCTCTCTATGTCTTCTCTTTTTCGTGGAGCAAATCGCGCGCGAGTGATTCGTTCTGGAGCGACTTCAGGTGCGGGGCCGATGGTGTACTGGATGAACCGTGATACGAGATTTGAAGATAATTGGGCGATGTTGTATGCGCTCGATTGGGCGCGAGCGGAGGGTCGTTCGCTTGTCGTCGCCCACAATCTTGTTCCTGGGTATTTGGGAGGAAGAGCGCGACACACCTGGTTCAAGCTCACGGCCCTTGAAGAACTTTGGCAAGAAGCGCAAACGCGGCATATCCCTTTTGCGATCTACGCAGGAACGGACGCGACGGAGTCCATGATTCGCGCCTTTCAGGATTGGGATGTGGCGGGGTGGGTGACGGATTTTTGTCCTTTGCGCATTACCCAAGGATGGAAAACGAAGATCGATCGCGCGCTTCGTGTCCCGGCGATAGAGGTGGATGCGCACAATGTCGTGCCGTGTTGGGTCGCGTCCCCAAAGCAAGAAGTCGGCGCGCGTACGCTCCGGCCAAAACTCGCGAAGCTCCTGCCTACGTATCTCACGGATATTCCTTCTTTTACGATGGGGGAGATGGGGAGTGTCGCGGTTCCGGCGCCGCACTTTGCTCGTTGGTATCGTGAACACAAGGCGGATCCTGAAGGTATCGACTGGATCACCCCAGGACCGCGAGCGGCAAAGCGCGGGCTTCGAGATTTTTTATCACGCGGCGTAGAACGATATGCTGAAGATCGGAATGATCCCACAAAAGAAGGGCAGTCGCAGCTCTCGCCTTGGTTGCACTACGGACACCTTTCCGCACAGCGAGTTGCGTATGAAGTTCGCCACTCAGAAGCATCGCGAGCAAACAAAGACGCGTTTTTAGAGGAGCTGATTGTTCGACGTGAACTAGCGGACAACTTCTGCTTCTATCAGCCCAAGTATGATGATCTGGAGGGGGCGCCTGCTTGGGCGCGTGCATCGCTTGAAGCGTGTTTGAAGGATCGTCGAGAGTTTGTGTACACCCTCGCAGAATTTGAACAGGCGAAAACCCATGATGCACTGTGGAATGCGGCACAACGACAGATGGTCAATACAGGAAAGATGCATGGCTATATGCGGATGTACTGGGCAAAGAAGCTTCTCGAGTGGACAAAAACACCCCAAGACGCGCTCAAGATCGGGATCCGACTGAACGATGCGTACGAGCTCGATGGCCGCGACCCAAATGGGTATGTGGGTCTGCTTTGGAGTATCGCGGGGCTTCATGATCGACCCTGGTTTCATCGACCCATCTTTGGAGGGGTGCGATATATGAATCGTTCCGGCTGTGAGCGGAAATTTGACGTAGACCAGTATATTCGAACATACGGCCTTGGTTGAGCTCCTGGTGTTGACGGTAGGGCTTAGTTCGGTTAGGATCACTTTATTGCTTAAAGAACCGTGGAAAGCGAGGTGTCTGATGGAACATGTTCGTGGGCAATGTGTGGGTCGTCGTGGGGGGAAGCAGGGCATCGCGCTGTGGCTTATCGTGTTGGAGCGCATGGCGGCTGTCTTGCAAGATCGGTATGGAATTGAAGCGCCGGAGGTTGGTCAGATCATTCTCGAACAGTACGCCCTCCTTCGTGACCGGTTGGTGGAGGATCTACCGATCCATCCTCGGCACGGAAGGTACCATCCGCCGCCCTTTCCGGGCGGGCCATTCGCTGCATCGCGCGTACAAGCGCGCAAGCTCGCCGCAGACCAGGGGCTTCCTCTTCGCGACGGCTATCAACTCAACAGTCAACTTGTCGAGTTCCGCTTTTTTCCCGCAACGACGCTCGAAGAAGCGGAACAGCTCGTGAACCTGCTCGTTGATCGCTTGGTGGTGCTCGCGCTCTACCTTGCGCGAGAGCTCTCTCCTGATGGATCGCTTACCCTGAGCAGGGTGAATCGATCTGAAGCTCTCACACCGAAGGTTCGTCGCTTTGTCGAGCAGCTGTTCTGGGAAGGATTGGTCGAGCCGCTCTTGCCACACGTACAAGAAGTGAGCGAGGAGCTCGATCTTCTCGAGCACCTCTGCTCGAACCCCGTCCCTTGGCGTTACACGCCCGAGCAGAGGCTCAAGATCCAGCTCCAGATCGCCGAACGAAGAGTCGGCCGTACAGAGCCCATCCTCACCCTCCTCGAACGCTCTCCTCACGCCGAGGAACGCGTGTGGAACTAGGAACTCCCCCAGCCACAGCTGGGATTTTTGTTTGGGGTCGGAATAAGGAATCTCTTCTATTTTTCTATGGCTGACTCCGTTCGCCGCCGCTTTTAGAAAGGTTTTTATACGAGAGGCGAGTGAAGCGAGTCGCTCAAAAAAGAAACACGGTCCGGAGTCGACTCCGGACCGTTTACGTATGTGTCAGACATGTGCGACAAACCACACAACCCAACGAAGTGAGGTTGTGAAAAAAAGACAAGATTCCTTAAATGCATGAACAGATGAGAGATGAGCGAAGTGGATAAACGAGAGGCGAGCGAAGTGAGTCTCTCAAAAAAGAAGTAAAACCCCTTATTTTGAGCGAAGAAAGCTGTTCTCTTGACAGGGGAATACGTTAGTGTTTAAATGACACTACCTGCCGAAAGGGTCGGTAGGTATCACCGCACAGAGGTGCGCCGTGAATCAGCTCGAAACGCCTTCCGAGGGCCTGTCAACCACCACCTCAACCACGCCCCGTCACGAGGCGCAGATCGGTAGCGGGCTCAGCTCCGGCCGGAATCTGACCGTCGTGAACCTCCTGCTCGCCCTCGTGGTGGACAAGGAGACCGTCATCCGCATCGACGATGCGGAGTACGTGCGGGCCGCGCCTCGGCGCAAGGACCCGCGGATCGTGAAGACCGGAGACGATCGCTACGTGATCGTGAACGGGGTGAGGAGCTCGAAGGAGCGCTTCAACTTCTCTCTCCAGGGAGACCAGACCGTGCTCGTGGGTCCGGAAGCGGGCAAGCAGGGTCGGCCGCAGTCGAGGCTCGTGATCCGCGCCTACAACGTCATCCGTGACGGCGAGCTCGTGATGCCCTCGATCGAGGCCATCCTGAGCCAGAGGCTCTTCGCCCTCCTTCAGGAGGCCGGACGTCTCTCGCTCGATGGAGTGACGCTCGAGGCTCAGACGGTCCATGAGCCGAGCGTGTACTACACCATCCGCCTCGAGGGCATGCGTCTCATCTCGTCCGACTGGGCGCGTCCTGAGCAGCAGAAGCTCGCCGAGCGGCTCAAGAACGAGGAGGACCTCTCGTTCACCCTCACCGCGCTCGCCGCACGCAGGCTCGAGCTCGTGAAGGAGGGGGTCACTTCTTCTCTCGGCCCGTCCTCGAGGTCGCCTTCGACGTCGAGCCTCCCGTATTACCACCCCAAGGTGACGAGCGAGGAAGAGCCGACCGAGACCTACGAAGCGAAGCGTGTCCAGTACGAGCTCGAAGGGTACAATCCCAAGTCGCTCGATACGAACGTCTACACGGATCTCGTGATGGTCACCAAGGCTGAGCGCGCGACGCGCCGCGAGCTCGCGCTCCTGCGGTTCGGCACTCGCGCCATCTGCTTCGCGATCGAGTCCTGCACGAGCGGTACCCCCATCGTCTGGAGCGATCCTCTGAAGAGTCGCAAGACCAAGTACCTTCGAGAAGTCCGCAAGGCCGTCCTCGATGGTGTGGTCATCGTGCGAACGGTGTCGCGCCTTCCTGTCTCGCGGTAATCTCTCCGCGGAATCTCCCTCATCCCGAAGCCCTTCGGGGTGTTTTTTATCTGAACTTGCCAAATGCGTGCAAACGTGCTAGACTCTTGTCCTCGAGATTTTCGCAAGATATGCCTCGTTTTGGGTTGTTGCTAGCATTCGTTGCTAGCCAACCCGTAGACAAGACGGAAAAAATGACGCTTATTCTTGTGGAAACCTCGGTCTTTATTCGTCAAAGGTATTTTTTGTCACTCTATGGAACAGTTGGAAATTGTCCACGAACACACCGGGGAACTTGTTGGAACCGTGTTGGCACGTGCAGAAGCGATTGAGCAGCAAGCGTGGTGTCGTTCAACAAACATCTACGTCATGAACAGCAAGGGCGAGATTCTTTGCCACCAGCGTACGCTGAACAAGGAACGTATGCCAGGATGGTGGATGACGCACCTCGGGGGCCACGTCGGCGTTGGTGAAACGTATGAATCGAATGCATGGAAAGAGCTTCATGAAGAAGCGGGTGTCTGGGTACAGCCACATGAAATCATTTCGTGGCGCACCACCAAGATCCCTACCGCGCGTCTCTGGGTTCGTGAATATGTGGTATTGCTTGATAAGGAGCTCCATGAGTTCGTCGCGCAAGAAGGCGAAGTAGAGCAATTTGCTTGGAAATCTCCTCAGGAGATTTTGAAGGAGGTGGAAAACGGGGGAAATTGGAAAGCGGGTACCCACGACTTCTGGGTCGAGTACCATTGTCTCCGTGCCGCTCTTGCCACGGCGCAAGCCCACGGCATTATGGAACTTCCAAAGGAAGCCCACGTCTGGCATCTCACGGAGATGTCCGCGTAAATAAAAACACCGCCAAGCTCCGCTCGGCGGTGTTTTTTGTTGCAAGAATAAGGAAGGGGATACTCTTTTTTGTTCACACCCTCACTTCGTTCGGGTGTGTCGTTTTGTTTGGTGAAATAGTGTAACAGCCTCGCTTCGCTCGGCTGTGTGGTTTATGATGCACACTTAACGCGCATCTGATAGACGTCTGACGCATATCTAATACACATCTGATACGCATCTGATACACGTCTGACGCACGTCAGACATGTATCAGATGTCTGATCACGAAATATGCAACCGAGCGAAGCGAGGTTGAAAGAAAGAAGCGAAATTCCTTATGAAAAACGACGGCGAGCGAAGCGAGCCGTGAAAATAAGAAAAGAGATTCCTTAAAAAAACCACCCTTTCGGGTGATTTTCTTGATGGTGCAGCCGAGACGATTTGAACGTCTGACCTCCTCCTTCGCAGGGAGGCGCTCTATCCAGCTGAGCTACGGCTGCGCGCTATAATTTGAGGAGCCGCGCCAGTGTATCAGAGGTGTATTCGTTTGACAAGTCGAGGTTCTCGGGGAGATATTGCCGCAAATGTTCCCGTAATTCGAGCGGGTCTTGGTCTTCTAAGTGGATACGAAAACGGTTGACGACTCCACGCTTTGGCTCGATATAGAGGTATTTTACTTCTGGTGGTTTATAGACAATCGCAAATCGCTCGATATCTTGAAAAAGGTGAAACTGCCCATCCCACACCACGCCATTTTCGCCGATCTGCACAAGTACCGGATGTGGGTCACGTTGATAGCCGAGAATGAGGGTGATATCCGCCAAAAGAATCAAAAAGGCGAAGAGAAAGTTCTCATTCCAAATAGCGTAGGCGAGTAAAAAGAGGGAGATGACCCCCATGACGGCGTACCAGCTTGGGCCGCGTTCATATTTTTCGTGAGACGGTGTTTCCCAGACGAATTTGTCTTGAAGATGGATGAGCGTGTCTTCCACGTCAGGGGCATACGTGATCATATAGAGAGAGTATAGCATACTGGCGCTCTCGTCTCGAGAATGGCACTATCAGCCTATGCATGATTGGCATGATCCTCTCGGTTTTCTCTCTACGGTGACGCCGTCAATTCGACGCGCGTTTGCGGTGCTTGGAATCGAAGACTTTGGCGAACTCCTGGAAACCCTCCCACGTCGCTATGAGGATTTTTCCACGATCAAGCTCTTATTCGCCTGTCAGGAGGGCGATCAGGTGACGGTGCGTGTCACGGTAAAACGAGCGACAGCGACTGGGGGATTCGGTCGTCGAGCAAAGCTCGTACGCGTGCTTATTGAAGATGCTTCAGGTTCCGCAAGCGCCCTCTTTTTCAATCAGCCGTGGCTCCTGAAAGAATTTACACCTGGGCGTGAGATATTGATTTCCGGCGTGATTCACGTCCACGACACCTATGGTCGACAGATCACCAAGCCCTCTTGGCGACCAACGGGAACGGAAGCAGAGCAGCAGGGCGAGGTGTTACCGATTTACTCGACGACAAAATCCCTCCCGCAAAAAGCGTATCGTCGCGTGGTGGCGGCCGCGCTCGCGGCGAGCCCTGGCCCTGCGCAAGACCCACTTCCTGCCGCGCTCCTTCCTGCGGGTCTCATCCCCTGGAATGAGACGTTTAAAGCGATTCATCATCCAGCGCACATTCGAGAGACGGAGCTTGGTCGTCGGCGTTTGGCCTTTCATGAGGCGCTTGTCTATCGTTTAGCATTTGGACTTACCTCGCGTGAGCTTGCGGTTCAGGGAGGTGTCGCTCTTCCGTTTCATGAAGTATTCGCAAAGGCATTTGCCGAAGGGCTTCCATTTCCGCTCACGGGCGATCAAAAGCGCGCGGTTTGGACGGCGCTCCAAGATATGGAAAAACCGCATCCGATGCGGCGGCTATTACAGGGAGATGTGGGTTCGGGAAAAACGGCGGTCGCGGCGTTTTTGGCGGCGCATGCCTGTCGACAGGGGGCGTCCACGCTCATTCTCGCGCCAACGGATATTCTCGCGACGCAGCACGCAGAAACGCTTCGTCGCCTTTTCGCTTCACACCATATCCCATTACTTTTACTTACGCGGACGCAAAAACGCGCCTATTTAGGTACGCAAGAAGAGTCTCTGACCGCGACGGAGGCGGATGCGCGAGCGAGAGCGGGAGGTCTCGTGATCGTTGGAACGCATGCGCTACTTCAAGAAAAGCGCATTCCTCAAGATATTGGGTTGGTCGTGATCGACGAACAGCATCGGTTTGGGGTGGAGCAACGCCAGTTTCTCGCCTCAGCAAAACGCGCGGACGGACTCTATCCGCATTTTCTTTCGATGACGGCAACACCTATCCCTCGTTCACTTGCTCTTACGTTGTTTGGCGATCTTCAGGTGTCTTCTCTGCAAGAAAAACCAGGGGAACGAAAACCTATCACTTCGTTTGTCTGTATCGGTTCAGCTCGTGTACAGGCCTATGATGCTGTTCGCGCGGCGGCGGCGCGAAACGAGGGGAGTTTTGTGGTGTGTCCGCTCATTGATCCATCGGACAAGCTTGGAGCGGCGTCCGTGCAGGAGCTAGCGGTGGTGCTCGCACGGGGGCCCTTGGAAGGGTTGCGGATCGGTATGGTGCATGGACGACTGAAACCAGAAGAAAAAGACGAAACCATGCGACAGTTTGCGGTTGGGGCGCTTGATGTGCTCATCGCGACGACGGTGATCGAGGTCGGGGTGAATATTCCTCATGCGACCGTGATGGTGGTTGAGGGGGCGGAGCGGTTTGGGATGGCGCAGCTGCACCAGCTTCGTGGTCGTGTAGGGCGGTCAGATCTTCCAAGTTCCTGCTATTTTTTGAGCGAAGTCGAAGGAGAATCGCGAGAACGTTTAGAGCAAGTTGCGCGATTGCAGGATGGGTTTGCACTTGCGGAGGAAGATTTTCGTCGACGCGGAGCAGGAAATCTGTTTGGAACAGAACAAAGCGGCCAATTACCCTTTAAAGCCGTACGTTGGGAAGATACGGGGCTCTTTCAGCAAGCCGCGGAACTTGCTCGCACGCTTCTTGAAGAAGACGCGACTCTCGCGCAAATCCCCTGGATTCGAGACGAAGTACAACGTAAACGCGAACGTTCGCATACAGAATAAGGAATCTCTTTCGTTTTTTCATGGCTCGCTGTGCTCGCCATGGGTTTATGGAGAGTTTTTTTCAACCTCTCTTCGCTCGGTTGTGGAAAATGAAAAAACGGTCCGGAGTGAACTCCGGACCGTTCATGGCCTGTTTAAACACGAGAGACGAACGAAGTGAGTCTCTCGTAAAAAAGAAAGAAAATTCCTTAGCCTCGGTCGCTTGTCGCGCGATGGACGGGTCGCAGGCCTGCGTGTTTTACGGCGTCGGTGAGGGTTGGAACGACGATGATTTCAAGACCCGCGATCTTTGGAAGAGTGGTGCTGGGTTTTGGGATGAGTGCTTGGGTGTAGCCCAGGCGTTTTGCTTCTTTGAGACGAAGATCAAGACGTGGAATCGGACGAATATCACCAGAGAGACTCACCTCTCCAAGCGCGACGAGGCGTTTTGGAAGGGCCTGGTCCCACGTGGCGGAAGCGAGCGCGAGGCAGAGCGCGAGGTCCATTCCTGGATCGGTGAGTTTGAGTCCTCCCACGGTATTCACAAAGACATCTTGATCTCCAAGTCTACAGCTTGCACGACGGGCAAGAATCGCGATGAGTAAATGCACCCGATTTGGATCAAAACCGACAATACGCCGCGCAGGAATACCGTAGCCGGCGGGGGTAATGAGCGCCTGAATTTCGCAGAGAAGCGCACGGTTGCCATCCACGGCACATCCAACAGCGGAGCCAGAAATAGGGGTTGCTCGATCTTGTAAAAAGCGAAGAGAAGGGTCGAGGAGTTCCTGAAGACCCTGCTCATTGATCGTGAAGAGCGCGGTTTCGTCCGTCGTGCCAAAGCGATGCTTTAAGACCCGGAGTACGCGAATATCTTCCCCCCGATCACCTTCAAGCATAAGTACGCTGTCTACCAGGTGCTCGAGAAGACGTGGTCCCGCGAGATCACCGTCTTTCGTAACTTGTCCCACAAGAAAGACCGCCGCTCCAGAACGCTTGGCCGCTTCATTGATAATGGAGGCTGATGCCCGGATTTGCGTAGGATTTCCGGCTTCGCCAGACGCTTCCGGTACACGAACCGATTGGATAGAATCAATAATCGTGAGAATGGGCTTGTGTTTGCTGATGGTTCCTGCGATCACATTCGCGTCTGTCGCATCTAAAAACAGGAGTGTTGCAGGGAGGGGGTTGGGTGAAAGACGCTCTAGTCGGCGGAGCACCTGTTGTGGTGATTCTTCGCCCGTGACGTAGAGCACGGGCTGCCCTTGAGTCGCGATGGCGATGGCGGCCTGAGCGAGCAAGGTAGACTTTCCGATCCCCGGCTCACCACCCGCGAGGGTGACGGATCCAGGGACAATCCCCCCGCTTAATACGCGATCAAGGGCAGGAATACCGAGCGAAAATGGGGGAATAGAGGCGCTCGACTGGAGCCCGGAAAACGCGGTGGGCGTTCCTGCGCGCGAGGGGAGGGTTGGACGGCTCTGTTCCGGAGTCTCGTTCACCTGATCGGCGGGCTTGAGCGTTCCCCAACTCTGACAGACTTCGCAGCGTCCTTGCCACTTCGAAAATTGCCCATCGCACTTGGTGCACACGAATTTCACGACGGGAGGCTTGGAAGATTTGGCCATGACGGTGTTGTACCATCAGAGCCCGGGTTCGTGAATGCGTTCGGCGTAGCACTCAGATTGCTGCCAGAGGGTTTTTGTGATGAGAGGAATGGATTCTACGGAAGAAATGACGAGTAATCGCCGTCCTTGCGGGGTTTGAAAGTTGGGACGCGGAGCCGCGCAGGTTGCTTGCGCAAAGACCGGGGTTGTACAAGGAAGACAGGTCTGCGGAAGGAGCCGCGGAAGGCTCGCAGAGGTTTTTTCTCTTTCCGAGATCAGGTTGGATAGGCGTGTTTGCGTGAGCAGCGTTACAGAGAAAGGCGGCGCGCCCTCTTTCGTGACTGCGGCAAAACACCGGTCTTCAAGATAGACTTCACGAGCGTAGCTCAGAAGGTCGGGACGTATGGGGCAGGTCTCTTCAAGAAACGCGATTTCTGTCCTCACAAGATCGTTCTTTGAAGAAATGTCTACCGCCGCAAGAAGGGCTTGCATCATCGCTTCACTTATGTCGGCACTTGTTTGGAGGTGGGCGATAACCAGCTGTCTCCGTGACTGCTCTACATATCCAAGAGCAAGACGAAGTGCGTCCGCCGAGGGAGCTGACGCATGTATGTACACGAGTAAGGTAAAGGGTTTTGCGTCGGAAAAAAACGCCGGAATCACGACTTTGCCATGTGCTTGCTCGAGTGAGACGGGGGTGATATAGGCCTTTGCCCAGTCATCTGGGATGGTGGTGAGAACAGACTCGAGAGAGAATTGGTCTTCCGCACTTGATCCAGAGGGCGCCACTTCGCTCGTGAGAGAATCTTCTGGCTTCTGGAATACGCGTTGAAAAACGGCAAAAATCACCAGTACCGTGACGCAGGCAAGAACCCCAAGAACAAAAGGGCGCTTCATAGGCTAGCGAGGCGTGCGCGGAGCAGCGGTCGTGGGCCTGGCGGCCGCAGGTCCTTGGTAGTTCGGTGATTGTGGATCCCAAAAGTTCACCCCAGGACAGGCAAGTTGAACATCAACGGCCCCGTCATCTGAGTCTCGTAAGCTCGCGATAAGCTCCGCGGAAGAAGCGTTTGGACGACCATCAAGCATGATATTCAGGAAGGACGTTGGACAGTACTGGTTTTGGCATCGGTGGGTCGTGTAGGCCGGTGATCCATCCTGGTAGGTGATGTTGATCTGTATGCACCGGAGCCCAGATGGACAGGTATTTGCCGCGCCAGGCGTGCAAACGCGGTTGTATCCTGTTGGCGTGCGCTCCACATTTCGCCAAAGTCCCGCCGCCTGAATTGCGGCCCTTTTTTGTTCTCGCGTTTCTCCGCTTTGCTGCCCCTGAATTACAGGAGTAAAAACAAGGAGGTGGATAAATGTTGTGATACAGACGGTGCTGACGACAAGAAGACGATGTGAACGCATAGTTAGCGGTTTCCGCAGATGCGGAGTAAGCTGTCATTTGCCGTGCCTATACAAGGGAGGTTGCGCCACGTGTTATTTCTCCGTGCGCTTCCATGGTTTTCTGATGGCTCGTAATGCCAGTCTTCATGACAGAGATGCGTCCATCCAATCTCAGACATAAACACCGGCCACGGTTTTCCTGGGGTCACATCCGCGCAATTATTTGAGCCGCCTCCTCCTGGAATAAACCAGATATCTACCGCGGTTCCGTTCCCGTGGCCGCCTGCGCCGCAAATATTCCGCACTGCAGGAAATCCTGAGAGGAGTGGCCCGCAAGGCACGCGTAAGGGAAAGAAGCCGTAAAATTGGGTTTCTTTTCGGCGCGAGATCTCTCCGATTTTGATTTTTCCACCCCCAACCGGAAGACTTTGAAACATCCTGAGAAACTTCGGTTTCATACTTGCGTTCATCGTTCTCTCTAAAGATCCGCGGCAAATAGCGGTACCGCCTCCGCGAAACTCTGGCCCGTTACACCCATGGATTTTTCGAGTGTATTCTTCAGCGAGGGTTTGGTTAGTAGCTCCTACTTCGCTCAGAAGGTCTTTGACGCTGACGAGCTCAATTGGCGGGCAGGCACTTTGTGCTCCGCATGACGCCGCTCCACTCGCTTGGCCATTGACGGCCGCTTCTTCCATATGGGGGAGCGCTTCGTTGATTTCTATCGCGAGCGAAGAGATGTACGGCAATGAGAGCGCATTCAGCTGAACGAGCTTTGGGTTGATGGTGTAGAGAATGAAGTAGCTACAGAACGCGAGGGCAAGTCCCATGATGGCATCCGTGATCAGCTGTTTACCCTTCATGACAGAGCCTGTGCTGGCTCCCACGAGATAGTGAAAACCTCCGTACACAACCATGATAATAGCAATCAGGGTGATGACTCCCAGGAAATACCGATAGACTCCATTAATATACTGTGCAAGAAATGGGACAGAAACCACCCCATTTTCGACGGTGGGCTGAGTAAACTCAACGCCAGGAATGGGAACGGAAAGCTCGGGAACAAAAGGGCTGAGCGTAATGGCTTGGATCTCTTGTCCTTGCGGAGTCGTTTGTTGGACGGCGCGCTCGGTTTCATTCAGGTTTGCGGGCATGTTATTGACCGGCGGCGTAACCCCGTTTTGACCTTGCTGGAGGGCGTTCATGCCACCGGCCGCACGTTCGCCGTCTTGCGCGTAAACTGGCGTGACTTGCAACGTGATGATCGCGAGGAGGGCGGTGAGGCCAAGGGAGAGCTGAGAGCGGAACATAAGACAAGAAGACTAGCGAATCAACGCTTCAAGCTCAGCTCGACTGAGTGAGCCTACGTGTGATTGCCCTTTGATGAAAAACGTAGGCGCGGCAAGAATATTATAGCTCACGGCTTGCGCTTGATCGCGCTTAATCGCTTCGTAGATACTCGCGTCTCCAAGACAGGATTGAAACCGTGGAAGGTGAAGTCCGAGAGCGGTCGCTTCTGCGAGAATGGTTTGCTCGTTCAGAGTGGGGAGGCGAAAAAGCGCCGGGTGAAGGGTAGAGAACTTATTTTGCGCGTGGGCACACCGTGCGGCAGCAAACGGCAGCAGCCCCTCTTTGGTTTGATCGCTCGTAGGAGCTTCACGCCAAATCAGACGCACGTTGTTTTTTGCGTCAGAGAGCAGGTCAAATACATCTGGCGCCATCGCTCGACAGTGCAGACATCGATAGTCGGCGTACTCGATGACTTCGATGGCATCTGGTCGAGCTGACCCGATACGTGGGTCTTGAAGACGGACAGGGGGCTGGGTCGGAGGTTCTATCGTGGTTTCTATGATCGGTGCGTTTCCCACCTGAAACGTATGAACACGCTTATAAATCACGGACCACGTAAAGAGTGCACAAAGGACCCCGAATCCTCCCGTAAATGCCCAGAGATAGCGAGTTTGTGTGTCCATAGGTTAGGGCGTGAGACGTGTGCGGAGTACCTGCCCTGTTTGGACGTTTTGCATGGTCGCACTTGTCCCATCTTCCGCGATATGGAGGCTACGCACATTGGTAGCTCCTTCGATAAATCCGAGGTTGGTTTTTTGTCCGCTCCGGAGATTGATACGGAAGAGCTGATCGCGACCTTGAGGAAGGGCATCACGCTGTAAGGCAGCGCCAACTTCGAGATTCGAAGGAACGGCGCAATAGAGTGTCTCTTCGTTCTGCCAGGCGCATTTATCCGCCCAGGTGTTGAGTTCGAGCCGACGGCGTTTGCTATTGATTGTGTCCGCCGTTCCGCCGCTCACCCAGAGCTCCGGGAGGTACCCGTTCTCCGAAGTGTACACGCTGTAGAGAAGCGAGCCTCCATCTGGTGACCAGCTTGGGATAAAACCACGGCCTTCGGTAATGAGACCGGGAAGGTTTTCCTGATTGCGTCCCACGAGAATAATCTGTTCGCGATTAAACCCAATCGCGTTTCCCGTGTGCGCGTACGCAACGACTTGGTTTGTGGGCGCCCAAACGGTGTGAACTTTATCGGCGTTGTTCCCAAGTTCTTGTACCGCTTCCGTGTCACTTCCGTCTGGATTCGAAATAATCAAGAATCGGTTTGATTCGTTGTTCCCAAGGCTTTTTGAGACGATTTTCGTGTCGTCTGCACTAAACTGAAAGTCGGCCCAGTGTTTTGGAAGGGTGATCTGTCGCTGTTCGTCAAAATTATAGTAGATATTTGAACCGTCTGGAAACTCCAAAATCGCTTTGTCGCTGGTTTTTCCCCAGCCCACACTTTCTACTCCGTAGAAGGCCTTGTCAGACAAGGGAGTGGTCTCACCACGTTCATTTACACGATAGAATTTTCCGTCACCCGTGTTGTAAAACCGAAGGTCGCCACTCGTGCTTCCAGGTGAAGCACTCGCAAAGCTCGTTGGAACGTCGACAAGAACGGTGGTGCGCGGAGAGCTTGCGGCGTTAGGGTCAATTTGCGATGGGAGGCGCAAGTCTTGGCCGGTAGGGAGCGCACGAGCCTGGTCATCCGCGGTTCCGCCGGAACCCGCTTGCCCTGCACCCGGCAGCGTGCCCGTTGTTCCGGTTTGTTCTGTTGGTGTAGGAGGGGTTGGAAGCGATGGCTGACGAAGAAAGAAAAACACGGCAAGCCCTCCACCAATCAAGAGAGCAAGAACAAGAGTACCAAGCAGGAGTTTGTGAGCACGTTCAGAAAGGGCAAGCATCATAAAGAAAGAGGGCGAGCTAGTTACCTAGCACTCTCATGAGTGTAGCGGCAATGATCGCGCCTGGCAAAGCCACGATCGCGAGTGGAATGAGGAGTGTAGCGACGACCATCAAAAACTGTGTGAGCGCAAAGGTGAAGACGAGAAAGTCCATGACGACCGTCCCGATTTTTCCAAAAGCACCAAGAGGCTTCCGCCAACTCGATTCCGGATTTGGAAAGAAGAGCCGAATATTCAACCAAATGATGAGTACCACGACCAGAACAGCGGCGAGGACCACGCCTGCGGTTCCAGCGGCACCCGTGCGCAGAGCGTTTGCGGCTTGTTGGGCTCGTTGAATGTTCTGTTTGTTTACCATTCCGCTTTTACCGCCTCCTTCACCGGAGGCGTCTCCCTGATCGTCCCGTTGCGTGTCAAGTTGCTGACGACGACGAAGTTCCGCCTCACGTATCTGCTCATCGAGGAAGTCTTGGGTGACGGCATCGAGGTCTTCGTCTTTCGTGAGTGATCCGTTAT
>CAYTGF010000003.1:23672-43814 GCA_964437285.1 uncultured Gammaproteobacteria bacterium
GCCCAGAAGGCTGAGTTCCGCCGGAAGATGCGCCGGCACCGCTAAACTGATCGCGGGTGCGATTCATGAGGGTTTGACGGCGGGCGAATGCTTCTTCTCGTGTCTTCGGAGCGGGGGAGAGGGCGAGCAGAGGAGCTTCTTCGGAAGAAGCGAAAGAAGAGGATGGGCTGGACGCGGGGGCAGACGACGCTCTCGATGATCCACCCATCGACGGAAGCGCGACTTTTGTACGAGCCCTGACCGAGTCTAGGTGCGCCGCTTTTTGATGTTCGTCTGGACTGTCCTCTCGCCTGAGACGTTGGGTTGTGTTCTTCGGCTTGAGTGTGTCGGATGGAGAATCGGAAGAGGGAGTCGGTTTTGTTTCTGGACGAATCGTGGCTCGCTTCAGCGTCTTCGGACTCACGATCGCAAGCATCCCAAGCGATGCAGGGGAAAGCCCGCTTGTGCTGCTTGTGTTGCTTACGCCGTTTACGCCTCCGACTTTGAGTGTTGCATTCCAGGCATCGAGCTGTTGTAGACGGACCCCAAGCTTCGCTTGCAAACCTCGGCGCTTGCCCATGCTCGTTTGTTGCGCTTGCCGTAGATCGGTTCCTGCTTGAGATATCTCGCTCGTGGGCGCTTGTACAAGCTGCACGGTTCGTGTTTTTATCTGTGCTTCTTCTTGGGCTAGCTCTTGTACGGCTTGTTCTGCTTCGCGTTGTTGAAGCGCGTGACCCGCGATGAGACCCGCTCCCGTAATACCCGCCGCAACGATACCTGCCGTCGCCGCAGCGCCCACGGTCGCTGCTCCGAGCGCCGCATCAAGCGCGGCGGCATTTCCGGCGGCCTGAATAGCGGCAGCTCCCGCGAGCGAGGCGCCAGCTTGTTTTAAGAGCAGAGCACTCAAAACCGCGTCTGTGAGGTCTGGAAATTCCGCACGAGTATCAGCTACCGCTTGTAAATGGAGCGGTTCAAGCTCGCCGGAAGTAAGAGTTGTTGAAGGGTCGATTTGGATGTTGAGCTGCGTTTGTATCGACTGGAGTCGCTGAAATTGCGCTGGTTCATGCGTTTGAAGGTAGCTCCAACTCCGTTCCGCGATGCGCGTTCGATAGGTGGTGAGGATGGCTTGTTCCCGCTGACGCGTCGCATAAGTCGCACGGAGTTCTGCACGGGCTTCATCGATAATGGCTTGCTCAGATGATACGGCGGGAGCGCTGTTTGTTGTGACCCGCTCTCTTCGTTCTCGTAACGGAAGAAGAGCTCTGGAATAGGCCTCGGCGCGTTCTGCGTTTCGACCGCTTTCGAGCCAGGCGACGAGCTTCGTGTAGCGCTGCTCGATTTCCGCGAGCCGCTCTTCCGTGAGGTGTTCTTCGGTTGAGGAAAAGGCCGTTTTTTCTTGAACTTGTTCGAGATCATGAAGAAGCGTATCACGCTCTTCTTTGGGAAGGGTATCAATGGTCGCTTGAGCGGCTCGGAGTTTTTGGAGAGTCTCTAGGAGTTTCGTTTGTCGATAAGCGAGATTTTGATCGATTTCCGTCAGCGGCTTACGCTCTTCATCGGAGGAAAATTCTCCAACGATACGAATCTCGGGGGCTTGTCCGAGTCGCGTAAGGGTTTCTGTGATCGCTTCACGCGTGATCGCAAGATGGTTCGCCTGAGCTTCGGTGGCGTTTGCAAGCGCCTCTAGGCGTTCGGCATGGGCGCCTACCATCTCTTCTGCTTGTTCTGCGGAGGCGGCTATAGTCGCCGCCGTAGTCGCGGCGCCCACGGATGCGGCGAGAGCGGTCTCGCTGTCCGTTGACGGGGTCGTGGCGTCCGGTGTGACTGGTGTTTCGTCTAGCGTCGCTTCTTGGGTTACTGGTGGTTGTTTTGGGGTAGCGTGAGCTGCCTGTTCCGCCTGTTCTGCTTGTTCGAGGGCTTTTTCAAGGTCGTTGATGCTCGCACCTAGAGTACGATCGAGCTCACGGGTGAGGCCGTTTGTCCAAGCTTCTTCTTGGAGAAGTTTCAGCTCTTGACGCAGTGCCCGGAGGTTGATCGTGGGTGATGCTGGCGCGGGAGAAGGAGTGTTTGTGGCTTCCTGGCGCGCTTCGAGGGCGGCTGTTTGATTCGCGGATAGTTTTGCGTTGCCTTGCTTGGCTCGTTTGAGCTGTTCAGCGATAGCTTTCGCCCGTGCACGAGGGTCGTCCTCACGGGCTTCTGCGAGGGCTCCCCGCGCTTCTTCTACGCGTTGAAGCTCAGCTTCTTCTTTTGCGCTGAGCGGAGAAAGCCCGCCGTTTTTTTGGGTGGCAACGGTAATCGCGAATACTTCTTTGTCGTAGGTTTTAAGGAGTTCCGTGAGAGGAAGGCCGGAGAACCGTGCTTCAATCAGCTGTTTTCGTAGCGTTTCGAGTCTCGTGAGCTGGCTTGCGGGCGCTGGCGCTGGTTGGCTCGCCGCAGACGCGCCTCCCCGCACCGCACGAAGTTTTGGCGCGGGTGCGACAGGTGCCGCCGGTTTTGGTACTGGTGGAACGGGTACCTGAGAAGACGGGGCGCGTGCCTCGTCTGGAGCGGATGGCGATCGTGAAGGAGCATTCCCATCTGGCATGTCCCTAGTCTAGCAAAGATGGGACCTGAACAACAATCGTCGCCACAAGGGCGACGATTGATTATTTTGCGACCGGTCCAGAAGCCTCAAGAGCGAGTCGCAACGTTTTTTTCTTTGGGTATTTCAGAATGGCTTGTACGAGCACCTGTTCAATATCACGTTCGATCGTTCGACGGACGGCGCGAGCACCTTCGTCTTTTTGTTTCATGGCTTGGGCGATCAACCAGTCGGTGACCTGTTTTGCGACGGTTGAGGTGGTGCCGCGTTGCGCTTTTAGTCGCTCGAAGAGACCTTTGAGTTCTCGTGTCACGATGGCACGCAAGGTGTCTTCTGTAAGTGGTTGGAACACGACGAGGCGATCAAGACGGTTCAAGAGTTCCGGACGGAATCGTTCGCGAAGGTGTTCTTGCACGAGCGCTTCTGAAAGCGCTCCGGGCACGCGATCTGCTCCAAACCCAACGGCGGATTTTTTGAGGAGGTCAGATCCGGCGTTTGAAGTCAGGACGATGTAGGTTTGTCTGAACGAGAGGGGCTTGCCCGTTGAATCTTGCAGAAGACCATCTTCAAGGATCTGCAGAAGCAAGTGCTGCACGTCCGGATGCGCTTTCTCGAACTCATCGAACAAGACGATCGCGTGTGGACGTTTACGAATCGCATCACCGAGTTTATTTTGCTCGCGATAGCCAACGTATCCAGCAGGGGAGCCCAAGAGCTTTGAAACGGAGTGTCCTTCGGAGAATTCCGACATGTCAAACCGAATTAGAGCATCTTCTTTGCCAAAAAGCTGAATCGCGAGTTCTCGTGCGAGCGCGGTCTTTCCCGTGCCAGAAGGACCTACAAACAGCCATGAGCCGCGTGGACGGCGTGGATGCACGAGACCAAGTCTCGCACGACGCACGATATCCGCTACCGCCTGGACCGCATGGTCCTGACCAAAAATCTGAGAGCCGAGGCGCGTGTGAAGGGTCGCGAGCGAAGCTTCTTCGGACGACGCCAACACCTCTTCCGGAATACGAGCGAGGCGCGCCACCACATGCAGAATATCTTTTGGTTCGACCACAAGATGCGCCGCTTGTCGGGTGGAAAGCAAGGTTTCTTGCGCTTTTGCTTTTTCGCGGAGAAGCTTTTCTTCCTCGCGCGCGGCCTTGGCGGCTGCTTTCAGTTCGTTCGCTTCAAGAGCTTGCGTTTTTTGCGCTTGAACGGTCGTAAGTTGGGCGTCAATCTTGCGGAGTTTTGCGATATCTTTTTCAGAACGGAGACGGGTCGCAACATGCGCTCCCGCTTCGTCGAGAATATCAATGGCCTTGTCTGGGAAAAAACGATCGGTGAGATAGCGCTCCGCAAGCTGTACCGTGAGTGCGATGGTGCCTGGCGCAAAGCGCACCTGGTGGTGTTCTTCATACCGTTCCCTGAGGCCTTCAAGCATCGCGAGGGTAGCTTCTGGAGACGGCTCTCGCACATCCACCGGTTGAAAACGCCGATCGAGTGCTGCATCTGGCTCAAGGTGTTTTTTGTATTCTGCCCAGGTAGTCGCGCCGATACACCGGATTTCGCCACGAGCGAGCGCGGGTTTCAGGATATTGGCCGCATCAAGCGAACCAGAGGTTGACCCCGCTCCCACAATTGTATGGATTTCGTCGATAAAGAGGATGATGCTTCCATCGCCGCGTACTTCTTCGACCAGCTGCTTTAGGCGGGCTTCAAATTCTCCCCGATACATGGTGCCTGCGACCATGAGTGCAAGATCAATCGCGTACACTCGCTTTCCCTGAAGGACATCCGGGACGTTGCCGGTGGTGAGACGGTGGGCTAGGCCTTCCACGAGCGCCGTTTTTCCCACGCCCGGCTCACCAAGCAATACCGGATTGTTCTTGGTGCGACGACAAAGAATCTCGATTACCCGTTCAAGTTCTTCATCACGTCCAATCACCGGATCAAGTTTTTGCGCCGTGTCATGATCGGTAAGATGTCGCGCAAAGAGATCGAGTGCTTTACGAGGGAGCTTTCCTGGGGCCGCACGCTTTTGTTCGCCTGGTTCGGCACGTTCCATTTCAGGCGACGCGTCTTCCTCTGGCGTTCGTGCAGAAAGATCTGGAAATTTGGTCGTGGATTTCAAGAGGTCCGTCACCTGTTCGCGGAGCTGGTCATACGAGAGCTGTTCTTGTTCAAAAAAACTCCGCACGAGCTGATCGGGTTTTGCGAGGAGGGCAAACAAGAGGTGTTCTGTTCCGATGTAGCGATGTTCATGTTCACGAGCGGCGAGCACGGCCTGTTCAAGAAGGAGTCGGCTTGAGCGCGCGAGGTCAGGCGCGATTGCCTGTCCGCTCGTATGCGGTTCCGCTCGGCCCGCAAGCAAAGTTTCTGCCACATCAAGACGTGCCCCTGCCTTCGTCAAAAATTCTGCGGCGATACATCCGGTTTCCTGGAGCAATCCCACGAGTAAATCTCCTGGTTCAATCAGGGTACGGCCGTTGCCCAACGCAAATCCAAGCGACTTTTGCAGCGCTTCTTTGAGATGGGTGGTAAATCGTGACAGGAGATCGTGATCGAGCATAGGTTAGCGATTCATGGAACGGAGTGTGACGATCCGGTCTTCAATAGGAGGATGGGTAGAAAAGAGTCGACTGAGGAGTCCTGGTTTTTGACCGGTCTGGAGCGGGGAAGCGATCCAAAGATGGGCCGTGGCGTCGGGGGCTCGATCAAGCGGATCGGTTGCGTGGCTGATTTTTTCAAGGGCTGAGGCAAGGCCTTCGGGATACCGTGTGAGGAGCGCGCCCGAGGCATCTGCGAGATATTCTCGTTTGCGACTAATCGCGAGACGAATCAGTTGTCCAATGATGGGTGCAAGAACCAAGAAGATGATGCCTACAATCGCGCCGAGATTACCACCGGCTGAGGAGCTGCTGTTGCGACGACGTCCTCCAAACCGAAAGAACAGATCTCCGAGAAGTGAGAGAGAGCCTACAAGTACGCCTACAAGCACCATCCATCGTGTGTCAAAGTTCTGGATATGTGCGAGTTCATGCGCGAGCACCCCTTCAAGCTCTGCCTTCGTGAGCGTGTGTACGAGCCCTGTCGTAACCGCGATAGACGCATGCTCTGGATTTCGGCCGGTCGCAAAGGCGTTCGGGGAGCCGTCTTCAATCAGATAGAGCTTTGGCATCGGGAGTCCGGCGGTGATGCTTAGGTTCTCGAGCGTATTCCAGAGCTCTGGGGCTTGCTCCTTCTTTTCTATTTGTGTTGCTCCGGCGGTAGAAAGCGCAATCTTATCGCCAGCAAACCAAGTAAACGCTGTTCCCGCCGTCGAAAAGAGCAGAGCGAACACGAGTCCACTCCACCCATATCCCGTTGCGTGACCGTACGCATATCCTGCCGCTGACACGAGCCCAATAACCAGGGCGATAAGCAGGACGCTATTGCGACGGTTTGTATCAATGGCGTTGTACATTAGAATTTTACTTCAATATTCTTTCGTTCTTCTGCGGCGTCTACCTCGAAGAAGTCACGCTTGGCGAATCCAAGGGCGTTCGCAATGATATTCGTAGGGAAGACTTGGAGTTTG
This sequence comes from uncultured Gammaproteobacteria bacterium, assembly GCA_964437285.1. Classification (GTDB taxonomy): domain Bacteria; phylum Patescibacteriota; class Patescibacteriia; order 2-12-FULL-60-25; family 2-12-FULL-60-25; genus JAGOUA01. The sequence goes on from CAYTGF010000003.1 coordinate 29,798, forward strand.
GTGTTGAAATCGCGCACGTTGCCATTGTAGAAGCGACGGGAGGAAAGAATTTTGTTCTCGGTATCGGTGAGCTCATTTTGGAGGCTCAAGAAGTTTTGGTTCGCTTTCAAATCTGGATAGCTTTCAGAAAGCGCAAACAAGCTCTTCAACGTTCCGGAAAGCGCATTTTCTGCCTCGGCTTTTGCCTGTGGGTTGGTGGCCGACATTGCCGCGTTGCGTGCCGTAATCACTTTTTCGAGCGTTCCGGATTCATGCGCCGCATACCCTTTGACCGTGTTCACGAGGTTTGGAATGAGATCGTAACGACGCTTGAGCTGTACATCAATGTCAGACCAAGCTTCATCGACGCGATTTCGGAGGGTGATGAGTCCATTATACGTAGCGACCAGCCAGAGAGCGACGACACCAACGACAATCAACAAGATGATGAGGGGTGACATAAAGGAGAGATGAGGTATTAACCCGCCCACTATACGTTCAGCTACGGAATTTCGCAAGCCAAAAACGCCCGTCTATATGTGTTTTACGACGCAAGAAAACCGCGCTCTGCGCATTCAAAGAAATCTTCTTTTCTTTTTTGAGAGTCTCGCTTCGCTCGTCTCTCGTTTGTTAACAGGTGTATTTCGTCTTTGAAAAAAAGGTGCCTGGCACGTGCCAGGCACCTTTTTCTTAAAGAAGGGGAGGGAAGCAACCAAGACGAGCGAAGCGAGACTCAGAAACACCCTCGTCGCCGAACGAAGTGAGGCGACAAAAGAAGAAAACAGAAGATTCCTTATAGCAAACCACGGCGAGCGAAGCGAGCCATGAAAAAGAACATCTCTTCCTTATTCTTCAAAACCAAAGCGCATTTCATGCGCACAATCCCACCGTTTTACGACGCAAGACATCCACAAACTAGAAAAAGGACTTCAGAGCTGATACCCTCGATTCGAATTCCTCTTATTCTCACCCCATGTCCTTCCTCCTTTTTCTCGTTGTTCTTACAGGTCTGGTCTTAATCCATGAAGCAGGGCACTTTCTTGCGGCAAAATGGGCAGGTGTAAAGCCGGAAGAGTTTGGTATCGGTTTTCCGCCGCGCGCGATTGGGTGGACCAAGGAAGCGGGGAAGTGGCGCCGCACCACACGTGATGAATTCAGCGCCAATCGCACGATTTGGTCTCTCAACTGGTTGCCGCTGGGAGGGTTTGTCCGGTTAAAAGGGGAACAAGGGGAGGCAGCAAACGAAAAAGATAGCTTTCAAAAAGCGAGTTTCGGCAAACGAATGCTGATTATCGCCGCAGGCGTGGTCATGAATTGGATGCTAGCCGCCGCTATTTTCACGATCGGCTACGTCGTGGGTATTCCGACGGACCGCACCATGCTTCCACCGCAAGCGATTATTCGTGATGCACGCATCGAGGTTTCCACGCTTCTTCCTGGCGGTCCGGCGGACAAAGCCGGATTGCAACTTGGAGATCGCATCTTGTTAATTCAACCCGCCGTGATCCCATGTGGCGATGCGATGTTTACGGGGTGTACGACGCCATGGGCGAACGCCGATCAGGGTCCCGAGGCTCTTATTCGCGTGCTGCAGAGTCGCGCCTCTGAAGAAGGGCTGATCGTGATTGAGCGCGAACGCGCGGGAGAAACCGCGACGGTGTCTGTGACGCCTACGTTTCTTCCAGAGCTCAATCGACGTGGAGTGGGAATTGCGTTTGAGGAACGAGTGATCGCGCGTTTACCGTGGTGGCAAGCGCCGATCGAAGGGGTGCGTACGACATTTACGTACACGGTCGCTATTATTCGTGGTTTGGGAGGACTCGTGAAAAATCTATTGACGAGCGGCGCACCAGGAGCAGACGTTTCAGGCCCTGTCGGGATCGCCGTCATGACGGGAAAAGTCGCAGAAGAGGGGGTATGGGCGTTAGCGCGGTTTGCGGCGATTCTCTCTTTGAACTTAGCGGTCGTGAACTTTTTGCCGATTCCTGCCTTGGATGGGGGACGCGCGATCTTCCTTGTCGCAGAACGACTACGCGGAAAGAAAATACGCCTTCAGCTGGAAGCGGCGATTCATAGCATAGGGTTCGTGGTTTTGATTCTGTTGATTTTGCTCGTCACCTTGCAGGATCTTCATCAATATGGTGCCGGAATTTGGCGATCATTGGTATCAACGTTGTAATACCCGAGAAAATACCCTATAACTTGCGTTGTATGATTGATGCTCTGCAAGCCTGTAAAACTCAGGCGCTTTCACGGTTGTCTACCGTCATGGATGTGGCCGGTCTTGAGCTTTGGGAGCAGGACGTCCTTGGCCGCAAGGGCGAGCTCGCCGCCGTTCTCAAGGGTATGGCCGGATTGAGTGCGGACGAACGCCCACGTGTTGGCGTGGTTGCGAATGAGGTGAAGACAGCGCTCGAATCTGCCTTCTCGGAAAAGAAGGCGTCGCTTGAGGCGTCGTTTTGGCGTGCGAAGCTCGAACGAGAACAGGTTGACGTGACTCGTCCAGGAGCAAAACCCCCGGTGGGGCATACGCATCTCGTGCAGCAAGCGATAGAAGAGATTACCGCCATCTTTGAACGAGCGGGATTTGCACGTGCGCGTCATCCGGAAGTCGATGGAGATTACTTCGCGTTTGAAGGGTTGAACATGCCAAAGGATCACCCAGCACGCGATGAATGGGAGACGTATTTTTGTGATGCGCCCGTTGATGCGGAGCTCGGAAAAATCGTGCTTACTCCACATACTTCGAATGCTCAGGTACGCGAACTACGAAAAGGGGTGCTACCTGTTCGCATGATTAACATCGGAAAGTGCTACCGTCGTCAGAGCGACGCGACGCACGTACCCATGTTTCACCAGTTTGAAGGAGTGTTTGTTGATAAGGGTGTGTCCATTACGCATCTCCTCGGGATTTTAGATGTGTTTGCGAAGCAGTTTTTCGGCTCTGAGCGTCGAACGCGGTTGCGTCCATTTCATTTTCGGTTTACGGAGCCATCGTTTGAAATTGATATTTCATGCGCGGTCTGTAACGGAACGGGGACGCTTGAAGGAGAAAAGTGTCGGATGTGTAAGCGTGGGTGGTTGGAACTTGGCGGGGCGGGGATGATCCATCCAAACGTCCTCCGTGCAGGAGGAGTAGATCCGGAGGTCTATCAAGGATTTGCCTTTGGTTGGGGGGTGGAACGAACGCACCTCATGAAAGAAGGGATGAAGATCGACGACCTTCGGGTGCTTTACAAGAACGATCTTCGATTTTTGCAGCAGTTTTAGTCTCTTCGTATGAATATTCTTGCTTCTTGGAACTGGCTTTGCGAGCTCGTGGATCTTGAAGGGCTCACGCCCGATGCGGTTGCCGCCCGTGTGTCGCTCTCGGGGCCGGGGATTGAAAAGCTCATCCCACAAGGGAACGATCTGGATCAGGTCGTGGTTGGACAGATTCAGGCCATCGAACCGCATCCAAATGCGGATAAGCTTCGCGTCACAAAAGTAGATATTGGTGGGGCGGTCGTGACCATCGTGTGTGGTGGGTCAAATATCGCGGAAGGGCAGTGGGTTGCCGTCGCAAAGATTGGTGCAAAGGTGCGCTGGCATGGCGAAGGGGATCTCATTGAGCTCAAGCCTGTTGAAATTCGTGGGATTGCGAGTGACGGGATGATTTGTGCCGCAAACGAAATCGGTCTCGCCGAGGCGTTTCCGCATGAAGATCGCGAGATTCTCGATTTGGGACGTGAACTTCCTGCGGAGACCTGGACCGCGGGAACACCCATCGCAGAAGCGCTCGAGCTTACCGATGTGCACCTCGATACAGAAATCACGACCAATCGACCGGATGCGATGGGGATGTTTGGATTTGCGCGCGAGGTTGCGGTGATCATGGAGCGCTCGCTTACACTCCCCTTATCGCAGAATATTGAACCAGGAAAGGAGAATCTTGTCGTTTCCGTTTCCGGTATGCGTGAAGAGACATCTCTCTGTTCGCGTTTCCTGGCGGTGAAGCTTGATGGGGTGACGGTTGGTCCATCGCCTTGGTGGTTGAAGTCTCGGTTGCTTGCGGCGGGCGTACGGCCTATCAACTCATTGGTGGATATCACGAACTATCTCGTGCTTGAACAGGCGCAGCCATTGCATGTGTATGACGCGGCAAAGGTGCAGGGCTCGCTTCGTGCGGCGCCTGTAATGGAACGCACAGAGCTCGTTGCGCTCGATGGACAGACCTACGCGCTTGAACCGGGGATGCTCGCCATTCACGACGGCACAGGGCCGATTGGGATCGCGGGGATCATGGGTGGTGCCTCGACCTCGGTTTCTGAAACGACGACGTCCGTGATCTTTGAAGCCGCCACGTTTGATGATGTCTCGATTCGACGTACGAGCCGTGCTCTTGGGCTTTCTAGCGACGCGTCGAAGCTCTTTGAAAAAGGACTGTCGTCTGAGGCGCCTGCTTTTGCGCTTGCCCGCGCCGTTGAGCTGTGTCTCGCCCTTGCAGGAGGGACGGTTGTCTCGGAAGTCGCGGAAGCACGTTCAGGTGCCTATACTCCTTCTGTATTTTCGATCACGGAGTCGCAAGCGCAGTCCATGGTCGGCGTTCCGATGGATGGTGCCACGATGCAGTCTATCCTCGAACGGTTAGGATTCTCCGTGGAACGCGCAAACGGCACACTTACGGCCACCGTGCCTTGGTGGCGCGATCATGATATTGAAGATGGTCGTGACTTGGTCGAGGAAATCGCTCGCGTGTACGGTTACGCCAACATGCCGCCAGTATTTCCGCCAGGAGTGAGCCCTGCGCCCTCTGATCCATCCTTCGCGTTTGAATCGCGTCTTCGTCGCGCGCTGAAGGGCTTTGGAGGAACGGAAGCCATGGCGTATTCGTTCGTGTCTCGCGGTGAGCTTGAAAAAACGGGCTTTTCTGCAGACGCCGCGCTCAAGATCCAGAACCCACTTTCACAAGATCAGGAGTACCTCCGACCTTCGCTCCTTCCTTCGATGCTTGCTTCGGTGGTCGAGAACCAGGAGCGGACGAACGAGTTCCGGCTCTTCGAACTTTCTCGTGTCTATCTCTGGAATCCCGCGCAGGCGCCGCTTCCAGAAGAGCATGATCGGCTCGCGATCGCGATTGTGTATGGTGATGAGCCTTGGATAGAAGCGAAAGGGATGGCAGAAGCGCTATTGCAAGAACTTGGTATCGAAGGCGGAACGTGGTCCCGCGTGGAAAACGAAGCCGTCTGGCATCCAGGCCGCTCTATTCGGTATACCTACCATCAAGAACCATTGTTGACCGTAGGTGAACTCCATCCAAAAATGGCCGAAGCTTGGAAGATCGATGTGCGCGTTGGTCTCGTGGAAGGGGATGTGGAAGCGCTCGCTCGTCACACGGTCGCCGCAAAAGCGTACCAGCCCCTCCCGCAATTTCCTGGCATTGAGCGTGATCTCGCCCTCGTCCTCGAGGAACAAGTAACGATTGGTTCCGTCACCGAGGTGCTTCTCACGGAACTCGCACACGCAGGACTTCTGCGGAGCGTGACCTGGTTTGACACCTATCGCGGCAAGGGCTTAGAGCCGGGCAAGAAATCCGAGGCCTTCCATCTCGTCTTCCGAGCCGATGACCGCACCCTGTCGTCAGAAGAAGTGGATACCCTCATGAAACAGGTAGCCGACCTCCTCGCCACCCGGTTTGGAGCGACCATCCGTGCCTAAAAAACACTGCCCTCACGGGGCGGTGTTTTCTGTGCTATGCTTTCCGCATATGAACCTCTCCTTCGCGCCCGACCTGTTTTACCTTGTTGCAGCGGTGTGTTTGCTTGCGGTATCGGTATTTGTGTGTTGGTCGCTCTATGAATGGGCACGACTCGGCAAACAAACGAACGAACTCGTCGAAGAATCTCGTGAAAAGCTCGGCATGCTCGAAAACGCCTTTGACGAGCTCCTCGCCCAGGTTCAATCCATTACAAAGCTGGTCGGCTCTGTTTCAAGCATCGCCCAAGGCCTCTTCGGCTTTTTCCAACGACGAGATCGCCGAAGCTCCCTCCGCGACGACGTCCGGCGCCTACAAGAAGAGCTCGAGATGATGGATGACGAGCGATAGTCTAAATCCCACGAAAAATCGTGGGATTTGCGTTTTAGGCGAGCGGATCCCAGAGTAGGGACATAACTCGTGTGCTCCGCAGGCCTTGTGCCGTCAGCGGATAAGAAGACTTTCTTGTATGGAAGAACAACCAAAATCTCCGTTTGTGCATTTGCATGCGCATTCGATGTATTCGCTCTACGATGCGATAGGGGATACCTCGCAGCTCGTGAATCGGGCGAAAGAGCTTGGATATGATGCTATTGCCCTTACAGACCATGGAAGTTTGTATGGAGCGATTGAATTTTATGAAGCGGCAAAAAAGGCGGGACTGAAGGCGATTATTGGGGTAGAGGCGTATATCGCTCCTGGAAACCATACGGATAAGCGCGCGGGTATCGATAACCATGTGTCGCATTTGACGCTCCTTGCAGAAACAAATGAGGGGTATCACAACCTGTTGAAACTTATCTCGATTTCGTACCTTGACGGGTTCTACTACAAGCCCCGCATGGACAAGAACCTGCTCCGCGAACATCACGCAGGGATCATTGCGCTTTCTGGGTGTTTAAAGGGCGAGATTCCAAAGGCCTGTCAGATGCACGATCCCGAAAAAGCAGAAAAAGTGATTCGTGAGTATCAGGAGATTTTTGGGAAAGACCACTTTTTTCTAGAGCTGGTTCACCGTCCAGAATCACCTACACAACTTGAGGTGAACCAGCTCCTGGTTGAGCTCGGAGAGAAGACCGGAGCGCCGATTGTGGCGACAAAAAACGCGCACTATCTCTCAGAGGATGACCGTGAAGCACAAGATGCCCTCATGTGTATTCACGATGGAAAAGAGCTCGCAGACACAAACCGCATGTCGGGAGCGTTTGCGGATGCGTCACTCAGTAGTCCTGAGGTGATGGTCGAGGCGTTTCGTGCGTGGCCTGAGGCGATCACGAACAGCCGTCTGATTGCGGATCGTTGTCAGGTGGTGCTCGAACTTGGCAAAAACCTGCTCCCCGAGTTCACGGTTCCAGAAGGGGAAACGGAGTTTTCGTATCTCAAAGTCTTGTGTGAACAAGGGCTTCTCGAGCGGTATCCTGAGCCGGAAATTCAGCCCAAGGCGAGAACGCGCATGGAATTCGAGCTCTCGGTCATCGAGCGTATGGGATTTGCCGCGTACTTCTTGATCGTGCAGGACTATATTGTGTGGGCAAAAAATAACGGCGTGATCGTGGGGCCAGGGCGTGGATCGGCGGCAGGATCCGTCGTCGCGTACGTGCTCAAAATCACGAACATCGAACCATTGCGGTATGGGCTCCTCTTTGAGCGGTTCTTGAACCCTGATCGTATCTCGATGCCTGATATCGATACGGACTTTGACGACGTGAAGCGCGCCGATGTCATTCGATATGTGACGAATAAGTACGGAGCGTCGCGCGTCGCCGGTATTATTACCTTTGGAACGATGGCGGCTCGCGCGGCGGTGCGTGATGTGGGACGCGTACTCGGGGTGCCATATGGCGACGTTGATCGTATCGCGAAAATCGTGCCGCCACCGGTGCAAGGAAGACATATTCCGTTGGAAGAGTCGATTGTTGATGCTCCTGAACTCAAGCAGGCCTATGAAGCTGATGAAAAAATCCGTCGCATGATTGATCTCGCGATCAAACTTGAAGGAACGACGCGTCATGCCTCGCAACATGCATGTGGCATCGTGATCGCTCCTCGTGACTTGGTGGAATTTGCGCCGCTACAAAAAGCGCAAGGAGGGGATTGTGACCAGGTGATCCAGTATTCGTTGCACTCCGCGGAAGTCTCGGGTTTGCTCAAGATGGACTTCTTGGGGTTGTCCAACCTGTCAGTCATTCGTGACTGTTTGGAGATCACGCAAGCCGTGCATGGTGTCGCGATCGATATCGATGAGATTTCGCTCACGGATCCAAAGACCTTTGAATTGCTTGGCCGTGGAGATACGACGGGCGTGTTTCAGCTGGAAAGTGACGGTATGAAGAAGTACATTCGAGAACTGAAGCCGACCGTGATCGAGGATATCATCGCCATGGTCGCCCTCTATCGCCCGGGTCCGATGCAGTTTATCGACTCGTTTATTGCGCGTAAGCATGGACGAGAAAAGATTATTTATAAACACGAGCTCACGGAACCCGCGCTTCGTGACACCTACGGACTCCCGATCTACCAAGAGCAAGTCATGCAAGTGGCCAAAGACATGGCCGGATTCACGGGGGGAGAGGCTGACACGCTCCGCAAGGCGATGGGGAAAAAGATTGCAAAGCTCATGGCTGAAATGAAGGTGAAGTTCGTCGATGGATCTATCAAGAATGGCGTACGTCAAGATATCGCGGAAGATATCTTCCAACAGTTCGAAGAATTTGCTGCGTACGGCTTCAATAAATCCCATGCGGCTTGTTATGCGTTGATCGCCTATCAAACGGCGTATCTCAAGGCACATTACCCTGAGTGCTTCATGGCGGCGCTCTTAAATTCAGACTGTCTGAATATTGATCGCGTGAGTATCGAGGTTGAAGAGTGTCGTCGTATTGGGATTGAGGTGCTACCGCCAGATGTGAACGAGTCCTACAAAGGGTTTTCAGTCGTGAAAGGAACGAACACCCTGCGGTTTGGGTTGCTCGCGATTAAGGGCTTAGGAGAAGATGTGGTGGACGAGCTCATCAAAGAACGAAAGGCGAGTGGGCCGTATAAAGATCTCGCGGATTTTGCCTCGCGCATCAAGGGGAAGGCGTTTAATCGTCGGTCGCTGGAATCACTCGCGAAGGCGGGGGCGCTTGATCGGTTTGGAGAACGAAACCTGATCTACTTCAACCTTGAAACCATTCTCGACTACCATCGTCGTCTCACGAACGAAGAAAAAACAGGACAAGCAAACTTGTTTGCGTTGCCAGGATTGGTTCAAGACCAGCCAGCGCTTCGGTTGAAGCCAGCGCCAGAGGTGTTGCTTTCTGAAAAACTCGCGTGGGAGAAAGAGCTTCTTGGTCTTTACGTCTCCAGTCATCCGTTCCGTGAATACGAAGAACGACTCAAAGGGCTCTTTGTGCCAATTAGCGAGCTAAAAACAAAAAAGAAAGAGAAGAGCGTGCGTATTGGGGGAACGTGCACGATGGCGAAAAAAATCCTCACCAAAAATCAGGAGACCATGGTGTTCATGAAGGTGGAAGATACCCAAGGAACGATCGAGGCGGTGGTGTTTCCTCGTGTGTATCGTGAAAAGCCGGAACTCTGGGAAGCGGATAAATCCCTTGTACTCTCTGGACGTGTGCAAGAAAAAGATGAAGAGCTGAAATTTCTCGTCGAATCCGGCTATGAGCTCAGGCCAGATAACCTCGATCAGGTAGAAGACTACGTGCAACGACTGAATATCAACGCGAATCCACACAAAGGGGTCTATGACCAAGCGCCTCCGCTGCGAAAACCGGTTCGCGGAGTGACGCTTTCTGTCCGCGCGACGCCTTCGCCCTCCATGCTTGAACAGCTTCGGACGATTTTTCAGAATCATCCAGGAGCTTATCCGGTCTTCTTCGCTGTTGAACAGGCGACGGGTCGGCAACGTATCACGACGTCGTTCCGTATCGGATTTGATGAACTCGTCGCAAAAGAACTCGAGATGATTCTTGGGCCAGATACGGTGAAGGTGGACGTGTAGGCGCAGAGGGGAGAGTTTGGTATACTCGGTTTTGTATGGCCTCCCGTTCTTTTTCGTCCCCAACTCGGGGGCAGACGCGCTTCTGGGCGCTCGCGAGCTTTGTCACACTTCCGCTCGCGCTCATCGTCTTTGCCGCGCTTGGTTTGACCGCGCTCTCTGCCTTCGCGCTTGGACTGCTGGCGACCCTGCTCGTTTTAACCCTCAATCTGTTCATCGAAGGTTCGCTCTGGGTGTCGCGAGAAGAATGGCGAGAGCTGTTTGATAGTCCGGATGCATCGCTTCGTCTTGCGATGATCGCCGGAGCGCTTCTGCTTATCGTTGAGAGTGCCGCCATCTTTTACATTCTGGCCGCCCCAGGATCAGATGAGGTGCTTCTCAAGCTCATCGAACAACGTCAGTGTATAGACCCACAAGGAGCCTTTATCGATGTGTGTCGCGTGTTAACAGGTCAGCCATAGAATCACGTCTATGCAGATTTCGTTTCATGGAGCGACGCGTGAGGTCACGGGATCGTGTTACTTAGTGGAAACGGGGGAGAGTAGAATCCTGATTGACTGCGGCCTCTACCAAGGCGGCTCTTTTTCGTCGAGCAAAAACCTTGATCCGTTCGCGTTTGACCCTGGAACGATTGATGCCGTGATCGTGACGCATGCGCACCTTGATCATATTGGCCGACTTCCAAAGCTCGTCAAAGAAGGGTTCAAGGGAAAAATCTACGCGACGGAACCCACCGCTCCCATGGCGAAGCTCGTCCTTGAAGACGCAGAACGGATTCTGGAGGAAGACTTCAAGCGCTCCCATCGACCGATGCCGTACGCAGGAAAAGACGTCGAGTTTGCCGTGCGAGCCTTCACCTCTTTACCGTATAACCACACTACCTCACTTGGAGATCTCTCCTTCCGGTTTCGTGATGCGGGGCATATTTTTGGAAGCGCGTTTGTCGAGATCACCGAACGTGGCGGCGCAAAGGTCGCGTTTTCAGGCGACCTTGGGAACGAGCACGTGCCCATTATTCGCGAAACAGCCCAGCTCTCCGCGGTCGATGCGCTCGTGATGGAATCTACCTATGGAAATCGTATTCATGAAGACGAGTCGCTTCGCACGCAAAAACTTCGCGACGTGATCGTACGCACGGCGCAACGCAATGGTGTGCTTGTGATTCCCGCGTTCGCAATTGAGCGCACACAACAGCTCCTTTTCGAGCTAAATCGTCTCGTGCAAGCTCAGCATATTCCTGCGCTCGATGTCTTTTTGGATAGTCCAATGGCGATTCATGTCACGGAAATCATGCGCAAGCATCCAGGATACTACGACCCAGAGGCGAAGCAGCTTGCCGCCGAAGGAGAAGATTTTTTTGACTTTCCAGGTCTTCACGTGTGCCTCTCGCGAGAAGATTCGATGAAGATAAATGATGCTCGACGCCCAAAGATTGTAATTGCAGGAGCAGGGATGATGAACGGCGGTCGTATTTTGCACCATCTTGTGCGGTATCTTGGGGATGCGCGCTCCACAGTGCTCATCATCGGCTATCAAGCAGAAGGCACCCTTGGTCGAAAGCTCTACGAACGAGAAAAGCAGGTGCAAGTCATGCAGGAATTTATCGAAGTGCGTGCAGAAGTCACAAGCATCGGCGCCTACAGCGCTCACGCCGATCAAAACAAACTCGTCAAATGGGTAAAAACCGCCGCAGGAATGCCGGAAAAAGTGTTTTGTACCCACGGAGAAGAGGGCGCATCCGTCGCTCTCGCCACACGATTGCAAGTGGAGCTTGGCACGGAGGCGATTGTTCCACGGTTGTTGGATGTGGTGAAGTTGTAATGCTAAGAGTTTTTTATACGAGAAGAAAACCTTTGGATCAGACGCCGGTATAGGTGCGCCGAAGAGCGAGGTATTCGTTTTTGTGTTGAGTAGTCTATCTCAACAAGGCCAAAACGCGGAGTAAAGCCGTCCGCCCACTCAAAGTTGTCCATCAAGCTCCAATGGACGTATCCGGCGAGAGGAATGCCGCGCTGTTTTGCCGCCATCAGCGCTTGTATGGATCGTTCAAGATATTCGGGTCGACGTGAGTCTTCTGCGTCCGCAAGACCATGCTCAGTGATGAAGATGGGCTTATTTTTGGATGTAAGTGCATCGATAACGTTTACCACTCCCTCGGGAAATAGCTCCCAACCAAGGTCGCTCACCGGAAGTTTGAGTTCTTTTGGGTCAATAACATGGGGCACGACAAAGTATTTACGCTTCAATCGACGATGAAAGTAGTAATTCACCCCAAAAAAATCATGTGCGTCGTACCCCGTCAACCAGTAAAAAGAGCGGTTATTAAAGACCGAAGCGACCCGCGCATAAACACCTGTAAACCAAGTCGCGTCTTGTGCGACGAAGCTTGTCATGTTGCAAGCGATTCCTACAGGGAGCGAGGGCTGGAGTCTTTTTGAAACGGTATACACTTTGCGGTGTGCCCGAGCCATGTTCCACATCACCGCCAAGCTTTCGGGTATTGAGTGGTGCTGCGGGGGCCAAGCGCCTATTTGGTAGCTCATAAAGGCATACACCTGCGGCTCGTTGATAGTGATCAGGATGTCGATCAACTCACCAAGTTCATGCAGGCATCGTTCAGCATATTCCGCAAAAGCCTCTACAGCGGAAGCTTCACGCCAGCCGCCTTTCTCTGCCAGCCAATTGGGATTGGTGAAATGGTGGAAGGTTACAATGCTTGTAATACCTCGTGCTCGGCACGCTTCAAGTATGGTTCGATAGTGCGCTATGGCCACTTGGTCAAACATACCCTCTTTCGGCTCGATGCGTGACCATTCGAAAGAAAAGCGATACGCATTCTGGCCTAGCTCTTGAAGGAGCTGCAAGTCTTCTTGCCAGCGATGCCAGCTATCGCAAGCCTTGCCGGAACGGTGTGTTATTGGCTGTGTTTGCTCCCACGCCCACCAATCATTGAGCGAGTTATCCCCCTCGACTTGATGCGAAGACGTCGCGGAACCCCACAGAAAATGTTTTGGAAATCGTATGAGCACAGAGAAGGAGTTATTGGAGTGTCCTCTCTTAATATTAGACACCCCGCTCTTTTCCCGCTAGACCGCGCAAGAGATCAAGTGTGTGCAAACATCCTAAATAGCCGTCATCGAGCAGCACCCAGTCTCTACCGGTTGGATGAGGTGTTTTGTACCCACGGAGAAGAGGGGCATCCGTCGCTCTCGCCACACGATTACAAGCGGAGCTTGGCACTGAGGCGATTGTTCCGCGGTTGTTGGATATGGTGAAGTTGTAAAGGAATATAGCAGGTCGTTGTTCATGAAAAAGAAAAAAGGATGCGGGCACCGTTTCCGGTAGCGCGCACCCTTGAGGGGTTCTTAGCGTTTCGAAAGTGCTTTGAGGAGTTCCTGCGCCTTCTGGCCTTCTTGCTGATCCTTGACGGCGTCGGCGAACGTCGTCAGTTCCCGATCACTAAGCGGTTCGCCTCGCACGACCTTGCTCAGACCAACAATGAAGTTGCCAAAGTTTGGGCGGTCCTCGATGTCGGGGTTTGGGTGACAGAACCGAGCAATATCGTCGATGCCGCTCGGGGCGTCGAGACGAAAGTGACCTGAACATCGGTCCCACTCGTCAGCATTCAGTGCGGTGAAGTGACGAACGAATACCCCCATGTCCCGAAAGCTCTTCGCGTCGAAGTACGGTCTTCCGTCCTGGTGGTAGTAGCCTTTGTCAGCGGTGCACCCGACTGCTGCGAGGACGGTTTTGTGAAGATGGGGCGATGACGGCAGGGGAGCCCAGCGCCACGCTTCGTAGATGCTGAGACTTGTGGGAAAGGGAGTTTTGTCGAACTCTCCGTATTCCTTGCCTTCCCAGACTTGGACGATCCGGTAGTTGCGGCGACTACCTCGAATATCATTGAACGCGATATCGTTGCAGCCACGATCGTGCGACAAACTGCGCCGTACGCGGATGAGCTGCTGTCCGTCCTCTTCGACCCTTTGCCATTTGTCGGCATGGCTCTGAAGATATCCCTGAGCTACAGCCGCTCCCATCCAGGGATTGTCCAAAATTTCGGGGTAGAGATACAGCGCGTTGAACTCCGTGTCCCAACGCTTTGCCTTCATGAGCAGCTCCATGCACGCATCGTCTTCGTGTCTGGGGATGAACGAGAATCGAACGGTCGCCCCGTCCACGATCTCTTCATACGTCACGGCGTTGCAGTGCTCACACTGGTGACCGTGTGACTCGATGCCATCCGTCTTGATATACCCCTGACAGGAAGTGCACTTGCCGCGTCGAACTTCCAACTGAGCAGACCA
>CAYTGF010000003.1:43914-50986 GCA_964437285.1 uncultured Gammaproteobacteria bacterium
AGTGTTTTGTCAAGAGCTGTCGAGCACCCACCATTGACAAGCTCCCCAAAACCGATTACTATACCGGGCGTTCTTTCCCTCGAGGAACAATGAAAAAATCAACGATTGGTGAGCGGTACCTTCGGCGTAAAGACCCTCGGTATCAGGACGCGCTCGATGAGCTTGCTCGCGAGACGGAGGAAGGCGAGCGTCCTGCGCGTGCCCTGCTCGAGCTGGTGGAGACAGGAGTGGATCCATGGGAGTTCCATGACATCTGTTTCCTTGCTTGGAAAACGTCAGACGTCTTTCTTGCTACAGGTGCCTCCGTGTACCTTCAGCAAGAGGGGTTTCCCGCAAAAATCCTCCCGGTGATCTCCGAGACGGATTCCCGAGTGTTCTGGGTGGTCCAGGTCACTCGTCCTTCACTCCGCGCAAAGGCCCCGCGCCTTAGCTGACACTCCTCAAACGCATCGTAGGAGAAGACGACATGAGCATGAGCAGAATGACCAGAGAAGACGTTGAAGAGCAGGAGCGTGCCGAAGCTGAGTATGAGCGCATGACCGCGGCAGCGCTTCGTCGGAAGCATGGAGAATGGGTTTGCTTGGGTGCCGTATCCGCAACTCATCCGCACGTGACGGGTCCGGGCTGCGCGGCAGCATCCTTCGCGAGCCAACGCTGCGCGATGGCGACCAACGCTCGTCATCAGTACCTCACCGCGCTTTATGAGGCGAGACGACGGTTTCAGTCCTTTCTCCTTCTCCTCGAGAGCGGGAAGGATATCTGGGTTGAGACCAAGAGCGAACCCTACCGGATCTCCGGCATGACCAAGCTGGAAGCGGAGCTGCTCGCGAACGGTCTCCGTGTGCGTGAGTTCGAGGTTGAGATCAGACCTTCGTCATCGACGAGCCGACCTGGTGAGACCTCGCTTGGTCGCGGCGAGAACGAGACCTTCGACATCCTCATCACAGACCCTGTCCTCACCCTGAAGCTGTAGGAACCTCCCCGACATCACGTCGGGGTTTTTTTGTTTAGGAATCCAAAGCCTCTTTCTTGTTTTCTGGCTCAGAATAAGGAATCTTCTTTCTTTTTTTGACAGGCTCGCTTCGCTCGCCTGTCATGTATCGATACCGCTGTCGATACCGCTAAGGACTCCCGATCCTTTTTTGTTCAGAGACTCGCTTCGCTCGTCTCTCTTGTGTCCATACGCCCATACACCCATGGCGAGCAAAGCGAGCCATGGGAAAAAATACACACAGATTCCTTATTCTGAGCCTGAAAATGGAGAGAGCTCGGTTTGAGTTCATGCGAAAAGCATTGACAAAGAGCGCTATTCTCTGGTATGGATTTGACACGGAGGAAGCATGGATACACGGCCTGAGACATTGGCTTCTTTGACGTGTGAGTGGAGCAAGTTCTCCCTGCGTCCTTGGGTTGAAGACCCTGAAGAGACTGAGCGACTCGATGGAGCTTGGCAGCGCGAGATGGCGCTTGAGGGAGCGATTCAGCGTTGGTGTACGCGCTTGGAAGACTGGATCGTTCAGAAGGTGAGTTCTGCACAGCGCCTTTTTGTCTCAGGACTCACCGAGCCAGGAGTCCCCGCGAAGGCGTTCCTGCTTGCTATTGAGAGTGATGCGCTGTCAAAGGATCCTGACCCACAAATCATGGGAACGGGTGACCTGGTTGACGCCCTCGCGCAGAGCGGTCAAACGCCGGAGGACCTGATGCTCGTCCGTGGAGCGGTTATCCTCCTGCTTCGTTTACTCCTGGATACGGAGCGACGTGAAGCCTTCTTTCCTCGGCTCAGTCTTGTCTCTGGACGGGTACCTGAGCGACACGTCTTCATCCGCCTCAAGGTTTCTCCCTCCTGATTGGAGGGTTTTTTGTTGACGAGGGACGAAATATCCCGTAAGAGTATCTCGTCCGATGTCACAGGATTTCATAGAAAGAGGAATGTCATGGAAGATGAAAAGGATATCGCGTCCACCTGGGCCGAACATCGAGCGCGGAATCCGGAAGCACGTCTAGTGACGAAGCATCGCGCACAGTACTTTGCCGATATGGCGGAAGCTCGTCTCCACGTAGAGGCCTTTCTGAAGGGTCTCGAGGGAGATCCCTGGGTTGATCAGTATTGGGACTACGTTTCCATCGAGGGCTCTTCCTCCGCGCAGGTTGCAAGACTGGTCATCAAGGCGCTCATCTCACGTGGATTTGAGGCGAGTGAAGACTTCGGCTATCGCAATAACGCCTCTCTGACCGGTTCCCGACAGTACTTCTCTGTGAGGGTGAAGGATCCGCTTCTCGCGCTTGGGTTCTAGGAAGCCAACCGCCGCTTTCAAGGAGAAACGTCATGAGTGAAGACGACAGTAAGATCGCGGAAGAGTGGCATATGCGCGGATGGCGCGTTCGGATGGGGCGGCAACGACCCCTCGACGTGGACAGCATCTCGCGGAAGTCACTGCGGCCACGTCTATCATCTCTACGTTCGTGAAGTCCCTAAAAGAAGGGGCGGATCCGTGGGAAGCGAGGAGGGACGGAATGTACCAGCTCGTGGATACGGATAATCGTCAGGTGGCGGATTTGGTCGTGAGCGGTTTGAGACGGCGTGGATTTCCCCGGGTCGACGTACATGATGTACACGAGCGCTATTACGCCTTTGGGGAACGCCCACCTGAGGGGCTTGGCCGTTGGATGATCGTGGTTCTGGATCCGATCTTGACGGTATCTCCGTAGAATCTACGGGTTTTCTCTCCCCGGCTGAAAAGCCGGTTTTTCTTTTTTGTCCTCTCTGGACAAACCTACGATTTTTCGCTAGACTACGCGACAAACACCCGTTCGGTGTCTTTTCTATCTATGCCAGCTATCCGCAATATCGCGATTATCGCGCACGTCGACCACGGGAAAACCACCCTCGCCGACGCTCTTCTCCGTCAATCGGAGACGTTTAAGGACAAGACTCTTGAGGGAGAAGCGATTCTCGACTCGAACGAGCTCGAACGCGAGCGCGGTATTACGATTCTCGCGAAGAACTGTGCCGTGAACTACAATGGCGTGAAAATCAACATCGTTGATACGCCTGGCCACGCCGACTTCGGTGGGGAAGTGGAACGCATCATGAACCTCGTTGATGGGGCGCTCTTGCTCGTCGACGCTAAGGAAGGACCGATGCCGCAGACGCGCTTCGTTTTGAAGAAGGCGATCGAAGCGGGTCACCGCATCATTGTCGTGATCAACAAGATCGATAAGCCAGAAGCGCGTACCGACTGGGTCGTGAACCAGGTCTTCGATCTCTTTGTGACGCTCGGTGCCTCTGATGCGCAGACCGACTTTCCAATTTTGTACGCTTCCGGCAAGCAGGGGAAAGCAGGCCTTGAGAACAACCTCGACACGATGACGGATATTCGTCCACTCTTCGAAACCATCGTCAAAGAAATTCCTGAACCAACGGCAGATGCATCCGGCCCGCTTCAGGTTTCTGTCGCAAACGTGAGCTACGACAACTACAAGGGCCGTTTGGCGCTTGGTCGTGTGGTGCGTGGAACCTTCCGTGCAGGGCCTGTCGTGCGTATTGATCGTGCAGGCAAGTCATCGCCACAAAAAATTACCTCGCTTATCGGATTCATGGGTCTTGGAAAGATTGAAGTCCAAGAAGCCGTTGCAGGTGACATTATCTCGTTTGCAGGTATCCCTGATATCACGATCGGAGAAACCGTGGCTGATCCAGCAAATCCAGAAGCCTTGCCGGTGATTCATATCGAAGAGCCAACGGTGAAAATGACCTTTGGGGTCAATACTTCGCCGTTCGCCGGACAAGAAGGTCAGTTTACGACGTCACGCAATATTAAAGAGCGCTTGGAACGTGAACTCCAGAACGATGTAGCGCTTCAGGTAGAGCCGGCGTCTGGAGATGGAAACTTCGTGGTGTCTGGTCGTGGGGAGCTTCACCTCTCGATTCTCATTGAGCGTATGCGTCGCGAAGGGTTCGAAATGCAAGTATCGCGTCCTCAGGTGATTTTTAAGGAGGAGAACGGCGTGAAGACCGAGCCATACGAAGAAGTGTCCATCGAATGTCCTGAGGGTGTGTCTGGATCGGCTATCGAAAAGATGGGTCGTCGCAAGGCAGACATGAAGAATATGCGTGTCGAAAACGGCGTGGCGTACCTCGAATTCGAAGCGCCAACGCGTGGTCTTATCGGCTACCGCAACGAGTTTATGGTCGACACGCGCGGACAGGGAATTATCAACACGCTGTTCCTTGGATATCGTCCGTTCGTGGGATCGATCGACGCGGCTCCACACGGTTCACTCATCTCGCACGAAACAGGTGAGTCCAACACCTACGGTATGCTTACCGCCCAGGAACGTGGAGTATTGTTCTTGAAGCCAGGGGAGAAGGTGTATGAAGGTATGGTGATCGGTCAGAACGCTAAACCAGAAGATTTGATCGTCAACGTGTGTAAAGAAAAGCGTCTCTCGAACATGCGCTCAAAGGGTGACGGGGTCTCCGAAGGGCTCTCGACTCCTCGCGACATGAGTCTTGAAGAATGTCTCGAATATCTGGGAGAAGATGAGCTTCTCGAAGTCACGCCAGAACACCTCCGCATTCGCAAAGTCTTTTTGAAAGAATTTGAACGCAAGCGCGCTTCCGGATCCTAACACAAAAAACACCCAATGGGTGTTTTTTGTTTTAGGATCAGAATAAGGAATCTTTTCTTTACTCTTTCAGCCTCGCTTCGCTCGGCTGTGCTTGGACCGCTCCGCCTGAACCGTAAAAGGGTCCGGAGTTGACTCCGGACCGGTTTTGTACGATTGGCTGTAAAAGATGCCTGACACATCAGACATGTGTCAGACATGTGTCGCAAACCACACAACCGAGCGCAGCGAGGTTGTGAAAAAGATTCCTTCCTTGCGTGTAGAGACATACAAGAGACGAGCGAAGCGAGTCTCTAAAAAAAGAAAGAAGATTCCTTATAAACCCCTTAGTAAGGGCTTTGCCCTTGGCAAAAAGAAAAATATTTGGTATAGCTAGAGAGCCCTTTTTCACGTGAGGCGAGCCATGACCCATCAAAAGCCTCCTCATGCACCGCTCTTCATGTTTGAAGACGCGGTCATCGAATTCCCCCCACCAAGAGTAGACCCGCTTGTTCACGGCACCTATCTCAGCATCGTTGATCAGCTGCATGTGCTCGCGCAGTGGGGGAGGCACTTTCCGGACCTTCCTCTTCCGTGTACTGCAGATGATCTCAAGCGCGCTCGCTCATGTGCAGAAGCGCTGGATGATTCGTTCGGCTGGACAAAAGGGGGTACGCCACCATCGTACTGTCTCGTGATTGTGCCGTATCTTGGTTCTACGGTGGCGACGTTCCGATTTCTGCGCGCCCGCTTGTACGGTTCGCAACAGACGAGGCTAAATAAGCAACCTCGACTTGGGCCGGATGATGAAGGAACGGATGCAGCGCTCCGGCTCCTTCCTCGTGTGCATGCCCCCAAGTATCGCTTACGCGTCGAGATTCTCGATCTCTCCTATGGATGGGAAGGGAAGAAATTTATTTCCCCCATCGACCACATCGACCATCGTTCGGCGCACGCGGGGGTGTTGGCGGCCTTCGCGATCCATCTTCCGCTCATCCCGCTCTTTGACGGCGATAACGTCCCGCACCCGATACTTGGCGGGTACGAGCTCACCGTGAGCGAACAGCATCCTTGGCGGGGTGAAACACCAAGTCGGGAACCGTGGATGCATGTCCCCATGCTCATTCGGAGCAAGTATGATGAGCGCACCGAGCTCATCGCTCGTCGCTCTCAATGCCCGACGGACCGTGTTTCCGTCCCCCGGATCCTCCGGTTTGCCTAGCTCTCCTCTCACCGCCCCACGATTGACGTCGGGGGTGTTTTTTGTTAGGGTGAGGCGGGTCTTTTTCAAGAAAATAGGAGTATGTGACCATGTACAGACAGTTCCCCGCGCTTTCTCGTATCCTTCCACTCACGAAGTATAACGCCGAGGGTCTCGCCTCTGCTCTCCCAGGACCGATCCGGGGGGATCTCCTCATCGCTCTCCATCCGCTCGAAGTTCGGTGGCTACAGAATGCCCCTGAAGAAGACTCGCTGGAACTTGAACGGGATTCGCGCCGCATCGTTCTCGAGATCGACGCATTGTGGAGGGGGGGTGGGTGTATGTTCGGCACCGCTTTCACCCATCCTGAGTTCGAGAAACTCTTCGGGGTGCATCGTTCGGGCTACGAGGCTCGGTGCGTGATAGCGGTGACCGAACGGGGGCTTGTGCTTGAAGGTCAAGCTACAGGGTGGCAGACGAAGGAGCAATTCAAGTCTTGGTGCGTCGAGCTATCGTTCGTGGATGAGGCGCTGAAGACGATGAGCGAGAGGAATGTGCCGATGCTCGTCGATCCAGAGAACCCGCAGGATCCGGAGTTCATTCGTGAAAGTTTGGTCCAGCTGGAGACGGTCTTCGCGCAGCAGTCGAAGGATCTCTGGTGGAGGGATCGCAAGTCTTGGTGCAAGGAGCGATTCATTGACCGTTCTGGATCGATTGCGTGTACAGAGCTGCTTCCAGGAGTCTGGCTTGCGTCGCAGGACCATGCAGGGGACGCGCTTCTGATCTGCTCTGCAGAGCGGTTTGTGCCGAACCCTGAGGTCGCTCAGAGCTCCTTCTTTCTGCAATCGAGGACCACTCTTGCTATTCGCCTGTTCGGCTTCTCAGAGGAGCGCCGTTCCTCGCTCTGGAACCTGGCATGGGGCGATACGTGGCATCAGCCTGAAGCAGAAGCGACCCGCGTGCTTCTGCGTACACTCATTCACGATCGGGAAGCGAGCGGTACTTCCGAGGATGTGCTGAGCAAGCCCGTTGTTCCCCGTCCCTTCTGGTGTCAGCGGTATCTCTGATCGAAAGGAGTTCGCGCATGGCGATTCAAACGCTTTCGGTTCTTCATGAGGTTCGCGTGCTTTCGAGCGCTTTAGGAGAGCGTCTCAGGAGTGGCGCTGTTCTTCTCTGAAGGAGTCTGTGGGCTTGAACTCTACGCAGGTCTCTGGGTGATGTGTGGGGAGCGCAACGACTGGGTGGTCTTTGATCCAGCTCGCT
>CAYTGF010000003.1:51086-84219 GCA_964437285.1 uncultured Gammaproteobacteria bacterium
GAGATCGTGACGGCGACACGCTTTTGTGTGCTCACAACGCCACGATTCCATGATCTGATCCTGAACACGGATCCGCGGGGTTGGACGTTTCCGCGTGATCTGAAGAACGAGCTGAACGGGCAGGTCGTGCGAGACATCCTTCGCGAGCTCGTACAAGATCGAACGGATCAAAGACTTCTCCCCTCGCCATAAGAGGGGATTTTTATTTTTCCATGGCTCGCTTCGCTCGCCATGGGTTTGTAGTCGTAAGAGGCTACGAGTGTATAGACGCGAGTGAGACAAACGAAGTGAGTCTCTGAAAAAAGAAAAGGGACTCCTTAATACACGAGAGACGAAAAAACAAAGGAAGCGCATCTTCAAAAACAACCAGGGAGTCGAGCGTAGCGAGACTCGAGAAGAGAAAAGAGGATTCCTTATTTTGAGCCTACTCTCATTCAAGCTCTGGCCCTATCGTATAGTTCGTGAAAAATTCATCGGGCACATCGCGGACCAGACTTGCCCAGTTTGGGCCCCAGAGTTCGATCGCGCGTGCTTCGCCGGGGATGTGGCGCATGGTGCCGAAGACATCGGTGACGAGATAGACTTCTGGGTAGGTTTGAGATTTTACAAGGGTACCTGGACGAAGGGTGACATTGCGTTTGAGGGTGAACTCGCGGAGCGCTTCATCCGGCACCGTTTCAACCGTATCGAAATTTGGATACCACGAAAGAAAGGTCGCGGCATTCGGAAAAACAAGGCGTTCATCGCCAGGAAGAAGACAGAAAACCGTGCTCCCTTGGCGTGTACGCACGACGTAATCACACTCGAGAGAAGATTGGGCGATGAAGCTCACGGAGAGCCTCGAACGAGCGGGGTCAGCAAACGTGAAGTAGCGATCGCGTTCCGTAGGACTGATGGCATCAAGCCACTGGAGTACCGCACGAATATCGATCAACTCATATCGAATACGCTGCGCCTTGCCATCTTCCGTGATGGTGACGATGCGCGTAGGAACGCCGATCAGGTGGTGTTGCGCATTCAAGGCCGTTCCACCGGAGTTTCCAGGACGAAACGATGCGGTGGTACGAATAAAGCCATTTCCAAACCCCTGAATATACCCGGGGAGCACGGTAAACGTTGTTCCACCAGGAAAGCCTAGCGTCCACATGCGGTCATTCTCTTCTGAGAACTCCCAAATCTTGAGAAACGGAAAATCCCCAAAGAGCTCTTCGCGACTCGTGGGGGTGGTGAGGCGTAGGAGGGCGAAGTCTTGGTTGTTTGATGGATTGAGGGTCCAGCGTTCCACACGGGCACGATAGGTATAGCGGATGGCTTCCGTGACAGGGTCGATAATACCCACACGACATTCGCTCGCGGGTTTTGCAGGAGTTGTTTCTGTATTCGCGACGACGTGGGCGTTGGTGAGCACAAACCCATCACGACTGACGATCGTGCCTGATCCCTGGCGGTTCTCGCACACCACGCGCACGGTCGCCTGGCGAATCTCCGCGGGGAGCGTATCTGGGGCTGCCTGCGCCTGAGAAGCGAGGGGGACAAAAAGAAGGGTAAGCCCGAGGATCAGGGGAGAGCGACGCATATACGGGGCACGGTACCACGGACGTTTACACGACTCAACGAGCGCGCTATTGTCCTCGCCGAACCTATGCGAAAAGAAATTGTCCTCGACATTGAAACCCAAAACAGCTTCCAAGACGTGGGAGCGTATAATCCTGCGCTCCTCTCGATTTCGGTGGTAGGGGTGTATTTTTACGAAACCGATACCTACGAAGCGTTTTTTGAGCAGGATCTCCCAAAACTTTGGCCACGACTCGAGCGGGCAGACCGTATTATCGGCTACAATCTGCTCGGTTTCGATTATCCATGCATGCAACGATATTACACGGGAGATATGAGCCGCTTGCCCACGGTCGACTTGCTCGTTGATATAGAGAAAAAACTTGGCCATCGTATTAAGCTTGATTCTGTCGCTGAGGCAACTCTTGGCGTGGGGAAGTCTGGGCATGGTCTTATGGCCGTAGAGTATTGGAAAAAAGGGGAGCTTGAAAAACTTACGGAATATTGTCTCCAAGATGTAAAAGTCACCAAAGACGTCTACGAACATGCTCTCGAATACCACGAAGTCTTCTATTTCGACCGCCAAAACAATAAACAACGCATCGATCTCCCTCTCGAACCCCCCGCCCCCGCCACGCGTCCCGCGATCAACTTATCGCTCGGACTCTAAAAATAAGGAATCTGTACTTATTTTTCTATGACTCACTTCGTTCGTCATAGGTTTATGGCTATAGGAGAGACGCACAACGTGCATCTCTCCAAAAAAGAAAACAAGAGTCCTTAGCTACATGGATGCACGAGAGACGAGCGAAGCGAGGGGGTGAAAAAAGAAGAAAGATTCCTTATAAAACGTGGTCAAATCTTGCTTATCCACATCAGAATGACTGGAAATACGGGGTGGAGGAGGAAAAAAGCCTGTGTTTATGGGCAAAAGAAAGAAACTTGCTGAGCCTCTAAAACACCATATATCGTGGTCAAGTTCCCTTTGAACCACAATATCTAGTGTTCTATGTCCTTCTTCGTTCTTACTCGTAGCGGTGCAAAAATTCCTTTTGATCTCGCGATGCTTGAGCAATCTCTTCAGCGTGCGGCGCAAGATATCGGTGAACTTGATGCGTTTGCCGTGCGCACGATCGCGGAAAAAGTTGCTGAACAGGTCCTCCCTCTTTTTGATACTTCTCCGGAAGTCGCGACCACGGATATTCAATCCGTTGTTCTCACCTCTTTAAACGAGCAAGGGAAACAACTCTTAGCTCAGGCCTACGCTCAACACCACGAGGGAGCGTCGCGCCCCGTGGACCTTGGTCCGACGCCTGTCGTTCACCTCGCCCCAGCGCCAGCTCCCGTTCTCACCACCGTTGGTGAGGCCCATGCTCCGCGGAGACGTCGTCTGACGGAGGAACGCAAAGCCATCACCCATAAGTTTCGTGTAGGTGACCAAGAAGGGTATATCACGGTTGGTCTCTACGACGATGGTCAGCCGGGAGAAATTTTTCTCCGTATGAGCAAAGAAGGAACAATGCTTTCGGGGCTCATGGATTGCTTCGCTACATCGATCTCGCTTGGATTGCAGTATGGCGTTCCGCTCAAAGTCCTTGCTCGCAAATTCATGAACGTCCAGTTTGCGCCAAATGGAGACACCGAGAACCCAAATATTCCCACGGTCCAGTCGATTATTGATTACGTGTTCCGTTGGCTCGCGCTCAAGTTCCTCACTCCAGAAGAACGTCAGGCGATTCAGGAAGAAGTAGACACTTACCCGCACGCTTCCGGCACGTCCCTTGAGGAGTCGATCGGGCGCCTCTCCATTTAATCCGTTATGACTAGTAGTGCCTCGATCTTTGGCTCCTGTCCGCTCCTTACGCATCGCAAGTTTTTTCGCCCGTTTGAATATCCGCAGTACTTCGAATTCTTCCGCAAGCAGAACCAGGCACACTGGCTCCCAACGGAAGTGCCCATGGAAGCAGATATCAGCGACTATCGGTATCGTTTGACCCCGTCGGAAATCGCGCTCATCACGCAAATTCTCCGGTTCTTCACGCAGGGAGATATTGA
This sequence comes from uncultured Gammaproteobacteria bacterium, assembly GCA_964437285.1. Classification (GTDB taxonomy): domain Bacteria; phylum Patescibacteriota; class Patescibacteriia; order 2-12-FULL-60-25; family 2-12-FULL-60-25; genus JAGOUA01. The sequence continues at coordinate 54,696 of CAYTGF010000003.1, forward strand.
AGTCAATAATAACTATAACGCAGAATTGATCCCGTCATTTCCAAAACCGGAAATCAAGATGATGCTCTCGGCATTTGCGGCGATGGAAAGTGTGCACGTGTGGGCCTACTCGTATCTCAATGATTCCCTCGGTCTTCCAGAGAAAGAATACTCGGCGTTTCTCGAGTACGAGTCCATGAAGAACAAGTACGACTATCTGAAGAACTTCGAGGTCACGTCGGTACGTGAACTCGCAAAAAACCTGGCCGTATTCGGAGGGTTTATGGAAGGGGTCGCGCTCTTTGCGTCATTCGCGATTCTCATGAACTTCCCGCGTCAGGGAAAACTCAAGGGCGTAGGACAAATCGTGACGTGGAGCATTCGTGATGAGAGCTTGCATAGCCAGGGGGTATGCGCGCTCTTCCGTGACCTTATCGCGGAGAATCGTCACCTCTGGACGGAAGATCTCAAGCGCGAGCTCTATCAAGCGTGTGAAGACATGGTTCGCTTAGAAGATGCGTTTATCGACACCTGTTTTTCCATGGGACCTGTGCCAGGGCTCAAGCCAGAAGACGTAAAGCAGTACATCCGGTATATCGCGGATCGGCGCTTGAATGATCTTGGTCTCGACGCTCGCTACAAGGTGACGAATTCGCTCCCTTGGCTCGATATCATGGTGAACGCAAAAGAACACGCGAACTTCTTCGAAAACCGTGCCACAGAATACTCGAAGGGGGCGGTAGTGGAGGACTGGGCATAAACTATTTCTGATTTTCTTTCTTCGTTCGTTATGTCGTACGCAAACGTTCTTGAAGCTTTATCGCAAAATGACCTGAAAGCCGCGCGAGATTTGTTGTTGGGGGAGATCTTAGAAAAAACAGCTTCCCGCAATAGTTGGGATTCGCCGCACTACTCCATTGATCCGGAGATCCAGAAATCGATCGTGCTTGATCATTCGCGAAATGCGATGTTCACGTACTTTGGTCTCGAAAATATGCGTGATCGGTACTTCCTGCAAGATACGCAGGGAGTGATTTGTGAGAATCCACAAACGTTTTTTGCACGCGTGGCGGCAGGTATGTCCCGAGGAGACCGTGCGCTTGCCCAGAACCTGTACGACATCATGAGTAAGCAGTGGTTCATTCCTGCGACGCCGGTGCTCATGAACATTGGGACCAAGAAGGGATTGCCGATTTCGTGCTTCCTCAACATGGTGCCGGATACGCTCGAAGGGATTTTCGACATCTATCGCGAGAACGCGTTTCTCGCGAAGTTCGGGGGAGGGATTGGAACGGACTGGTCAGAGCTTCGTGGACAGAATGCGCCTCTACAATCGAGTGGGCTTAGGTCTTCTGGGGTGATCCCGTTTCTCAAGATTATGGATTCAGAGACCCTCGCGATTTCGCGCAACAGCCATCGTCGTGGAGCCGCAGCGGCGTATCTTCGTGTCGACCATCCAGACATTGAAGATTTTCTCGAAATGCGTCGTCCAACCGGGGGAGACATCGATCGAAAATGCTTGAACATTAATAACGGCGTGGTGATCACGGATGAGTTCATGAAAGCCGTCGAAGAAAACCGTTCGTACAAGCTTATCGATCCACATTACAAAACCGTCGCCAAAGAACTGAATGCGCAAGATGTGTGGCGACGTATTCTCACAATTCGTGCAGAGACGGGGGAGCCGTACATGCTTTTCATCGACACCGTGAACCGAGCGCTTCCAAAACACCATGCGGAAAAAGGGCTTGTGGTGCGCCAGAGCAATCTTTGTACCGAAATCGTGCTTCCAACGAACGAAGAACGAACGGCCGTGTGTTGTTTGGGGAGCTTGAACCTCGAAACGTACGACCAGTGGAAGGAGCAACAGGAAGAGATTATCGAGTGGTGCGTGAAGGCGCTCGATAACAACCTCGATTCTTTCTGTGAAATGGCGGACTCGGTGGAATATAAAAAAGCGATTAACTCCGTGAAGCATGAGCGCTCGATTGGTCTTGGGATGATGGGCTACCACGGGTACCTCATGTCAAAGAATATTCCGTTCGAGAGTCTCCAGGCTCGCCTCACGAACAAGCAGATCTTTAAGCGATTTGGGGAGGCGGCACGCCTTGCCTCAAAGAAGCTCGCAGCTGAACGTGGGTTGCCGCTGGATGGGGGAGAGCAACGCAATAGCTACGTGACGTCTATCCAGCCAACCGCGAGCACGGCATTTCTCTGCGGAGAAGCAACGCCGAGCATCGAACCGGTGGCGGGGAACGCGTATTTGCAGAAGACCTTGTCGGGGAGCTTTCTCGTGAAGAACAAGTATCTCGAGGCGCTGCTTGAAAAGAAGGGGATGAACACTTCGGAAACCTGGCAACAGATCATCGCCCAGAAGGGGAGCGTGCAGTACCTTGAGGGGCTCACGGAAGAAGAACGAGCCCTCTTCCGTACCGCGTATGAAATGAACATGCGTGAAATCGTCCAACAAGCCGCAGATCGCCAACCATGGATCGACCAGGCACAATCACTGAACGTGTTCTTCCAAACGCCCGTGAGCGGCAAATACATGAATGACGTGCACTTTCTCGCCTGGAAACTCGGCGTGAAGTCTCTCTACTACCTCCGCTCTTCCGCCCCTATCGAAGCAGACAAAATCAGCATGAAAACCGAAAAACGCAACCTCGATACCGAAGAATGCGCCGTCTGTCAGTAAACAAATAAGGAATACCTCTTCTCTTTTTACACACCCCGTAAAGGCACGACGTGCCTTTACGGGGTGTGTATGCTTTGTGGAGGAATATGGGGTGTAGAATATGCGCAAAGCGCATTTTCTACACCCCATCAAAACAAAACCCATGTTCCTTGTAGATCTGTTTTTTGCGGAAAATAGGGTTCTTTGGTAGGATGGGGGACATATGACTACGAATTGGAAACAGCTGTTAAAGGCGCTTGGCCTCACGGAAAGCGAAGCGCAGATTTATCTTGCTTCGCTTGAACTTGGTCCAGCCTCTGTTCAAGACATCGCAAAAAAAGCGCATGTCTCTCGCGTGACCACGTACGCCGTGATCGAGCATCTGAGTGGGCGTGGGCTCATGAGTTCTGTCGAGAAGGGAAAAAAGCGGTTGTTTGCTGCAGAGTCGCCTGAGCGACTCGTCGCGGTGATGCAGAATCGTGTACAGGAGATGAAAGCGACCTTACATGAAGTAGAAGATGCATTACACGAGCTCAAGCTCGTACAGCGCGGCACAAAGCCCGTAGTGAAGATGTTTGAAGGCGACGAAGCCTTTAAAGCCGTCTTCGACGATCTGGCTGCGACACGTCCTGCTGAGCTTGACGAATTTGGAAACTTTGATGAGGTGCGGAAGCATGTGCCACGAGAAACTTCATTGAAGCATCTGAGCCAGAGCTTAAAGAACACGAAGCGCCGACTGATATTTGTGTCATCGCAAACAAAAGGAGAGACAAAAGAAGACCATGAAGCCTTTTTATCACTGAAAGATCACGCGTGTCATGGCGATGTTTTGCTTTATGGAAAAAATAAAGTCGCTCTATCAAGTCTTGATGGTAAGCCTATTTCCGTCATTATCGAGAGCGAAACCATTCATGAAATGATGCGGACGCTTTTTTCTCTTGCTTGGAAGCAAGTCAAAAAATAAACGCTTCACTCTACCGGAGAAAGATTTTTTCAAGGGGCTTCGCCCCTTGTTTTTATAAGGAATCTGTTTTTATTTTTCTATGGCTCGCTTCGCTCGCCATAGGTTCACGGATAAACGAGAGACGAACGAAGTGAGTCTCTCATAAAAAAGAAACAAGTTTCCTTATTCTGAACCATTAAAAAAACTCTCTAGAAATGAAAATGCCCGCTGACAGCGCAGGAGCGGTGTCGGAGCGGGCAGGGGGTGGGGGACGGTGCAAGTTCGTCGACAGATTGTAGGCGAACCTTTTCTTTGTCGCATTAACGAGTTACGCCTTTCTTTATAGCGATGTCTATTTCAGGTACTGGACGCGGTTGATGTTTGACGTTCTTGTGACGAGAACGTGATACGTGTACTCGCGGCGAGAATGCCGAGGGCTTCGTCACGAACATCTTTTCTCAGAGACTCCTTCAGGATGTCTTGAGAGGGCCCATCGTAGGGCATTCGATTTGGTGCTGCTAGCACGGGGCCTGGTGGCCTACTTATCGCTTGCCATGGTCAAGCCTCCTTCTCGAAAGGGGAGGCACGCACTTCGCGGATGAACCGCGGGGGACGGGCGAAGTATCGCCCTAGTTCCCCGAGTTGGGGTGGCCCGCCACGGGCCCGAAAAAGGGACTTGCGCTCTTTCAGAAGTGGCGGTGCCACGCGGGGGTGATTCCCGCGGGTCGCATTCTCGGTCGTGGCGCGCAATGACGCTCGAGAATGTGCATAAACGTAGCACACGGGCAGGATTTTGTCAAGATATTCTATACAAAAAATGGCATTTTAAGCCATTTTTTGCGAATCTTAGAGCCCTTCTTCTTCCTCATTGAGGAGTTCCGTGCGCTCTTCTTCCATGCCTTCGGCGAGTTCTTCGATCATACGGAGCTCGTCGGCGGCCTTTTCTTCTTCGTCGAGTTCTGAGCTTTCAACCGTCGGTTTCTTTGGTTTTACACCTTCGTCTCCTATCAAGATACCGCTTTCTTGAGCCGCGATTTCGGCTTCAACGCTTGGTTCATCCTCTTCGTCGTCTTTGTCGTCGTCTCCAGCTTTGTGCTTACCTCCAACAGCCCCTGCCATTGCAGCGGCGTAGGCGTCTTCGCCTTCTTCGTCGAGTTCAGTATCTTTATCAAAATGCTTGGCCATAGGTGAAAAGTAATAGACAGGTACTCGCAAGCTATCGCACGCGCTTTGGTCTGGCAAGAGCCGTTCGAAACGGGTACACTGAGCGCATGGATTTTCTTCTTCTTACCCTCGTGGTGGTTGGATTTATGGGGCTCGCGGTCCTCATGTTTTTCTTGCAGCGTGAACAGGCGAATAGACCCGTTCTTGATCCTGCGACGCTTCAGCTCCTCCAGCAGCAGGTTGGCGCGCTCAGTCAAGACGTCAAAATGACCTTTCATGAACAAACGCGTCAGCAACAAACCTCGAGCCACGTCATGACCAGTACGGTCCGCGATGTAACGGAGCGGCTCGTGAAACTTGAAGAAACGAATCGCCAGATTCTCGCGTTCTCGGGTCAACTCGACCAGATCCAGCGTATTCTCACGAATCCAAAACAGCGTGGGATTTTGGGCGAATATTATCTCGAGACACTACTTCGGAATATTTTTTCTCCGGAGCAATATCAGATGCAATACAAGTTCAATGATGGCGAAATCGTTGATGCGGTCGTGTTTATCAAAGACAAGATCATCCCGATCGACTCAAAATTCAGTCTCGAGAACTACAATCGTCTGGTCGAAGCGGTCACCGACGAAGATCGTGCACGGCTTGAGGCAGCGTTTGTGAACGACCTCAAGATGCGTATCAAAGAAACAGGCAAGTACGTTCGTCCAAATGAGGGAACGATGGAATTCGCGTTCATGTTTATTCCGCATGAAGCGATCTACTACGATCTCCTCATCAACAAAATCGGTGCCGCAACCGCAGAAGACACGGAGAATCTCCTACAACGTGCCGCGTCGAAGTACCATGTGATCATTGTTTCGCCTACGTCGTTTTCTGCGTACCTACAAACGGTATTACAAGGCTTAAACGCGATGAAGATCGAGGAACAAGCGAAAGAGATTCGGGTACGGGTAAGCGACCTCGGTCGACACCTCCAAGCCTACGAGCAATCTCACCAAGCGGTAGGGAAGCACCTCGGCACGGTTGTAAACCAGTACAATCTCGCGAGCAAGGAGCTGGGAAAGATCGACAAAGACGTCCTCAAAATCACGGGCCAGGGGACAGCCTTTCAAACCAACCTCATCGAAAAGCCAGGAATGGAATAGTTGTTCCTACGACCTATGCCAAAACCCATCGAGCTCTTTGGTTGGTATGGAGCGATCGCCATCATCGGTGCCTACGCCATGGTGAGCTTTTCTCTTCTGTCTGCCACAAGCATCTGGTATCAGCTCCTCAACGCCACCGGAGCCATCGGCATCGCAAGCGTCTCACTACACAAAAAAGCCTATCAACCCGGATTACTCAACATTATCTGGGCGCTGATCGCCATAGCCGCCATCATAAAGTTTCTTCAGAGTTGACCGGAGAGTTATTTTTGTATGGTGGAATCATGTTTTTGCGCTCCGGTTTTCGCGATAGGGGATGAAGCGCCTTAAGTGGTCGGTGTTTCTACGTTTTTCCGCTACATCAACTTTCGCTACATACACAAGGGGTGAAGCCCCTTAAAAAATATCCTTTGGTAGAGTACCAGGCGCTAGAAGAAAATATTCTACGACACATAAAACATCATACCCGGGGAAGGGGTAGGTAACAGGGTCTTTATATTGTGTGCTGGTGAGCGCAGAAGCTCCTAGACGCTAATGGCTATACGCTCAAGAATACCTTGATCCTACACAAGCAAAACGAGGCTCATGCTACAGCCGTTAAAAATCTCTTCGCGGGAGAATGGGGAAGAGAGAAAAATTCGATCGAATGGTCGACACCCGTCCTGGTGGGTAACTTGATATAATGCGTCGCACAATAAACCTTATACGACACATGGGGTGTTTTTAAGCTCTTATAGAGCCATGGGCTCAGCTAAGGACTCTCCTTTTCTTTTTTAACGTGACACAACAAGAAAACGCCTAACGGCGTTTTCTTGTTGTGTCACGTTGTGTTTCGCGGAATCTTAGATTATCGCAATCTACCCTCAGATATAACCTAGCGTTAGCGGAAAGAAAAATACTTTCAGGTTCCTTATTTGCTATAGATTCTTCCTGGAATACGTAAGTCGATGAACTCTTTTGGGGCGTCTACCCCCTTTCGGCGTTCTGTTCTTGCGGTGACGTATAAGGCCAAGGCGTTTATTTGCGATTCTAGCGATGTAGAGGTATCCAAGTACACAGCAATTCCATTTTGGTCGTAGAGGGTCAACGAGGCAAAGAGCGCATCGCTCGCAGTAAGGTACCGAAAGGCCAAATGATGCGTTTCTAGGAGTGTGCCGAGGGTGATAAAGCTACGTACGTCTTTTAACGCCACACCAAGCTTATAGCCCACCGCCAATGGTTCTTGAATGAACGGGAGTTCAACGATCATCGGTGTCGTAGCTGATCGACGACCGGTCATGCGCTGAACCGTCTCTAAGCGCTCCTCGTTACTGAGTTCTCGTCGAACCACGCCGTTTGCGTCTACCTCGACATACTGTTCTGCCGTGCGTACGATAAGACCAACACGCTGTTCTTTCACGATGAGTCGCACAATATTTGATCCCGGAGTTCGCTGTACATCGACCTGTTCTGCAAACCAACGAGTTCGCAGCGCCTCTTCTAAGTGTACTTCATCCAAGAACCACCGATGTCGAGGAGACCATGGACGCCACACGGGACGCGCATCGAGAATTTGGAAGACCGCTGTTTTCGCTTCGATCGCTTGGAGGTGTTCCCCACCGGTGATCTCGACCCCGCGAATCGTGAGAGTGTCTCCACAAAGGAGTAAAGCCCCCCACCCCACCAACGCAAAGAGCCCAAGCGTCGCAAAGACAAATCGACGACGGAATTCAGGATCCGCGTTAAACCGATGACGCAAGCGCAACGGAGGTCGCATTGAAGAGTAGTATAGAGGAAAAACCAAAACCGAGCACATGCTCGGTTTAGGGTTCCATTCGGTTGAGGAGGCGTGGGAATGGGATGGTTTCTCGAATGTGGTGGACGCCGCAGATCCAGCGAACCGTCCGCTCAAGTCCGATACCGAAGCCACTGTGAGGAACGGAGCCATATTTACGCGTATTGAGGTACCACTCGTATTGTTGTAACGGATAGTTACGACTTACGATTTCCTGTTTTAACGTTTCGTAGTCTTCTTCACGTTGACTGCCGCCGATGATTTCACGTCCTTCTTCCGGAGCGATGAGGTCGGCACAGCGAGCACGGAGCACTCCTTGATCGTCCGTAAATCGCTTCATGTAGAAGGACTTCACCGCCGCAGGATAGTTCTCGATGAAGATTGGTAATTGATACTTATTGCCGAGCGCAATCTCTTCTTCTGTCGACATGTCGTCGAGCCAGTACGAATCATCGTAGGATTCTTTCGTCACGAGACCTTCTTCTTTGAGAATGCGCTTTGCTTCGGCGTGTGTGAGGCGGACGAATGGCTCGCTCACGAGACGTTGCAAGATGGTGGTATCACGCTCAAGAATTTTGAGCTCTTCTTGGCAGTGATCGAGCACATCTTTCACGAGGCGTTTTACCATGCGCTCTTGAATGTCTATGTTCATCGCTTGATCAAAGTAGGCCATTTCTGCATCCATCATCCAGAGCTCGGAAAGATGGTGACGGGTTTTGCTCTTTTCTGCGCGGAACACGGGACCAAAATCATACACCTTGCCGAAGGCCATAATCCCCGCCTCGCTGTAGAGCTGTCCTGACTGAGAAAGGTACCCAGGCGTATCGTAGTAGTTCAGCGTGAAGAGCTGGGTCGTATCTTCGCAGCTTGTTGGCTGAATGATCGGCGTGTCAAAACGAATAAAACCTTCTTCGTGAAAAAACTGTTCGATGGAAAAAAAGACGCGATCACGAATTCGGAGAACGGCCCAAGGAGTTTTCGAGCGTAAATATAAATCTCTGTTTTCAAACAAAAAGTCCGGTCCATGCTCTTTTTTTCCAATAGGATATTCCTCCGCTTTATGGATGAGCTCTACACTGGTCGCTTGGAGTTCGTAGGTGTTCGCTTTTTTTGGATGCGCGGAGACAATACCCGTGATACAGCAAGAAGACTCTATAGTGATCGCAAGGGCGGCTTCCCAGGATTCCGGGGAGATCTTGTCTTTGCTGACGACGGCTTGCGTAAAACCAGATCCGTCACGGATCTCTAAAAAGGCGATTGAGCCACTTGAACGGGTGTTATACGCCCAGCCACGGATGGTGACTTCTGTGCCAACTTTTGTGGAGAATTCAGAAATACGGTCAGACATATGGCCAATATACTGAAGGAACGAGGGCTATTTGGCAAGCAAGAAAAATCCGTCCTGAGGGAGGACGGGAGGTGGAGCCTCACGGAAAGGAGCGAGATGGACGCGGACGTTCGTTTCGCTGCCGACGGATGCGGCGCATGGGGGCCTTGCGGACGTACGGCTGTCGCACGCGCGTATAGCCACCCCGGATGGTGTCCTTGAGCTGTCGTGCCTCGAGGCGCTGCTGAGGCTTCCCTTCGCGGTTGGCGATGGTGTCCAGGATCGAACAGGCCAGCAGTTGACCAACTCGTTGACGTGAAAACATGCAGAAGCTCTCTTCTGACGAGGGAGAGACCGTCTCACCAGCCTCGTCGCCGACATCATACAAAGCGCTACAAGCGCAAGCAAGGGGGTAGATGACTCGCTACGCTCGTCATCGGTTTTTTGGGTAGAAAAAAACAGCCGAGCGCAGCAAGGCTGAAGAAACGAAAAAAGAAGTCCTTATTCTTGGATTATCGATAGAAGCTCTGCAGATAGCTTACTTGCACGGGGGAGCTTTTTACAGGGAGCACTGTAAGCATCGCTTCGTAGATGAGCGCGAGATCGCGGAAGATGGATTTGGGGGCGGAGAGCCTGAGGGCATCGGCGAGACTTCCCTGTTCGAGAAATATGAGGAGCTTGCGAAGGGTTGGTTCTTCCGTGAGAAATACAGGTGAGCATTTGGGGAGTCGTTCCTGTTCGCATGACGCACAGAGAAACCCACCTTCTTGAACCAAAAAGCCTGAACAAGAGATGGGCGTGGCGCTACATCGAGCACATCGCTGAAGCGAAATACCATAGCCGAACCGTTGCGCAAATCGTTCAAGAAAAAAGGCTTGAAAAAATAATGCGCGCTCTGGGGAGAATGTTTGAGGAAACTGATCGGCGAGATTAATACATTCGAGGAGAAGCGTAAAAATACCGGCGTCTTCTTGAAGGTCTTGGGGAGCGGAAATCGTCTCGCATAACCGGCAGATCGCGCCCATCGTCGCGCTCCACACGGGATGCGCACGGACACTGTATCCGTGAATACTCGTCATTTGAGCGACCGCGACTCGCTGAAACTGCTTTCCTTCTGCGAGCATCACTTCGATACAGGCAAACGGCTGTAGGTGCGCCCGTTGTTTTGATGTGGCGGTACGAACTCCTGTGACGAACGCCTCTTGCCGACCGTGATGCTCCGTCCAGAGCGAAACCCACGCATCCCGCTCACGGGACGCATGAAGCGAGAGGATAAACGCACGATCACGCAAATAATTGCTCACAAAAAAGAGCTTAGCGTGGAGGGTCTTCAAAGTGAAGCCCCTCCGTGGGTTGTAAGGGGCTCCGCCCCTTGTGTCTGATTCCGAAAAAGGGGTTAAGGGGCGAAGCCCCTTAACCAAACAAAAAACAAGTTCCTTATTCTCTCAGAGTTTAGAATACTCCTCTATCTAAAAACGATTGTAAAATCGCGAGCGCGGCTAAATCATCGCGTTTCGTTTTTCCTCCTTGTTCATGTTGCCAGTTCGCGGCAAGCGCAGAAGAAAGTGTCTCGTCTTCAAAAACAAATTCTCCCCCACATGTGTCGTGAAATCGTTTCGCCCACTGTTCAATCACCTCTTGTTGCGCGGTTGGTTGTTCACGTTTGGCCAACAAAAACGGCATCCCAATCACGACCTTCCCCACCCGTTCCGTCCGAAGAAGATCCGTGAGCGTAGCAAAGGCTTTGGCTTCAGGACGTGCAGGAATAATCCCCCATGGTGAGGCGAGCCGGGTTTCCGTGTCCCCTATCGCCACGCCCAGGCGTTCGCCCCCGACATCAATCGCTAGAATAGTCATAAAACCAGTATGCCTTTTGGGAGGGCCTTTTTCTAGTTTTTGGGTGGCTTGCGTCGTAAAACGGTGGTGTTGTTTGTACGGCGTACTGCTTCTGTAAGGAATCCTTCTGTTTTTTATTGAGACCCTCACTTCGTTCGGGTCTCGCCTGTTTTAGCTGACAAACCTCGCCATACAATCTCTTTTTTCCTTCCAGACTTCCCGCACGCCTAGCCCATCAATCCCTTCTCCTTTATGATCCGCTGCATGAGTGCCCCCACCTCCCTCTTTACCGCTCAACTCATGCGGAAACATGGGTACACGCTTGTGGCTGGCGTAGATGAAGTTGGGTGCGGATGTTTAGCGGGTCCAGTCGTCGCTTCCGCGGTCCTCCTTCCCTCTTCCGCTCGACTCTCCGGGCTGAATGATTCGAAACTCGTTTCTGCGTCATCGCGCGAACGTCTTGCCGAGCGAATCAAAACCATCGCCGTGTGGGCAATTGGGATAAGCTCCGTCGAAGAAATAGATGCGCTTGGCATTCGACCTGCAACGCTTCTCGCCTCAAAACGAGCCCTTCTTGGGCTCGCACGCACACCTGACGCCGTCATTAGCGACGCCTTCTTTATCCCCGACCTCCCGTTTCCGTGCCATCCGCTTGTACGAGCGGATCAACGAGTACGGGTGGTTGCGGCGGCGTCGATCATCGCAAAAGTCCATCGCGACGAACTTATGAACACGCTCGCAGAAACCTACCCCGGCTACGGGTTCGAAAAACACAAAGGCTACGGCACCGCCCAACATCTCGCCGCTCTCGAGAAACACGGCGTAACGCCGGTGCACCGACGTTCGTTTGCACCGGTGAAGCTTCACGAAAAATAAGGAATCTTCTTTTTCTTTTAGATGACTCGCTACGCTCGTCATCGGGTTATTTGTTGAAGAAATTCGGTTCTGAAAAAATGTAACAGCCGAGCGAAGCGAGGCTGAAAGAAAAAAGGAGAGATTCCTTATTCTGCCTGAAAGATCTTCCCCACCTCCGTTTCTACGTACCGGTACGCGACAAACACGTCTACGTGGAAGCGAGTTTGCGTGCGTCGTTGGACGGAGGCTTTTGGGTAGACGGAGTGCTTTTCTCCGATCGACAGATGGACGCCGCGTTGACGCTCAAAGGCCGTCACGTCCGTGACAAATTTGTCTGGACCAAAGGCGGGGTTTAGGCCGAATCCGAGTTCGCGAATGAGTGGACGTTCTGACTCGATAATTTTCTTGATGATCTGCTGGAATATCTCGGGTTCATCACCACGAAGCTCGACCAATCCCTCACGCACCGAAATCGTGAACGGTTTGAACAGCTCAACCTGGAACTGATCGTTTGCCATCGCAAAGACCTGCGCTTCCCCGGAGACGCTCGTGAGGTCTACGGCTTCCGTGAATACCTCGCCGATAGGAAACGTTCCCCCGACGTTCTGCATACCGGTGTAATCGCCGATGTTGAGTTTTGGTTCTTCGAGCTTCCCTGGCCAGGTGAGCACGGACCCATCAAGGCTCACGACGCGCAATTCGTTCGCGCGTCCCAGAGCCTCTGCCAACGGCTTAGCTTGCGTCGTAAAATACTGAGGTCCGAAGGTTAATCCTTCGAGGTATCGCTGCTGCTCGTCTTCGGACTTCATGCGCGCTAAATGAATATGCTCAATGGTTTTGAGACCCAACGCAAAGAGCTCCATACGAATACGAAACGCATCTAACCGAAAGTTCGTGCTTTGCACGAGCACAATGAGCGTCCCCTTCTCCAGCGAACGCAAACGAAGACGAATCTCTTCGGCGCGCATGGTTTCTGGATCCCACAGCCAGAGCTGCGCCCAGGGGCATTCGGCGAGATAGGCGTCGGTGAGGGTGCGTGAAAGCACGCTGTCACGATCAGCCATCACGACCATCCCTTGTTCCGGGTGTTGCTTGAGGGCTTCGAAGACCATGGTGCGGACGGCTTGAGTGGCAAGCGTTGCGAGGGAGGACATAGCGTTGGCCGGCACCGTATCAAACCTTCCAAAAAAAGAAAAACGGAATCCGTGTTTTAAGTTTTGGTCTCCCGGTGGTACTTTACGAAAAATAAGGACTTTTTCTCTTTTTTTCTTTCGAGTCTCGCTGCGCTCGACTCGTGGGTTGGATTGAGTGATTTTTCGCGCGTTGCTGCGCTCGACTCGTGAGTTTGGTTGAAAAAGAAAAAACCGGCTCAGTTGAGTCGGTTGGAATGTTTGCGGAGTGCGGTTTCAAGGGGAACGATAAGGCTGCGCATGCGCCTTCGGGGCGTCAAGTATCGGGGTTCCTTCACAGCCGCACACAGAGGAACCGCGTTTCTGGCCACCAGCTCCTGTCAACGGATACACCTCTCAGCTGCCGCACATAGCAAGTCTCAGCATAGTGCTCCCAGCCGTTGAGAAGGTCACTTGTGAATAGGGGAGCTCTCCGTGAGAGCGGGTCGAAGTAGGCAACGTATTCTGGCTCCTTACCCGTATCCAGTTTCTTGAGCCTAGATCCGAGGGCCACAAGCGGAGCCTCCTCCCACAAGAGTCGACGTTCTACATCACCGTAGAGAAAATTGTAACCGTCGCCGTGTGTCGCTGGGCGATACCCCAGGGTTCGTAGCTCTGCGAGCACCTCTGGCGTGCCCATCCATCGCCCAAACGAATGCGCGGACATGATCTGTTCCCCAGACGAGTTTACCGACGGATCAGACACCCAACGGTACCCCTGCAGGTACAGCTTTTCGATCATTCGAAAGTCCGAATTAAGCCGCTCGTCGCTGCAGGGCACGTACGAACTAAGGTAAACCTTGTACTCTCCATCGCGGAGCACCTGAGGATCCGGTCTCGAGTCTTCTTCTTGCGTGACAGGCGGCGTTACCGAGCACCGAAGAGACATAGCGGGTGAAATCAGGCTCATGTGAGACTCCATATTGTTCTCTCCTCTGTGCGATCGCTGCTCCGCAGTGAAATGAACCTTGAGCATCGTACAGAAAATCCAGGACCTGTCAATCACTTTCCCCCCTACTCCTCGTAAAACCTACTATCCCGCAACTCCTTTGGGAGATACGTCTGCTCCTTGGCGTCCTCCTCGGGTGGGTATTTGTATCCGGCGCCGTGGCCTAGGTCTTTCATAAGCTTCGTAGGGGCGTTGCGGAGGTGCATTGGTACCGGAAGGCTCGGGAAGCGCTGCATCGCTTCCTTGGTGGCGTGTACGGCCTTGTAGCAGGCGTTGGACTTGGGGGCCTTGGCGAGATAGACGACGAGCTGAACTAAGATCACGTTGCACTCGGGCATACCGATCGCGTGACAGGCCTGAAACGTGCTCATCGCTTGAATGAGGGCACGAGGATCTTTCATTCCTACGTCTTCTGACGAAAACCGTACCAATCGTCGAGCGACGTAGAGCGGATCTTCTCCAGATTCGAGCATGCGCATGCACCAATACACACTCGCTTGTACGTCTGACCCGCGAAGAGATTTGTGGAGGGCGGAAATAAGATCGTAGTGCGCGTCGCCGTGTTTGTCGTAGGCGAAGTGGGTGCGTTGTAACACCTCTCGAAGTCCCTGGAGCGTGAGCATCGCCGCTCCCCCTTCATCGCGAGACGCTTCAATCGCGCTTTCAAGCGCGTTTAAGCCTCGTCTCGCATCGCCGTCTGCTACGCGAATGAGCTCCCCCATCACGTCATCAGGAATCAAGATGGTTTGGCCCGCATACCCTTCTTCATCCACAAGCGCCCGTTCGAGAATGGCGCGCACATCTTCGTCAGACAAGCGCTCTAACACAAACACTCGTGCTCGGGATAGGAGAGCGGCGTTGAGCTCGAAGCTTGGATTCTCCGTGGTCGCGCCGATCAGCGTCACCGTCCCTCGTTCGACATACGGCAAGAGCGCATCTTGCTGCCCCTTGTTAAACCGATGGATCTCATCGATGAACACCAGCGTTCGTTCCTGACGCGCGAGCCAACGATCTTCTGCCTGCTGCATCGTGAGACGAAGGTCAGCAACTCCTGCCATTACCGCGGACATTTCGACGAACTTGGCTTTTGTGAGTTCGGCGATAATACGAGCGAGGGTGGTTTTTCCGGTTCCTGGGGGTCCCCACAAAATGAGCGATGGAAGACGGTCTTGCTCAAGCAGACGCCGAAGAGGCGTGCCGCTCCCCACAATCTTTTCCTGACCACGATACCCAGAAAAATCCCGTGGCCGCAGTCGGTCCGCGAGCGGCTTTCGGGTATCTGGGTGAGCATTCGTAAACAGCGTGGTCATATGTGAAGTATAAAAACACCCCCGTCTCCCTCTCGGCAAGCGAGAAGATACGAGGGTCAGGTGGAGGTGACAACAGGGGCGGGCTCCGCGTGTTCACGAATTTCTTCGGCGAGCGCGTCCGTTTCGCGAACAACGCGCTGAAACCGGAGATCGTCCCGACTCCCCTGGTCCGGCTCAAGTCCCGAACGGGTGAGGTCTTCCAGCTGGTCAAAGAGCCCACGGAGCCGAATCGTCCATCGCGCACGCGTGGAAGAACACGCGAACGCCGTGTTCTGCACGAGATTCTCGAGCGTTCTGAGACGCTCAAGCTGTCGCGCATACGTGTCTGCTCTGAAGGCGACCCCTTCACGAGAGGGTGAGCTCTTCGGATGCTCGACGTGTACCCCCGGCCGAAGGCTGATCCGTTGCAGCACCGCCTCGTCTTCCTGTCTTCGAGTAGACGCCGAGCTGAGCGCGATCCCTCCGCGCACCCCACCGCACCAGTACACGATTCCGACGGCTATCGCCATCGCTCCTACAAACATCCCCAGCTCAAACATACCGCTTCCCCTGGTTGACGACCGTCGAAATAACGGCACCCTATTCTGTCTTAAACGGGGGAGACACGCAAGGGAACCCCTATCCGTATAGGTTGACGCATCATTCGGAGTGTCTTAGGTTAGTACCGGCGACAAGCAGGGAGATAACCATGAGAACATCGCGACCTAAACCAGATCTTTCCGTCCTTTTCTCACACCCCATGGGAGCGCCTCTCTTCACCTCTCCTTCCGACCTCGCTCGTAGCATCTACACACTTCCTCGAGATACTCATTCTTTCAGCTGTGCTTCCGTGACAAGTCTCGCCTCATTCCTTGCGCAGATTGCCCGGCGGAAGCGAGCGATTCCCGGAGCCCTTCTCGCCGCGATTGAGCTCGCAGCACACTCCCGAGCGAAGGAGCGAAACCTACCGCCAATCGTCACCACGCGTCTCCTCAACGAAATGGAATCGACGCGTACCACGAACACCGAAGAATCAATACTTCGTCCCGAAGCGTTGCTTGAGCGTCAACAGCGCGCGCAAGATCTTTTAATTCTTAATGCGATTCCGCTCGAGCTCACCGAGACCGAGAAAAGCTATCCCCTTTCGGCCGAATTCCAACAATCGGTCCTTAGTGGGTTTGCGCGGGGTCAACCCACCATCTACGGCGTTGACACCGTCGAGACCGCTCATCGGCTGTGGCGAACATTTTTCGCCCACGAATCACGAGCGGATCCGGATCATGCGGAAGAGCGATGGCGTGAGCTCCATCATCGGCAGCTTCTTCGAATCTTTCTTGCGCCCCACTGGCTCCTTCTTACGCCTACCGTTGCGCTCAATCGACAACGACCCGACAGGTACGAAGCCTATATCTGGGAAGCCCCCTACAATTGGAGCGCCGTTCTCCCGCTTGTTTCCACGCGTCGAAGCATGCATCTCGAGTCAATGCAGGAGCTTCTCGCAACATCCTCCTTCATTGAACCTCCGAAAAACACCTAGAGCCGCCCTCTTTACTAAGCACTGCCAGCAGTGCTTTTTTCTTACGCAGCTTGCCAAACCGCTCGTCTCTTCGTATACTCGTCGCCGACGGTTTACGGCCTCATCGTTTAATGGCTAGGACAACCCCCTCTCACGGGGTAAATGGGGGTTCGATTCCCCCTGGGGCTACCACAGGAGAAGATTCCGACAACGGAGTCTTTTTCTGTTGGTAGACTAGCGATAATTCAGGCGTTCCAAATAACCCTGAAGCAACAACTTCTTTTCTTGGACGCGAAATACCTGGGCACGTATTCCGATCTCTTCACGATTTGCCCTGTATTTGATACTTCTATCCCGTTCCTTCACCACCCCAATGCGAGCCACTCGGCTCGTGCACGTTCAAGAGGTCGCTGATGCAAGCATATGAGCCCAAAGCAGGCGAATCGATCGCAGACACTCAGCAAGTGCCCGCAACGATGCAGTTCAGTGCAACAACCGTTACCGCGAATCCTGGTGACTCACCCGACAAGCTCGTCGCGGCATTCTCCGCGAGAAGTCCGTCCGAACAGGAAGTTAGCGAAACGAGCTGGCAAGCATGGAGAGCGAAAGAGCTCGAGCGCAGACACGCCCAACAGCTCGCCCTGGATGAAGCTCTCGCACAAGCCCCAGCATCACTCACCGTCGAGGATGCCGCTGCCTGGGAGAGCCTGAAGGCACGAAACGCCGAGAGCCATTTTGACACGGGTGCGATTCTCTTCGCTGAGAACTGGGGTCGGCTTATGGAAGCGCGGCTGTCAAACGGGGAGTCTTTCAGCGACTTCGTGAAGACAACAGAGCGTTGTGCCGACGTAACCGGCGTGAGCGTGAGCATGTACCGAAGCGCCGTCACGTTCCTCAAGGCCTACTGGGTGCACGGGAACGAGTTCATGAACGCTCTCTCCAAGATGTGACAGTCTCACCCCTCGCTCTGCGAGGGGTTTTTTATTCTTGTTCTTTTTTGAAGAGATATTTTTGGCTATGTTGAGGCTTTTTGCATGCGAAACGTTTGACAAACACGTGATTTTGTGGTACATTGGTACGTCAAATAATCCCCGTGTGACTGGGTAAGTCACGTGCAACTTCCATCACTGGAGGCCTCATGCGTCAGACCATCTTCGCTCTCACCCTCGCCAACGGTCGCCAGCTCCTCTGGGGGGTTGGCACTGGGGCGAAACGCTTTCCCATCATCAAGGACGACGGTCGATTCCGCATCGTCAACACATCGAAACCAGACGGTCTTCAACTCCTGGACGTCCTCGATGCGATCATGATCGAGAGGCGAGCGGATACCTATCCGCGCAAAGGCGTGTGTGCGCACACATCCCGCGTCGAACGAATAGAGGTGGAGATGCCGGCGTGGGAAGAGGCTCGCTGGAGCGTCGCCATGTGGGGTACAGTCGCCTTCAGCGACTACGATATCGATCTCGGCTACTACCAGAAGCAGATCGATAGGGCCCGGCGCTCTCTGGTACGAGGCTGATCCCGACGTCGTCTTGAGAAAAATGGAGGTGACTATGTCTGACCAAGAAAGACGCTGCCAATACTGCTGGCACCCGCCACCGCAGCATTCCAATCATCCGAGGCTTCACAATCCCGGATGTCCTACGAAGGATCCGGAGGACATGGTCGAGTGGGAGAAGGGGCGCGCGTGGGGCTTCAGCGATGAACGAAACCGTATCGAGTGGTGGCAGAACCGCTACTACAAGCGCCCCTATGTCCTTGGATGGAGGGTCGGCAACGCGGAGCT
The DNA here is from genome assembly GCA_964437285.1 of uncultured Gammaproteobacteria bacterium. Classification (GTDB taxonomy): domain Bacteria; phylum Patescibacteriota; class Patescibacteriia; order 2-12-FULL-60-25; family 2-12-FULL-60-25; genus JAGOUA01. Next base: position 73,108 of record CAYTGF010000003.1, read on the forward strand.
CGACGGCCTCATCGAAGAGGCGGCGGAGTCCCGCGACTACTACTGAACTCCCTTCCCCTGCACCCGTGACACGGCAAAGAACATCTTTGTTCTGCCGTGCATGGGTGCGCTTTTTTTAACTTCAATCACAACGTACCAACCTGGTGTCTTTTCTTTTTTGATCACTGTTTTCGTAGAAGATTTTTTTGGGTATTTTGAGGCTTTTTATACTTGATTCGGTTGACAAAACCCGCGATCTCATGTAGAATCAGCTACTCTCGCACGCGCATCAGCCCTCGTCCCACGGTGGGACCGGAGCGTTGATAGCCACGGCGGAGCCACCCGGGAGCCAGCATGGACCGCTTCAACATCAAGCTCTGCGCCACCATCACCTGTATCACCCTCCACAACCTGCAGGAGCCATCCAAGGCGGTCAACATCGGAAACGCCGTGAGCGGACTCCAGGACCTGCTCCAGTCGAATGAACACCTTCTCAGCGGCTCCTACAGCTTCCTCTCCCACGGGAATATCACTCGCTGCACCGGCATCACAGACGTGGATCTACTCAACCAGATCATCGCGATCTGGCACGAGGTGCCGACGACGAACGCCCCCGCCACCCCGAGCCCTGAGGCGAGCGCGTTCGACCTCTACGAGGCCCTCACGAAGCTCATTCCGGCTCAGTTAACGACTCTGGAGTTCCTCCTCGGGGTACCCAATGAGGAGCTAGCCCCCGACACCATGGTAATGAGGGATCGTGTCGTCATCCTCCTGCGCTACCTCAACAAAGAGACGGGGGGCCTGGACAAGCTCCGCGCCGAGCTCACCAAGAGCCATCCCCACCTCCTCAAGCGCTGAAACACCACCGACGACGCGACGCGGACGAACAACTCCCACTGAACTCCCTTCCCCTGCACCCGTGACACGGCAAAGAACATCTTTGTTCTGCCGTGCATGGGTGCGTTTTTTTTGTTCAAAAACCTTCAAAAAAGATACCGGCGTAAGCGCCCTAACTCTTGACAAAATAGCCAAATACTGCATCATTTCGTCGGTTCACTATCTTGCGGAAGGAGCCTCTCATAACGACATCAAGCCCCGCGATCAAGCCTTGTAACTGGTGTGGAGGAAGTGGTCGTTTGCGTGATCTGGACAGCGATCTCTCCTATGGGATTCCGGTGTGTGGCAGGTGTGGAGGGATCGGGAGCTAGTACGAAGGTCCCGATTTTAATCAACGCTGGTGGCGATCTCCCCTCTTGTATCCGGCGCTCGAGGCTGATTGAGCTCAAAGAGGCGATCACAGCGATATATGAGATGTACGGCGCGAAGAACCCGGAAGATCGAAGTTTCGCCAAGCGCGTGAAGGAAGGATTGCTCGACAGCGCTATCGCGGAATACACCGGTGACATCGAAAAGTTCGTTCTCGAGCTGAAGGATCTCGTTCGACTCTCTCCGGAGCTCACCTCGAGGGTTGAGACAGGCATCCTGATGCACGAAGGAAAACTGAATGAGGCGGAACAGCGTCTCACGGCGGATCTCGCCTCCAAGCCCAGCAATCCAGCAGCTGTTCACCACGATCTTGGGACGCTTCTCCTCGAGTACCGTCGAAATCCAGAAGCCGCCCTCCCCCATCTCCTGAAGGCTTCTGAGCTTGCCCCGAATGATGCGGACAGCGCCCATCGTGCCGCGCACCTCCTGGCGTTCTTCAAACGAATCGGGGAAGCGCGCACGCATGCCTTGCGTGCCAAAGCATCAACGAACTTCCCGCTCCTCGAGGAGAGCTCACAAGCCTTCGTCAACAACCTCATCACCACCACAAACCACCTCTGCTAAACTCTTCTCAAGAGACAGGGGGCTCTCCAGCATTCGCTGTTTTTTTTATTCGACTCGAACAAAAAAAAGGAATCTTCTTTTCTTTTTTACGGCTCGCTGCGCTCGCCGTGGAGAGCTTTTTACTATCCGGGTAAATCAAGCTACACAGCCGAGCGAAGCGAGGCTGAAAAAAACATCTCTCCCCATTCCTTATTCAGCTTGACAAAGCCTCGTTTTTTCTCAAATATTGCATTATTCATGCCACTGATTTGGTGACAATGAAAACAATAGAAGGGCCTGAACCATGACCAAATCCGATCATCGATTGTCCAAGCGCCACCTTGTCGAGTACATGAAGCAAGGTATGGAAAGGGAAGCGGCCAGGGTGTGTAAAGAGCAGAAGCGTCGCGAGGCTGCAGAGGCGCAACGCAAAGTCCTCACTGAGGCTTTCTTGGCCCATCAGCAGGCTCTCATCGGCACCGCGACGATCGCCAAGATGACGGCAGATGCAGCGAACATCACCATCCGTTTCAGTAACAATCACGAACTCGTGATCGCTCTCAGTGACCCATACGACGCGCACCTCGTCGTCAGCGGAACCGGAGAGCCAGGCATCTCCCTCGACACGGGAATGCCCCTAACCTGACTCACGCACCCACGGTGCGTGGTTTTTTTGCGTAAAAACACTGCACGTTTCGTTACCGTTCTCTTTATCGACAAGAAGAGATTCCTTGTTCTGAGCGAAGGAAATAAAAAAACACACCTTTTGAAGGGTGTGTAGGAATGGTCAGGGAACGGGCCATCGAAGCATGGCCGTGGTGAGCCAGGCTTCGAGCTTGGGCTCGACCACTTCGCGCTCAGACCAGAGACGTACTTCGCGACGCCTTGCGAGCGACTCGCGTAGCTGGGTGAAGCTAAAGAGCTTCAGAAGCTTCGTCAGACGAAGTGAGAGATCGTCCTCCGATTGAGCGTAACCGACGTAGGCGATGAGACTTGGGAGCAAGTGACCCCCGCTCCAGCGAGCGCGAATCGCCCGGAGCTTGTTCGCGACCTTCTTCTCGGGAATCTCCGGGAACCGTTCGGCGGTGATCTGATACGCCTCAGGAAGAGGTCGCCCATTCACGAGGACCAGGAGATCGAGGCCCCGGTCCTTCTTTTCCACTCGCGCCAAGAGCACGGGTGTGAGCGTTCGCCTCTTCACCCCCTTCGAAGACGTAGGCGGCGGAGAGGGGGCGGCGACGGGCGGCGGCTCCGCGGGGGGCGGGGCCGGCTCCGGAGAAGACTCCGGAGGGGAATCATTCTCGAGGTCGAAGGACTTGGTGAGGAAGGCGACGAGCTGATCATTGGAGAGGCCGTGGGTGGCCGCGACGGCGACGAGGCGGTTGGCCTCTTGCTCGACGGCGCGAGCGAAACGGGTCTTCAGGTGACCCGCGAGGGTCGCCATCGCGTTCTCGAACCCCGGCTTCCAGGGGGTGAGGATGAGCTCGTCTGCAGACTGGCGCTCGGCCTCCTGAGACAGGATCACCTTCCAGAGGCGGTCGCAGAGCTGGCGGAAGCGCGGGCTCATCGAAGCGCTCTCCTCGAGAAGCGCGTGGCTTTGTGTGAGCACCTCGTCGACTCGCGTACTCGCGACAGCGGCGTTCCAGAGACGCTCGAACGCCTCCTTAATGGAAGGGTCGTAGAACCCGACGGCCGTGTTGACGTAGTCGAGCTCCTCCGGGTTTAGCGGTCCTTGATCGGGGCGAGGTGCTTGTGCGCGAGGCGAGGCTTCTCGAGACATCTGTCGAGCAGAGACCATGGGGATTTCTCCTCTGAGCAGTTGATGGAACGTGGGGTGACGCGAGATGTCCACCCCTTCCGCGTGAAGCGCCTGGGTGTCTTCGCCGTTGACGGTAAAGCAGGTATGCTTCAGGTACTCCTCGATGCTGGCGGCGCGAGCAGAGGACGAAACCTCCGGAGATACTCCCGACCGAAGTCGGAAGAAGTAGGAACGCATCCGGAACCCTGCATCGCCCAGGTAGAGAAACCTTCCACCAAAAGCCGGGTCAAGGTCGAGCGAGGAGAGGTGCGCCATCTGGACGACTTCGACCACCGTGTGAAGCTCGCGGAGCGCCGCCTTCGCAGGATCGGCGCTGTGGTCGAACCGATGCGTTGGTACGTAGCTCGCATGTTCTGCGAGGAGCCGCGGCCAGATGCGGCTCTCAAGCCACTCAATTCCATTCGGTGAACTCTGAAAGCAGTTCCTGATCGTCGCGAGAGTCCCAGGCACGTCGTCAAGCGCCTGGTTTCTCCGCGTATCGGCGACGGTCAGCACGAGAATCTTCCCCAGGCCACGCGCAAGCAACGGCATGCACGGCGCAACTTCTCCCATGAGAGAGACAGCCGTCCCGTCCGAGTCAATGTCGAGCACGTCGACGGATGCACGGCTCCCTACCGCTGACTCCATCATCTGAGCCGCCTTTGAGAGCGGTCCATGAAAGATATATGCGGGACCAAATTCCGGCTGGCGCCTCAGCATCGCTGCACGCGTCCTGTTCCGTTCGACGATGGTGATCTGCTCGATGGGAAAGCCCTCAGACATCAAGGCGCGCGTAGAACGACCTATCCCACCGAGGGTCAGAACCTTCGCGCTCTTTTGAGGCATACCCACCGCGAGGAGCGTCTGAATCATGAGGCGAATGAGCTCCTGAGTCACGACATGCTTTCCGTCAGAATAGTACATGTTCCATTCTCCTTATCGTTTATTTGAAAGAGCTCTTGTCCCACCAGAACGGCGGGCTGCGGTGTTTTTGACAGAAAACGGGGGTTTTGTCAAGCCTCACCTTTCGGGTTTTGCCGTACAGAACACCTTGACAAATCGCCTGAATTCCCCTAGGGTCGTGCGAGCTTCTCTTTCTAGAGGAGACCGTTCCTTTCACGATCAACCGCTCACGTCACGGGAGAATAGGTGCCATGGAAACCCCCAACCCAAGCCTTGAGATCGAGCTCCAGCAGGTGATCCGCATGGGGGCGCTCCAACGAGCGCTTCACCAGTTCCTGAAGACTGTCCTCGTCGAAGGCCTCTACACAGACGCCCAGGCACTGGCGAACGAGCTCGGTATCGAATCAACGCGCTTGCGAAAGTTCCTCGCCGGAACGTACGCTCTCATGCTCAGGAACACCAACGAGCAAGATCGTCTATCCATTCAGCACCTCAGCGCTCTCGTCAAGCCCGTGCCCACAACCAATGCGCGGCCAGTGATATTTGAAGCGTTTTCAGAAGAAGAATGCTCTCTACTCAGAGAAACAGAAGCGCTCTTTCTTGCGAACACGCTCCCGGGACGCGCCTACGCCGCGTGTCGGTTTCCGCCGTTTGCGCTCACGCTCGCCTACGAACTCCGTCGACTCTTGGAAGACGTTCGCGAGGACGGCCTTTCCAACCATATCTTCGCCCTCGCCTTTGGGGAACACGCGAAGATCGTGGAGGGGCTCGTTGAGCTCCACATGGAACCGCTCGAAGCGCTCGTCACTCGGCAAGATAGTCGCGAAGAGCCGAGCCCTCTCGCAGACGCCCTCCTCGACCTGATCACCGCGCCAGAAAGCGTGGCGCGCCTTCGCACCAACGTAGCCAAGGCGCTGCAAGACACGCGCGACGCGTTTGAGAAGAGTGCTTCCGCGTATGAGGCACTGTTTGATGAGGTGATGCAAAAGAAGAGCCTGACCGTCACCGCGCTCTGCGCAAAGATCGGCCAAAATAGGACAACGCGCAACTACATTCAGAAGCGCAGCTTGCGACACGTGTCCTTCAGCGCCCTTCACGAGACGATTCGTCGGCTCGTGGCATATGCTGACGAACACAACATCCCCGTCCCTCCCGCAACGCGTGCACTGGTTCAAGTTCAGACCGCTACGCACGATACACCTCCTTTGGAAGCCCCGAGCGTCGCCACGGCACCAGCTCCTGCACCGGAACCACCGCTGCTCGATTCATTCCCTCGCGGGGCTCTCGTCCCGCTGACGGAAGCTTCGCCGGAAGCGGTTCTAGGAGAGCTCGTGCTGCGCGTCCATCGAGGAGAACTCCCGATCACCCTCCTCACCCAAGGATGGGCGACACCCACGTTTGTGGGAGACCAGGACGCGGTCGTCCAACACGCGATCAACCTCCTGGACGGGCTCCTCGGGCTCCTCCGCTCGCGGGTCGCGGAGCACCCCCTTACGCACCAACCGACGAAACGAACGCTTTTGCAGATTCTGCTCGCACTCGTTGACGTCGTGAACCCAGACCGAGACCCCTCCCTTTTTGAGGGCGCACGACGAGGAGACGGGTATGCCTCCACGTTCGCCGCTCTCCTCAACCACCCCCCACGTACTCGCTAGGAGCCCTCATGCAAGAAGCAGCAACCCTGATTGAGTCTCCGGACCTCCAGATCGACGTTCACCTCATCATCAAGCAGTTCGGCCTCGATCTGTACACGAGCCTCGTGGCCCAGCTCTGGGAAGCGATTCGGAACGGACTCACTTCGAACATGCCAGGAATGAAATGGGACCATTCCAAGCTCGCCGCCATCGAGATCATCGTTCAGGAAGAGGCGACCGGACGAACGTGCTACCTCCTCGACCGCGGCAGCGGTCTCACGGAGGCGCACCGCGCCCGTATGCACCGCCTCGGCGGCAACGAGCATTCGGAGCGGGTGGGAGGTGCATCCAAGCGCCAGATCGGTCGGTTTGCCGCCATGAGTCTGAACACCATCTTCCAGGATGAGCGCCAGGTGTCGGCGAAAGACGGCATCGTGTATTTCACTCGTACGCAAGATGATGTGGTGCACAAGCGACCCATTTCGGAGCTCAGCATCACCGTCGCCTCGCTTGCGAGGGTCAAGGCGTTCGACTACCTCGCTCATTCGGTGAAGGATACCGATCCTCGCCTCGGACCGTTCGTGGGGGTGAAGGGGCCGTTCACGCTCCTCGTGATCCCCAACTTCTCCCTCACCGTGGACGAGATTCGTCGCGAGCTCCCCGCCTTCCTGCCCAGGAAGGCGGACCGTCAGATCCGGCTCACGGTGAACGAGGTGCCCCTCCAGGGCTGGCTCATGGATGGTCGGCGAACGTACACCTCGCAAAAGGGGGACTTCAGCATCTCGCTCAAGCGAGCCGATCCCAACTCCCCCCTCCCTCACGAGGCGCGGGGCGAGATCGCTATCTGTGACGCGGACTCTTCCTGCATGGTGGCGACCACGCAGAACAGCGGAACACACCAGCTCCCGTTGTTTCTCTCGAACAGCAAAGTGACGGGAGTTATCTACTTCCCCAATCTCTTCGGACGAACGAACACGGGAAGGTCTGCGCTCAGTCCCCACTTCTGGGGGTCACCGGAGGGACGGCGCTTCCTCAACTACTGCCGCTCCTCCCCCGTCCGCGAGCTCGTGTCCGCCCTCGTGGGCGAGGAGGTCTCGAATGAGCCGGCGGAGGCGGACGAAGCCCTCGAGAGCGCTCTCGGCACGTTGGCCCAAGGGTTCGGTCCGGCGGAGTACCTCCACCTGACGCGCAAGAAGCGCGAAACGGAGAAGGGAACCAAGGAGCCGAAGAAGGGCGAAACCCCTGACCAGGCTCCGGACGAGACTCCCAACCCCAACCCGAACCCCACGCCTCCCGGCACGGACAAGCCGGGTGATCGCCACGAGCGTCCAAACAAGACGCTCGTGCTCCCGATTGGTGGACGGAAGTTTCTCCTCCAGCTCGAGCCCAACGAGCAAAGCCGGCAGGTCGCGTACCAGCCATACGGAGCAACGGAAGACACGATTCAGGGGCAGACCTATTCCATCATCAGCGTGAACACGCAATGGCTCGGGTCCGCGGAGCTCAACAAGACCCAGCGCACGTCCCTCCTCGTGTTTGAACTTCTGCGTGTGGCGGCGGAGTGCCAGGCTCCCACCCCTCGCCAGCGCGACGAGCTCCGCTCTGGATACTGGACGGATATCGCACGAGGCGCCTGGAAGGCGAGGCGCGACGCCTCCACTCCGCGCGCCCACAAGAAGTGACCCTCATCCCGACTCTCTGAGTCGGGTTTTTCTTTGCCCCATCCCTTGACAGAATCGCGGATTTTTGCTGAAATCGCGAGAGCTTTTCTGAAAAGCCTGCCCATTCACCTATTGAGGTCTCATGACCATCGACCACTCACCCGTGAAGAGGACTCCCATGCCCGACCCCTCACCCCCTCTCAGCGATGAGCAACTTCTGCTCCTTGCGGCAGAGGAAGAGATCACGCGGCTGAAGGAGGACTTTCAAGCCCTCGAAGCCCTGGTCCTCGAACACATCGACGAGAGCGACGACGAGAAGCTGAAAAGCTTGCGCGCGCTCTACGCACGCCTCCGCGCGGAGTTCGACCAGCTCAAGACGGAGCCGGCTCCCGCATCCGCCGAGCTTGTCGCGGAACGAAATGCCCTCGCAGATCAGCTCAGCGTCCTGCAGCAGGACGCGTGGGGGCTCCAACAGCAAGTCGCAGAAGCCATCCGATACCGCAAGGAAACGGAGCGGCGCTTCCACGAGCAAGAAACCGCTCGCGAACGTGCGGCATTCGAACGGACGCAGCTCGAACAGAACCTTCGCCACCGCAATACGCAGGTGAACGAGCTTCAAGAGGAGCTGAGCAGAGCGAGGCGAGAGACCGAGCGGTTGCGTAGGGAAGAACAAACAGCAAGACTTCAGCTCGAAGCTGAGCGGCGCGGCACAAAGGCTCTCGAAACACGTGCCAATACCTTGGCGCGCACTCTTGCTCAACACGAGGCGGACAAGGAAGAGGAGGCAATAGCGCAGACATCGCTCCGCACGGCTCTCGCTGCTACTCAAAAGCAGTATCAGGAGCTCAGACAGCAGCATGATATGCTTGCTCGCGATGCTCATGATGCGCAGCAACTCGCCGATGAGGCGGGGAATGATCGAGCGCGTCTCCTCGCGGAGGTCGAGGCGCTACGCAACCGCTCTGTTCCAAGTGATGCGGCGCGCGAATACCTCACCGCGTTCCAGCAGGTGAAGGGCGCCTTCGACACGCTTGCCGGACATGCACAGCGCCTGGAACACTTACTCACGGCGCCCGTCCAAGTGCCGGTCCAGGCTCCGCGCGCACCTACCCCCTCCGAGGAGGTCCCGCGTCTGCACGCCGCACTCCGAACCCTCACAGAACAGCTCGCGCCACTCAACGAGAGGCGACCTCACCTCGAGGAACGCTACCAGCAACTCACGAACGTCATCCGACAGGCCAACCTCGATCTTCGCACAACAGATCGAGGCTCAGCGCTCTACACCAAGACGTCGACCACGCTCGCCACGGCGGAGCAAGAACTCGCCCCCGTAAGAACGGAGCGAGACTCTCTCCTTCGCACGATCGATACGCTCCACGGGCACATCCAACTCCTACGTCATCGGCTGGACATTCACAAAGCCCTTGAGGAACCGATTGAGCCCCTGCTCATCCTTCCCATTATCGAGGAGCGTCCGTCCGTGGAACGAACGGTCACGATTCCGCCCCCACCACCTCCCCCGGTAGAAACGCTGAAGATAACGGAACCGATTCGACCTCTCACCCCTGAAGATCTCGAGCTCCGACTCCGAGAGACGGCCGAGCTCAATGACAGCAGCGTCACCGCGATCATTGCCATCACGCTGTTGAAGGCCATTCGTCAGAAGCCGCAAGATCGTCAGCTGCTCGTCACCACAGAAGCCTTGTTCCATGCCGCCATAGAGATTGGCGCTCTCGAGAACGCATTCCAGAAAACGGACTTTGAACGGATCGACGAGGAGCTCAAGCGTCTCCCCAAGTACGTGACAAAGACCGTTACAAAAGGGAAGATGTACTTCCCCTTCGTCCCGAACAAGCACCTCCATTGGGATACCTTTCTCACCAAAGAACAGATCAAGGCCCTCGTCGCACGCCTCCGCGCGCAAGAGTAGCCTTCTCCCCCGAGCTATGCTCGGGTTTTTCTTTGCGTACGCTTGACAACATGACGTATTTTTGCTACAACCATCGCGCAACCTCGTCGTCGTGTGAGTTCTCTGGGTTGCTCCACGACGCTCTTTCTCCAACCCGATTCCAAGAGGCATCCACCATGGCCGATCCCAACAACGATTCCGCCACCCCCGCCACCACGACCTACGGCCCGAAGTTCTCGACCGTCCTCACCGCCTTCGCCGAAGCGCTCGAGCTTCCGCTCGAGGCCGTCGTCAAGCGCTTCCGGGACAAGAAGATCCTGGGCACACGCACCTCCGACAAGGCCGCGGAAGCGCTGGTGAACGTGAGTGACGCGCAGTTCATCGCCGCCTTCGACGACTTCACGCCGGCGGAGGTCCAGAGCGCCACCAAGGCGCTGCACGACATCCTGAACCCACCGGCGGCATCGCCACCGGCACAGAACGGAAACGGCGGTGGGGTCAACCCCTTCGGCGGCCTGACCAGCACACAGCCTCAGCAGGCTCTGATCCCGGACGTTCCCGGCGGCAGCGACCTCCTCAAGCAACTGATCGAGAACAAAGTCCTCAACGCCGACAGCCTCACCATCCGTGCCGCACTCGAGGCCTACTGGGCCCACAAGCTCGGCACTGACCAGCTGCCGGACCGTCTCGCCGAAAGCCTCGAGGCATTCGCTGAGAATCTCGACGTACCCGTCACAGACGAGTACTTCAAGGTCGAGGAATTCATCATGGCTCGCAACTACGCCGAGATTGGTGTCAAGAACCGGCACGTCACACAGAGGCGCAAGGATCAGTTCTGGAGCAAGTTCAGCAAGCTGCCCGCGGCCGTTGCTCAGTTTCACAGCGTGCTCAGCGGATGGAATGACGAGTATAGCGCGGCTCGCCAGCAGAATCCCCTCGCAGTGTTCCGAGGGGATAGCTACAACCTCTTTCCGCCCTGCGACACCGTACTGGCTGCTGCCGATGGTGTCGTCGCTGTCCTCAACCAGGCGTTCCGTGGGTACGGCGTGATCACTGCACGCGCATGCGCCTACGAGAACAGGAAGATCGGCGAGATCATCAAGGATGCTCGCATCCCCGCCCTGATCGGCGCCGGCAACTACCAGCAGATGATCAAGGACTTCGACCTCGGCATGACGGATGCGGACAGCCGGATGGAGCAGTCGGTCGCGAAGTACGTGATCTTCGTGGCGACACAGGTGAAGAGCGGTCTCACGACTGAGAACGCCGGTCCGTTCCTCGAGCAGCTCTGGCGCGTCGGTCAGTCGATCCGTCCCTGGATGGATGGAACGACCCCCTCGAAGCGGAACGGCGGCTTTGGCCCGAGCCCCTACAACGACGGTCGCAGCAACGACGCCATGGCCCCGAACGGCAAGCGCG
>CAYTGF010000004.1:0-13454 GCA_964437285.1 uncultured Gammaproteobacteria bacterium
CTTGAGGTGAAGACGGACGGTCATACCCGTTTTCACTTGGTCCGGCGTGATCGTTGCCGGCAACGTAATAGCGTTAGACATAATGATATGGGCCGTAGCTTAAAGGAAAAACTGGGGTTCGTCAATAGGGGAGATGTCCCGGATGCATCTTGCATGCGCGAGACGCTATTTTGCTTTTGTTGGCGGATATTTGGCTAATTCTTCACGAAGATATGGCGCAGTGAGGGTTTTGGCCTTTACCACCTGTTCCGGCGTCCCTTCTGCGACCAGCTGCCCTCCGCGGATACCTCCGTCTGGACCGATTTCGACGATCCAGTCAGCGGTTCGTAGCACGTCGAGATTGTGCTCAATCACGAGCACGGTATTTCCACGGTCTACGAGCGCATTCAAGACAATCAACAAGCGCTTAATATCTTCGAAGTGTAGACCCGTTGTTGGTTCATCGAGGATGTAGAGGGTTTTGCCCGTACTGCGACGAGCGAGCTCGGTTGCGAGTTTCACGCGCTGAGCTTCTCCACCTGAGAGCGTGGTCGCGGATTGACCGAGACGCACATACCCCAGGCCCACTTCATACAGAATCGAGAGCTTTTCGTAGATAGAGGGCTGGTCCGTAAAGAAGCGACGAGCTTCTTCCACCGTCATATCGAGCACATCCGCGATGGTTTTTCCGCGCCAGGTGATTTCAAGCGCTTCTGCGTTGTAGCGTTTTCCGTGGCATTCAGGGCAGTCTACGTACACATCCGGCAAGAACTGCATCGAGATCTGGATAGATCCATCCCCGCTACACGCCTCACATCGACCTCCGCCCTTCACGTTGAACGAGAACTTGCCCGCATCAAATCCACGCGCTTTCGCCTCCGGAATTTCTGTGAACAAATCACGAATCGCGGTGAACACACCCGTGTACGTCGCGGGGTTAGAGCGAGGCGTTCTGCCGATCGGACTTTGATCGACAGACACAACCTTGTCGACATGCTCCATCCCTTCAATCGACTTATGCGCGCCAATTGGATCTTTTGCGCCGTAGAAATGCGAGCTGAGCGATCGACCAAGAATATCCAGAATAAGCGTCGATTTTCCAGAACCGGAGACCCCCGCGACACACACGAACTTTCCAAGCGGAATATCCACGTCGATATTCTTGAGATTAAACGCGGTTGCGCCCTTGATTTTGATCGCTTTTCCACTCCCCTTGCGGCGAGCAGCTGGAGTCTCAATCGTCTTTTTTCCTGTGAGATACGGTGCCGTCGTGGATTCTTTCGTTCGTTTTACCTCCGCAAGCGTACCCGCGGCGATAATCTCTCCCCCATATTCACCCGCTCCTGGCCCAATATCGACCACGTAGTCTGCGGCTTCCATGACCGCTTGGTCGTGCTCCACAACAATCACGGTGTTTCCCTGGTCGCGCAAGCGTTTGATCGTCGCGATAAGGCGATCGTTATCGCGTTGATGCAAACCGATGGATGGCTCATCAAGAATGTAGATCACCCCGGAAAGATTCGAGCCAAGCTGCGCGGCCAGACGCACGCGTTGCGCTTCCCCACCGGAAAGCGACATCGCGGCACGATCGAGGGTGAGATAGCTTAACCCCACATCGAGCAAGTTTTGCACGCGACGCAAGATTTCTTGCGAGATCTGATCCACGACCATCCGCTCTGCCTCTGAAAATCCTGCTTTATCCTGTTCTTTCTTTGTTTTGACGTGTGCCATCACACGAGAAGCCTTTTCTTTCTTCGGCCCTTTGCCGAGCGTTTGAAAAAACCCTTGCACTTCGTCGAGTGGGATAGACACGATATCCGCGAGCGAGGTGCTGTGCACCGTCACGGAAAGCGCCTCTGGACGTAATCGCTTGCCGTTACAGGCAGGGCACGTGAGGACGCGCATGTACGCCTCGATCTCTTTTTGTACGTAATCTGAATCGGTTTCTTTGTATTTTTCTTCGAGTAAAGACACAAGCCCAAGAAACGCGAGGTGCTTTTGATCGACCTGATACATCTGCTCTCCTGTTCCTTCAAACAATACTCGTAGTTGAGGCTTCGTGAATTCCGCGATAGGTGTATCATTCGTGAATCCATGTTCCTTTCCGACGGCCGCCAAAAGTTTCATGGTCGACGTTTGATTGCCGGCAATGCGCGTGAGTGGCTTAATCGCGCCTTGCGCAATGGTTAAACGCTTGTTTGGAATAACAAGCGCAGGCTCAAGAACAAGCTTTGTGCCAAGACCCGTACACGCGGTACATGCCCCTTGTGGCGCGTTAAACGAAAAGAGACGCGGCTCAAGCGTAGGAAACGACAAATCACACGCCGCACAATGAAGTGAGGCGGAGAACAGCCGCTCTTCCACAGAATCCGTCCCCAGAGCGAGCAATGCTCCTCGTCCCATATCAAGCGTTCGACGAACATGTTCTTGAACGGTCGTCGGAGTCATCGGCGTCTTTTTTTCCAAACGCGCAATCACCGCTTCAATGGTGTGAGACTGTGTTTTATCGATGCGGGTATGGAGCATCTCCTCAAGATCAACCAGCGTACCATCAAAACGAATTTCACGAATACCGGCGTGTTCAAGCGTTTGCAGACTCACTTTGTGTTCACCCTTTTGTTCTTTCACGATCGTGGCAAGAAGCAGTACTTCTTCTTGTTTTGTCCAAGCAAGTACTTTTGAAGCGATGTCTTGTGGCGTCTGTGGTTCAAGCGTTGCTTTGCACTTCACGCAATGCGCACGGCCAGCACGCGCATAGAGCACACGTAAGAAATCATAAATTTCTGTCACCGTACCCACCGTCGAACGTGGGTTGTGTGACGAGGTCTTTTGGTCGATAGCGACGGTTGGCGACAACCCGGAAATCTCATCAACATCCGGTTTATCTTGCATTTCCATGAATTGGCGAGCGTAGGAAGACAAGCTTTCCATGTATCGACGCTGACCCTCTGCATGAATCGTATCGAACGCTAAAGAGGACTTACCCGAACCGGATAAGCCTGTCATGACGATAAACGCACCTTTCGGCAAATCAATCGAGACGTTTTTTAAGTTGTGGGCGCGGGCTCCGCGAATGGAAATAACGGAAGGGGTTTTCATGGCTCTCTCACCATAGGTCCTTCAAATGGGACGTTGGGGCCGAGGCTACCATGAGTTTTTCCTCTTGGCAAGCGTGCTAGGGTTTCTAACCCTCAACTGGGACGAGCGCACATCGATCTCGTGCGCAAGCGAGCGCATACTAGCCCCGTACGACAATCCTGATTTTGAGTGCATGTTTCAAATTCGGCCCGACTACCCGTAGCAATAGGAGCATCCCCTGGAGCTACTGGCGCCGCATTCTGTGGGTTTACCGTGGAAACATTACCAATGCGCACCGGTGGGCGACACTCACCAGACACGCAAGTCTCGTCACGCTCGCATTGGCGGACGGTCGTGCAGAGACGCGCGGCCACACGGCACACTTGTTTTTCAGGATAACAACGGGTACCGGTTGGGCATACATCTCGTTCTCCACACAGTCCCTGGATAGACCGACAAGCCTCGTCGGCGCAACAGATCTTTGTTTGTGAAACACACGTTTGGCCGTTTGGACACTGATTCGAATCAGTACATAAAAAATATCCGGAAACTTCTTCACAGACTCGCGCACCGCCGCAACGCGCACCCTCCGGGCAGTCCGTTCTTGTGGTGCAGGTAATCCCTCCAACACTCGTCCCTTCAAATGGAGATGTTACGCATGCAGATCCGATAGAGGTCTGTGAACAGTATTGTCCGGTTGGACAGTCAGCGTTTTGAGCGCATCCTCTCCCAACCTCCATCCCGATACTCCGTATCGGTGTCACAACGAGGTCGAGTCTCGTCGTTCTGGGATTGATGTTGTACAGAATGAAGTACGCAAGAAAGAGAACGGCCATCCCTCCGATCGCGTCACGGATGATTTTTTGACCGTCGGAGACTTTTTTGGCGTCGCCGTGGCTGAGGAGAAAAAGAAAAGCGCCGTACATCACCATGATGATCGCGAGAATCGTGACGACACCGAGCATGTATTGATAAACGGTGTTGATGTATTCAGGGAGTCCTCCGACTTCTTGCTTGCCACCAATCGGAACAGAGAGCCTTGTGACAGCAGAATTCGTGAGCGCTGAGCCAGTTTGCTGCGCCGTAGGTGCTGTAGGTGCCGTGGGTGCCGTCTGCGCAAAGACAGGAGCTGTGAACACACAGCACCCTGCAAGCGCGACAACCCCAAACAAGAAAGAACGAAACTTCATAGAATTAGGATGGTTGCTGCTGTAAGAAGCGCTGAATGAGCTTGTCGAAAAAGAGCTCTGGCTGTGATGGTGGCACTCCTTGAATACGCACACCATTAAAGAAGAATGTTGGGGTGCCCTGTACACCGGAACGCACTCCATCTGCAAGATCTTCTTGAATAGCATTCGCGAACTGCTGCCTCTCCATGCAAGAACGGTACACGGTCATATCAAGCCCCGCTTGAGCGGCGTATCGTTCCAAATCCCGTGCGCTTTGCGCTTGTTGTTGCGCATACAAGGCATCATGAAGTGCCCATCCTTTTTCTTGCGCGAATGCGCATCGAGCGGCGTGTGCGGCCTGAAAGGCATTTGGATGAATGTCCTCGATAGGAAAATCTCGAAGGATAAACCGAACATTGTTTTGATATTTCAGCATGGTTTCACGAAAAGCCCCCGCGGAACGCCGAGAGTACGGGCACTCGTAATCAATAAACGCGACCACGGTGAGCTTTGCGTCCGCTGGGCCGATCGTTGGGCGACCCTCACGCACAAGCGCTTTTAGGTCCGCCTCCGTCGCGCTCGTACCCGCAATGGCTTGCGCGACACTCGAATCAAGACGCTGTTCAAGCCAGGCGTCTGCAGATCCATGAGTACGTATCGCAATAAATGAACGCGTAAAATAGTAGGCAAAAGCCCCAATGATCGCGGCAATTACGCACAAAATACTCCAAAATAACACCTTTCGGATGGTGATTTGTACAGGATGTCCAAGGAGCATCAATTGCATGAAAGCAGTATAGCATAGTCACGACCAGGTTTGACCTTTTCGTGTATATTCTATAGGCTTATAAGCAGATTCTCTATGCGTCAAACTCTTCTCGCCGTGGCCATGGTCGTCATTTCGATCCTGCTCTCCGGCATCATTCTTCTTCAACAGCGTGAGGGCGGGCTCGGAAGCGCGTTCGGAGCGGAAGGCAATGTGTTCCGCACTAAGCGCGGACTCGAAAAAGGCCTTCACTACGTCACGGTTGCCCTCGCCGTCCTCTTTGTGGGTATTGCGATCTTGAACCTTTGGATCGCATAATAGGGAGCATGACCGTTCATTTGCCATCTTCACGCTTCGAACGATTCCGCCGGTGGTGGAAACGCATCTTTTTTTGGCAGAATACCCCACTCGTGAGTCGCGAAGTCGCGCCGCCAAATGTTCATGATCGACATCTTGTTGCGGCTGTAACCGCCCCCAATACTCTTCCTGGCTGGCGGCAAATTCGGTATATCACCCACGTATTCTCGGCACGTGAGCGCGCCCATCTCTGGACAGTTCTTGCCGGAGCGCTCTTGTTTCTTAGTATGAGCGCCGCGCTCTTCTTGCAGCCTCATATCACCGAGCAACCCGCGCAAGGCGGGGTGATCACGGAAGGACTTGTGGGCGCCCCAAAATGGATCAACCCTGTTCTCGCGCCGCTTAACGCCGTTGATGCCGACCTTAGTTCGCTTGTCTTTAGCGGACTCTTTCGCACTTCCGGACTTGAAACAGGGCCTGATCTTGCCAAAAATTTTCAACTCCTCGATCAAGGGAAAACCATCGAAGCTCGTCTCCGAGAAGATGCTCGGTTTCACGACGGTCAGCCCGTCACCGCGGATGACGTTGTTTTTACCATAAACGACGCCATCAAAAATCCCGCCTGGCGATCACCGCTCGCGACAGCATTTGCGAACCTCGAAGCGATTCGTGTTGACGATTACACGGTACAGATAAAGCACGCCAACACCGCGCAAAGCCTCAATCGCTGGAAAGAACTCCTCACCGTTGGGATCCTTCCGGCTCACCGGTGGGCAGACGTTGTTGATGGATCCCCGCAGCTCGCGGAGGCGAATATCAAGCCGATTGGGTCTGGTCCGTACCAATTCGAGACGTTTACCCGTGACACAAAGGGACTAGTGCTCGCGTACACAATCAAGCGCTTTTCTGGATACTACGGCGATGCTCCACATCTTGAAACACGGGTGTTCCGCTTCTATCCAGATCGTCACACGGCAGAACTCGCCCTTGAATCGAACCAAGTGGAAGCTCTTGCGTTCGTTCCTTGGAAGAGCGAACAAAAACTGCGTATCACGGACGGAACGGCTCTCACGCTCGAGCTTCCACAAGTCACGACCATTTTTCTGAACACGCAAGACTCTATCCTTAAGCAGCTCCCTGTTCGACGAGCGCTGTCACTCGCCATCGACCGTGGAGAACTTGTGCAGACGCTTGGCCACGGCACGCCACTTCAAAGTACCTTTCCGTTTTTCGAGAGCTACGCCACTTCTTCACAGCTCACAAATATCGAAGAGGCGCGCAAGCTTCTCGATGAACAGCGCTGGAAAACGGATGTGGTGACAGGGCTTCGATACCTTCAACCCGCTCCCGCAACGCCCACTCGAGGACGTAGCGCTACCACCACGGTCTTCAGCACGAGCACCCCCCTCACGATTTCCCTCATTGTCCCTGACCAAAGCGACCTCGCCGTAATCGCTGAGTCAGTAAAGCGCCGCTGGTCACTTCTGGGGATTCAGGTCACCATCGAAACCCTTGAACGCGCGGATATTCTCCGTCGCGCGCTGAACGAACGGTCGCACCAGGCTATTCTTTATAACATCATGGCCCCAACGGATTCGGATCTCCTCCCGTTTTGGATGAGTGATGGAAGTCTAAACCTATCACAATGGAGCTCGTCGGTGATCGGTCCAAACATCGCCACGGCTGGACATACGACATCCACCGATGCACTCATGCTCGCACGCAAGAACATCGCAGAAATCATGTCAGCGCAAGTTCCCGCGATCTTTCTTCTGCGTCCATCGTACGCGTACATCGTGCCATCAACCCTGCGAGGAACGAAAGCCCTTCAAATCACTCAGCCTTCTGGACGGTTGCAAGCAACGCTCGATTGGTACACCCAAACAACGCTCCGCTGGAAAACCCTCCCTTGACCAAGCCCACAGGAAACACGTACAGTATCCTCCGTTCCACAGGTTACTGGGGGCGAGTGGCGAAACTGGCAGACGCACTGGTTTCAGGTATCAGCGGCCGCAAGGCCATGGGGGTTCAAGTCCCCCCTCGCCCACCACCGAGCTTGGCTCGTCACACAAAAAATCGAAGCATCGCTTCGATTTTTTGTGTCAGAACTCTTGACAAATCACTCGTTTCCTGTAGCATGCATTTGTTCTTTTTCCCCCGTTTTTTCCACTCAGGAGCCTGCCATGTCCTCTCCTCCGCCTTCATCCACATTGCCTTCTACGGAGTTTCGTTTGGCGCTCGAGAAGCACTACGCGGACCACCAACCCACCATCGACCACCAAGGCCACCTGGTCCGGATGATACCGAAGACCGCCAGAGAGCTCGCCGTTCAAGTGTGCCCACCATCACGTGGAGCTCTCCTCAAGTCCTTCGATCTACTCCAACGACTGAACGGAGGTCGTCACACCACCGAGCCCCTGTCCTTCGTATTCGGCGCCTGCTCATTCTGCGGGCGTTCTCCCGCGTATGAAACCCTGAACGGAAGTACGTGGAAGGCCGCTTTGTCCTGCGACTGGCAGGAAGAGCTGCCCATCCGAGCAGAAATCGACGTGTCAAGCGGCACCCTGCTCTTCGCGAAAGACGTACGCGAGCTCCTGTCTCCCCCTCCGTCAGGCGGATGGGAACAGGAGGAGCGGCGCGTGCTCGGCGGCCGTGCGGCCGGCAGTCGCGCTGGCCTCGCGGCGCTCCTCAGGTTGTACGCGATCGAGGGAGCTCTCTGGCTTCCCATTCGCTCACATGCCTCACTCCTACCCGCCAACGGCGGGTGGGACCTGTTCAACCCCGGACTGGCCGGTCTCGTGAAGCCGCATCCCGGGCGAGTCTCGCTCGTATCAGGGAGCTCGATGCTGATGGCTGTCGACAGCACGCTCGCGGGACCATTTCCGAGCTTCTTCGCAAACGCCCAGAAGCTCTCCTGCCCACCAGGCCGCTACCGCCTCGATCTCGATCCCAAGGCCTACGAAGGCCCGGGAGGCCCCCTCACCTACGCCCATCTGAAGCAGGCGGAGGAATGATGCATTGAACACAAACCCCGATACGAGATCGGGGCTTTTCTTTCTCCAAATACACTAAGCGCGAACTTCGACGATGTCAGAAAGGGGAACGCGGATTTTTGGATGACCAGGCTTCGCCGTATACCCGATGGCGAGTAGCACGGTTGGACGACAATCGGTCAGACCGAGGATCTGTGCATACCCATCCGGAACAAAACCTTCCATCGGGGAAGAATCGATCCCGCGCTCGATAGCCGCCAGAATCATCGCCTGCAATGCGAGGTACACCTGTCGAGAAAGCCACGCGAACTTTGCCTCAGGCAAAGCGGGCATCGCGCCAACAACCATGTTTTTATAGGCATCCGCCGACTCCTGACCCGCTGCTTGTGCAATAAGGTCAGCCGTAGGATTGATACGGGTCATTGGATCGTTGACGGTACACAGGACCAGCAAGTGACTTGCTTCCGTCATTTGTGGCTGGCCGTAGCCCGCCTCTTCGCATAACCGTTTTCGAAGGTCTGGGTTCGTTACCACGATGATTTTCCACGGCTGGGTGTTAAAACTCGAGCAAGACAGGCGTGCGGCTTCCAGAATATAGGAGAGCTCGGCTTCTGAAACCTTCTTGGTCGTGTCAAAGGCTTTTGTCGCAAAACGCGCCGTAAGCAGTTCGTGGATAGTCATAGTTCTCGCACTCTACCAGGTCCGCTCATTCTTGAGAAATTCTCTTAGATAAGCCAAAAAACCTCTTATCTGATTGACAGATTTTCGTGGTTATGCTAGAGTAAGGTTCGCGTTGAATACTTCTGTGCGTCGTTGATTCGTCGACGGCCGACAAAAGTCGTTAACCGAGAGTCCAGGCTCTTCATCAACCTGGCCCGGACCTTTCTCACTTGTTAGAGACTTTCCTATTCCTCTTTATCATTTCGTGTACGAAATTTATGGATGCAACGAATGCACCGCGACCGTCCGGCCCAGCCCCACGACGACGCCCGTTTTTGGGTGCCCGTCCATTTGGCAGCCGTCCTCCTCGCCCACATCAGGGCTCAGGATCGACGCATACGCCAGCAACGGCACTCGGTCCAAAACCTGCTCATCCGGCTCATGGTGCGCCAGCCTCACTTAATCTGTCCCTAAAAAAGGGCTTTTCCAAGGAAGAAGGCGCCGTAGGCCCCAGCGATAAGCACGAAGTCAAGCGCAAGCGTAAGCGTGGTCCGATGGGCGGAGCTTTTGCCTCCCTCCCTCGCATGCATACCTTCAAAAACAAACCGTTCCACAAAACCGGATCGGACGAAGACACTCTTGTCCAAGGTGACGAGCGTTTGCGCGTGGTTGTATTAGGTGGAAATGAAGAAGTTGGTCGTAACTGTACCATGCTTGAGTACGGCAACGACATTATTATCATCGACTTGGGTCTCCAATTCCCTGATGAAGACATGCCTGGCGTCGACTATATCGTGCCAAACGTGTCCTCCCTCAAGGGGAAGGAGCGCAATATTCGTGGTGTGATTATCACCCACGGCCACTACGACCACATCGGCGGTGTTCCACACTTGATGCCACAACTTGGCAATCCGCCGATCTTCGCGACCGACCTTACGTGCGGCATTATCGCTAAACGTCAGGAAGATCATCGTGATAAAGCACCGCTGCGCTTGAACGTCATTAAATCGACGGACGTCCTCCAGCTTGGTGTCTTCAAAGTTGAATTTTTCGGTGTTGCTCACTCTGTTCCGTGTTCGCTTGGTGTTATTGTCACCACGCCGGCCGGGATCATTGTGCACACAGGTGACTTTAAGCTGGATTACGGGCCAAACCCTCAGTCCAAGCAAGACACCGACAAAATTAAAGCCCTCGGCGAACGAGGCGTGCTTGCCCTCATGTGTGACTCGACAAATGCGTCGCAGCCTGGGAAGCAACTTCCTGAATACGACATTCAGAACAACCTGGACGAAATCATCAAGAACTCAACGGGTCGCGTGATTATTGGGACGTTCGCGTCCATGATCGCCCGTGTGCAGCAGATTATCCTTGCGTGCGAACGAAATAACCGAAAAGTCGCGGTCGAAGGATTCTCCATGCGCTCGAACATTGCGATCGCTCAACAGCTTGGGTACATGAACATTCAGAAAGGGACGATGATCGAGACAAAAGAAATCAACAACTATCCTCGAGAAAGCGTCGCTGTGATCTGTACCGGTGCTCAAGGTGAAGAACGTGCTGCGCTCATGCGCATCGCCAACCGCGAACACCCGTTCGTCTCAATTGAACCAGGAGATACCGTCGTGTTCTCCTCCTCCGTTATTCCTGGAAATGAACGCTCCGTACAACGCGTCAAAGACACTCTCTATCGCGAAGGCGCGGAAGTCGTTCACTACAAAATGATGGATGTGCACGCAGGAGGACATGCCAAACAAGACGACTTGGCAGAAATGCACTCGCTCGTGAAGCCGAAATACCTCATTCCTATTGAAGGGAACTACTCCTTCCTTTGTGACCACGCAAAAGTGGCAGAAAAGAACGGATTCCCAAGGAATCGCATCCTGATCGCCGACAACGGACAGATCATGGAATTCGATCGCGAGGGCAACGGCATTCTCACGAACAAGAAAATCACCACAGATTACGTGTTCGTGGACGGGCTCGGCGTCGGAAATACCAACCAAATCATTCTTCGTGATCGTCAGCAGCTTGCCAGCGATGGATTCGTGATCGTGGTCGCCATCATCGATGCGCACACAGGACAACTTCAAGCGCTCCCTGACATCATCTCGCGTGGCTTCGTCTATATGAAGGAGCACATCGAGTTGATCATGCAAACACGCAACAAAGCATCGACGATTCTGAAAGAGTCGGATACGAAGACGGGTGGGGTCAATGGTGCCTACATCAAAGATAAACTGCGCGACGAACTCGGCGAATTCCTCTATCACAAGACGGAACAACGACCGATGGTCATTCCGCTGATTATTGAAGTGTAAAACAAAACCCCCTGAACCGTATGGTTCAGGGGGTTTTGGTATTGACACAACCCCCGTTTTCAGCTAGTATGCGGCGATCGGCACGATGCCGATGACTCGGAGGACCCCATGCAGCCCATTCCCCAGCACGCCTCTCCCGCCTACATCGGCATCGTCGCGCTCAAGGAGCTCGACGGCGCCACCCCCTGCACGACGGAGATGGCCACCCCCGGATCTCCGCCCCGCCTCAAGGCGGTCGTCGAGCAGGACGGCCTGCCGTCGGGCATCACGCTCCACCAGTCGAACGAGCCCACGTACACCACCGCCCAGACCGCGACCGACGCCATCCGTGCCATCCGCACGGTCGCCGAGGCCGTCGCTCAGGGCTTCACCCACGCCCTGGTCAAGGCGTAGCCACCTCCCGCGATCTCGCGGGTGTTTTTGTTTTGAGAGGGACGCAAGGGTCTGATCCGGGTCTGATCCGGGTCTGACACACGTCTGACACCGAACGCGAATATCTTGATAAAACCGCCATTTTCCCGCAGAATGAGGCGCCGGCAAAAGGTGCCGGAGACAAGGAGAACGCATGTCTGTTTCATTCATCAGCAAGGCTCAGTCCTGGATCACCCCCGCGCTCCTGACGAGCGTCATGATGGAGCGCCTGGGAACGGACCTTCGTCCCAGCAACCAGCGCCAAGAGATCCTCACTGAGCGCTTTCCGGCGTACATGGACGCCATCTCGGAGGCCCTCAAGCCGGAGGAGGTCGCGACCATCTGGCAGCTCGGGGGCGTCGACCAGGTCAACGCCTTCCTCGCCCAGCGGGGCTACGACATCAAGCTCGAGGACCAGGGTGAGCGGGATGGGATCGCGGCGGCCGCGACCATCGACCTGAAGCTGTCCTGGGCCAAGGCCGGAACGCCGTGCATCCTGCCGGTGGACCCCGACTGGCAGCACGCCGCCTTTGCCCGCAACGCGATCAAGGGCGCCCACCTGGGAGACGCCGAGATCCTCAGCAACGGCACGATCGAGGCCGCCCACGTCTCGATCGCGGACCGTCCGCTGTCATGTGTGCTCTTCGCCTGTCCGAAGGAACGCCTCGCCGGCTCGCAGGCGGATCTCGACGCGCTTTCGTACACCGCGATGCAGGTGGCCAATCCCGAGCTACAGATGTTCGGGTCCAGCTCTCGCCGGCAGGGAGTCCGCTTCCCGCAGATCAATTCCGACCTGAAGCCAAACCTGGACTGGCTGAAGGGTCTCGGCATCGGCGCCGATGGTCGGATCACCCAGGCGCTACAGCAGCTGAAGCTGTCGCTCGATCACAAGGGCATGCTCGTGAAGGAGGCCTCGGCCGGCTATGCCTCGCGCGGCCTCGGTCCCAGCACCCTCGACATCACCGGACCCGTGGCGGTCGCCCTCGTGGCGCACCCCGAGGGTCGCCGACCGCTGGTCCTGCTCAACGGCATCTTCGGCCCTGACTGCTGGGTCTCGGCCTGACCCACACCCCTCGCTCCTCGCGAGGGGCTTTTCTTTTTGCGCCCTGCCACCTTGACGCACCCATCAAAAGCACCTATCATCGGGTATCGTTCTTTGGAGGAACTCATGGAAACAACCATCAGCTCAGATCAGAAGGTTTCGGATGCTCTCGCCCGGGTTCAGCAGGCCATCGAAGCAGAGAACAAGCTTCCGGTACCGAATCCCTTCGTGTATGCGCTTTTGCGCGGCGTTCTCACCATCCTGCCCATCGTGGTGTTCTGCCTTGGGGTTCAGCTATTTTTCGTCGCTCTCACGACGCTCCCTTTAACGAGTGATGCGCATGATCGCGCCCACGTGCTGGATCTCACACGAGACTCGCTCTCTGGATTTATCGCAGGACTCCTTCTCATGGGCCTCGTTTCGTTCTGGTGGATGGTCCCAGGGATGGATCTCCTCCTCGAGAAGCTGTGCGGGAGACCAGACCGCCAACAGCTCTATCACCTCAACGACGATCGCCCGAAGGCGCCTCCCGCTCTTCGTGATGCCGTCCACGAGCTCCGGAACTGCTGGCCCTCCGGAGAGCCGGAGCCGCGGCTAACGCTTCAATTCCCCTTTGACGACGGCTGGATCAGAGTTCCGACCCAGGTGCGCTGGACCCTCGAGCTCCCGAAGCTCGCCAACACACAACTCCTCCCACCCGCCACCCGCGAACGGTCCTACCCCCTCACCCGCTTCTAACCC
>CAYTGF010000004.1:13554-79997 GCA_964437285.1 uncultured Gammaproteobacteria bacterium
TGTTTTTCTGGTTTACGGTTTCTGACATGTCGCAACTTCTTCTTTCTGGGGTAAAGCCTACGAGTCGGCTCACGATCGGCAATTATATTGGGGCGTTGATGCAGTGGAAGCGTCTTCAGCATGAGTATCGCTGTCGGTTTTTTGTGGCGGATCTTCATGCGATTACCGTTCCGCAAGAACCGGCGCAGCTTCGCGCGCTCTCGATGGAGGTGGTTGCGTCGTACCTTGCGATTGGACTCGATCCTCGTCTTGTCTCGTTTTTTATTCAGAGCGAAGTTCCGGAACATACCGAACTTGAGTGGATTCTCTGTACGATTGCGCGATTAAACGAAATGGAGCGCATGACGCAGTTTAAAGACAAGTCTCAAAAAGGTGGGCGTGATGATGCGGGAATGGGCCTGCTTTCCTATCCTATTTTGATGGCGGCGGATATTCTTTTGTACGATACGGACGTAGTTCCGGTCGGTGAAGATCAGGTGCAACACCTCGAGCTCACGCGTGACCTTGGTCGACGGTTTAACGAGCGTTTTGGAGAGACGTTTCGGCTTCCTAAACCACTTTTGCAAGCGACGGGTGCACGTATCATGAGTCTCGCTGATCCAGAAAAAAAGATGAGTAAGAGCGATCCAAGTCAGTATGGGACGATTTTTCTTACCGATACCGACGAGGATATTCGAAAGAAGATCAAGCGCTCGGTGACGGATCTTGATGGATCCGTGCGGTTTGATGAAGAAGCGAAGCCTGCCGTATCAAACCTTCTTACCATCTTCCATCATATGACGGGAGAATCGATCGAAGCCCTTGAAACGCGATTTGCGGGACAGGGCTACGGCACGTTTAAAGACCAGCTCGCAGAAGCTCTTGTGGCGCACCTCGCTCCTATTCGCGCTCGTCTCCTTGAACTTCTGGCAGATCCGGGGGTTATTCACGCAGTTCTTGATCAGGGTCGAGATGAGGCAAAGCAAGCCGCTCAAGCCAAAATCAAACAAGTAAAAGATCGCGTGGGGTTGGGGCGATAAAAAACCCAAGCAAAGACCCGGCTGTTGACACCTTGTCCGGTCAGTTTTAGGCTACCTTCGCTGCCACATCAATGGAGGGACAGATGTCGAACGAGAGTCTGGATCAGCAGCGGCAACAGCGTTGGCTTCTGCGCGTAGACGGGTCCCAGGTCGGGATCCTTATGCGCGATCGCGGCGGACCAACGCACCGAGCCTCAC
Source organism: uncultured Gammaproteobacteria bacterium (assembly GCA_964437285.1). Lineage (GTDB taxonomy): Bacteria > Patescibacteriota > Patescibacteriia > 2-12-FULL-60-25 > 2-12-FULL-60-25 > JAGOUA01. Next base: position 14,772 of record CAYTGF010000004.1, read on the forward strand.
AGCACATTCGTGACTGGTTTCACTATCCACACACGCCTCAGGGGCTGATGGATCCGGCACGAGCCGTGCGCTTTCGACAGATTGACCGTGGCCCAGTAACGGTCACGATCAAGCGAGCGCTAGATGAGGGGGAACGACGATCCGTCTACACGGTGTCCGTCGACCCCAGCATCACACAGGCACTCGGTCACCCATCTCTGGAGAAGAAGCGCTACACCCTGGAAGACGAGCGATTCACGCTCGATATCTACCAGAATCCAAGCCTACGCGGGATCGCCATTCTCGAACAGCGCCTGCAGTCGAGCGATACACCGGCACCGCTCCCCGAGTGGACCCGGCTTTTTGCTCCGCTGAACGTGACCCACGCGCTTACCGCAAGCCATCTCGCCCTGATTCACGAGCCTGGTGACATCCTCACCTCGCAGGCGCGCATCATGGAGCGACTAGGGCTCAGCGTTCCCACCATCGTTCTGACGGGGGCCCCGTGCAGCGGAAAGACGACGATCATCGATCACGTCGCCGCGCACCTTCCTCGGTTCCGGGTCGTTCCGGAGGCGGCAACCATCGCCATCGTTCACCTGCGCTGCCATCCGCCTGCCCATGGAGATGATGCTGTTGGATCGATGCGGTTTCAGCGGACGATTCGCGATATCCAGCTCCTCTTTGAGGGAATTGCGCGACAAACGGCGACACACGAGCGCGAGCAGGCCGTTCTCCTCGACCGCGGGGTCGCCGATGGACATGCGTACCTGAGCGGTGATCCGAACATCGCGTATCAACTCTACTTCCACACCACGTTGAACGAGGACCATAAGCGGTACAAGGCGGTGATTCACCTTGCCCCGCCTCCACGAGAGGCCTTCGAAGCGAATCGGCGGAACAACCCCGCTCGTCGCGAGAGCTATGAAGAAGTGCTCGCTCTCGACGGACGGATCGCTCAAGCCTGGAGCGGCCATCGCCACTACCTTCGGGTTGGCGAAGGACAATCCTGGGACGACAAGTTCACGACGGCCCTCAAGGCCATCGAGAGCTTCGCTCACTGACCCCTCACCTCGTGTGAGGGCTTTTCTTTTGATCCCTTGTTTTTCTGCTTGTTTTTTGCTACCCTTTGGCCACGGCGAAACAGATGACCGCCTCACATCTTCGGGTGCGGGGAGGAAAGTCCGGGCACCGAATGCCGGGTAACCGGTACTGAAAGCGACAGCGGCTAACGACCGCCAGGAGCAATCCCGAGGTCAAACTCGGGACCAAGCCTAGGGAAAGTGCCACAGAGACAATACTACCCCGGTGTTTCACCGGGGGAAAGGTGAAAAGTGGCGGGATGTGGCTATCTCCTTCGGGAGCAATGGTTCGCGACCCGTCTCCGCCGTTGGTAACAACGGTGCGTGGTAAACCCTGTCTGGTGCAAGAGCAAATCCAAGAACGGCAACGTTCGAGGAATGGTCGCTCGCTTGAGCCCACGAGTAATCGTGGGCCCAGAGAGATGGTCATCACCCCGGTGTCACACCGGGGAACAAAACTCGGCTTATAGTTTCGCCAAAAACACCCCGACTTCACGTCGGGGTGTTTTGGTTACCAACTTCCTCCCCCACCTCCACCACCTCCGCCGCCAGACGAGCCGCCGCTGCCGCTGCTTGGGGCGGAGACGGAGGAGCGGAGGCTTGAGGTGATGCTGCGGGAGAGTCCGCCGAGGGCGAGGGCGTTCATGCCGGAACCATAGGGCCTGAGCTGCTCAGGAGAGAGTCCTACGTCTTCAAAGAGTTTTGCCCAGGCTTCTTCTTCGTTCAGAGCGACCGCAAATGGCAAGAGTGTGCTAAACCGTTCAGGTGTTGCTTTTGGTGCTTCGTGGAAGGCGAGGCGATCTTTTTCTGCGACCTTGATGTATCGTTTAAATCCCTTCAAATGTTCGACGAGTAGCGCTCCGGATGTGGTCATGCGAGGCATGGCGTACGCGAATGGAAAAGCGATCACGGCACCAAAGAGCGAAAAGAGAAAGAATTCGCCCTGTACATACGGCCAAAGAAGCACATTCATCGCGATAGCCATCACGAAGAGCGCGGCGATCGCGAGGCCTCGCGCATGTTCTGCATTCCACCGTTGCCAGCCCTGTGTTTTTACGTGCGTATTCACCGCGGTACGCCACGCCTGAAAGGCAGAAGCACGGTGCGCGGACCCCGTGAATCGACCAAGCTCAAACACCTCGCCCTCTCCAAAAAAGAGATTGTAGGCGGCTCGTTCAGCCGTATCGAGTCCAGAGGCGTCTCCCTCCCCTTTCACAATCGAATATTTTTTTCCAAAAAATCCGTCTTTTGTTTCTATCTTGAGAATGCCCCGTCGCGCAAAATCCATGGTTGTGGCCGTGAGACCGCGGACGGACGGCGTGTCGTTCAATAGCGCCTCCGCTTCATACGGCTTGAGGTTTTTTGGTGGTTCGTATTCTGGAATGATCGTCCCTCGGCCTTTTGCGTCTCTGCCTAAAAACCACCAAATCATGATCCATGCTCCCGCGAACAAGAGCCCCGCAATCACCCAATAAGGCACCGGAGGTTTTGGTACGGGACGAATGGCCGCGGCAAAGGTTCCTGCTGGATACAGCGCATCGACCGTCCATCCTTCCTGAATGCCAAGACCGCGATTCAGCGTCACCATCACTCTTGTTCCGCTTGTCACCATCGTACAATCTTCGACAACGGAGCCCGCTCGCCCCACAAAACATCGAACGCTCGTGGGCGGAACAGGGCCTTCGATGGTATAGGTCGAGAGCTCGATCGGTACCTCCCAGTCATTTCCGGTCACGTTCCAGGAAACGAGCTGCCCCTCTGGCTTCTCCACGACTCCATGACGAACTGTGTATCGAACAAGGTACTCGTGGACTCCGTCAATCTCAACGACGGGATCTCCAATGCGTTGCTGGATGGCACTTCCTGCGGTTGAATTTTCATACATCTCTTCTTCTCCGTCACGTGTTGGCGCAAAGAACTCCACTCCAGACTTCACACATACCGAACCAGGACACTGATATTTTGGAACGTTGCGATAGATCCCGTGCCGAAATGCGCTCCCAAAATCATAGACAATACGCTCCTGAATAAACGCGTCATCGCCGCGGGTCACGGTGAGAGTTGAATCAAACGCGCGGATGGTTTCGCTTGCGCTCGCCGAGCTTGGCAGAACGCCGACCATCATCGCAAAAAGACAGAGGAAAAACCGTTTCATATCCCAATAGTAGCACGCCACTCGAAAGACGACGACAAAGCGCGTATACTCCCTCTATATGCCTCGCGTTCTTGTGACACGCTCCTTTCCCGGCCCCGGCCTCGATCTTCTTCGTGAACAAGGGTATGAAGTTGATCTGTATGAACACGATCAAGTCATCCCAAAACAAGAACTACTGAAACGCGTGAAAGGCGCTGATGCGCTTTTATGCTTGCTCACGGATACCATCGACGAAGAAGTGCTGAAAGCCGCGGGTAAACAGCTCAAGATTATCGCGAATTATGCCGTTGGATTTGATAATATCGATCTTGCTGCTGCAAAAAAACGAGGGATTGCCGTCACAAATACGCCCGTCCCCGAAATGAGCGAGAGCGTCGCAGAACACACGATCGCGCTCATGCTTGCCGTTGCTCGTCGAGTCGCAGAAGGCGACGCGTTTACGCGTGCCCAAAAATACACCGGATGGTCACCAACGCTCATGCTTGGAACCGACCTCCGCGGAAAAACGCTCGGCATTGTGGGCGCTGGACGGATTGGTTCACGAGTAGCAGAGATCGCTCGACTAGGATTTGGGATGAGCATTATCTACACGAGCAGAAAACCCGATCCCGCTCTCTCGGAACACTGTCACGCCCCCTTTCTTCCCCTTGATCAGCTGCTTCAGCGAGCGGATGTGATTTCACTCCATGTCCCGCTTCTTCCTGAAACGCGACATCTTATCGCAACCGAACAGTTTTCGCTCATGAAAAAAGGGGCGTATCTGATCAATACCGCACGAGGACCCATCATCGAAGAAAAAGCCCTTTTGCGAGCGCTACGAACCGGCCGCATCGCCGGCGCCGCTCTCGACGTCTACGAAGCCGAACCCGCCATCGACGCCGATGCATCCGACACCCTCGAACTCCGCACCATGCCAAACGTCGTCATGACGCCCCACATCGCCAGCGCCTCCATCCAAACCCGCGAAGCCATGGGCCGCTTGGCAGCCGCGAATGTGGTTGCGGTGCTATCGGGAGAAGCTCCTCTGAGCCCCGCGGCCTAAAACCGGTCGCCGTCCGTATCATCACCAAATTCATCCTCGATGTCCCTCAAAGTTGTAGCGCCGTCATGCACCTTGGTCCACGGGTCCGTCATGCGTTTTTCCTTTCGATCGTTCGCCCACCATCGCATCATCATGGGAGCATGTCTCGAATCCAGCCAGACATGGGTAAAACTCTCTTCCTCGCGCGTAGGCGAAAAACGACCAGCAAGAATCTCTTCGATAGCATCCGCAAGCCGGTCAAGATGGGGCTTCGCCTCTTTTGCTAGCCGAAGAAGATGTAGCGTATTTGCGCATGTTTGCGGAGAAGCCCCCCGGAGATAGCCTCGTAGCTCTTCCACGTCGTCCGGCCTCGAGGCAAATGACCCCGGCTCAGCCGCATATTGGTTCATGATCGTGCTCAAAATCCATGGATCATGCGCTGGATTATCAGAAAGAGCATCCCGTCGAAGCGCAAGCGCACGCCAGTCTATTCTTTCACGTGCTTCGGTATGGTGTTGAGGAATCTTCTTAAAAGAGCTCAGAGACATAGATACCTCCAGTATACCACGAGCCCCCATCTTGCTTTCCCCAAGGAAAACCGCTATACTGGTCTGGCTTGGGCCTTTAGCTCATTTGGTAGAGCACCTGCTTTGCAAGCAGGGGGTGGCCGGTTCGAGCCCGGCAAGGTCCACCACGTAAAAACACCGCTTTAAAAGCGGTGTTTTTAGTATAAAAATAGAGCACGGTTAGCGCCCCACCGCTGGAAGATGGTTGCCTATTTATAGGAACTAACCAAACTCCCAACCCTGTTACGGGTCGGTGTGTTCTAATCTTTATATTGGGTCACAGCTCCTCAATTCTTTCCGGCTATCAGGTTTTTGAAAAATCATCTCTGAATGTGAACTATTTAGAGAGAATGCCTTGTGTATTAGCCCATCCGATCCAAGCGTCTAGGAGCTCTGCGGAAAGCAAAACTAAATCCTGCTGGGCGGGTTCGTTTGTGGTCCAGTCATGCTGCTATTGGCCATGGACTATTTTATGTCGTACTTCACACATCAGTGCAGTGACGTCACCTTTATTATTTGCATCAGGAAGATACATCGATCCGGGCTGATGCTTGTTTAATTTCTTCATCTGCAATTGCGTTTGGGGTATCTCAAGCCCGATATGTGTTGCTATACCTACGAGGGCGCGCGGCGCTCTGTTCACCGCCCAAAAGCCATCCGCACAGTCCTTCAAAGGATTGTTATTCAGCCTGAACCAGTTCATAGCATCTACCTGACGGGTCTTTCTGCTATGTTCGATGATCCACGCTTCTAGGATCGTCCAAAGCATTACTAACTTAATGTGTGGATATCTGTAAGCTTTAATATCGTGAAGGTCTTTGCGAATTTTATCAATAAATCCTTGGTTCATATAGGGCGCTGCATACGCTAGGATTTAACAATCCGTCGTAGTTCGCTTTCGAGGGCTTTTACTGACTTGCTGCTAACCAAAGACTGTCCGATGGCCAGAAGCTCGTAATAAACAGCGTTTTTATCGGCGATGATATTTCCATTTCTAATGCTTTCTAAGTCTGCATTGAGACCTCCTAAAGAGCCCAGTTCAAAGTGACCACCACCACCCATCTTGTTGCAGATATAGCGGATGAGCTTTTCTCTGGTAATGCGTCTGCCTTCAGTGATGAAGCACGGCCGCTGTAAGTATTCATGCAAAGTGTAAAATCTGAAAGCCTGCATATTTGGGTCGATAGCCCCATAGCTCTTTCGTATCTGTTTTTCAGTTAAAACACCAGAATAGACACCGCAAGCCATCACCTTCGCTCCTTTGTATAGGGCGCCACCAGCCTGGTAATAGGTTAGTTTGTTAATCGGCTGGCTGGTAACTTCTGGTGGGAACGGACCTTCGACTTTCAAGAAACGGCCTAACAATTCGGCGCATTTAAAGAGCGCGCCTCCATCTTGAATGAGTAGGTATCGTAACAAAATAGACTCTTGCCTTAGTAAAGAGTCTGACGCCTCTTCATCCCAATTCTCCCGCAGTCTTTGGAGATCTTCTAATACGGTCTGCATCAGCTCTTGCTCTTTTGGGGTAATACTTTGTTGAGGCATATTTGCGCTTAATTTAGCGTATAGGATGGATAGTCACAAAGTGACTTAGAAGGCGGGGTGGCAGAGTCAGCGGTATGGCATACCCTGGTACTACCTATGCCTAAAGCAAAAATTCCTGAGTTGAGGCCTGCGAATCTTTCTACCAAGCAGATGAAGCAATGGCTAATTAAAAATGACCGTCGAATAGCAGGCTTGAATTAGCTAGAGGCACAAATCTCCCAGATTACAGACACGGATAATCCGGCCGTTAGTGCTCTCGGAAAACGAAGAGGGGGTCTTCCTGAGAGTCCTTTGTGAATGCCTTGCTGGAACGGCTATTCAGTGGACGGTTGGTTCGATGCATTCTTTATCGCTAGGGCCAAGGAATTGATATAGCTTGGGTTAATGATGTTCCCGGGACCCAGCATGTCATCGCAGAGCTTCTGAAAGTGAAGAAAACCCTGTATCGGGTTATTGCTCAAAGCCATGGGCTGGAGGTGCATCTCTCCAAGGTTCATCGAGGCTTCTGCGTTTGTCAGAAGTTCCCGCATACCGGCCCCTAGCCAGTCTTTATTGTTGTTAATTCCTGTTTCGTAAAGCTTCACCCGCATGCTATATAGCCGGGCAACCGACTCCGGATTCCAGTTGCCTCCTTGGGGAAGAATCTTCATCAGTATGCTTTCCGCATGCCTTGTCAGGTATGCTCTGGCGTAGTCGCCCGTCTGGTGTTGGTGGCAAAGCACGTCCAGCACGAAGCAGTGGAAAATGAAAAACTCTATTTGGGCAAGCTTGATGCTGCTGGAAGACGCGTCTTCGATCCATGGACAGAAGGTGACAGCTTCTTCGCTTCTTTCTTTCAACTTCGCAACGGCTATAGCGGAGGTAATCCGAATAGCCTTGTTTGTATCGGTGTTGGCGCCATCATGGGTTGTACCAAGCTTCTTGCTGTCGCCGATGAGAGCCTTCTTGATGGAGGAGAACAGACTCATAGGCTTGGGTCCGGTGAAGCGGTCAATGTTGATGCGCAATGCTCGCAATGGTGGCCCATAAGTGCGTCGGCGTCTAAGGGCTGGCCTTTATCGTCAACATGAAGAAAATACTTGATAAATCCAGACTTCCCACACTTATCACAGGTGTAGTTTAGGCCTTCTATCGTATTTAGTGGGGAGCTGGGCGCAGGTTTAATCATAGGTCGTTTAGATGAGAGGGATAAAGGCCTGAATGCAGGCTGTAAAAATTATAACGAATGACTCAATAAGGGATTGAAGCTATGCCGTGTTTGGTGGGCTCTTCGTAAAAATATTGCTTGGGAGCTCTATGGAAGACCCATAGATAATGCCATTCCTCCAGTTCTCTTCACCCAGTTTCACGATTTTACCGGCGTCATCAAGTACGGTCCCTGCTGGAATCGCTTGGCTATTAGCGCTGGCAGCAACTTCCTCCTCGATCGTCTTGATGAGGTCCGCGATCACTGTACTTTTCTCTGGTTCGGTTGCGCTCATATTTATATATTATATAAAAGAATTAACCTAATTATACGCTATCATTGCGCTAACGGATACATTTGAGTAGATTGGCAGCATTTATGGACCCAATAAATATGTGCGTTGATTTAAGTGGTGGTCAGTTATTGCTATTGAATATAAAGGGATGTTTGCCTCTGGTCTATGGGGCAGTCGTTTCCCTCGTGATGTTAAAGTTTTTCTATGTGCTAGCAGAGCTTCAATGGCCAAACTACTACTTCTCTTCCACGGAAAAGGTAGACTACTATGCCAGTGTTACTCCGCACCGATTTATCTTGTTCCGTGCGCTGCCTGTTGCACTAGCCCTCACACCGGTTATGGGCGTACTTGCTAATAGAGGCTATTCAAGACAGTCGATCCTTGTAACAGGTCTTGCCATAGGCTTGGCCCACGTCTTGCTGACAAATGGAAGAGCGGTTTACCGTATTCTAACCAGCTCTCGGGAGGTTGTTATTTATTTCAACAAAGCAGCACAACTTGCTACGCACATCATAACGATAGCCCTTTGCTTGTTCATATCTCTCCTATCGGCCTACATTGCAACAACGAGCTTCGGCAGGGCCGTCGCTCCAAGTTTAGAGGGAGTAAGAGATAACTTTTGGTCATCCGTATTGGTGCTGACCTTGGGCGTATTTGCCTATACGAGCTATAAAAACGACACTGACCAGAACGCTATATTTGAGAAAACTCTTGGAGGCATCAAGCCTGATCTAAAATCGTACTTGCAGAAAAAATGCTTAGAGTATCGAGCTAGCTACGATCTTGCTCTGGCAATATGCATGACAGAAGCGATCCAGCGTCCAAAATGGCTAAGGATCGCTGAACGTATCAAGGCATATTTCTACGGTCCGGGAACGTACGGGATTATGCAGACGCGATCGAATAGGTGGATTAACGACAAGCAGTCTATCGATAGTGCGATAAAAACTCACTTAACGGACAGTGAAGGCCTTAGTTATCAAGAGATTACAAGACTTATAGAAGGCTATAATTCAAGTAAAGCCTTTCAGGACTGGGCGAGACAGGCCTATATTTATCTAGCTCCACCAGCCACCGGCTATGAAGAATCAGACGGTAATAATGAGAGTGCTGGACAAGCTTAGTCGTGGGTGGTGCTCGTGCAACCTAGATGACGGGACGCCTATAAGACTGGTCTATTCAACGCGGCTAAAAGAGTTGCTTAGCGACCGCTATCAAGTCCTTGAAGGTCCTTATAGGGATAAGGTTATAAAGATAAAAGATATTACTGTTGTTGGTACAATGGATTTTAAGATCGGCCAGCAGCCTTGTATCTATGAGTCTAGAAAGGGTGAACTTGTCTTACCGGGGCTTGGAGCTTTCGCAACCATTCCCCAGAGCTTACGGCTAGCGCATGGCAATTATCGGCTGGGCTTACCTTCGCATCCCAGTCTACGTCTTACGAAATCTGAGTATCTTGATGAGAGCTTTGGAGGATCGCGCCTTGCCTCAACATGGTTCCAGCTGTTGAATGCTGGCGGTATGCCTACGCATTCCTTTCTTCATATTGGAAGGATAAGTGATGGCTGCATTACGATACGATTTCAGGAGCATGGTAAGGACTGGGCATCTATTTTTCTGTACCTACTGGCACATAGAACGCCAAGTGGAGATTTACTGGAAATTGAAGTTAGATAGGCGCCGCTTGTGGTGGTTATTGGCTAAGATATGTATATATATGAGTTCGTGCTACTGCGGGTTAGTCTGAAAACAGACTACCCGCACCGATAATGTGCGGGCTTACGCGCTAAGTCGAGTGTTCAGAGCTTTACTGCAACCTTATCCGGTATCTGTGGACGCTCCATAAGCTCGTGCATTTGGTAAATAAACACGCCCATTGCCGGACCCGCCTTGGTCATGCGCTCAAATAAGTTCGTAAACAGTCTGTAAGGGTCCACCATATAAAAGACACTCATTTTATTGAGTGTCTTTTGTTATTTCTTGACATCGTACTAAAGAAAAAAGCGCATCCGAACGGCGAGAGCACTGGTACCGTCCAGGTTGGACGGTGTGCTTTTTGCTGCGCGAATACGCGTTTGGAGGGTTACCGCTTGAGACCGAGCGCATGCGCCTCGGCCTCGGTCAGCCTGGCACGAGCGCTGAGACGGAGCGCCGCCTCTTTGCTGGCCTTGGTACTGTCGAGCTTCAGCTCAGGCCCGTAGTCGTTCGCGAGGAGCAGGATCACGCCATCGACCACGACAGCCTGACGCGGAACAACCCTGGCGCTCCCGTGACCGTTCCAATCGTTCCATGCGCGGGCAGCCTCCTTCGCGAGCGGTTCCGTTGAGCATACCTCGACAACCTCTACCCCGTCCGAGTCGATGATGGCATACACCTGAATGATCTGGGGCATCCGAAATCTCCTTGTGTCAACGACTGCCGACCTGGCAGCGGGAGCATCACAAAGTACCACAAAAGCTGGGTTTTGTCAAGCAGCTAAGCCCAACCCCCATTTTTGTCAGTTCTTGTCTCCCACCTCTATACTACGTACATATGTTTGAACGCTCTCCTGATTCGTCGCGTATTGATATTCGACCTGGTGATGATCTGGTTTCGGTGGTACTGGACCTTTTGAGGAGACTCGGCACGGAAGCATCCGTTACCGTCGCAAGTAGCGACAAAGTCCGTACGTTTTCCATGGAAGATATCGAGACCTGGGTCGCCACCTTGCGCGCAAGGGGCGGTGAAGCGAAACTCTTCACTCCTGGTATCATGGACGTGATCCATCGAGCATTTCCGACCGCACAACGTCGTGACCCTTCGCTCGCCCTTGCGGTTGCAACGGTAGATATTCCACCGGGTACCGCCGCTCTCACCATCATCAAGAAAATGATTGATGCGATACGATTCAAGACAGGAGGCATGTATGCAGAAGGAAATGCCGTCACTGCTACCATCGGCGGAACGGAGCGATTCTATCTGACGGATCTCGAGATCAGCACTTGGCTGCGGGAGAAACTCGCGTAAAAAGAACGAAAAACAAACACCCGCCGTATTTAGTCCGGTGGGTGTTTGTTTTTTGAACGACTTATTGATGATGATTTTTTATGGCAATACCTGACTTGGCCACGTGATCATTGCCATGGTAATCGCTGGGCTGAACGAACCAGCGGAACCGAGGGTCGCACCGAACACATAGTCTGTGTAGAAGACGACGGGAATGTCATCAATGTTACGATTCCAGTTGGCGCCGTAGATGGAAGAAGCGTCCGACTCAGACTGAATCCATCGTAAGCGGCGGCCCCCTTCAACCACATACACCTTATTATCACTCTCAAATTTTACCATGCGTACACCTGGACGATACGTCACGTTTGCACCAAGCGGAATTTCTGCAAGCGAAGCGGCGCTGACGATGCGTACCGCATTGAAGTCGTGGAACCACGTAAAGTAGACGTGTGGATTTGGGAAGAAGTGACGACGACCGTCTGAACCGATGTAATAGACCGTTGTGTCGTGTTGTGTGTTGGCATCTCCGTCGTCTTGGAGCTTGATGAGGTCATGCACGCGAATGCCGAGACGGTTGAGGGTGTTGAGACGGGCCTGCGTTGCCGCCGATTCACTGCTGTTGTTCACGGTGATGGCCCCGATGGCACCCCCTCCTCCGCCCCCTCCGCCGCCAGAAAACGTTTTTCCGGAACCACAACTTGCGGCTGGCGCGGCAACAATACGAATGGTGCGGCTCGCTTGAATCGCAGTTCCTGCGGCGTCTACTACGCGCATCGTGAAGTTATGCGTACCGATGGCCGTAGGCGTTCCTTGAACTGTTCCGTTTGCGCTGAGCGTCAAACCCGGAGGAAGGGCTCCGCTACTCCGAGAGTAGGTATAGGTTCCGCTCCCGCCCGTGACCTCAAATGGTCGTGCGCTGTACGCAACTCCGATGGTTCCGTCTGGGTACCCTGACACATTCGCGAAAGCAAGGGCTGGCGCTGCAACCGTTCCTGCCGGTGATGCCGTAGCCGCTGTCCCTGCTGGTGGCGTGGTAGCTACGGTTCCTGCTGGTGGGTTCGTGGCTACCGTGCCCGCGGTTCCGGCGGCTGCCGTGTCTGCCGCGGTAGGCGTCGTCGCTGATTCCGCGACAGTGAGTGGACGTACGTTCAGGGTGATATGCTCCTGAGCGGTCGCCGCACTATCTCCGCCTCGAGCGATAATAGGCAATGTGACAATACCAACTCTTGGATTTGGATGCGCCAAGACTCCAGACGAGCTCAACGTCCACCCTGCAGGAATCGCACTCGTTGAACCAAAACTCCAGCGATGCGTGGCGTACGAAGACATCGCTCGCAGCTGCGCAGAATATGGACGACCGGCAACACCTTCCGGAACACTGATATCAATCACGATTCCAGGAGCGGCTTGAGTACCGATCTGTGCTGCCGCCATTTCGGCGTCTGTGAGCGCGAAACCCTGACGATTGACGGTGAGATTGTATGTTTTTCCGTAAGAACCACCAACGGCTCGTGGGGCATTGACTCGGATTGAGTACATGCCATCTTGGGTAGGCGTTCCAGACAAGACACGTGTCTGTGGATTGAAGCTGAGTCCTTGAGGAAGCCCTGAAGCAGACCAGATGCGAGCAAACCCATCATTAAGAGAAAATGGAACTGAATACGCTTCACCAACACGCGCCACTGGAAGGGTCGCTGGGAACATGGCAGTGTTTGCCTCAAGCTCCGCGTCTGCATCGTTTTGCAAGGCAACCGTGTTTGGAGCGCTTGAACCTGCCGCCGTTGGGGCTGGTGCAGCTGCGGCTCCGGGATCGGTCAGCTCAATCATGCCGTCCGTATATTCACGAATACCGCTTGCGGCATGACGTGGTGATGTGACTGTGACTCCAAATCGATAGCTACCCGCTTTTTCCGTTGAACGCCCATGAAGCCGACCGCTGGGTGTCAGCGTCATTCCTTCAGGAAGACGACCGTAGGCGATGGACCACTGCTGTTCTGCAGTAGAAATACCGTACACCTGAAGCTGAATGTCTAGCGCCTCTCCACGTGTTAAAAAGACCTGTCCAATCGGCGTTGTAATGTCGATGGGAGTAATCGCGCTTGTTGCCGCCGCGGAAGCAGATGATCCGGCAGCGCTCACTGGCACCTGCTGATTTTCCACGGTGAGACGGACCATTGCCGTCACACGAATGGGCGCAGCATTTTTCTCGTCCAAAACGGAACGAGTAACAGAAAAATGGTAGGTATCTGCGACTGATGGCGTTCCGGAAAGGGTTCCGGAAGCCGGGTCAAGCGCAAGCCCCGCGGGAAGCGCGCCTTTTGTAATCTCCCAAAGCCCTCCTTCAAGCGTCTCGATAGGCAATGCAACGAGCACGCGGTGGTACGGCATTCCGAGCTGACCGTTTGGCAACACCTGCACAGCCGCATCTCCTCGCAAGAGCACCGTGTTTTGATCAGGGAGCGGACAACTCGTCTGACAAGATCGAACAGCATTCGCGCAAGCCTGTTCCGATGCTGCATCCAGAGATGCTCCGCAAGGAAAGCCGCCATTGTACTCACAAGAGAGAATACAGGAACGGCGCTGGTCGGCGCGAGTGATTGTCCCTGGTGAAGCAGGTCCCTGTAACAGATCGGTAGAGAGACTTCCTGCGGCGTAGGCAGCAAGACCGGCCGCTGTCACGGTGATAGCGGTAAGGATTTTTGCTCGCGTGGTTGAACGAGTAGAAGCGTGAGTTGCCATAGAAAAAGACCGAGAATAAGGTCAGTGGGGAGTATACCATAGCCGGAACTTTTCTGCGTGTGTTACACTGTGTACAAGTACGTATGCCCCTTTCTCTCAAAACTATTCAAGCGCTTTTGCTTCTCGTTGTTCTGCTCGCTATTGGTGCGTATATCTATTTTCGTGATACAGATCGCCTTGAAGGTAGCGATGACACAGACGAACTCACGACAGATCTCACGGCTCGAGCACGCGCAGGAAAACTCCCGGAGATCGTCGGGATGGACACCGTTGTCGAGCGACTTATTCACGTGATTGCGCGAAAGCAGAAAAATAATCCGCTCCTTATCGGTGAGCCGGGCGTAGGAAAAACGGCAGCAATCGAGGGCTTGGCTCAGCGGATTGTGCGCGGGCAAGTGCCGGAAATGTTTAAAAAAAAACGTGTACTCAGTTTGAATCTCAACGTTCTACTCGCCGGAACCAAGTATCGAGGAGAACTTGAAAAGCGCCTACAAGGCCTCCTTCGTTCTCTTGAAGCAGAAAACCGTGGCACGATTCTTTTTATCGATGAGATTCATATGATCCAGCAAGCACGCGGATCAGAAGGCTCGCTTGATATTGCGGACATCCTAAAACCAGCGCTCTCACGTGGCGAAATCCAAATTGTTGGCGCGACGACTTGGCGTGAATATGAACAGTATCTGAAACCGGACGGAGCGATTGACCGCCGATTCCAACCCGTGCTCGTCGAAGAGCCTTCACGAGACAGCGCCATTCAAATTCTGATCGGTGCAAAACCTTCGTATGAAGAATATCACGGCGTATGCATTCCTCATGCGTCGATCGAGAGAGCGGTTGATACCTCCATGAAGTTTATTCATGATCGGTTTCTTCCTGATAAAGCATTCGATATCATTGATGAAGCATGCGCAAAAGTCTCGATTGAAGCTGGAAATACACACCACGGCACCGCACTTGGTCTCCTGCACGAGGCGGCAAAGTATGCGTCTGAATGTGGTGGCGATAAACCGATCGTTCTTGAAAGCGACGTCGAACAAATCGCGCAACAGTGGCACGACCATCGTACGCGACCTCGTGAAAAACGGTAGCCTCGCTGCTCCTTTTCAACCAAATGCGCCTTTGCTAGACTCGTATCACTATGACATCTTCCTCTTGCGCGGCTTGGTTCTCCAAGCGCGGCGTAGCGACTGGGCTTTTCATTCTTCGTGCGTTTGTGGCGGTCGTCTTTATTCGCGCCGGGGCGATGAAACTGTTTGGCGGCATGGACATGTTTACGGGCATGGTTGATGGTCTTGGCTTTCCTGCTCCAGCCTTCTTCGCGTATGTCGCCGCGCTGATTGAGTTTGTTGGCGGCATCGCGGTCCTCCTTGGGATCGGTACGCGTATTTTTGCCGCCCTTCTTGCGGTGGTTATTGGTACCGCGTTCTTCGGTGCACATGACGCGAGCTTGCAAGCTGGTCTTGCTCCATTTGTCCTCATGGGAGCAACTCTCGGTCTCGCCTTCACCGGTTCCGGCTCCTGCGCCATCGGCTGCCCACGCTGCCGCAAAGGTGACGGCTCTTCCTGCTGCTGCGGCTTAGGTGGGGGCTGCGGTGATTGCGCCTGCGCCGACAAAAAAGGCAAAGACTGTTGCAAAAACTAGTTCTCATCAAACAAACAATAGACCCTCGCAAGTAGCGAGGGTCTATTGTTTGTTGAAGGGTGTTTTTTATGACTCGCTTCGCTCGTCGTATGAAAAGGCGCCTGGCACGTGCCAGGCGCCTTTTTGCAAAAAAATCGCCATGAAATGGTGGGGCGATTTCCCTATTACCCTTTTAAAAGGGGCGAAGCCCCTTAAAAAACTCATTTAAAAAAATCCCTTGGTGGAGTTGGGGATTTTATCTTCGAACAAGAAGGCGGTAAAGAATTGGGTGTTGAATGATGTCGAAGGTACCGGGCTCGGTTAAGCGGAGCGATCCCCACCGTTCTTTGAATCGTGTAATCCCCTCCCAAGAAGGTCGTGCATCAAACGCGGTTTCGTCTTCTGGATTCCCGCCGCCAAAATCATACCACCGATATCCTTCCTGAATCGCCGAAAATATCGCGGACCATTGGAGCGCGTATGGAGCCATCTTTTCACGATCTTCTGAAGAAGACGCGCCATACAAGTACATCACCGTATCCCCACACGACACCTCAAAATTCACCGCAAGCGGCTTTCCTAAACACTCCGCGATACGAAACCGAGCATTCCCATACCGACAAAGCGTCGTGCAAATCATTTCTAGGTACTGTTGATTATGCCCAGAAAATCCATCACGCTCTTCTGTTTGTCGCATCAGATCAAAAAATACACCTAGATCACGCTCTGTCCCACCACGCACAATCACCGCGTGTCGCTCTGCCAATCGAATATTATAGCGTGTTTTTTTGTGCATGCGCTCCTGCACCTCCTCTACTGCGCCTTGAAGCGGAACCACGAAACTCGTTGATGGATTAAGCGAGCGAATACGACGAGCTCCCGACCAGGCTTCAATAGACCGTTCTGATATCAGCCGTGTAAATGAACGAATACGTGGTTCAACGCGATAAAAAATCGTTCTCGGCGTGTTTGGTAATGCTTCTTGAAGAATTCTCTGGATATCTTGAATTTCTTTTGACCCGAGCCCCTCAGGAAATACTGGCCCCTGCGGACAAAACCAATACACAAAAGGACCTCGCCGTTCTTCCGTCCACTGCGCAAGAACGGGCCCATGAGTAGTCTCGATACGCTGACGCATAATACGTTTGCCAAGCGCGCGTTGCGCCTCACCCCACGCCCATAACTGAGTAAATGGAGGGTAGGTATACGCCACAAGCTCCTGATCCCACGCCTCTTGCCCACCCAAAAAACTAACGTCCATACGAAGAAAGCTGCCTGAGTGCCTCACGAAGACGATCGGAAACCCCTACAACAACCGCATCGACGCGCTTCAGCGCCGCGCGAGCATCTGCCGAAGAATACCCGAGCGATTGCAGGGCGGACACCACTTCCCCATCCTCTCCCCCCATCTCACCTTCATCTGCCAGCTGTCCGCGTAACTCAAGAACAATCTTCTGAGCGGTTTTCTTTCCAACTCCTGGAACCGACGTCAATGTCTCCACGTCGCCAGACATCACGGCTTTACGCACGGCGTTTGCCGTACCAATAGAAAGAATCGTGTTTGCCACTTTTGGACCAACCCCAGACACCGAGAGCAACTTCAAAAAAAGTTCGAGGTCATCTTGTGTAAGAAACCCATACAAATCATGCGCATCCTCACGAATCACTTCATGGATATAGAAAAAAGCTTGCTCCCCTGTTTTTGTCATCGCCAAAATCCCCGGCGTCACCCCAACCCGATACCCAACACCCCCCACTTCAAGGAGTACTGATTGCAGAAACCGCTCGAGTATTACCCCTCGAAGAGAGCCGATCATATGATGTGAGTGTAGGGGAAATGGACCTGTTCTAGCAAGGTCACTTATAGTTCTGTTATCATGTCTCTATATGCGACCCCCTTTCCCGTCCTTTGAGCCACTCGTTCATGAAACCGCTCCATCGCTCGCAGACTATATTAGCGAAGAAGACGTAGCCGCCACAAAAACCATCCTTGAACGCGTTTTGAATCGTCGAGTCGCAGATACCGAACAAACCGATTACGATTCAGAAACTTCTGGATTTACAAGGTTTGTTGAAGCGAGACGCAGTGATGCGAGTCACAAAACACCGCTTAATGACGCTACCGAAAACACCTGGTATCAGCACATGGGAACGGATCGGGTAGATCTGCAGCTGCTCCTGGAAATCAGTAAGCGCTTTACGAGTGAGTTTAACCAAAAAAACAAGGTAAGACTCACTCCAGATGAGGGCCGAACTCTCTTCCTCAAACTCGCTATGGCGCACCGCATCGACAGCCAAGCGGAGTCTGACGGTAAACGCCGCCGCATGGAAATAAATAAGTGGCTCGTCAGTGACTATATAGAAAGAAATAGCCTCGTATATCCCGCGACAAATTTTGAGAGTCGTTTAGATGATCTGTCTCGTGCTTCTTGGGAGGCTCTCCCTACTAACTCAGGCTATATCTCATCTAGCCATCCAGAACGAGTACTTATACAATACAAAACGCCGAGAGGTGACTATGGTGCTCTCCGAATCAATCCTGACTCCGAGCCACTCATTGTGAATGGGCGTGTCATCCAGGATCGCGACCTCATCCTCGAGTCTGTTAAATCCTATGGCGGCCTAAACTTACGAGTATACCAAGAATACATGAACGGGGTAACGATAGACTCTTGCGGAGATATGAAGCTTCTGTTCTCCAACATCAGGCGAGCGCTCGAGCAACCATCACAGCGCGAAATATAAAAAAGAGGCCGAAAGGCCTCTTTTAGACGAATGCTACGGAACTTACTCTGTCTCCCGCCTCCTTGAAGCGCATGAGGCGGACGCCTTGCGTGTCGCGTCCGAGGGATGGAACGGCTTTGAATGGGGTGCGGATGACGATGCCGTCTTTTGAGATCATCATGAGGTCACGTTCGTCATCCGTGCTTGAGATGAACGCTCCGACAACGCCTCCGGTTTTGTCCGTGACTTTTGCGGTGCGTATTCCGGAACCACCACGGCCCTGAGTTTTATACTCCTGCAAATTCGTGCGTTTTCCCATCCCGTTTTCGGTGATCACGAAGAGCTGGAGGAGGCCTTTGTCTGCGACTTTTGGATCAATGATATCCATGCCGATCACGTTATCACTCTGACCGAGCTTGATACCTCGAACGCCAGCAGCGGTTCGACCCATCGCGCGAACATCTTCTTCGCTGAAACGAATCGACTGTCCCTTGCGCGTCACAAGCGAAATATCATCTGTGCCGGTGGAAGGCTTCACCCAGGTAAGTTCATCGCCATCATCAAGCGTGATCGCGATAATCCCGTTACGACGAACGTTCTCAAACTGGTCGAGCGCGGATTTCTTGATCGTTCCGCGGCTTGTCACCATAACCAGGTACTTCGCTCCATCAATATCGTCCATCGAGAGCGTAACGGAGACTTTTTCGCCGGGAGAAAGCTGTAAGAAGTTTACGATGGCTTGTCCTTTTGAGGTGCGGCTCCCCTGAGGAAGCTCATACGCTTTTAATCGGAAGACGCGTCCACGGGTCGTGAAGAACAGAATTTCTGCGTGGGTGTTCGTGGTGAACAACTGACTCACGATATCTTCTTCCTTCGTTGATAGCCCCACAACTCCCTTACCGCCACGAGCCTGGGTCCGGAACGTGTCTGGCGGAAGGCGCTTAATGTAGCCATCTTCGGTCAGCATCACGATCGTCTCCTCCTGTGGAATCAAGTCCTCTACGGAAAACTCGCCGACAGGATGGTCGATGATTTGCGTGCGGCGGTCATCTCCGTACTGGTCGCGCATCTGCACGACCTCGTCTTTAATAATCGCGAGCATGCGCTTCACCGAACCAAGAATCGACTTCAACTCTTCAATAAGCTTTCTCTTTTCTTCGTGTTCTTGCTCGATCTTGAGACGCTCAAGGTTCGCAAGCTGTTGCAAGCGCATTTCAAGAATCGCGAGCGTTTGCCGTTCAGAAAGTTTAAACTTCGCGATCAAATTTGTTTTTGCTTCCTCACGATCTTTGGATTTCTTAATGGTCGCAATCACCTCGTCGATGTTCATCAACGCGATCATCAACCCTTCCAAGATGTGCATGCGCTCTTCGGCGCGAGCGAGATCGTATTCCGTGCGTCGGCGTACGACCTCTTTTCGATGTGCGAGGTACTCGTCAAGAAGCGTGCGAAGCGTCAGTACGCGTGGCTGGATGCCATTCTCAACCAAACACAACATGTTCAAGTGGAACGTCTCTTGCAACTGCGTCATCTTGAAGAGCTGGTTCAGCACTTTTTTTGGATACGCGTCTTTCTTCAGGTCGATCACGACACGGATGCCCTCTTTATTGGATTCATCGCGCAAGTCACGAATGCCCTCGATTTTCTTTTCTGTCACCAAATCCGCGATCTTCTCGATCAGAAACGCCTTGTTCACTTGGTATGGCAGTTCCGTTATGAGAATCTGGAAGGCGCCGTTCTTTTCTTCGACAATCTCTGTTTTTGCGCGCATCACGATACCACCCTTGCCTGTGGCGTACGCAGAACGGATCGCATTTTTATCGTAAATAATCCCGGCCGTTGGGAAGTCTGGTCCAGGAACGTGCTCGAGCAACCCATCCACCGTAATATCCGGATCTTCGATGAGGGCGATGATCGCATTACACACCTCACGCAAGTTATGCGTAGGAATGCTGGTCGCCATACCGACCGCGATACCGATGGTGCCGTTCAGCAGCAAGTTTGGAAGCTTTCCTGGCAATACCCGTGGCTCTTGCTCTGAGCCATCGTAGTTTGGCCGGAAATCGACCGTTTCTTTTTCGATATCAAACAAGAGCTCTTCTGCGACGCGTGTGAGCTTCGCCTCTGTATAACGCATGGCAGCCGCACTATCCCCATCGATCGAACCGAAGTTTCCCTGACCGCGCACCAACATGTAGCGCATGCTAAAATCCTGGGCCATGCGTACCATGGAGTCATACACCGCCGTGTCGCCGTGCGGGTGATATTTACCAAGGACTTCACCAACAATACGCGCACTCTTTTTAAAACTCGTGTTTGCGCGCAATCCCATACGCCACATCGTATACAAAATGCGTCGATGGACCGGTTTTAATCCATCACGCGCATCTGGAAGGGCGCGATCGACGATAACAGACATCGCATAGTCCAAAAACGACGTTTGCATTTCGTCGACAAGGGCGCGAGGTTCAAGCCGTCCGGAAAGGGCGCTCGGTTGCAGTGGTTCGCTCATAACAGGGCTTATACTAGCGCTTCCGCCCGCTCGCGAACAGACGTCCTGTCAACCCCTTATTCACCGGGCGAAAATACTGGTGGCGTTGGCTTTACGCCTAAGTACGCCTGCTCTAATCGATTGGATTCTGTTCCGATCTGTCGCTGAATCGCTCCTGCATCAACGAGCTGCGTACGCGCTCGTACCCAATCCCCCACGGTAAGCCACCAACCCGCCATCAACACGAGCGAACAAAGGGCTACGCTAGAAAAGTACACCCAGCGACGGACTTTTGGACGAGCATGACGCGCATGTGCATGGGCTAAAATTAATCCTCGCTTGTGATCTGGAGAGACAAGTCCCTGCTGAAATAATACGTCTGTAAACGACGGAAGCTCGAGCGGGGCTTCGTGTTTCACAGGTACCGCTCGCACACGCCGAACCGGCGCTTTTCGAGCTCCATCCACTGACCGACGACGAGGCGTCAAAGAACGAGGCATAAAGATATCTCCAGTATAGCAAACCCCAAGAACCAACGCGAACAAAAAAAATCGACCGCTAAAGGTCGAGAGGCGCAAGCGCCTCAGATGGAGCAGAGAGCTGAGTTATCCGGATATTCTGCTCTCGCATGGCGAAGGACCCGGTTCAGCCCATCCCTACTCTTCTCGGCTTCGGTCAAGATGCTATGCCAGATCGCCACCGCTGAGCCGCTGAAATCAATCCGCCCAGTGTTCAGCCCTGCATCTGACGCAGCTATCCGGGCAGAGGCAGAATTCGCGTAGAGCTTCGTCATGATATCGTGGAGAAGCCGCACGCGCCCCGGATTCCAATCCCTCGGAAGCGAGCTGTCCGCGAACTCGAGCAGCGCTACGCTACCACGGGAACCGAATGAATCTCGTGTCCCCGGCAGTCGGTAGAGGGAGGCGGTGAGGGTCGCGGTGAGGGTGAGGTCGCGGTCTTGGTCGGTGGTGTATTGCTGGAAGGCACGCTGGTAGCGGGGCTGCTTCGAGAGCTCTTCAAGCTGGAAGCGTGCGCGCATAAGGTCTTCCATCACGTCGTGAGGATCGCGGGGCGTTCCGCTCCTGAACAGGTACCGCAGAAAGAGGCGGAGGTTCTTCGGTACGGGCTTCCAGTCGATGCCGGTCACGTTGTCCATCCCGCTCTCATCCAACGGGTGCAGCGAGATGGGTTCGCACTCGACGATCCTCCCGGTGTACTCGGCGAGCGACACGACACGAAGCCTGTCACGGCCCCACACCTGGCCAATCACGGGCTTCATGGGCTCGGAGAGGGCCTTGATCGTCTCGTTGATGGCGAGCGATCCCTGGGCATCGAGCAGGATCGCATCGATCCCCTGTGCCCTGAGCTCCGTGAGGAGCTTCGGCTCACGGTCGCCATTCGCCAGAGCGGCGAGCAGATCCGGGAGCTTCATGGTGGCGTAGCTCGACGCGGTGACTGCCGCCGAAGACGACGGAAGTGCCTGATTGAGACCGAGCGCGGCGCAGAGCGGACCAGAGATCCCGGCCTTGAGCCTGTCCCAGTCACTCGCGCGGATCGATCTTGCCTCGGCGATGCTTTCGACCATCTCTTCCTGGAAAAAGCTCTCCGCGATGCCTCGCTTGGCCGCGCTCTCCGGGAAGGCTTGACTGATGAGATTCCTGAGATCTTGGTTCATCATGTGACGTTCTCCTTCTGAAAAACCGTGAAACGAGCTCGCTGAACGGCAAGAAACCGTCCCGCAGTGTAGCCTAAAACCGCCGCAATGTCAAGCGCTACTCCTCTCGCAGTGCGTCACGGATTTCTTGTAAAAGCTTCACTTCTTCGCTGGGCTGTACCGGGGTGGTTGGTGGTTCTTTTTGGGTGCGGCGGAGGCGGTTGAGAGCCTGGATGAGCAAGAATACGGCGCAAGCGATAATGAAAAATTCGAGGACATTCTGAAGAAAACTCCCGTAGCCGATCGATGCGGCGGGGGTGCCGTTCTCGTCGCGGGCGAGAACGATCGCGAGATCGCGGAAGTTGACTCGTTGCAAGAGAAACCCAATAGGTGGCATGACGAGATCGTTTACAAGCGAGGTGACGATTTTGCCAAACGCTCCCCCAATAATCACCCCAACGGCGAGATCCATCACGTTGCCGCGTATAGCAAATTCTCGGAATTCTTTTATGAGAGACATGGAAAAAAGAATACTCGTTGTGACATGAGAACGCAAAAAAAGGAATCTATGCTCTTTTTTTCATGGCTCGCTTCGCTCGCCATGGGTTTATAGAGTAAACGGTCCGGAGTCGACTCCGGACCGTTTAAGCACGTAGGCTCATAGCTACACGAGAGACGAGCGAAGCGAGTCTCTCAAAAAAAGAAAATGCCCCGAGAGAGAACCTCTCGGGGCAGGTGAACCTTCAGCGACAGACGCAGGCTGCGCGCAGTGCCGCGACGCCTTGACCGTAGACCCTCTCGTCGCAACGAGGGAGCTGGTCGGCATCGGGGCAGCCGAGCGACTGGACCGTGCTGTTCACGATCCGAATCTCAGACGATCGCCGCGAACGACGACGCGGACGAGATGGAGACGGCTCAGGGACCGTTTCCACCGAAGTCGCCACCGGAACCGGTGCGGGCTGGCTCACGAACGGCGCGGGCGCGGCCATGGGTGGCGTGGGCGGCGGCAGGGCGGTCGCGATCGCGGCGCTTGAGGCGGCCGGGACCGGACAGAGGAGCGTTGAGCGAATCGCCTCGACCACTCCTCCGCCCGTGATATACGGAATCACGAAAATGGCGGAGAAGATGTTGAAGAAGATGAACGCCGCACCCACGAGGGCCGCGATGCCGAGCTTGGGCTCGATCGAGGTCTTCGCCTTGCGCCACGCCTCGCTCTTCTTCCATAGCGCGACAGCGATGATGAGCGCGAGGAGGACCTTTCCGAAGAACACCGGGTTCCCGAACGAATGCTCGCCCGAGTGACGGAACAGCACCGGACTGAGGAAGAGGTTGATGCACCCGATGATCCAGAGGACCACGCTGAGAACAAGTGCCCGTGCGTACAGAAGGACGAAGAGCAGGAGGAGCTGAGCGCCAAGACCGAAGGTCAGCACCTTCTGCAGACGGATCGCGTCTGCCTGGCGCTCGGCCTTGGTGTCGAGGCCTTCGACCTCCTTGTTGGTACGTCCCGCCCCGGTGACAATCGCGATGAGCACGACGGCGAGGGCGAGAAACCAGTGCGGGAAAACGAGACCGGTCATGTAGACGAGGGCGAGCTTGCTCAGCGACACTCGTCCCAACGACCTGAGGTCATCGCGGATCTTGGTGAAGGCCTCACCTGTGTACTTTCCGAACCTGGCCTCGACGTTGTTCTTGTCGATGACAGGCAGGATCTGCATCACGAGCTGGTAGATGGCCGTGATGGGCTTGGCGGGCGCGGTTGAGACCGTCTCCAGTCCCTGCGCCGGCAAGACCACGCCGAGCCAAAACCCGACCGTTCCAATCAGAAACGAGACGAACCCACAAAGTCCGATCAGCACCGCATACACGAGGTTCACTCCCCCGCTTTGCAATGCGTACGAACCCAGCGAGAGCGCCGCGCCCAAGATCAGGAACGCGATCAGAAGGTGTTCATGCGCCATGCCGAGCATGTGCGCAAACGGCGAGCGGTCGAGCGGGCCGTACTTGGCGAGCTCCTCTGCGAACTCCGCGTCATTCATGAGCGGCTGCGTCGCTGGTCGTCGCTCGAGCGCGCGCTGAAAGGCGCGGGAGGCATCGAGCTCGTCCGAGAGCTGCTTCTCGAGTTCTTCGAGTCGCTTGATCTCGTCCGCCGTTCCGGTGCCACGGGCGGTCGTGAGATCGCCCTGCACCGTCCCGAGTTCGCCGGTGATGACGGACGGCTTCCGACGATTCGCCCGCTCGAACTCGAGATCCTGCTGAACCGGCGTGTACTGCGCGAAGACCTCAGGAGTGCCGATGCGGCCATCCATGAGATCCGACGGAACCGGCCGAACGACAGAGTCGCGCCTGCACTGGTGGACCCCGCGAGCGAACACGAGGGCTGCGGCCAGGGGCCAGAGGTACATCCACCACGCCACCGGGTACCTGCCGCCGCACCAATGCTGCGCAACGCCCAGGAGCACGATCGTGAGGGCGATGGACGGAATGGACCAGAGCAGCAACTTGCCGCGGATCCCGACCGTGATCCAGAGGAACCAGGAGTTCCAGAGAATCCGGCCGAGCGACTTGCTGCGCTTGGCACCAGCGATCGCCCCTGCGAACAACGCGGCGAGCTCAGAGCGCTTCTCGCCCGCCGCGAGGGCGGCGAGAATGGGGATCACCTTATCGACGAAACTTTTCCAAGCATCGTTCATGGTCGTTCTCTCTTTCTTGGGTCAGTGACCCAACGACTGCGAAATACCGATGAGGGCCGCGATGAGCACGAGACCTGCCGCGATTCCAACCCACACATAGCCAGGGATGGGCTTCGACCTGTGCCGCTCGTTCACGGCGTTGATCGCGCGCTCGAACGCGTCAGCACTTGAGATCTGCTGGTTCGCGCGGTTCCGCAACCGCTCTTCAAGCGGCCGCTCCCCAGGCTTCGGCGCAAAGAGCTTGTCGAGGGTCTCGCGGAGCTGCTTGACGATCTCATCGCCTTGCTTACCAAGCTCTTTTGCCTTCGAGTCCGGCTTCTTGAACTGAGCGAAGCGAAGCTTCGTGGCCGCATCTGCGCCGAGCTCCTGTACCTCGGCAGCAATAGCCATGAGTTCACGTGGCGAAAAGCGTGCCGCTCCGAGATCGATCTGATCGACTGGGAACGCCATCACCAACTTCAGAACCTGAGCCTTGTCCTCAGGCGAGAGGAAGGAGAATGCCTCGCCATACGGCATCTTGGGCAAGTCGCGAAATCGACCCTGAGCCGCGTGCGAAGTGATCGCCTTGAGATGCTCGCTCCCATCAAGGTAGCTACGCATCTTCTTTTCAAGCTCAGCCTCTGGCGTCTCGGTGATAGCCTTCCCAAAACCATCGATGAAGCCTCGCACCGCCCCTCGAGCTTCTTCATCGCCGGCGAAAGTCTGCGCGAACACGCTGAGTACGCCGATGGCGCCGGGGATGTTCTTCTTGCCAGCGTACTTGAGCGCAGCGCTCCTTACATGCTCCGGAAGGAGCTGCGATGCGCTCTCACCCAAGGCTCCTGCAAGACGCTCGAGGGCGCCCGCGATGACGATCTCTTGGACCGAATCCTCGCGCGGCTTTCCGCCGTCTTTGCCACCGCCACCACCCTTGCCACGACCACCCTTGCGACTCGTATCATCATCTGCCATGACTACCTCCGTCTATCACCCCGTTCCATGGAACGGGGTTGTGCGTCAATTGTCGAAGTCCACCCCCAAGACACCGCGTCTGGGGAATGGCGGATTATCGCATATCTTACAGGGTTTGTCAACTTCTGCTTATCATCTCAAAAAAAGAAAAAAGGTCTTGTTTTAGCCTTTTTAAAGAAATGACACGCTCTACTGAGCCGTGAACCGGGGGTGCACGCAGGCCAAGCATTGACAAAACCCTGTTTTTCAAGTAGAATGAGCCATTCTGTTCGAAGGGTTTTTCCCTTGCGACAGTCGTACCTTCACCAACCGCGCGACCATCGCGCCAGGAGCAATGACATGCGATACCTTGTCGCTCTACTGTTTCTCGCTTTCAGCCCCGTTCTCGGGAGCTGCGGCGGACCGCTCTTCCAGAGCACCACCGCCACGGTTCCGACCCCTGCCGGCAACGGCCGGATCCGGTACACGAACGCCTTCGGCGTGGTCGTGACGGACATCGAGAACCCTCCGGGGATCGATCGGGCGTGCCTCGCCAACATTCGCGAGTGGAACGACTACCTGATCCGCACCCACACGCCGAATACGCAGAATGCATGGGTGGAGTGGATGCGGCAGGCATCGCTGATCAATGCACCCGCCCAGTGCATGAACTACGCCACCTTTGGCATCCCGCTCGGCGGCGGCAATGCCAGCATGGGCATGATGGGTGGTGGCTATGGCGCCGGCCCGTTCAACGGCCGGTTTCAGAAGAGGAGCGTACCGTGAAGAAGCTCATCGCTCTACTCGCCTTCACCGCCATCGCGTCTTGCGCGCTGGCCGCCTGCGGGCCCGCCTTCTTCCCGAACCAGCAGCTGGCCTACCAGCAGCAGCTCGCCTACCAGCAACAGGCGGGAATGCAACGCTCGGGGATGGGACAGGGCTTCGGGATGGCTGGCCCCACGGGCGCCGTCGCGAACGGCATGGGACTCGGCGGTGGCGGGATCGTGACCGTAGCGCCGTCAGATTCCATCTACCGCAACACCTTGTACGACCCGGCCACCCACCCCGTCATCATCGCGCAGAACGCGCCGACGTACGTGGTGGGCGGAGGTGGTGGAGGGGGCGGTGGCGTCATCACCGTGCCAAACGGTCAGATGAACGCCGCCTCCGTCGTCGGGCCTGAGCTCGCCGCATCGCAGCGCGACGTGCGCGACCTCCGCAACGGGGTACGCGTCCTGATGCGACAACAGGTGACCCAAGCGGGACGCCTGGATCGGCTGGAGCGTCAGCGATGACGTTCTTCAACTGCCTCCTGTTTCTCCTGTTCTTCCCTCATCACGAACCCGCAAGCGGCTCGTTCGAGGGATCGGACGAGTCGAGAAAGACAAGACCATGAAGAAGCTTCTCGGCCTCGCTCTCGCCTCGATCATGTCCGTCGCGTGCGCTCCCATCTACGGGGACCCGCCGAGCGCGCCCTCCGAGGAGCGCGCAACGTCCTCGGGCGGCGAAACGTCGACCGTCCCCTCGAATCCCATCGAGGCCGGCCGCCGGCTCGCCCAGCTCGAGCAGCAGGTACGCGCGGGCGAAGAGACGCACCGCCGTCTCAGCGACATCGCGCGCCGCGCCACGGAGGAGGCCACCCGCCTCCGCCGGGAAGCGGCCGCCGCGACCGCCCAACCGCCGCCGGCCGCTCCCGCCGCCCCCACCCAGCCTCCCCCTCCGACCCCGGCCCCGCCGATGATGGGAGGGATGCCTGGCTTCGGCGGACTCAACCCACTGACACAACCCCTGGTACGCGTGCCTAGGCATGGCGTGGTGGGGGGCGTCGGCTGGATCGATGTCGTGCCTCCTGCGCGAGCGATGGGCGGTTACGCTCCCACCCTCGCGGTCACCCGGATCAATCCGGGGTACGCCACAGAGTTCATCATCGCGGGTCGGCGAGTGTGTCCGACCTACGATGGACAGAGTTTCACCCAGATCGTGACCGAGAATGGTCAGCAGATCTGCGTGCTCCCAGCGAGCAACTCCAACTCGCCCACAGTCGTCTTCGAGATGTTTCGAGAAGGTGGCTACATAGTGACCATGCGAGCGTGGTCCGTGCCCTCGCACACGGGAATGGGAACCCTCGTTGGTGAGCGTTCGATTGAGCTTCGCACGGTCAATCAACTCCAATCAACAACGTCGACCATGGACGTCGACTTCCATTGATACCAGCCCCAGGCATTTCTGCCTGGGGGCTTTTCTTTTTTTACAAATAAAAAAACGAGCGTTTGCTCGTTTTTTTCTTCGATCTTCCTACACTCCTCCCGTCTGAATATTGGCAAGATTCGTGATAACAAAGTTTGAAATCGCGAACGATGCCAAAATGATAACCAATCCGATGACCGCATTCTTGATGTACTGCTGAGCGGAATCTGCCTTTTTGCTGTCGCCACCGGAAGTCATCCAGAGGAAACCAGCGTAGATCAGATAGACCAAGAGCAATACCCCAAGAAAACTCAGGACAATGTTGATGATGTTTCCAACGATTTCAGGAAGCGTTCTCACCGTCGTACCAAAACCGGCACGCTCCTGAATAACCCGGTTATAGGCAGCCGCACCAGTGCGAGTGTTTGTAAGTGGGTTTGGAGCACCACCGGTGACCTGCTGCTGCCCCGTACCCTGTGCCGATGCCACAAGTGGCGCGGACACTCCTACGAGCATGGCGACCGCGATCATGGCTGGAGCCAATGAACGAAGTAACTTCATAAGTTGAATGTGAAATGGAATGTTCCTGGATTATGTTTCCGTCTGTCCTTACGTTGTCGGCGGCGGAACGTCCGTCGTCGGTGCTGGTGTGGACGCGGAGCTTGAACCGGCCTGGTTGATATTGGCCAGCTGCGTAATCACGAAGTTTGAAATCGCAAAGGCAGAAAGCGTCAGCACGAGCCCGATCACTGCATTTTGAATCATGGTTCTGGCTTCATCGGTTTTCTTTGTATCTCCACCCGCTGTGGTCCAAAGAAAACCGGCGTAGAGAATGTAGCAGAGCAACAGCACTCCCAAAAACGAAAGTGCGATATTGACCCCGTTACCAATGATATTGGCGATACAGGCCGTGCCCGTACATCCCGTCGTTTGAATGCCGCTTTGTGATGCTGCCGCGTCTACCCCGGCACGAATGGCGTCAACCTGCGCAAAAGCCACCAGAGGAGTGCTCAGGAGCAAAAGCGAGAGGGACGCAATGCGTGAAACGGATGACATGGAAGGAAACTTATAACCCTGTGTCGCGGCCACTGGTGGCCGTGAGCAAGCTGTTCACCACAAACCGTGTAATCGCCCAAGCGGACAAGATGATCGCGAGACCAATAATGCCGGAAACGATAAGGTTCTTTGCTTCGGTCGTCTTTTTTTCTTCGCCACCACTGATCATGTACTTAAATCCACCAACAAGAACGATGATCACCGAGATAATACCAAGAAAACTAAGCGCGACGTTGATGATACGAGCGGCCGTTTGACGGACGTCGCCACCACCGAGCTTGATACCACTGTCTTCGATCGCTGTGATGCCTAGGTCGTCGGCCGTGAGTGTACCAACTGATTCCTGCGCGAACACGAACGATGGGACGAACATACTCAGCGCCATACCGACGGTGGCAATTCCAGCAAGGAACTTCTTCATTGCTGCTGTCATGAGAGTTCACCCCCTTTCTGTGTTTGAAAAGATAGTTGCATAGTTGAACGCGTACAAGCACGCGCCAGTTGCGATAACGAGTATAGCACGAATAAGACTCGTCGAGAACAATGGTCAAGAGCTCGCCGCTGTTACGCGACCCACAAGCTCGATCACCGCCGTCACAAGGACGTACGAAGTCGCGACAAGTACGATACCGATCACCGCATTACGTAGTGTGGTGCGTGCTGCGAGTACCCCTTTTTGGTCACCCCCAGACGTCGTCCAACGAAAACCCGCCCATAAGAGCATGAGCAAGAAGAGCGCCCCCGAAAGTCCGATCAGTGTTTTTACGACCGCTCCAATAAACGCGGTAATCGAAAGATTTCCGAACACCTCGTTGATGGATTCAAAGTTTCCAGAATCGACAATCCCTCCAACGCTTGCGGGGGTTGCTCCAGGCGCAGCCGCCGACCTCACAGGAATACACCGTGGTTGCACGTTAGGGGTATTCATATCGCTCGTACGAAGTCTTCCTCCGTTCAGGGTTCCCATGCAGGCATCAGCGCCGCACGTCGCCTGACAGTCACGAATACAGGCCGTTTGACCCGCATCTGTGCGCCCAGCACATGACCCGCCATCCCGAGGCGCAGTTTCACTCGCACACAAGTACCGACAGCGGAACTGGTCCCCTTCCTGGGCAGGGGCTGGCGCTGGTTCATCGCTCACACGAAGTTCGGGTCGGACCTCATCTTCACCGGTATATGGTACAGCGCATCTTCCAAGAAAACGCTCTCGTCGCATTCCGCTTGAAGAAATATTCAGAAAATCATTACACCAAGGCGAAACCCAACCATGTATATTTACCCCATCGCGGCAGAACACACGAATCTCTTCGTCGGACGCTCTCGAATATAGCGACGGGCAGTCAATATTTTCGCAGTCGCTTGCCTGAGTACAGCTACGACCCGTGGTGCGACTCACATCTGACCCGACAAGCGTTGGGCGACAAAATACCGCACACGTTCCTGCATCTGCAGAAACCGGCATCAAGAACAGCAACGCGCTGAACAACACCCCTCCGATGAGTCCTTTCGTAAAAAGAGAACGAGTCATAAAGAAAAGAGAGTGTGACTCAACGTGTTCGCGTAGCTGGCGCGCTTCGTGCCGGAACGGCATTTGTCGCGACCTCCTGGAATAAACTCAGGAACATTGTCGTGAGACCGTACGAGAAGAACAGCAGAATCAACCCGAGCGCCGCATTTTTCATAATGGTTTGCGCTTGCTCTGAACGCTTGCTCTCTTCCGCTGTCATCCAGAGAATACCACCCCAGACAAACCAAAACATCGCGAGCGCTCCCAAAATCCCCATAAACGCCCGCACAACACGCCCAAACAACTGCGGAATACTCGTCACTCCGCGACCAAGCGGGTTGATAAGCTCATACGTCCCTTGAGATCCTGATCGGCTCCCGGCGGTAGGAGTAGGGGTTGCGGTCGCTCCCGGCTGACCGGTTCCTGTGGTCGGAGCAGCTGGATCTACGCATCGTGGGCGACGCCTTTCCGTAGGGGCCGCTCTCAAGCCAAAACAAGTACCCGCACCCGTTCTCGTGCAAAACGCTTCACACTTGGTCGTACAGTCCGGAGAGTCGTTATTACAGCTCTCTATAACCCCGGCCTGAACCGGATCACCCGTCGCGGGAGCGCAATAAAAGGAACAGGTTTTTGTTGGGCGTGGCGCGGGTGTTCCTTGGGCGTGTGCCGCTGAAACACCGCTAAAGGCTATGCCTGCGAGCATCATTCCCACGAAAAGAAATCGATATTTCATAACAACTAGCGGGTCTGGCCCGTGGCATTATTACTAGGTGGAGTTGCTGGTGGTGTCGCAGGAGGAGTGGTGGTTCCCGGCGTTCTTGGCCTGGCTCGTCCAGGGGTCTGAAGCAAGCTCGGCGTCACCCCCAAGCCCGATGACACAAATCGTACCGCAACACCCGCTACCATAATAATAATCATCGCGATGGCGGCACTTGTCAGCATGCCCTGCGCCTTAGAGAACGACTTTGCGTCATGAGCAAAAAAGATAAGCTGTGCACCCGCCCACAGTACAGTCGCTAAAAAGACGAGCCCAGATAGCGCGAGAAGAAAATTTGCCGCTCGAATGCCGGTATTAATAATGTCTGTGAGCGAACAATTCCCGTTCTCCGTACATGGAGGCAGCACGAAGCGCAGCCCCCCTTCTCCGGCCGTATCGCTCGTTGTGGCGCCAGCGGGAGCCGTTGCCCCAGCCCGAATAATACATCGAGGCGGATTCGGTTGTTGCGAGCAGGACAAAACCACGGGACCCTCCGGAAGACCATTTGTACGCTCACCCCGCTCGTTCAGTTCCGCGGGTCCATGAATCGGGCATCGATTTGTACACGCCGTGACACAGTCTTGATCCGTAGAACACCTGACGGCTACCATGGCGGTCTGGGGAGCCACACCCGTTGCGCCACAGGAAAATGAGCAATCGCCAGGTGGGGTCTGCGTTTCACCGGTTGGTGCGGCGTTTCCGGGAGGAGTTCCGGTTGAGCCGCCAGATCTCGTCGACCTGCGTTCTGTGGGAGGCGTGACACGCGTTTCATCGATGCGCTCCTGTTCTTCCTGAGTGAGACCATCATCAAGACTCACCCCACCAACACAAGAATACACACGCCGACCATCAGAGGTCGCTCCTGGCGTGAATGCTCCAAATCCCATGCAGTACGTACGACAAGCGGAATAATTACATTCCACGTCGGTGGAACACGCTGGCCCGCCTGGAGCGGTACCCCCTCCAGACCCAGCGCATAAACATCCACACATTCCCGCTTCAACGGGTGTCGCGATACTCGCGCCGCCAAAAGCCACAAACATCGCGACAGTTAAGGAGAGAAAGAATCGAGCGCGCAGGGCGAAAAAAGAACGCAGCATAAGGAAGATTGCTTTCAGTATACCACATCACACAAAATAAGAACCCGTCCCAAAAACATGGAATACCGATTCTTTTTTCTTGGGTGACAAGGGGACTCGACAGAGCGGCTTCCGCGTGATACGATGCCAGAGTTCCTGAGCACGTGTTTTCTGCTTTTATTCTCTAGGTATTCTGCGCTCTCTATTTTGCAGATACCCTAATTTCCATGGCGGTTCCGCCGTGACTCCTTTCTATGTTTCAACGGCCTGATCAGCGGGTAGCGATCTTTATTGATACGCAAAACATGTATCATTCTGCGAAGCACCTCTTTAGTGCCCGCGTCAACTTCCCGGCCGTTGTCGCGGCCGCGGTCGGTGATCGACGCGTCATTCGGGCCATCGCCTACGTCGCAAAGTCAAAAACGGGCGAAGAACAAGCGTTTTTCGAAGCGCTCACACAGAATGGGATTGAGCTCAAAATGAAAGATGTACAAGAATTTGCGAGCGGACAGAAAAAAGCAGACTGGGATGTGGGTATGGCGATTGATGCCGTTCAGATCGCTTCAAAAGTCGACGTAGTCGTCCTTGTAACGGGTGACGGAGACTTTGTTCCCCTTGTTGAACATCTCCAGAGCCATGGGGTACTCTGTGAAGTGGCCGCGTTTGAAGCCTCAACGAATGCTCATCTCAAAGAACGCGTTTCGAGCTTCATTGATCTGGCCGGCGATCCTGACCTCTTCCTGATTCGTCCACGTCGGCGCGGAGCCAACCACCAAGCTCCTTCTGACGAAAACGGACCTCTTGACCTCCCAACTCACGAAGAAGCATCCTTGCTCGGTGGACCTATCGAGCTCCCCCCTTCTGGACCAACCTCGTCTCAGACGAAAAAATCCGGCGGGAGAGCCCCTCACCGTGAAATCCGTGTTACCTATTAATTATGTTATCTCCTGCAACAGACTACTCGATAGAATTCGCTGGTCGTCCTCTCACGATTAGCGTAGGCCTTCTTGCTCAACAAACCAACGCCTCCTGCGTCGTACGCTATGGGGATACGGTGGTGCTTTGCGCTGCAACCATGGGGGAAGCTCGTGAAGATGCTGGATTTTTTCCGTTAAGCGTCGATTTTGAAGAGCGCATGTACGCCGCTGGTCGCATTAAAGGCTCTCGGTTTATTAAGCGCGAAGGACGACCAACGGACGAAGCTATTTTATCTGGGCGTCTTGTCGATCGTGCCGTTCGTCCACTCTTTCCTGCAACGCTCCGCAATGAAGTCGCGGTAGTCGCGACCGTGTTCTCGCATGACCAAGAAAATGATGCGGATATCCCTGCCTTGATTGGGGCTTCCTGTGCTCTTGCGCTCTCTGATATCCCTTGGAATGGGCCGATTGCCGCCGTTCGCGTGGGTCGCGTAGAGGGTCAACATGTGTTGATGCCGAACTACCAGCAAACAGAACAGGGCGATCTTGATCTGGTGGTGGCAGGAACGCGTGAAAAAACGCTCATGGTGGAAGCGGGAGCAAAACAAGTCTCCGAAGCTGATATGCTTGCCGCGATGCGATTCGCCTCTGACAGCCTTCAGCCCGTCGTGGAGTTGATCCAGCAGGTCGTCAAAAACCACGGAAAACCAAAACAGGTAAAGCCCGTGACAGAAACCGACACGACAAAAGCTGAAAACCTCCAAAAAGTAAAAGAGCTCGTCGATACGTACTTTGCTGAACACGGCAAAGAACTCTTTGCGCAACCACTCCGCACAAAAGCGGATCGTAAGCGTGCGCTCAAGGCGTTTGCTGAACAAGTTATCGCTCATGCCGCAGAACAAGGCCTCGGCAAAGAATGGAAAAATGTGCTCTGGCAACGCATTGAAGACGCGGCTGAACGTTCTGTTACGAATCTTGTCTTAGATGAAGGGCGCCGTCCGGATGGTCGCGGTCTGTATGATATTCGAGCGCTTGGCGGCATGGTGGGCGTTATGCCACGTACACACGGTTCTGGCTTGTTCCAGCGCGGATCAACGCAGGTACTATCTGCCGTCACCCTCGCTTCTCCGGGCATGGAACAAACGCTCGATACCATGGAATTCCAGATGAAGAAGCGCTACTTCCATCACTACAACTTCCCGAGCTACGCGGTCAGCGAAACCAAGCCAAACCGCGGACCTGGCCGACGTGAAATTGGCCACGGAGCCCTCGCTGAACGTGCGCTTATGCCCGTTCTCCCAAACCGCGAGCTCTTCCCGTACACAATGCGCGTCGTCTCGGAAGTTCTTGAATCAAACGGCTCAAGCTCGATGGGTGCCACCTGTGGCTCTACCCTCGCGCTCATGGATGCCGGTGTACCGATCACGGCCCCTGTCGCGGGTATTGCGATGGGTCTTGCGAGCGATGAAGCGACAAATCGCTACCAAGTCATCACCGACCTTCAAGACATGGAAGATGGGGCCGGTGGTATGGACTTCAAAATTGCTGGTACAAAAGATGGTATTACCGCGATCCAGATGGATACAAAAACCAGCGGCCTCCCTTGGAACGTGGTTGAGGAAACCCTCACTCGCGCGCGCGACGCTCGTTTGCAGGTTCTTGAAACGATGCTCGCTGTTATTGCAGCCCCACGTCCAGAGCTTTCAAAGTACGCTCCACGTATTATCACGTTCATGATCAGCCCTGAGAAGATTCGTGATGTGATTGGTCCTGGCGGAAAAGTCATCAACGAAATTATCGCTAAACACAAGGTAGAAATTGATATTGAAGATAGCGGTCAGGTCACCATTACCTCCGTCAATCCAGAGTCGTTACAGGCCGCCGTTGACTGGATTAAGCAGCTCACTCGCGAAGTCAAAGCCGGAGAAATATTTGAGGGTCGCGTCACGCGTATTCTCGATTTCGGCGCCTTCGTGGAAATCCTGCCAAAGGTAGAAGGCTTGGTACACATCTCCGAGATGGCTCCCTATCGCGTCGGAAAAGTGGGTGACATCGTGAAGATTGGTCAGATGGTTCATGTCGTCGTCTACGAAATCGACGACATGGGTCGCCTCAACCTCTCGATGAAGCGCACGGAAGGAAATGTCTACCCACCAGCGCCAGAAGGAGCAAGCGGACCACGCTCAGATGGTCCACGCCCTCCACGCCGCGACGGTGATCGTCCCCCATTCCGCCCAAGAACGGACGGACAAGCACCAACACAAGACACGCCACCACGAACACCAAGACTTTTGTAAAAGCCCCCTGCGGGGGCTTTTTGGTTGGTGGGGGGAATTGAAGTCCTAGCCAAGTCCGAGGTGGCTAGGACTTTTAGATATCCCTGAAGAGATTGGCTATATAACAATACCTCCCGATCACGTTATGCGACGTGATCAGGAGGTAAGCGAGTGCTAGTTAGTGCGCGGTGTGATGGTGGATACTCTGGAGGCTCCCGCGCAAGTTGTGGATTGAGGCCCGGTGCTCCTCCTTCACCCACCACTCCGGCTTCAGGACCTCACGGGACAGAAAGATCCCGTGGAAACAGGTGAGTGAGTGATCCTTTACGGACAAGAACCACTCCTGACGCCCCATTTGGGGCAGCGTGCAGATCGGACGGTAGATTCCGGACTTGTGAAACCCCGTCTCGTCGAGAACGCAGGCGTGAACCTGGTGCTCGTGCAGGAGCTTACGGATCTGCACCGCCATTTTTAGGCGGCATGCACCAGCGTGATCGATATCGGGCTCCAGACCCTCAGGGATCTCGACGTGCGGGACCCCGGCCTTGCAGAGTTCGCACTCCGCCGCGTTGAAGAAACGCGCGACCGGGAACTGCACCATCGCGGGAAGATCGAGGCTCTTCTGGTTGTAGAGGCCGCCGTAGGACCGGATTTCTCCGAGTCGGTTGCCCCACGGCGCCAAACCGGTTGCCCCGGGCTCGCGAGTGAGTCGCTTGTGGACGAGGATGCCGACGCGCTCATCCCCATTCTTCCAGATTAGCAGCGCGAGCTCCTGTCGGCGACCGATGGTGATCGTCTTTCCGTCGATCGTCACTTCACGGGTCTCCCCGAGCGTGACGTCAACGATCTCGAGCGGCCGACGATGTTCCGGCAGGGCCTGGAGAAGGTCCTCCAGAGTCTTGATGGTCGTGACGGCCTCGATGATCTGCTTCCAGGTCGTCTCGAGAGCGGACAGCGCGGCGGCGAAGGCGTTGAACGGATTCTGCTGGTTGTTCATTTCTGTATCCTCCGAGGCGTCTTTGGTCTGCTGGCACCGTGCCAGCCATCCTTCGCCTCTCACCGCTTCCCACCTTGTGAGAAGTATTGAGAGGCGGAGAATCGCGTGTGCGCGATCCTCGAGAAGAAAGAACTAGTCATCGTCGCGGTCAGTGTAGTACTGCTCCACGGAGTAATACCCCTCCGCAGCGCTGTACTCTTCCCAGCTACACTCTTGGACCTCCTCGTTAGGGACTCGCTGGATCTGGAAAACATCTTCCACGGAAGAAAGAACACCCTTCCCCACACGCACCCCGTTCACCAGGAGCTCCCCCAGCTGCTCGGTGACCTCGTCCACGTTCTCGACGTAGTACCAGTCCGGCTCCAAGCTCTCCGACTCAGTGTGGTGCCGACGCTCCTGAACCAGGGTCTTTCTGAAAATCCTCACTTTGATATCCTCCGGATCGAATGGTCTGCTGGCACCTTGCCAGACATCCTTCGCCCCTCATTTCTCCTTGCTTGCGGAGAATGGAGGGAAGAAGGATTTCTTTTGCTTATGTATATACTATACTCTTTTTTGACTGTATTGTCAATTTATCGTATACTGTGTATATAAATTATATACGCTATGTCACTCCCCTCTGAATCTCTCCTTCAGGAGCTATTACAACAACTAGGACTCACTTCGCCAGAAATCGAGCTGTATTTGACCTCGTTGCGGATTGGGCCAGTGTCCGTAAGTGTTCTTGCTCGGGAGCTTGGGGTGGCTCGTCCTAATATATATAAGGTTATCGCCGCGCTTGAGGCACACCGATTAGCCACGTTTACCGAACGGAAGGGGCAGCGCAAAACATTTTCCGTAGAACCACCTACGCGTATCACGGAACTTCTTCAGGAACAGCAACAAAAACTCGCTCAACAGCAAGAGGCGCTTCAACGGAACATGCCGGACCTCCTCGCCCTGTATCATCAAGGCGAACTCCCGACCTCGATTCGCGTGTATGAAGGCCCCCATCAGTTCGAACAGCTCTTCTTCCAAACGCTCGACGAAGCGGGACGTGAGTTTCAGTTTTTTGGTTCAGCTGCCGACTTCATTCAGCACATCTCCAAAGAAAAGCATGCTCGCTGGATGGAGAGCCGTAAGCGGCGTGGTATTCGTGTAAAAGCCCTCTTTCTTCCCGATCCTTCCGCCAAAACAATCGAGTCCGACAACGATCCTCTCCGCGAAACCCGCTATCTACAAAATGCCCAACCATTCAGTCCTTCGTTTTTTCTCTTTGCGAATAAGATGATTATTTGGCAGCCAAAGGCACCGCTCGCTCTCCTCATTCAAGATCAGTACATCATCTCCATGATGCGTTCGATGTTTCAGTCATTGTGGGAAAAAAGCGAGAGCCCCTCCACAGAGACTCCAAAAAACATCCAAGAGACGAAGTCTCTTGGAAAACCCTTTTTACGGGGTTGAGTGACGGACGTATCTTTCCAGCTGTAATACCAGGGCATTAAATGAAATGCGTGGAGATAAATATGGACGCAGTCTTTCGAGAATTTCTATTCCTTGATGCTCGTATGCCTTGGCGAGCTGTTCAAAAACAGCCAGAGATGGCTTATGCAACCCGTTTAATGTGTTTGTCTCAAGAAGATAGAAGTGCGCTTCCGAAATCGCATGAATCCAAGATCGCTGCTCTGGCGTCATGGTTCGTTCAAGCGCTTCAAAGCTTCTCTGCCGTTCAACTTCCGCAAGTCGTTGCTCTGTACGACCCTTTTTCACGAGAAAATCTTTCCGCTGCCAGTCAACCGATTGCGCGAGCTTCTTGAGGCGCTCAAGCTCCTTCTCAAGCGGAGCGAGCTTCCCTTCTAAAGATTCGAGTGTTTTTGTAAGCGCTGGGAGCTGCTGACGTTTTTCCTCATACTGCGACAACATACGCTCCGCATGTTCTCGTTCAAGAGATGTGCCGCGACGACGTAACCCCTCATATGCCTCTCGAACCGCATTCACACGCTCTTCGGGAGTTGTTGATGAGAAAGAAGACCCTCCCATCATTCGCACCGCTTCTTGTTCGATGACATCCGTCCCGAAGTCCGCTTTGCGATCCGGAGAGACCCGAGCGCTTCTCCGCGCATGCTCTAAAGCATCTAGATGCGGACTCATTATCTCGTGATACCGCGTTACCTGCGTCTGAACTTGCTGCAAGCGCTCCTGGATCGCTGCCAGTCGCTGGGTTCTCAGTTCGATAGCCCTCGTCACTCGTTCAATATTCATCCGTAGATGCTCAGGGTCCGCATACTGCTCCTCAAAGAGCTCCTCAGAAGTTGCCTCGGTATTTGTATTTGCTGGATCCTGCCCACCGTACGTGTGCAACAACGTCGCAAGACGCTCCGAAGGTTTTAAGCGCGTATAGCTTATACGCCCACCAGAATCTCCAGACTCCCTCGAAGCACCCTCAAAAGAAGCTCCCGGATGAGACTCCGCAACACTATCACGCGCATCAAAAGAATGAGAACGTTCCATTTGAGGGCAGTATACCATAACCCCTCGCCAACCCACGTCATATGCGGTAGCCTAGAAACCATTCATGGAAGAGTATTTTCCACCGATGGGAACAGATCATCAAATTCTTGATGGTCGAGAGGCGCGTCCGCGTGCGGTGGTTTTTGTTCTTGGTGGCCTCGGTCTTCTTCTTACCATATTCGCCGTGCTTGGTTGGTGGAAACAACGGACACATAGTTTTGCCGTTCCAAAGAGCCTCATCACTATTGATTATTCTCGAAAGGCCGCGCATTGGCTTCGTGATGAAGACCGTCTTCCGCTTTCTGGAGATTGGCGCTCATTTCGTCGGCCTGGGCTTTTGCCTCGCCTCATAGGCGGAACCGCAACCACCCCTACATGGATACTGGCTCCGCGGTGGGCTCGTGTTCCGGAAAACTGGGCGGAGGGCGAATCTTTTTTCCTCTATCGAGTATTCACTCATCCGGACACATCTACAACGACAACCGTTCTCGCACTCCGTGATCGTCGTGACTGGTCATTAGATTTGGAATCTGTTGTGCTACGAGGACGGGTGCAGCTTGATGACCAAGCTGTCGCTTTTGCGATCAATAAGAAGGTGCTTACGACCTCATTAGCCGCCTCAACGCCCAATATACAACCTCTCCCGGGATATGACGGTTCGTATATTCTTCAAAATCCCGCTCTAGATGCAGCTCTTTTAGGGCGTTTCGTCCTAAATGATCAGGGATTAGCTCCTTGGCGATCGGATATTACCCGCCTGGCCTGGAATGCCCCCAGCGGCACCCTGATGGGCTGGTCGCTTGAGGTACGTCACGCGAGCTCATCCCTTCTCCAGCTTCTTGCTGTGAGCTCAACAGCGCAACGCGTCAGCCTTTTGCCGGATGGCTCCGCAAGCGTCCGACGCCATGCGGCAAGCACATCTACCATCACACTCCTTCAAAAGGGCGATCAAATAGATGCTCCGCTCACAGGCTGCGCTGATCCTGACTTCCATTTGTTCTTCCACCTATCTGGCCCATCACTTACTCATGTGTGGTCTCAGATCAGCATGGGCCAGCCATCGCTTCTGCAGATTGGCGAGCTTAGTGGTCGATTAAGCGCTTGCTTTGCTGCAGACGTAGCTGTGGATAAGTAGAAAACACATAGCCGTACCAATGTGATTCGTGATGTGGTTGAAAAAACAGAAAAAAAATGCTATAGTGAAGAGGTGGTTGAAAACACCATCACAGCCACACTGTTCTTTCCACGCCGGACATCCTTCTTACGTGCTTGGGTCTCGCCTCGCCGAGATCAAGCGATTACCTTTGCGCCGGCTACCACACAATTGAAGAGCTTCGTTCTTTGTTACGCTCGTTCTTTGCAGGAGTATGCGTCAATAAGAGTTGGTGAATGTACCCTTGATTGTTTCCTCGTTCTTTGTTGCGTAGGGCGATTGTTCGAAAAAAGATTTGTTCCTCACCCTCTTTCTGTGACGGGTTCATTGTCACATTGTCCTTTCTAGCGGGCGATCAGTTCATCGCTTCGCATTCCACAACCTCTGAGTTCCATTCCCCGTTTCTTTCGAGAAAGCGCTTTGTCTACAGAGACGGGGAATGGAGCGATCCTTCCCTCCCCCTAGTCCCTACGGGGATTGATTCCACATGGAATGGGGAGGCTATACTCGCTCGATTTCGTCACGCGTGCTTGTGGTGACGATCGGTATCCTTCATCTATATAGTACGACCTTCTGGCGTGCTATCGAGGGCTCTGCCATCGAGTGGGCCAAAGCCAACGACTGAATGTTTGGCGGTCTCTCAAATGCCTCTCCTCTCTATCTTCACCGGTAGAGACCCAGACGGCTACCGTCTCTCGTTCCTGCGGCGTCGACTGCCGCGTCTCTTCCACCAGGCGCGCCATCGACGCCTTTCTCATTTCCAATATATCTAGCACGTCGTTAGCCGGACTATTTGACAAAACTACCAGAGAAGCTCGTTATTCCGTGTTATAGTACAGTTACTATGTCCCCTTCCATCGATATAAAACATTTTGGAGCGCTTTTACAGGCTCAAGAAGCTCGTCTTCTGAAGGACCTCCTCGAGATTGCTGACGAAGATCCTGCAAACCCCGGCACCTATATCGCAAAACACGTGGAAACCGGGGGTGATACCGACGATGATAACGGCCTTGAAAGCACCACCCTTTCCGATGACATGCCTATTGTCGACGAACTCCAAGAAGAGCTCCGCGATGCTCGCAAGGCTCTCGCCATGATCGAGCGCGGAACCTATGGAATCTGTAAGTACTGCGAAAAACCTATTGATATCAAGCGCCTAGAAGCTCGACCTGAGTCGTCTTCCTGTGTTGCATGCAAAAAAACCCTTACACAAGAGCTGTAGCGTGCACCGTTTTTTGCTCTAGCTCCCTCACCGTCCTCGTACTTGATCTTTTGAGCAAGTGGTGGTTTTTTGATCGGCCCCTTTTGGACGCTTCGCCTCGTTTTTCATGGCTTGATGGTCGTATACAGCACTCATTACACGCAAATCTTGGCGCGACCTTCAATACCCCCCTCCCTATTCCTCTTCTTATTATTGGCGCCGTGTTCTTTTGCGGATGGCTTATTTCGTTTTTATTCTCAAGTAAGTCGCACTGGAATCATCCATTCTTTGTTCTCTCGGCCGGACTCGTATTTGGTGGAGCTCTAGGAAACCTCTACGACCGAGTCTTTCTTGGCTTTGTTCGTGACTGGATTCTTCTCTGGCATCGTGCGATTGCGAATATCGCTGATTTCGCCGTGCTGTTTGGATGTGTTTCTTTGCTTGTCTTAGCCCTTCTTATTCCCACTAGACAACAACGCCGAGCCATGCAACGGAGTAAGGCATGACCTCAACCCTTGCGACCGCCGCCATCACCGGCATTCATGCCGAACCCGTGTTCGTTGAAACAGATATTCGTCCCGGCTTAAGCGCGTTTACGCTCGTCGGTCTTGCGGATATCTCCATTCAGGAAGCCCGCGAGCGCATACGAAGCGCCATTCGTCAGTCCGGTTTTGATTTTCCCAAAACCCACATCACCATCAACCTCGCTCCTGCCGATCAAAAGAAAACTGGCTCGCTTTTTGATGTCCCCATCGCTATCGCGATTCTCGCCCATCAAGGCCTCGTCCCTCCCGATCTCTTATCCCACTCTCTTTTTGTTGGAGAGCTGGGCCTAAATGGGAGCATTCGAGCTGTTCGTGGGGCGCTCGCCATCGCGATCATGGCAAAAACGCGCGGTTATAAACGCGTGTTTCTTGCCGAAGCGAACGCCCAAGAAGCCGCGTGCGTCGAAGGCCTGACGGTGGTTTCTGTCCGTGATCTCAACGAACTTGTTCGTATTCTTCGGCAAGAAACACCGTACGCTGCCACGCAAGCACCAGCCCCGATAGAACAACAAGAAGAAACTAACACGTCTCTCGATACCGTACGCGGTCATAGCCCAGCGAAACGCGCTCTTGAGATTGCGGCGGCGGGCGGACACAACATCCTGTTTTATGGACCACCCGGTTCCGGAAAGACCCTTCTATCGCGTTCTCTCCCTGCGCTCTTGCCACCACTCTCTTTGCAAGAATCTCTTGAAGCCACCCAGATTCACTCCGCTGCCGGCACCCTCAACCGCCCCGCGCTCTTACGTTACCCTCCCTTCCGTTCTCCACACCACACCTCGAGTCTCATGGCGCTCGTCGGCGGAGGAAGCCCTCCGCGTCCCGGGGAAATCTCTCTCGCGCATCGCGGCATCCTGTTTCTTGATGAGTTTCCGGAGTATCCGCGTGCCCTCGTGGAAGCGCTCCGTCAGCCGCTAGAAGACCGGGTGATTTATGTGAGCCGCGTGGGCGCATCGTTCTGCTTTCCTGCAAACTTCCAACTTGTGGCGACCATGAACCCCTGCCCATGCGGATTTTCCGGCTCTCTCGACGGCGGTTGCCAGTGCCCCGCCTCCCGCATCGAAGCGTACAGAAAACGGCTAAGCGGACCGATCCTTGATCGAATCGACCTATTCGTTCATATGGACCGCGTTCCTCACGACGACCTTCGTGCTGCGATACCAGACCCCATCCCCCTCGCTCTTCGTCAGGCGCGGATAGATCAGGCGCGCATTCGTATGCGTGAACGAGCTTCCCCGGACGTACTTTTGAACGCGCATCTCCCTCTTGCGCGCCTTGAAGCACAAGAACAGCTTCCTCGTGAATCAAAAGAACTCCTTGCGCTTGCCGCCGACCGCTACAAGCTCTCGGCTCGTGGGTATACGCGCTTACTACGTGTTGCACGAACCATCGCCGACCTAGATGCGCACGATGTTATTACGCCAGCCTGCATCACAGAAGCGCTCACCTACCGCAAAAAAGAGGCGTTTCCTTGACGGCCCCTTGCGGGCATTCTATCCTAGATCCACACTATCTACCCCTTCGTACTTAACCGGCTTCACGCCTTCTTGCCCCTGCTCCTCTCGTGAACCGTCGGAATGGGCCTGTGGAATTCTGTCCTGGCAGCCCTACGTTCTGCGCTCGTCTCCGAATCTGGAGGTTTCTATTCAACGCTCATCCCCCCATCTTTTCTTTTTCCGAATCGCCCTACTTGCCCTTGATGTGATTC
This sequence comes from uncultured Gammaproteobacteria bacterium, assembly GCA_964437285.1. Classification (GTDB taxonomy): domain Bacteria; phylum Patescibacteriota; class Patescibacteriia; order 2-12-FULL-60-25; family 2-12-FULL-60-25; genus JAGOUA01. Next base: position 58,314 of record CAYTGF010000004.1, read on the forward strand.
GGACCTCCGTCCTCGTTTGTGGACAGGGGTTGTCATATATTGGTCGACTCACGTTCCCGATCTGGAATGCCTTTCATTCGTTTATTATTATTCCGTTTTATAGGCTGCTCTTTTTCACCGATCTTCGACTCCGTAAAACCGTCGCGTCTACGCGTGGAATCTTCTTTTTGTTGTTCACGAGTAAGTACACCCTTCACATTCTGCTTGCGGTTGTCGCTATTCCACTTACGCTGATTCACTTTCAGTCCGCCTCAGCCGCCGTGGATGTTGGCCAACGATCCATTCTCTACGCTCTCGTCACAAATGGCGAAGCTTCTATCACCCAGGAAGGACTCACCGCTGCTGACAACGTTCCAACACAGTATCTTACGGATAGTCTTCAAGAAGAACCCGGCATAGACTTTGATCTTGAGTCTGAAGACGAATATGCCTTCGTCCAAGATCAAGGCATCGTTGGAGCGATTGCGTACCAGCCGCTTCCGGATGCATCTAGCACGACTTCTCCCGCTCGTCCTGACTCTTCGTCAACCGTTGCCACGCAATCTTCTGATGAACCCGCCCCCGCAGACACGGCTCCACGTACAGAAATCCAAATCTACCGAGTACGATCTGGAGATACGATCGCGACCATTGCCCGTCGCCACGGAGTCACCCAAGAAACCGTGCTCTGGGCAAACCAGCTCACCGCAAAAAGCACGCTTCGGATCGGAACGGAGCTCAAGATTCTCCCCGTGACCGGCGTTGCTCACGTGGTAAAACGTGGTGAAACGCTCGCACAGATTGCCACTCGCTATGGAGTAAAGACCGGAGACATTGCTTCTGCAAATACCCTTGGGAAAACCCTTGCCGTAGGAGCGGAGCTCGTTATTCCAAACGGTAAACCTCCTGCGCCAACGGCGGTTGCTGTAAAAGCACCTGTGACAGCCGCTACCGCATCCACACCAAAACCTGCTGTGGCCACCACCGCAAAAACACCAAAAGTCGTGGGCCGGGTAAGCGTAAAGCCTGATGTGCCGATCGCGAAGATTCGAAATAAAGCTTTCGATATCTACCAAGAGCTCTCAAATTCAAAAGAAGATACCCGCGCCGTTCCAGAAGACAAAGAAGAGGCCGAAGCCAAGAAAAAAACAAAGCTCCTCTGGCCTACACGCCTCGCCGTCGTCAACCAATACTACGGCTGGAACCACACGGGTCTCGATATCGATGGTGACTATACGGATCCGATCTATGCCTCTGAAGACGGGGTTGTCGTCACATCTGGCTGGAATAGCGGTGGCTACGGCCTCCAAATCGTCATCGACCACCCAACCGGCATCCGCACACGTTACGCACACGCATCAAAACTCTTCGTAAAAGTGGGCGAAGAAGTAAAACGTGGACAAGTCATCGGCTACGTAGGCACCACAGGCCGCTCAACCGGCACGCACTTACACTACGAAGTCTACGACAACGGCAAACGCAAAAACCCCCTTGCCTACACACGATAAAATACGATAAACCCGAGCCGCTGCTCGGGTTTAAGTTGGGGTTGAGGCCGCCGTTCAGATGCCGGGTGGGTAGAGGTCATCGTCATCGTTATCGTCATCGTCGGACAAAGGTGCGTCCGGACCCTGCGAGCGGGTATCGGGGCACGGATCTGGCTTTGAACGGAGATTCGTGGGCATGAGCAGCTCATCCAACTGATAATCATCAGCCTCAATATCTGGGAACAGGTACTCTCGATAATCATCAGCCGCAGCAGGCGCGATACACTCACACTTCGTCCACACAGAGACCGCACCGTCCTGCAAAAGGAGCAAACCTCCTTCATGCACCACCGCGACGAGAAGAGGCTCTCCATCCGGACAACACGCGCAACCCCAGGCGCTTCGCGCATCCCATGGAAGCTCCGCCTCCGCATAGAACAGCCACACGCGCCGCGTCAGCACCCTCTTCTCACCATGTGCTGATGGACTCCTGTCCTCGCAAGCCAGGAGACGCTGAAGTAGCACGTATGCCGCGTCCTCATGATGCACCCGCGCCGGCTTCTCCTCCTCTGTTTCAATGCTGGCACCGATCAACTGAACACCGTAGAGGTCTTTGAACATGTCGAAATCTACCCTTCTGGGAAACTGCTTCACGCGGCTCATCCCCCAGAATTCACTTCATGAACTCTGGGGGATGCTCGTCTGGCCCAAGAACGGACCGAGATACCGGACGAGCTCGATAGGGGCGTACGCCCAGAATGATCAGTCGTCGTCGACGTCATCGCGCAGTTTGGATTCTGGCGCGGCATCGGACGAAGGACACGGCTTGAACAGCTCGAAGCGAGATATCAGCCGGTCGTCGCTCATGTCGAGGTCCTTGAACAAGAACCTTCGACAAGCGTCTGGCGAAGCATCGAAATCGAGCTTAGCCTCCTCCCAAGAGAAGATGACTGAGCCTCTTTCGCACTCTCCCCAACGCGCGTGCGGACACGGCGACTTGTCAGAACCCCATTCGGATCTGACAGAGCCTTGCTCGAGCGAGACACGGATGAGTACCCCGCTCCACTCGAGCGAGTAGTGCTCTACGTTAGGAGCGTAAAACACCCACACCCGTTCGCTACGCTCGATTTTGAGACCAAGCGCGCGACGGTTCCTCGTGAACGCCTCTCGCGCGCGACGTGCGCGCCCTGGGAGCCTGCAGCGCTCCAAGCGACGGACCAGCAGCTCGAAGAGCTGGTTGGCGACCACGCCCGGCCGCCGCGCAAGGCGCTCTTCCTCGCCCTCATCACTCGCGCCGATGAGGTGGGGGTACCAGAAACGCTTTGAACCAATGTACAGCGAGTTCATATTTCTCTCCTTGGTCCACCCGCCACGAGCCCTTCTCGTGAGTGGATATTTCATTGTACCCTACTTTTATCTTATTTGTCAAGTATATATATACACTTTTATTTAGTATTGCTTTATTTATAAAGTAAATATATGCTATAAATATAACTGACGATAATTTTTGACAACACATGAATCTGCACCAACGTCTGGAAGAGCTCGGGCTCTCACCCCATGAAACCACCATCTATCTCGCCCTTTTATCTCATGGTGAAATGCCTGCGAGCGTTTTGGCGAAGCACGTGTTGCTTCAACGAACGACCGCCTACGCCATTCTTAAAACAATGATCGTGAAAGGCTACGTGAGCTCTACTCTGAAACGTCGCCATCAACTCTTTCGTGCCGAACCGCCACGCGCACTTGCTCATGTTTACGAACACCGACTCCGCTCGTTCACAGAGGGCTTGCCTTTGCTTGAATCCCTTGAAAAAAAATACATCCAAAGCGAGGGCGTGCGCTTCATTGAAACGCCAAAAGAACTCAAGCGATTTTATCAAACCATTCTGCGAGAGTATCATCACCGCTCGTACTCAATTATTGGGAATAGCAACGCGTGGCAAGGGATAGATCCGGATTTTTTCGTCCAGTTTCGCAAAGACCGAGCGAGCGCGGCTATTTCCACACGCATTTTGCTGACGGCAGATTCCACCGATACCAATCCAACCGACCCAAACTTACTGCGCGAAATCAAATTTCTTCCTAAGAACTATGCGTTCGCCAGCACTATCGATATTTTTGACGACAAAATTCTTATCGTAAACCCCTCACAAACGGCGCTCGCCGTTGTTATTGCCGTACCAGCGATGGTGGATGTCTTTAAAGTGCTGTTTCAAGCGATGTGGGATATGGTGAAACGCGCATAATCCGGCTCCCCTCACGGATGTAACAACTTAAAACCCAATCCCCCAGTTACTGATGGTTATCGATTTCAAAAATAACAAGATCTCCTTCATCATTAAAAACTCCTAACGCACGAAACTGCTTATTGATACGAAAAGACCAGATACCGCTTCCGGATGGTTTTCGCTCCTTAAATCGAACCTTCATAGGGTACCCCCGTATAAGATACTCCTTTGCTTTTTTGTATTGCTGAACCAAGCCGCACGCCTCAAGAGCCGCAAGAATATCCTTTTGCTCAAAGATACGTAAAGCTTTTTTCATGCGGAGCTAGATACTAATCAGGTCTTTCTTGTGTGTTTTTTTGGCGGTGATCGCCTTCTTTTTCAAGGCTGCGCTCACCTCATCTTTGTCTAGCTCACGTAGAATCGGACGCTGGAAATATTCTTCATACTCCTCAATATTCAATAAAACGGCAACCGGCTCATTGTTCACAAAAATAAACTTAGGATCGGCCTTCAAGCCATCTAAGCATTCCTTTGTTTTTGTCCGGAGTTTTGTGACGGAAATACACTGCCTCTTAAGCATATGCTTATATTTAACCATAAATTCAGCTACAGAGTAAAGGACTCTATAAAAATCCCCTAGGTAGTGGGCTTTTACGTAGGTGCTTCCAAGTGCCCCGCTTGCTACACTACCATCAAATCCTATGCTAAAACCATTTAATGCCTTCATTATAGCGTCGGTGCTCATTAAGGATGAGGGTCGCATTCTGCTCCTCGAGGAAGACCGCATGAACCAACGAATGTTAAACGTCCCAGGAGGGCGGATGAGGCCGGGCGAGACGCCCATGGAAACAGCCATCAGAGAAGTCCAAGAAGAAACCGGGATCGAAGCTCGACTGCATTCCCTTGTCGCTGTGATACAGGGAACGTGGTCAGATGGCGGATTATTTGCGAAGTTTGTTTTTGAAGGAGAAAAAATCGGGGGCACCGAGCGTGCAGAAAAAACAGCTCTGATCCATTGGCTCACTCCTGAGCAGGTTCTCAATCCCTCAGAGCGTCCGGCACCGATTTTAGACGTCGATGAAGCGATGCTAAGAGAATATCTCACGAATAAAAAAGAGGCGACTCCGTTCTTTTATCGATACGCAGAAAATGCTTTTATACAGGATCGGTTATAGTCAAAAACCGTGAAGGCTAGACACTGAACAGAACCATCATAAAAATAGTTTGTCCGGGTGGCTAATTCCACCAAAAAACAGAATCGGTTTTTTACTTTTGAATCGCTATTTGTTCGTTCACGTATCTACAAAAGTTCTTTAGCTCGACTCTATTCCAGCCTCGCCCTATATTCTGTTCACAAAGCACCTGCTTACTTCCGTCAAAACCGATCGTGGCTTTAAAAACCCTCCGCCAATTCGACTTTCTCATCAGTAGATCCATTACGCCAATCCTAGGAATTTCCCACCATACTTTTGTTATATCTCGAATAGGGATATTTTTCGTACTGAATATGGAGCGTATACGCACAGACTTACCGTCGAAGATTAACGCTCTCACAAAGAGCAGCTGAATAATCGATATGAGAGAAAAGACTCCAACAAACAGAAAACCAAGCATACCGAGCTTATCATTTCCATATCTACCAAGACGATAGAAATAGATATGATAAAAACCATAACAAGAAAGAGCCAGCCAAAGCCCAGAAAGAAGGATCTGAAAAATACCTTCCTTACTATACCAGTGGGGTCGAATGATGTGAGTCATGTGCACACATATTACCACGGACTATCTGAGGCGCGATAAAAAAGAGGAGATTCCCTTCTTTTATTGAGACGGAGAAAACGCTATTATGCAGGATCAGCTATACCTCAGATCTAAAAGCCAGACCCTCCCTCAACTTGACGGCGCGCCGCTTATTCCGCACACTATGCCCATTCCGTACCATTACTATACGGGCTCTTAGCTCAGCTGGTAGAGCGCTTCCATGGCATGGAAGAGGTCAGCGGTTCGATCCCGCTAGGGTCCACCATACAAAAATCTCCGCTTAGAAGGCGGAGATTTTGTTATAGAAGCTAGCAAAAATCTCATTTTGTTCGTTAGCTGTTAAGATGAAAGCTCGTCTTATAAAATACGTGATATCTGAATATGTCTTTGACCCCTCACGAAACACACTCAAAAGAAATACCGGTTCATATTGTTTCTATTCCTGAATACCGACGCGATACCAAACCCGATTATCAGATCGTTGCGAAGAAAATAAACGAGATGATACTCTCCCACTTCCCCGGAGAAGGAACCGCTATACGCTGTTTGAGCGTGGCCGATCATCCTAATCAATCGCTCGATTCTTTGATAGAGACGATCCAACGACTAGGCACGGATAAATACGATCCGAATCGAGAAGGGGTGCTCCATGATTTCTATAAAGGAAGGGGGATCGATTTGTTTGCTCTTGCCTATGATCGAATAAGCGGCGAAAAAATCGTGGCAGAAACGATAGAGAACTTCTACGAAGGCGCTCTTCAAGATCGTGGCTATCGAGTAAAATTAGATGTAGTTCTCATCTACGATCTCAACCAGCTTGAATTCGTGCCCGTTGATTACGGAAAAGGCGACATGGGAAGAGACGCGTTTCGGTTTAAAGATCCAGCAAATAAAGTGAAAGCCCTTCTGGGGATTATCAAGATTGTTTAATTTTCACCAACGCCAAAAAACTCAAAACACCCGCTTCCAACGCGCATGCAATGCATGAAGGTGCTTGATGCGTTTTGCAGTGTTGGGGGATGGTATGGCGTGGGTAGCGGGGTGGAAGAGCTTGCGTGCGAGGTGTTGACCGCGCGTTATGGCGCCGCCTAACCGTGACGAGTATACATCGTCAAACGCTTGAAACACGTCTTGACTGAGGCGTGTGGGAGAATAGGTGTGGCGCTTGTTTTTGAGTTTGGGTTCTTTGTCTGTCTTGGACGCTTTTTCTGCTGTTGCAGGAAGGACGCCTCGAAGCGCGAGCTCTGAACGCAAAATCTCTAGCCGAGAACGCCGTTCTTCAGAAGGGACGGCTTGAGCTCCTCGATGCCAGTCGTGCCACTCACGGACGAGCTGCTCCGCATCTGCATCTGCTGACCGAAGGCGTTGCAAGACCTGCGCGAGTGCTTTGTGGGATGCGTCAAACAAGGACGTGTCACGCTTAAGCTCTTCATCGGACTGATGGACGACGCGACGTTCAAGATAACTCAAGCGACGCTCGTAGGCGCGGAATGCCTGTCGAAGATCTTTCGCGAGCTCTTGCTGCTCCAAATAGAACTGTTGCCGCACCTGGTGAGCGGGGGTTTGTGGGTGAAGTCGAAGGAAAAAGGAGCGTATCGAGCGAAGCATAGATCCTACCGTTTGGTGGTAGTACTTGCCTTTGATTGTAGCTCACGCAATCGTGTTCGAAAAGCCGGGTCTGACTGTTCACTCGCTGGAAGAGCTTTCCAGGCGCCGAGCGCATTCGCCCAGTCGCCCGTTGCCGCATACCAGTCCGTCAAAAGACGGCGTGATGTGGCAAAAAGCGGATCTGAGGAGCTGATGCGCTGAGCGAACGGCACGGCTTCCGTGTACCGCTGGGAAAAAGCCAACATGGTCGCGTATTCGAGTCCAAGATCGAGTCGGTTCGGTTGGCGTTCGACAAGCGTTTGAAAGAGCGGGAGTGCCGACGCAACATCGCCCGCTCGAGCGAGATTTGTGGCGTATGCGTAGAGAATGCCTTGATCATCGGGTTTTTCCTCGAGTGCGCGCTGGAGCCATTGAGCGGCTAATCGACGCTGTTCGAGGCGGTATTCCGCGAGCGCTTTCGTGGTTGACGCGTTTGTCCCTGATGGCGCCGTTGCTTCTGCGCGATGCAGGTAGACAGTAGCGATGCCGAGTGGAAGTCCTGGATGCTGCGGGGCGTACTTCATCCCTTCTTGATAGGCCTGAATAGCGAACTGGTCTGCACCTTGGGTCGCAGGAGCGATCGCGAGGTAGAGCGCGCCGCGTGCCATCCACATGTCTGCCGAGGAAGGCCACTTCTCCGTTCCGGCCTTTGCTCGCTCGATTCCCTTTGCAAATGATTCTTGAAGCATTTCGTTTGTTGTTTTCGTATCTTGAAGCTGACCAGCAATCAATTGAACTCGCGCCTGAGTTTCTGCAACAACATAGTCTGTCACCCATGGAGCTAATTGAACAGCGCGAGCGAGCGCGTCCACGCGCGCTTCTGGACGAGTTTCCTTCACACCTGTTCGAGCGAAACCATCTGCCAAAACACGAGGCACCTGCCAAACAAGCAAGGAAGCCGTCCCCAACCCAACAACCATCATACCTATACCGGCCGCGCGACGAAGGGGGACGGACCACTCGTGCTCATCACCCGATGCGTACCCCAACAGCGCGAACACGGCGACGATGCACCAGGTATACGGCTGAATGGCCGTGAGCACCCCTACACCCACCACGACAAGCGTAACATCGATGATGCGATCTTGATCACGCATCGCGAGACGGAGCACATGCAAACACATGAGCGTGATAAAAAGCAGGCGAAGCCCAAGTCCAATCTCTCCCTCTTGCGCGGCACTCGTAAACCACCAGTTTGCTCCAACGTCAAAACGGATCGCGAAAAGCGGACCAAGGTTGGCTTCAATAGGACGAATGCGCTCGAAGACAGATGACCATTGCCCCTGTCCCACCCCAAAGAACGGCGCCTCACTCCAAGCAGCTTTCACAACCATGGCACTTTGCTGCCAGTTGGCGGTGATAAGCGTTGGAAGCGCAGCAGAGCGGGGAACCGGAAGAAAGAGCATCACCGCCGCTACGGCTAGCGCGATACGCCCTGGGAGCGCCCAAAATATTCCTTGTACGCGTGACCGATGCAGGGCGTGGAGCAGCTGGCTCGTAATCAGTCCAAGAATGAGCACAAGCCACGTCTCGGTACGATCAACCCACGCGAGCCAGCCAAATCCCGCTCCAATGACCGCCCAACGCGACCAAGAAAGCTCTCGTACAGAAAGCGTCACCGCTAGCATCATCACCGAAGCCCACGCGACCATCGTTTCGTTTCCTAACGGACTAAAGAGACGCGCCGCTCCTCCGCCAGGAGAAAGATCCACCCACCCAAGCCGCTGAACCACCGCTAGTATGAGTACAAAAAGATAGATGGCTGACGCCCAAGACCAGCTTGGCCTCCACCCTGCGACGCGTAATGACGCGGCGATCACAAACAAAATAGCCGCCACCAGCGTGATAGAAACAGATCCGGAAACCGAACCACCGACACCTAGCCACGCCAGTATGGTGCTCGGGGCAAGAAAAGCGGTCGTGATAGCAGAAAGGACGAGGAGATCGAGGAGGATGAGAAGCACAAACGGCAATGGCCTGGCGGCATTTTGCTGCCGCCAAAGAGCGAGTCCATGCAACACCGCGAGGATGGCACCACCAAAACACAATACCACCGCTTTTATCACCTCATGCGGATCCAGGAGGCCGTTCCACCAAACAAGCGCCGCGAGAGCAATACACGCCGGCAGGAGAACCGCGAGCGCACGAACCTCCCAGGAAATACGACCGGTGGCACGTTGTCGCTCCGCCACTCCAAACACATGTGTAGACATGCCCCCAGGATACCGTCTCGCCAATCTTCTCACAATAAGGAATCTGTCTTTTTTCTTCCACCCCTCACTTCGTTCGGGGTGTGGATATTTTAGAAAATGACGTCTGTCAGACGTTTCGATCCAGATATCAGACGCCTCGGTTCTTAAAAATTGATGACGAGCGAAGCGAGTCATCCAAAACATAAAACGAGAATCCTTATTCTGAGCAAAGAGAACAAAGGAGCTCGCTTTATGTTGGTTCTGTATCTGTTGGTGGTATTGGTTCAGTACTTACGACCTCAGGAGTCTGGCTTTCTGAAGGAGGAGCGGTTTCGGGATTTGGTGATTCGGTGCTTGCAGTCTCAGAACTTGGTGTTTCAGGAGTCTGATTTTCTCGCGGATCAGCGTCTTCTGCTGCTGACGCTGATCCAGGGACTGGCGGTTCATTTACCTGACTCTCTTCCGCAGAATCACCCTCTGGCAGTGGAGTTGGCTCAGGGGCTGGATCTTCTGAAATAGCTTTTGGTGGTGGAGTGGATTCGTCTTGTGCTGGCGGGAACTGAACTTCACCAGAGACTGGATCCATCGAGAATCGGCTGCCGCTTGAGAGCAGGATTGTTGGCGATTCTCCCACTTCTTCCGCGGTCCATGCAAATCTCGCCGCACGACCAATGGGGGCGCCCAGCACCACATCGAAGCCCTCTGGCGTCACTCGATCAATCCACCATCCTGATTCAACCTGCGTATACGGGGTCACTTGCAGGTGTGGGTACCGAATAAATCCGGTCAAGCTCACCCGTACACGACTTTGACCAACAAGGATCTGGGCAAAACCACTCTTTGCTATACCTCCCGCCACTACCGCCCCTTCGTTTGCGGCTGTTTGCTCATATCCTCCATACCATCCTGGATTCACGAACACTTCAATTCTTCCAACATCGCTTCCAGAATATGCCTCTAAAGCAAGACCGATCGTTGGCCCAGGAGCCGTCGCTTTGACCGCAACCCCAGGAATCGTGGACGGAGCAAGGGAGTCTCCCGCTTCAATCGCGCCATTAATGGTTGAGACCTTTGTTGGCACACGACCTGCGAGCGCAATCGGATACGCGTCCTCTTGCGGACGACCGGCGATAAATCCAGGCTTGGTCGAGACTACCCCAACCACCATCTCCTCTGTTTTGAGCGTCCGCTGGACATACAATCGAGATCCACGTCGAACCGTCACCACGTCTCCTGCTTCAAGCTCATCTGGCGAAACATACCGTTCTGCGTAGTCATATCCGTCCTGTGATTGCCAGCCATCGGCATTTGTCGAAATATAGTTCCCCGTCTCAGAGGTATCATCGACAAAGATATAGGACTCTCGCTGTGCTACGCCTCGCGCTGATGGATAGAGGCGTCCGGCGAGCGCAAGATCTCCTGTGATACTCACCGAACCTTGTGCATCTACACTAAAGAGCGTAGAGCTTGCCGTCGCAATCGTGAGCGCGGAACTCGTAGCGGACGTGACCTGATTAAACAACCGGAACTCGCTCGCAACCGCACCCGATCCATCCCAAGCGCTTCCAAGAAAGCTCAGAACCTGGGAGTTAAACGTTGGCGCGTCCTGAGAAGCCGTTCCCGTTGAGCGCACACCGAGGTCTTGAGCAATGGTCGTCAGACTTCCATCTGCGCGAAGGAGCGTGGACGCATCAAATCCCGGCTGAAGATAAACCTCGATCAGCCCATCCGCGGTCGCGCCCTCAAGCGCGCGACCGATAATGCGCCCAGCACGAGTCGCTTTCATCGCAATCCCGGGAACCTCCGACGAAGTGAGTGGATCGCCCGGAGCAATAGCACCATTTGCGACCGTGACTTTCACCGGTACACGACCAACAAGCGCAACCGAGACATCTCCTCCTGTTCCAAGAATAAACCCTGGACGCGTTGAGACGACTCCCGACAGCGCCGAATCATACGTTGTTCCGGTGCTTTTCTTCATGTGAAGCGGGGTTTCTGGGTCTAGCACCAACACATCTCCAGGCTCAGCTTCTCCTGTAATATGGTAGCGCTCCGCCAAGTCGAAAGCATTTGCCCCAATGGCATCGTCCGCGAGCAAGCTATACACCGTACTCGTGCTCGCAAAATCAATACACGTTGAAGCGGTATTCGTGTTATCAAGACAGATTCCAAAACGAGAGGCCCCGCTGTTATAGCCAAAAAGGGAAACGTAGGAGTTTGTCCCCGTAGCGTTCGCATTCTCCCCAACAAGCAAGCGATTTGTGTACACTCCCCAAGACTTGTGCTGGTTCGCATTTGCCCGATTCACTACGGACAGTACGCTGCCCGTGGCAGCAGAAGCCTCCATGCGCGCGCCCCCCGTGACACTAAGCCCACCTAATCCGACAGATAGGCCGCTATCAATAGTGACGTCCCCCCCTACAAAAAGATCACCAGCCGTATCGAGAGCAAAGAAGCTTCCCGTTCCACCACGTAACGCATTCACGGAAATACCCGGCAAACGCACAAAATTTAGAGACGTGGCAACATTAACCCCAAGAATAAGAATATCTCCTTTTTGAGCAAACGAGAGAATTGTGCTCGCAAAACTCACCGTTCCTAAATCGCTTGGTGCGGTAGAGGATGCCGTATTAAAAACGCGATACCCTGACATCCCCGTACCATATGCGAATAACATCCCTCCGTTTTCAAATACGCGAGAAGCCCCCGTGATCCCAGAAAGCTCAGTGGTAACGACGGCGCCCGTATCCGTAATGTCAATGACCGCTACCTCGTTCCCTGTGGATAGCGGAACATACATTGTTCTCCCTCGAATAAACAGATCCGTCGCTCCATCGTCAATAGACACCCAATGAGAGGGGGTTAAAAGAGCAAAGGGCTCGGTGATAAATGTACGATGAATCTCACTTGCAGAGAAAACGTCCATAACCGATACAATGGCCGCCTCTCCAAATAACCGTGATCTGACCGGCCTATTGGATAAGGTGACGCTCGTTTTTACCGCCATACTCGCTGCTGAACGAACATCGACAGCAATAACCACTTGATCGTAGTTCCCAACCACATAAACAGCCTGGTTCCCAACCAATACATCAACCCCGGTTATCACCTGCGTAAGCTGCGGAAGAGCAACGCTAGAGATGTCCTGCATGTTTCCATCCAGTCCGTAGTATCCCACTCTCAACGAGCGCTCTCCATAGGCATCCGCAACAAGAAAGAAGCGCCCTCCCTGAACAGCAAAGCCTCCAACGATCCCACCGCTATCATAACGTCCAACCGTTCGTGGGGCGCTCGGATCGCTAATATCGACCATCACTAAATGCGATGTTGTTTGTGCGAACAACATGTCTCCTACCACCTGCATATTCGTGGCGGTAGCAAACGATGGTAATGCGAGGGTTCCAACCGTTGATACCGAGAGACCGCTCGTGATTCGGCTATCAACCGATCCACTAAAGGTCGTGGCTCCGCTTAATGTAATAGAAGAGCTACTCACCGTCGTTGCATTTACCGTTGTCGCATTGATCGTTGTCGCGGCAACTACCGTTGACGTGACGTACGTTGAACTCACGCTCGTTGAAGCAACGTGCGTAGATGTCACGTATCCAAAGTATCCATTAAACCGAGCAGATACGGTACCAAGCGCCGTAAGGTCCTGAGTAGGAATAATCGCGCTTGAGGCAGGCACCGTAAAGCGAAGATCGCCCGCACTCGTAAGCGTAGCGTTCGATGCGGTAAACGCGAGCCCCGCCACCCCACCATTAGAGGTGATCGTAGTATTACCGGTGACGTTTACATCAAAGGCTCCGGATGACACGGTGATCCCGTTATCATTATAAAAGGTATTGCTTCCCGCATACACCCCCCCTAATGCATAAACCGGCGCCACAACACCAAGCCTTCCCGCGACCAGCGTATCGTTTCCATCCATCACAAACCCTGAAGGAAAAACCGTGTCGCGCGTCGACGTACCAAGAAGCACATTCCCAAGAATCGTCGAGCTCGCCGTTGACCCACCAATATAGATCGACCCTGTAGAAGTCACAGAACCTACAAGAATATTGGTACTTGAGACGGTTGTTGCGATGACCGTAAACGGATTCGATGATCGCAATTCTTGCTCGCCGTAATATGTAGCGCTACCTGCGTAATATCCGCCCATGGCAACGACCGATGTTGCCACGCCAAGCTGACCACCCACAAGCACGTCATCCCCGTTCATTGAAAATTGACTACTGAACACCGTATCTCTTGTAGACGTTCCTAACAAAACATTCCCTAAAAACGTCGAACTTGCACCGGTAGCAACAACCGCCAAAGGTCCGGTGGTAGTCACGGCGCCTGTTCGATTGAGAGAGAATACCGTCGCGCCCAAGTCATTCACTCCACGAAAAAGGTAGTCAAAGGCGCTACTCGTTCCAGCGGAACGAACTTCAAGAGCCGTTCTCGTTGCTGTTGCTCCGGTTGATTGTGTTTGATGAATTGTGAACAAAGAACTTCCGCTTGAGGCGGTCGAAGAAGCGTACATCCCTTGGAGCTGACCCGCGTTATCCGCTTGTAATGCCTGCGGAACCGCGGTAATGCGGCGTCTTGGAGTCATCTCGCTGTCTGAGCCGATTGTAACACCTAAATACAGCGTTGCTTGATCCCAGTTTATAGTACTTAGGGAGTTTTGGGCTCCGCTCCCATCATCACCAAGCTGAATCGTGAGCAGACTGCTCGTAACCGTAACAGAAATGGCCGTCGGTGTTCCAACGGTTCCGGCTGCCGTCCAGATAGGGGTCGCAGGAGAACCGCTCGTCGTGTAAATCGAAAACTTCATCGAGTATGTGCCGTTCGCGAGAGGGTTTCCATCCGCATCAGCGAGCCTTGCTTGATACGTTATCATGGATGTGACTGCCGCTGTTGCTTGATGCGCGGAGAATACGCTCGCCATACCAAAACAGATCACGACAACAAGAGCGCCGGATAGACTACGAAGCACCCTTCGTAAAAAACAATCCTTCACAAGAAGAAGTATACCAGACTATCCGTTCCGGTACTACGTTTTTGGCATGAGGGCGAGCGGCTCACGCACAACACCGAGCGCCTCTTTTCGGAGATCGATTTCTTTTGAGACAAACCTCTCGTATCCTTGCACATCTGCCGTTACATAATAGATATTCTTCCCAGCAAAGAACGCATACTTTCCATCACGATCTGTCACTTGCGTTTCTAGGAGTTTGTTGTATTTCTTATCAAAAATGCGAACGATCGCTCGTGCGAGTGGCTTACGCGTACGCCCGTCATACACAATCCCCCAGTTTTTCGGCTTAGGCGGAATAGCTAATCGACGAAAGACAAAGAAGGCGACCACCTGACCAAGGGCGAATACCCCCATGCCAACCGTCGGCTGAAGAAGAAACGCGACTCCCGCAATACCAAGACTTCCAATGCTCAGTCCGTGCTGAACGCTTCGCCAACGACGCTTACTTCGAATCGCAGCTGGTGTTTCGGTTTTTTCTATTGGGTCAATCGGAATGTTTGGAGTAAGGGTTGCGCTTCCCTCTACTTGAATCGGCTCTCCGTGGTACAGGTCAACGAGGTCAAGGTCGAGCGTCTCTTTTGCGAGAAGTGCGGATGGAAATGTGTATCCAGGCTTTACCACCTGAAAGCGGTAGTTTCCGACGCCCGCCAAAAAAGCGAACCGTCCTTGGGCATCGGTGATACGCGTCTGCTTTACCGCTCCCGTCGCCACATCAACAAGACGAATGATCGCAAGATCAATCGGCTGCTTCGTGATCGCGTTATACACGAGCCCCCATTTTTCTCGCCGTCGCCGACGGATGAGAAGCGCCGGCTGCGTCAGCAAAAAGCGTAGATACGCAAGTACGTTGAATGACGAGGCGGCTGCAGCTGTGGCTCCAATCGTTGCGACGACTGCCGCTGGACCCGCGACTTCGGCTACCGCCTGTGCGCCAGGTGTCCTCGCCTGCTCGATGAGCTGACCCACCGCGTCTGCAGTCGCTTCTGCAACACGAGAAATATTCTCCGCAATGGGAGCGTCTTTCTGGAGAGCAACGAGCGGACTTACAAGTTCTTTATCCAGCACCAACACTCCGCTCAATGCTCCAGGCGATGCAAGCGTTACTTCTTGACGAATCGTGCGCCACCCTTTCTTTTTCGCTTCGATTCTATACGCTCCTGCTGGAACATACCGACCGTAGGCCCCTGCCTGGCTCACTTCTCCCACGTTCATCGACACCCAACGCCTACCAACACGGGAAAATACCGTCACCGCTGCACCCGATGCTGGCCTGCGGGTCTGATCTTCTTGTTCCTGTACTTGAATAGGTGGCACGACCTCGAGCGTCACGGGATAGGTACGTTCAACCGCATCCTCCCCTCGAGTCACGAGTGTACCTCGTCGGATGCCCAACGCTCCATCCGAGCGAACCGAAGCGACGTGTCCATTTGTTGACGGACTCGCTACGTACCGTGACCCCTCAAACTCTACCCATGCAACCTCAATCGCTTCTCCTCCTTCTATTCGCAGACGAGCTTCATCGTTTTGATACACCCGAATACTTCCTCCACTGTTTGCTTGCGTTTCAATCCCTTGGATTTCCCAGGTTAAGCGTAACGGATTTGCGCGAGGAACTGACGGGGAGGGTGCGCTGGCGGTAGGGGTGCTGGATGGAGCTTCAGGCGCCCCTGTTGGCAGCGCTTCTGGTGGAGCCGTGGGAATAACCGGTACTGTCGTCGTCACCGTACTGCTTGGTGTAGAAGCAAGGGCACCGCCTCCGGTACCTGCAGCCCCCGTACCCGCTCCCGCGCCGCCACCACTTGCGCCGCCACCTGAACCACCACTGCTCGTTCCACCTCCTGAACTACCGCTACTGGTACCACCCGTTCCCGTTCCGGCTGCCGTTCCACCCGCTGACCCGGCGGCTGTTCCGCCTGAACTGCCGTCGCTAGATCCGGCACTACCATCTCCGGTTCCTCCCGTTCCCGTTCCTCCGTTTCCCTCGCCAGCATCTCCCGTCCCGGTGCTTCCAGTCCCGCCGTCCGTTCCCGCTGGAGCGGGTGGAGTCCCGCCCGCAGCCCCCGGACCAGATCCGGCTCCTGCCGCGCCACCACCCGCAGGGGCTCCTCCGCCTCCGCTCCCCGTATCTGGCGCAGGTACCGTAAACCCAACGGTAAAGCCCCCACTTGAAGATCCGACAATCGTCACCGTAGAAGCGCCGATTCCCTCAAATCCTCCCGCGATCGCCACCTCATACAAACCCGCTGTTGATGGGTTTGTGATTTGCCCCGATCCTCCAGAGGCATTCGTTCCGATGCGAATCGCGACCGGTTCATCATCCGTTATTTCGGACGCTCCCACATCTGTAGGAGGAGTAAACGTGATCGTTTGACCAGATATCGCCGCTCCCCACACGCCTGCCGCCGCGCTTGTCGCAAGCGTCTCGCTCGTTTCGTATGAAGCACCGTGTAACAAATCTATATCCGACACCGATATCGCTGCGAGCGAAAACCCCTCATCAAACGTGAGCGCAATCGTGTCGCCGGTACTCGTGATCGCATTCTCCATACGAAAACGAATATCCATATTCGTGGCGGCACTCACGCTCTGGCGAGTCATGCGCACAGAGAGGCCAATAGAAACCGTTGCCGCATTTGCAGGCGCGCAAAAAAGCACCGTTTCAAGTATCAAAAGCGCAAGGAGCTTGAAGAACCGTTTCACGAAACCAGTATACCGCGGCGACCGCCTTTTCTCCACCAGAACAGAACCGATAGACCAACCAACACCATCGCAGCGACACTCAACCATATATATGACACGATCCAGATAGACCGCTCGAGCATCTCGCCGGATGGGAGACGAGCCACAGCCGTTATTCGATCGATCGGTGCACTCACCTCTATTTCTTGAATCATCACTCGTTCTTCGCTGGGCAATAGTCGAGCAGCGAGCGTTGTGCTTGTAGCGGCAGTAAAGATCCCTTTGAGGGAGAGGCTTGCTAAGGCAATACCGTGCACAGTCCCGCCGTTCTGGAGCCCGGTCGTGACACGAACACCTCGAGGCTTCCATGAACCAACTTGTTCGAGAGAAAGATCCCTCAAACGCCAGACGGGTTCTGCAATAACACCGTCCTTGCCTTGCACTGCCACAAACCAAAGCGTTGCGATACGTTTTGCAATCTCAACCGTTGCTCCATCGACAGGTGATTCCGTCGCAAAGATTGCGACCGCGTGCCCACCCGTTGGAGCCTCCGCTGGAACTAGTATCCGAACCTGAATCCGCTCGCTTGCGCGCGGAGCAAGGCGCACACTCGGCGCAGAAACACGGATCCACTCAGGGAGGTCGCTCGTATCACTGGGCGACAGAAATTCCGGAGCACCTCCGCCCGCTGGTCGAATTTTTTGTACCGTAAAAAAGAGCTCGATAGGTTCGTCGCTTGGATTCATGACCTGAATTTCCCGTTCAACGGACCCTCCCGCCTCTAGCCGCAGATCCTGAATTGCGGGACGAATTTCAAAGGCCTTCGTCGAAAATGGGAGAGACAAGCCCACCAGTACTCCTACAAATAAAAGACGCCACTGCTTCATACTAGTAGTTTGGCGTGAGCGTAAACGAAACCGTTTGTGCATAGGTCCCCGCCTGCGTTGCCGAGCTACTAATCGCGAGTTTATAGCTAAAGGCGACACGATCCGCAGGAATACCCGTCACATTCGTCGAGCTCTGTACCGCAACCTGCGTGGTAGCAATCCCCACATCTCCAGAGGTCGCCGCTCGATCACCTATCACTTCGATACCATATTCTTCAGACCCGACCGTCACCGCTCCGTCACTCACAGGATCGATATCAAGTCCGCCACCCGTTTGCGGTCTTCCATCCGCCACCGCGTAGACCGTATAACCAGATCGAACATCCGACGTCACAGACACCAGACCCGTCGCTACCGATGCGCTGCTCGCCGAAATAGATCCAAAGTTCATTGCGGACCCAGAAAGAAGTTTTGCGTATGCCGTCCCAGCCGAAGGGGCGGCGGACAAGGTGGACGTATCTCCGTCGAACCGATCAACCGTAATAACAGCTCCCGCTATTGAAGCAACCTTCCCAACGACCACCAGTTGGCTTAACCCAGCGTTCTCTACTAACGCAATCCTATCCCCAACCGCAAAAGCGCCAGCTACCGCCCCACCGGCAAATGTCACCGTCTTACCGCTAATAGAGACGGACGCATACTGAGCTGACGTTCCACCCACCGGCGCCACCACCACCTCAAAACTCAGGGGCCGCTCATCACCAGCGCGATACCCCGCTTCCGCGATATACGCTCCGCTCTGCATCTCTTCACCCGCAAAACCACCTCCAAGCGAGTCTTGCGCCTGATATGACGCGCTTCCGCCAGACTGAAGTCCTCCGCTCAAAAATGAGTCCCATTGAATCTGGTAATTCGTGCTCGACATAGCAAGTGCGTTGATAGGTCGAACGGCGAGAGCGACCAGCGCGATATACGCCGATGCGCGCACAGAAAAAGGGGGCATACGGAAGAAAGTATACCATTTCTTCTGGACGAAGTCTTTCTTTCAGAGAAAATGCGTCTCCATGACTACATCGTCCACTGCTCAAAGAAAACCTTCATGGCGAGCCCTTTACAGGCGTCGTACAATGTTAACACTCCTTCCATCAGCCCCTCCCCTCAATCACTTCATTATGTGTCGCACAATATATTAAAAACTACACTTAAAACCACCGATCCTTCTCTATGCTCAGCAAAAATACTATGCGTCGTAGAATATTTTCACCTAATGTTTCACGTGAAACGTAAAACCAAATTTGCTGGGGTTTTTGAAGAAAAGGCCTCGGCGCGCCCTAAAATAATCACGGGTACAAATCAGCACTTCCTTGGTGATAAGCAGCCAGTGTATCGACCCGGAACGCGCCTTCTAGTGGGCTCTCGCCGTCAATCCGTCCATCAGTAGACTCGAAGCGTAACAGCCCTTCATCCAGCTAATAACCATTCGAGATCCACCAATCCGTTACTCCAGCAGAAGAAAGAACCCTAAGTGCTGAGTCTCTCCAGGAACCAATCTCAGACCCTAGCACGAGTACCCCCTTCACCAAAAACTCAAGACTTGCCCAAAGCCCATACCTGAAGCCGAGCAAAAAGAAATCCACAACCAAAGAAAAAATATGTGGATAAGTTCATAGCTCTTTCTTCCAAAATAGGGAAATGTTTCACGTGAAACATTTCCCTATTTTGAGATATTGAAAAACATCCTCTGCTATTTTTCTTAAAAATCTCTTTTGCTTTGCGAAAAATATCGAAATTTTTCTTTTTTAAGAAAAAATAGCCTAATGTTTCACGTGAAACATTAGGCTATTTTTTCTTCTGTGCTATTATGTGGATAACTTTGTGTATTTGTTGCTCCGTCACCAAATAAAAGACTGCCCGCGTAGGCAGTCTTTTATTTGGTGGACCGAAGGGGAGTCGAACCCCTGACCTCTGCAATGCGAATGCAGCGCTCTACCAACTGAGCTACCAGCCCATTATTTTCTTTCCTTGTTTCACGTGAAACATTCTATCTCACTAAACTGACTGACTGACTGACTGACTGACTGACTGACTGACTGACTGACCATATATGACCCCAAAGCACTTATCTCGCAAACGAGAGCGAAGACTCTTTAGAGGGAGTCAACTGATCTTTTTCGATGAATCCCTGATGGAAACAAACTTGTATTTCGTTTGCCCTCAAGTGGACTCGAACCACTATCTAAGGCTTAGGACGCCCCCGTTCTATCCAGTTGAACTATGAGGACATGTGTCGTAAAATATTTTATGATCTCTTTTACGAGCATGATGAGGATACCTAGTGCCACTTTTTCTGTCAAAGTAGGGCACGTGAAAAATATCTTTTTCAAAGAGTCGTAAAATACATTTTTACGACCTTCTCGGACCAAGAGAAGTGAGATGCGGTCCCAAAGAAGAAAATCCTTCTCGAAGAGTTGACGCGGATATCATAAACGGGTAGGCTTTTGTCCATTACTTCTCTATGCCAAACAAGCACGCCTCCATTAAAGACCTTCGCAAGAGCAAAAAACGCGCCATTACCAATAAGCGCTTGAAGACGCATATCAAGTCTTTGACGCAACAGCTCTTGAGCTTGGTGAAGGCTGGCAAAAAGACAGATGCCACCGGGATCGCACAGAAGTTGCAACAGACCCTTGGCAAAGCCACTCGCGAGAACATCATTCATCGCAACAACGCAGGTCGTAAAACCGCGACCGCTCACCGCCTCGTCAACAAGATGAAATAACAAAGACCCCCGACGTTTCAAGCGTCGGGGGATTTATATTTTTATGCGAGTAGAAGAGTTCCTTCCTCTTCATTCGCGAATCCGCTCCGCTGAAGCAAATAATATAAGATAATTCTGGCAAAACGCTCTTCGGTGAACGGGTCTATGTTCCAAGTCTGGAGCTTACGCACAATAAACGAAGGAAGCGCTTGTGCCGCTCCATCACGGACACGGAGTAACGCGCGTACTTGTCCTAAAAAGGCTTGCATCGCTTGTGGCGTTTGTGCGGCTCGCCCTAAATCGGTACGCCACTCGGGCCTTGCTTGTAAAAATGCATCAGCAAGTTCGTACAAGGAGGAGATCTCTTCCGTGTGAACACCGAGAGCACCCCCTGCAGAACACTTTAAGAGCTCGTTCCAGGCCGTCCAGGTATCGCCCCGAGACTCGATCGCAATGCGTTCGATCAGAGCTTGATCTTCATAGCCTAGACGCTTCGCAAGTTGCTCTACGAACGCCGTAAAGGTTTTTCCTTGCAAACAAGGGTAGTCGTAACGCGTGACTTTTACATCTGTTGTGATCGCGCGCAGAAGTTGATCCGCAGGAGGCTCATCCTCACGGTCCACGATAATTGTATATTCTGGATCCCGCAGGAGCGCCTGATGCAAAGCTGCGTATTTTCCTTTGGGACAATCTGCGAGCAGGTTATGTGTGCGCACAAAACGGCGGGGCGTAAATAAACTTGGCGTATGCATGCGCTCAATCAACTGATCAACCAATGTCGAGCCACTCTCATCAAGACGTTCCATGCTCGTTTGTTCTGCATCATATTTTTGGGCGAAATGCGCCATGAGCTCACGCACACGCTCTTGCGCACGGAAGGTATCCGGACCGACGCAAAGAATGAGCATAGATTAGATCTTGAGATGCTCCATTTCGGCCCAATTCTTGCCGGCTTTTGCTTCGACCACAATCGGCACACCAAATTTTTCCACCGATTCCATCAATTCTTTTAATGCCCGTGCAAGTACCGGCACTTCCGCATCCGGAACTTCTAACACCAATTCATCATGCACTTGAAGTAACAAGCGTGAAGCGGG
>CAYTGF010000005.1:0-76835 GCA_964437285.1 uncultured Gammaproteobacteria bacterium
GCGGTACGCGAGCTGGGTTCAGAACGTCGTGAGACAGTTCGGTCTCCTGTCTACTGTGCGCGAGGAATGTTGAGGGAACTGTTCTCTAGTACGAGAGGACCGAGAACAACGAACCTCTAGTGCACCAGCTGTCCTACCAAGGGCACCGCTGGGTAGCTACGTTCGGCACGGATAAACGCTGAAAGCATCTAAGCGTGAAGCCGTTCCCAAGATTAACATTCGTCATAGGACCCTCCGAGACGAGGAGGTTGATAGGTGATAGGTGTAAGGATCGCAAGGTCTTGAGCCAAGTCATACTAATAGTCCAATGCTTTAACCATCCGGTCTAAAACCGGATGGAGAGATCTTTTACGAGATCTCGATCAACTGTGTACAATTTTTTGCAAGTCATGATGTCTTGCACATATCTGATCCTGATATATCCGCAGCCTGGGCTGCCGATTCTGCCTCATAAAGCGATTTGTGAAGCGAAACCGGTGGCTCAAGCGGTGGGGTCACACCCGTTCCCATCCCGAACACGGTCGTTAAGCCCACCAGCAGCGATGGTAGTTGGACCCAACCCGGTTCTGCAAGAGTAGCCCGCTGCCGGATCTGTAAAAACACGCCCTAAAGGCGTGTTTTTGCGTAGGTACGTAGGCAAGAAAAGAACGCACGGGTGTGCGCATGGGTTTGATGTCTCGCTATGGTTCAAAGGGTTTGAAGGCGAGGGGATCGTAGACCTGTTCGTAGTACTCGCGGCTGATGAGGATGCCCTGATCGCGCATGACACGTTGGGAGGCGAGGGCACAGGCGCGGCAGAGGGGGAGCACTGCACCGGAAGAAAAGCAGTACTCAGCCACGTGGTGTCGGGGCGCACGGCACTTTGAGCTCGCGCAGGATAGCTCGCTGTGATACGGCTGCGTGAATGCGGCACGAGCTTGCTGGTACCGCTCCCAGAGGGCGTAACGGCGCTGTTCATCCATTTGATCCAGCATCACCACGAGCCATTCAGCTCGTGTCCCGCGTAGGAACTGATCCGCATACGTGAGAGCGCAGTCATCGCAGAGCGCGACGAGCTTGAAGGCTTCATCTGTGTTCTCACGGTGAATACGCACGTGGGTTGAGGGACAGGTTTGCGTTTCACATTTCATGGCGTCCTCCTGTGGAACCGGGGTGATCCTAGCGGGTTTTGAGAGAGTGTGCAAGGGGTTGAGACACCACAATACTTGTATTTTTTACGCCATTCTGTAGGATGGGTTTTCGCCTAGGAGGAGGTATGTCGAAACGTACGACAGGCTATACACTGATTGGTCCGCTGGTGGACGACTCTTACCGTGTATGGGGCAGTGATCCGAAGCTCAGCGAGATCGTGTGGGGGACGTGTGCCTACTGGGCCAAGAAGTTTCGTCTCGAGCACGAGCGGCAGCTTTTGCAGGCGGCGCTTGACCTAGCAGAGACGCCGCAGGTGTTTACCTCAAAGACGGGAACAGACGAGCCGGAACAGCTCTACCCGCGACAGGTGGCTGAACGCATCGTGAAAACGGTGCGTGAGGGGCTGAGACGCGATGCGGAAGAGGCAAAACGTGCCATCAACTAATCCCTTCGGGGATATTTTTTTACAAAAAAAGCACCCGCCGCGTCCGTAGACGTAGCGGGGCAGGAAGCGTTCACTCGCCGAAATGAGGAACGGCGAGAAAACGGTCACCCGGCTTCCACGATCTCTCGAACCCGAGCTCCAGCTGACCGCGCTCGAAACGGAAGAGCGGGATGTCCACCACGAAGGTGTCGGGCTGCGTGAGATCGGTGTCCGACGGCGGGCTATAGAGGTCCTCGGCCGTTGCTAACCGGATATGATGTCGGTCGGCGTAGTCGGAGACGTCCGCTGCGGTGACCGTACGTCCTTCTCGCGCTCGGATGTGAACGACAGAGCCGTTCTCGCGCTGCCCGTGAGTGAGGTTGATGTCTGCGACGAGGCCGAGGGCGCGTCCCTCGCGCCAGAAGCGCGGGTCGCGCTTCTTCGAACGGTTGAGGTGGCGGAGGAGGAAACGGTCGGTCTTCTTGGTCATGAGGCCTCCCTTTCGAATGTGACGGGTGTTCGATGTTTGAAGGGAAAAGTGGTGTTATAGCGTACCACTTCCACCGGGTTTTGTCAATAAGATATTGGCAAAAAGTATCGTTTTTTTGGCTAGTTTTAGTAAAAAATCGCCCTAATGTGGGGCGGAGAGACGGACGAAGCTCGTTTCTTCTACGAGGTAGCTCGAGAAGAGCTGGTACTCGATGAGGCGAGCCTCCTCGAGCGCGATGAGCACGGGGAGGTAGGACTCCCAGAGGATTTCGCGCTCGATGTATAGGTGGGCATGCCCCGGGGTACGTGAGGGCGTGAGACGAACCGGCACGTGGAAGGCGAGTGTGAGAAAGTGTCGATCGCCTACTCGGTGTGAGCGCATGCGTCGGCGAGCGGCGCGTGTGCTCAGCCGGGCGTGGATCAGGGCGTTGTACAGACGCTTGAGAGCGTCTGGTTCGAACGTGTGCGGTTCTAGGTCGAGGAGGAAATAGCGGCCGCGTTGCCGCAGTCGAGCGGGGTACTCGATGTCGAGTATGGGAGCGTGCAAGCCTCGGCGTGTCAGTGATGCGAGACACTCTGCCTCGTTGCGCGTGACGGGATTCAGGCTCACGGCTCCGTTGAAGTCACTCCCGAGCCCTTGGAGGCTACGTGGATCGCTCACGCGCAGGTTGTAGTATGTTCGCTGGATGCGTCGCTGCATGCGTACCTCCTGTAGGGTAGTATCGACCTTTTGTCTACTAGACGTCTAGTAGACGAGCTCGAGCCGTTTCCATGGTATCCTGTGCCTATGTCACGCCTTGAATCCGTCACGCAACGCCTCAAAAATACCGTTCATGACGCGGCACTTGGTCAATTCGGGCCGGAGTTTCATCGCGGTGGATTTCCTGGCATGGCTCGTGCCATGTTCGAGGCGCTACACGTCGACCCCGTCTACCTTGCGGAACGACGTCCTGACTTTCGGCGTATGCGTGAGGCGTTGCGGGCCGAGTCGGGTCTCGTGATCGCGAATCACCCGGGAGTGGTCGATATTCCCGCGGTTCTTCAAGGGCTAGATCGTCGAGATGTTCGCATTCTCGCCTCAGAAGAAAACGCTTCGCTTGCGCGGCGAATCCTGGGGAGTGAGGTGTTTTTGCCGGTGAGTCGTGATATCTCTAGGCTTCGACCGGTGATGGAAGAGGCGCGGGCGATGATGCAAAGCGGAGGAGCGGTGTTTTTATTCCCTTCGGGGGGTCAGGATGCGCATGGACATGAGCTTCAGTTTCAATCCGGATTCCGCTATCTCTTGCGAGGGTTGCAGCCTGAGCAAATGGTGTACTCGTTTTATATTTATCCGGAAGATGTACGTCGGATGACCCCGCGCATCTCGCGTTCAAAACTGGAAATGGAGATGATTGCGCGGCGAGTGGGGATTTCACCACCACGTTCATCGGATCGGCATATCATTCGTATCGATGAAGAGTACACGAAGGCGGTATGGTGGCAGGCACAGCTGCGAGGGATCGAGCCGCAACGGGCGAATCAGGCGGCGACAGAAATGTATCAAAGAATGTTTGAGGGATAGGGCAGAATAAAAACACCCCGATGAGCATCGGGGTTTGGGTTAGTTGAGGGTGTGGTAGTCGAAGGCTTCTTGGGTGGCGAGGAGGGTGGCGTAGTAGCCGTTGGCGCGGTGGCGCAGCTCCTCGGGGGTGCCCGTTTCGACGATCTGGCCCCGGTCGAGGCAGATGAGCCGGTCGGCGTCTTTCACCGTCGAGAGGCGGTGAGCGATGATGATCACGGTCTTTCCGGTCTTCGCGATCTCGCGGATCGACCGGTGGATGCCGACGTCGTTGCGGACGTCGACGCTTGCGGTCGCTTCGTCGAGGAGGATGATCTGCGGGTTGCGCAGGAGCGCGCGGGCAAGGCCGATCCGCTGGATCTGGCCGCCAGAGAGCCGTAGTCCACGATCGCCGACGCGGGTGGCGTAGCCATCGGTGAACATCGTGATGAACTCGTGGGCGTGAGCGAGCTTCGCTGCCGCGATCATCTCTTCATCGGTGGCGTCAGGAGCTCCGAACAGGATGTTGTCGCGGATGGTGCCATCAAACATCTCGACGGTTTGTGGGACGTAGCCCACGGCGCGTCGCACATCGAACTGCTTCAGCTCGCGAAGATCGACACCATCGAGGCGAACGGCTCCCGTCGATGGATCTACGAAGCGGAGGATGAGTTTCACGATGGTGGACTTGCCGCCCCCTGATTCGCCGACGATCCCCACCGTTTCCCCTGCGTTCACCGTGAAGTCGACGTTGCGGAGCGCGGGCTTGGAAGCGTTGGCTGAGTACGCGAATGAGACGCCCGCGAAGGTGATCTCGCCCTTGATCCTGTTCAGTGACACGGGGTTGGGCGGGTCCTGGATAGGCTCTTCCTCCTGGAGGATCTCGGTCATCTCGCGAATGGGCTCGCAGGCATCGACAAAGCGATCGAACGCGTTGCCAATGGAGTAGCACGAACGCAGGAGCCGTTCAGTGAGGAGGGAGAGCATGACGATCTGCCCGCCGAGGGCAGGATCGTTCCAGCCCACGACAATCGCGGCGCCGAACACACCCAGTCGCGACCAGCTGATGAGCTGGCTTCGACCAAGGTCGACGCGATCGTAGAAGTCGTACTCCGTGTAGAGCATCTTCGTGCCTTGTGCGACGAGGTTGCGGTGGTGTTCCAGGAGGCGGTCCTGCTGGTTGTTTGCGATGATCGTGCGGAGGTTGTAGATGATTTCTCCGAAGGCGCTGTTCGCATCGCGGATGGTGTCGTGGCGCTGCTTGCGTAGTTGGGCGTACTTAGTACGGGCCCACACGGTGAGAGCGCTGAAGAGCAGAATCGTTGGCAGGAGGACGAGTGCCGCATAGGGGGCGATGATCGTGACGGCGATCATGGTGCCGATGAACAGCAGCACAAGCGGAAGAAGTTCGTTACTCAGCTGCCAGCTGATGTTTTCAACGCTGTTCACGCCCTTCAGCGTCCGTCCGAAGAGATTCGTCGAGTTGTTTGACTCGAGAAACGGTCCATTCAGTCGCATGATCTTCATCAGGCACCGGTCGATGAGCTCATCAATGATACCGATGATGGTTCGTCGCGTACGGACGTTCTTGAGTAGGACGAGCAGGCTCTGCGTGACGAGAATAGCTCCCAGCATCTTGGTCAGGTCGAGGAGGTCGGCGGCTATCTCCGGTGAACGTCTTAGGACGGTACGGGTCATCTGTCCGAGCATGACCGACTCGACGATGGCGAGTGCCTGGGTGACGGTGATCAGCGCCGAGACGACGATGAGTCCACGTCGGAACGGCTTCGTGAGCTCGGCATACTGCCGAAGCATCTCGCCAAAATCGTACTTGTAGATCTTGGCCGGTTCTTTTGTTTTCATCCGCGAAACCTCCTAGAGAATGTGGATGGAAAGAGCGAGGAGTAGCTCATTTTAGCAGTAAAAAAGCCGTTTGTCAATTGCTCGCGCGTTTGGCTTTGTTCTTGACAGGATGCTCTTTTTCGAGTAGTTTTTGAGAAGAAAGCGGAGGAATGAAACATGATGCCAGAGCGGTTGGTATTGGTCCGACACGGGGAATCGGAAGGAAACTGGGCGAAGTACGCAGAGCGTCGCGGGAAGCATGTGTTCACGGAGGAGTTTCGGAGCCGTCACAGCGGTGACTATCGCCTCACGGATCTAGGGATCAAGCAGGCGCAGGCGGCGGGTGAGTGGCTTCGTCGCCATGGACCTGAGATGTTTGACGAGTTCTTCGTCTCGAGCTACACGCGAGCGATGGAGACGGCCGTTCACTTGAACCTCCCGAATGCGAGGTGGCGCGTCGAGTCGATGATTCGTGAGCGCGATTACGGCGACATCGATATCATGTCTGAGGTCGAGCGTGATCGACGGTTCCACGAAGCCATGCGACACCAGAAGACCTATCCGCTGCGGTGGATTCCGCCGAATGGCGAGTCGCTGCTGCATGTCTGCGAGACGCGGATCCGGATGATGCTTGATCGATTTCATCGTCAGCATGATCAGGATAAGGTGGTTATCGTCGCGCACGGGGAGATCATGTGGTGCTTCCGGTACCTGCTCGAGAATATGTCCGAGGAGCGCTACAACGAGCTCGAACATTCCAAAGATCCGAAGGATCGGATTCACAACTGTCAGATCATTGAATACTCACGTCGCGATCCGTTTAGCGGCGATCTGCGCGACAAGCTTGGGTACATGCGTTCCGTCAATCCACTCGATGCTGAGGCGGATGCCGGTATCTGGGTGCCGATTCCGCAGCGTCAGCTGTACACGAACGAGACCCTCGCAATACTCGTAGCACAGAAACCGCGACTCATCCCCGGGAACTGACCTACGCACTTCGGTGCGTTTTTTGATCACGCAGAGCGTGGTATACTCTCTTTATTCGAGATCTTTTGGATCTCGTGCCTATGTCTGCCGCTGAGCGCCTCCCATTACCAGAATCATTACGAAAACCGCCCACCGAGCGGCCGTCGTTGCGACTGATCAGTGCGAGTGATATTCATCGTGGGTTAGAGCGCTCGAGCGTACGGATGGATCGGTTGCAGCAGTTCTTTACCGAAGCGCCAGCAAATGATGTCGAAAACACAAACGCAGAAGTTATTGAGTTGCGCGTGGAAGACTTGATAGCAGCACAAGAAGGGCAAACGGAAGTCGCGGAAGAGATGGAGGCTCACAGCGAAGAACTGCGTCGCAAGTACGAAACTGAGCAAGAGCGTTCGCATGAGCTCGCGGATCGATATACAGAAGCGAGGACGAAGTTGATGAACGCTCAGTCAGAGCTAGAAACACTGAATACCGAGCGATCGATTATTGGGGTACGCCGATTCTTTGATGCTCAAGCCAAGGTCAAATACATCGATCTTGAAACCTCGCTTCAGCGGTTTTTGCAGCAGCTTGGGGAGGCGAATCGCGAGCTACGCGAGCTATCACCGCTCATGCAAGCAAATAATCAACGCCTCGAGCAGCTGGAGCAACAAAAAACTCAGATTGAATCAATGATTGAATCACAGAAGCGGGAGTTGGTGGATGGCACGACAAAGCGTACACGCGACGGGGCGAGCGAGAGGAGGACAGCTGAGCTACGGAACGCGTTAAAAACACATCTTGCCGCAAGCGAAGCGTTATTTACAGAGATTCAACAAGCGGAACAAGCAAACGCCGCGTTATCACAAAAACTCGCAGAGCTCTTTCAGGAGCAATATGCACTCGACCAGCAGCGCAAAGCGCTCGCAGATGCGGAAGAGGCCTCATTCTTTCGTCGCATTATGCCATGGGGTCGAAGCAACATTGAGCAACAACGGGCGGATCTCGAACGAAGGGCAAAACACGTGCAGCGAGAGATGGCACAAACCTTGCAACAAGTCGGACGCGAGAATGCGAAGCTCGATAAACGCTACAAACAAAAAGATATCCTTGATCAAGAATTTTTCCGCTTGAATCAAGAGTTGAACGCAACAGAATAAAAACCCCGACGAATCATCGGGGTGACAGGTCTCGACAGGAGAGGCCTTGAAGGAGTGGGCAGGTCGTTCCAGGGCAGGCGTCAAGCGGAAGGAAGAACGCGCCATCAGGGGTAAGTATCGTTGGGCGCAGACAAATTCGTGCCGGGAGAAACGGATCTTGTGATCCGCTTCGTCGCACGCGCCAGGTCCGCATCTCGCCATGAATCTCGGGCGCTTCTTGTGTATCGTCTGCGCCAACGAGCTCCAAGCGACGACCATGGGCATACTCAATCGTTCCATGAAACGCCGGAGCCATTCCCACGGGGAGGGCCACAAGTGCGCTCACGGTCCAGGGGTTTGCTATCGCGGGGGCAGGCGTCACGAGCAAGAGATGGTCACCCCCCGGAACCGCGACCCGAAGAAACACTCGTTCCGCGCGTTCTGTAGCGAGTTCGTGGGGCGACGTCATCGGCGTCGGTGTTTTGTAACACAGATGCCAGACAAGCATCCCCCGATCCAAAAGCTCCACCACCTCCCTTCCATGAACCAGGGACCGCCCATGACACGTAATAGGATCCAGAAGCACCGTGACGGGGGTATGCGCCTCTGTCGCGTTAGGGGTAATGGTCTCCGTCACGTCGGGAACACCCGTCTCCGCCATGGTGGAGTTGTTCGAATCGGTCGCGCTGGAGCTTCCCGTGTCCATCATGCTCGAGCTCTCCGCGTCAGTGATGATGGACGTGCTCCCGTCGTTCACGACGGGAGCACGTCCATCTATCTGTAATTGGTGGAGTTGCACGGGAGTACAGCTCGGCGTGAACGCCAGAATAAAACAGAAGATCGTGATCGCCACATATACTGGCTTCCTACGCATACCAGCCTCCTCGTCAGATCCCGGTACCACACCGGGACTCTCTACCCCGTTCCCTAAAACCGGTCAGCCTGTCAAGAGCCACAAAACGCTCTCGTTAGAGCGTTTTGAGATACGTATCATGATCGGCAAAGTACGTTTCCATTTGTGCGTAGTACACAGCCACTTCTGGATGCGCTTCACGCTGAGCCGGATCTGCGGCAAATACCGCTTCCCACTGTTGCGTGTACGCATCAAACGCCGCTCGCTCTCCATCAAGTTTCGTTTTTGCGGCAACATATGCCGCAGATCGCTTCGGCGGAGCTTCGGCGACGGGTGGCTGTTCGCCGCCCAACAAGGTTCCTTCGATCGTGTTCAGCTCACCTTGAACATGTACAAGACGCTGAATAATCGCCTGCAGACGCTGCCTTGCGCTGTCCGGAAGCGTCACTCCATGGAGAGGGTGCTTTGGATCGCTCGGATCAAGGCTCGCCGCGACCGTCTCAAGGAGCTTTGAGGCATCCATAAGCTTTTGAAGCGCCATCTCGCGGGATTCATCCTGCGGGGGAGCTCCGGAAGGACTGGAGCTGCTCGGAAGCTCATCGAGTTCGC
The DNA here is from genome assembly GCA_964437285.1 of uncultured Gammaproteobacteria bacterium. Lineage (GTDB taxonomy): Bacteria > Patescibacteriota > Patescibacteriia > 2-12-FULL-60-25 > 2-12-FULL-60-25 > JAGOUA01. The sequence goes on from CAYTGF010000005.1 coordinate 8,988, forward strand.
GCAGCAAATCGTCAAAAGGAGAATTGGAAGAGGGCGAAGACATGCCTATATGATACGAGATCGCTTGCGAAGCGGCAATTGTGGTATGCTTCTTGCATGATTGATCCTGCTATTCTGACGCACCTCGATACGCTTACCGGCGAGCTTCGTCAGATTCAACAAGATGTGAGGACAGAGATTCGTGCAGCGCTAGCAGAAGTTGACGAGGTCGCCAAAGCAGAACTCTGGCGACAAATTTCGTTGCAATAAGGAAAGGGGATAGTCTTTTTACATACAGCCGAGCTTTGCTCGGCTGTATGGTTTTTACCCGAGGCAGACGATACATCTGTACCGCGCAATACATCCGAACCACACGACATCTCTGAAGTACATGGCAAAGATTGTACGAAAAAACAGCCGAGCGAAGCTCGGCTGAAAGAAAAAAAGACAAAATTCCTTGGAGAAAGTTACGGCGAGCGAAGCGAGCCGTAAAAAAAGAAAAGAAGCTTCTTTTTTCTCACAAATCCATAACGAGCGTAGTAAGTTATAGAAAAAAGTATTTTTTCCTTATTCACCTGTTCTGGCGGGGTGGGAGGGGGTGGATTTTAGGGAGAGGAGGTTTTTGATAGTGGTTGGGGTGACCGTTTTCGTGAGAGCAAGAGCGATGACGTACGCGATACCACTCATCATGATGCCGGCAAGAAGAGGAAACGAGGCATGGGTTGATGCGGCGACAAGCCACATGCAAAGTGCCGCGACCAGCGATCCAAGAAGAACCCTTGGACTGGGCGCAAAGCGTACATATCCCCATACGGTGAGCGCAGATGCCCCCAAAATCGACACTTCAGAAAACACGGTGAGCCAGGCGGCGGCGGTCGCCCCTGCTCGAGGAATATAGAAAAAGTATCCAGCAAGCGTGAGTAACGCGACAATAATGTACGCGGGAAGCATTTTTCGTTGCGCTTGGAACGCGACGATTGCATGAGACAGAATGGTATTCAGGTAAATCGCGGCGACACCAAGCATCAAAATACGGGCAAGCACTCCAGAAAAAGCGAATTCGGGTCCCGAGATAAACGTCATCACCGGAACGCCAAACCAGCGAACCCCAACCATGAGCGGGACAATAAGAAGAAGCATTACATCAAGCGAACGCGAAATCAGTACGGAAACGTCTTCTGGACGACGTTCTTTCCAGGTGTGTGACAAGATAGGAAGAAGAACGCCGGCATATAAAAATGGAATCGTGATGAGCACCTCCAAAATACGATACGCCGCACCATACACGCCCACTTCCGCGATCGGTCGAAAATGCTGAAGAATGAGCGCATCTGCTTTGTAATAGATCAAGTTGAGAGCGATCGACACACCAACCGGCCAAGATCGTGTGAGCAGCATTCGCCAAAATCCGGGGTCCCAGTTCCATCGAAGAGGAAGATAGCGTTGCGTTGACCACACGTTGATCGCGAAGACGAAGGCGGAAGACATGGAAATAATCCAACACTGCGCGACAACGCCCCACCCAAAGAACGGGCTCACGAGTAAGCCCGCGATCGTTGTGAGACGTCCGATGTTTTCCGCGATCGCGGAAGTGGTCATGCGGAGGCGTTGTTGCTGAACGCCGATAAGTATCTGCTGAAGTCCAGGGAAAACATACGAAAGAGAAAGGGCGATGATCGCGAGCTTTACCTCCCAAGGAAATGGCCAAAGAAACCCGATGATGGGCGCTACCACCAAGAGCATCCCCACCGACATGATGGTGCGGAGGGTAAATACGGCGGAAAGGGCTCGTTTCTGAAACGCCTCGTCATTCGCGCGTTCGCCAAGCATCGCGGGAAACGTGACGTTGATACCGAGGTCCATCGTGAGCGCGAAGATCTGCAAAAAGGCGTTCGCGGTTGAATAATCGCCAAAGCCGCTCGCTCCTAGGCGACGCGTCATGAGGCTGATGATCACGATTCCTGTCACGGTGGAAAGAACTTTTCCCGCGACCTGGACGATGGTACTGAGCGCAAGTGCGCGTGCAACGACTGACATGAAAGAAGTGTATCTGATTCGTCGGGGCCGTGCTATGATGAAACGAGATGAGGCATTCGTCGCTCTTTGCGTACGTTCTACGCGCCTGTTTCGTCATTTTGGTGACGGTGTTTGGCGTGGGTCTTGTATCTCGCCCGGCCGAAGCGGTCTGGCGAGGGTATGAAGGAGCCGTCGTGTCCGTTCAAGCGCCAACGAGTCTCGCTCCTGGAGCGGTGGGTGAAGCCCGCATCACGATGCGCAACACGGGCGACAAGACCTGGACGGCTACCGGTAAAGACTATGTTTCTTTATATCACTGGGATCCGGCGCGAAAGATCGAGACACCCTCCGTGTTTGCACATGCACGCTGGAATGCCGCGGTTCGGCCACTTGTGCTTCCTGCGGCGTCTATAAAAACGGGTGATCAAGTGACGTGGACCTTTCCTGTCCAGGCGCCGCGCGATCCGGGGTCGTATACGGGAGAATTTATCGTGGCCGCCGAGGACGTTGCTTGGCTCAAAGGCACGCGGTTTCGGCTGCAGATTCGCGTAGATGGGCCAGTTGGTTCTGTCTCTACCCCCAGCGCCGGCGTAAGTGCGACGCCATCGGGACCATCTACCGTAAAACCGATCTACTCCGCTGATACATCCGGCACCTTGCAGGCACGGGTGACCAACGGAGGCGGCCTCTCATGGGTGGTAGAAGCGGGGCAAGATCTTCCCGTTCGGTTTGTCTTTATGAATACAGGCAACGCTCCGTGGACGAATACAGGCTCAGAAGCGCTCATGCTCGTGCCGATCGACCAAGAAGGCCGTTTACGCACCAGTCTCTTTTGGCATCCAACCTGGGCTACAAAAGAACGCGTGAGCGGGCTTTCTAGTCGGGTGAGTCTAGGGGCGGATGTCGCGATGGTGTTTTTGATGCGTGCGCCAGATCTGCCCGGGACCTATCACGAGCGTTTTGCGCTGGTGACGGAGTCTGGCATGCGGGTGGCGGGATCGGTGATTGAACTTCCTCTCACAGTGAACCCTGGATCAGGGTTCGTCGCGACAGATGTGAGTGACCTAGGAGGTGCGTCCTCGCCCACGACGCAAGATCAGCTCCCCGTGGTTCCGCGAGCGATGGAAAATAGTGCTTTACGTGCCCAGCCGCAATCCTACGGGGCAACATCTCTTTCGCTGCTAGGAAATGGACGTCAGCAGGTTACGCTCGGTTGGAAAAACACCGGAACGCAGTCTTGGAGCCGCGTGGGAGTGCGTCTCGTGTCTGCGGAACCGTGGGTAAGGGCGACGTGGCTTTCGGATACCACGTGGAGCGATGGACGACCTCCAGAGAGCACGGTCATCGCACGACCACAGGATGAGACCTTTTATAGTTTTTATGTAAAGGCGCCGCCAAAGCGTGGTACCTACACGTTTACGTATCGGCTCTTCGCGAATGGCCTTCCCGTCGAAGGGGGTGACGTACTTGTATCTGTGCGTGTCACGTCTGATGGAGTCACGCCAACCCCGGATATTCCAGTGCAGCCGTCGACCCCGTCTACGCCATCAGCTCCTGCACCAGCGGTTCAGCCGCCGGTGGTAGCGCAGGCGCTTGGGGGAGACGTGTCGCTTCTTCCGGCCGAGCCGCAGATTCGTGTTGGGATCTACCAACCACCACACAATCAATTACAGGTTCGACCGCTTGAATCAGGCGCAGAAGTACGTCTTAGTGGGACGGTTCTCTGCACCATAAGCCAGGGTCAAACAGTGATGATCGCGTACGATCGTTCCTCCGGCGCGTATACTCTCTCAGGAGCTGGAGGGTGCTCAGGCACATCGCGTATGCCGTACGTCGTTCGAGCAATCGATGGGAACGCGCCTCTTGAGATTGTGGACTTCGTTCGACCATCGACCTGGATTTCAAACGCTTCTGACAACGACTTCCGGGGACAGCTCGAACTTCGGGCCTCAAATGATCAGCGCGAGGTGTGGGTGATTAATGAGCTCTCCATCGAGTCTTACTTAAAAGGGATCGCGGAAACCTCAAACGTCAGTCCGCCGGAGTTTCAGCGGACACTGCTTGTTGCGGCACGAACGTATGCGATGTATCACGTCTCACGTGGTACGAAGCACGCAAATCGCGGGTTTCTCGTAGAAGGTACCGTTGATCAGGTCTATCGCGGCTACCAAATGGAACGACGTGCACCGAATATTTCCGCCGCCGTTGATGCAACCCGGGGCCAAATTGTGACTTATAATGAACGTCTTGCGATTACGCCCTATTTTTCCCGTTCTGATGGTCGAACACGATCTTGGGGAGAGGTGTGGGCGGGGGGCTCAAACTACCCGTGGCTCGTCACCGTACCCGTCCCAGAAGACCAGGGCCGCACCCTCTGGGGACATGGCGTTGGTATGTCCGCCACAGGAGCTCTCAGCATGGCCAACAATGGAAGAACCTACGAACAAATCCTCAAACATTTTTACACCGGGATCGAGCTTCGACGGGCATATCGATAGCAGGTATCCCCCTTGAAAGAGCCGGGGATAGCTGTTAGGGTCGACCCAGCTCATTCACAGGAGGAACTCATGACAAAAGCACTCGCGGTCTGGGCAGGGGGAAGCCCGTTCAAGGCGATCGAGATCGCTCACACCTTCGCCAAGGCGAGGGGTGGACGGGTCGCCACGATCCAGGATCTGTTCCGTCTCTTTCAGGCACAGCCTGAGCAGCCGCTCTTCGCGCATTTTATTCTCACGGATAGCGTGCTCGTGGTTGGCTGTGAACGTCGGCGACGGAGGAAGTATTCCCGTATGCATCTTGTGCACGGGTCTGGGTTTCTGACCGATCCCCAGCTTTGCACTTGGTACGATGAGGACTGGGAAGCTCAGACACCGCGAGAGCATGTCGACAACCAAGGACTGAGACTGTCTCGCCAGCTCTGGAAAACCCTTCGCGATCATGAATCAGCGACACCTCTTCGTCCGAGAACACGAGACGGGCGGCCGACGAACCGCGGAGGGAGGGACTCAATTCGAGGGTCACTGGCTACGCAGCAGCGGGCGATCATCGGTGAAGGATTCAGGGAGTTCATCGAGGCTCGTCGCCGGTCTCTACCACGGCCTGCGGAGAATCCCAAGGACCCTGCTCGTCACCTCTACCACTGTTGGCGCCGCGGAGAAGTACGCGGTTTCGAATTCCAGGACGGTCGCCTCACGAGTACTGGGTTCCGTCGGGGCGAGTATGCGCTGGCAAGTCCTCTGGCGTTTGCCTCACTGAAGCCAGACTCTCTATCAGAGCGTGAACATATCACCCTCTACTCGTGGAATCGCAGCGCAAGGTACGTGCTCGCTCTCCCGGGAGGGTGGCAGCCCGGCGATTCGATTCAGATTGAGGCGGAACGGGAGCTCGAGGACTTTCTCATCGAGCGAGAGGACTGTTATCACTCGAGCGCAAGTGCTTTTCCTGCGGCTGATGAATACTGTTTGGTCGAGCCCACGCCTCGCGCAAACGGAACGCATCTCGTCCGGACGGTGACGCTTTGGGACCAACCCGGATATGGGACCATCACCCATCACCCGCGCTGCTGGGCAGAGATCGAGGCGGTCGTTGGTGAAACGACGCTTCCGCTTCTGTTTCAGGACAAGATCCCTTCAAAAGAGGAGCTTCGTTCGCTCAAGAGCCTCATGCCGGTGGATGCGCACGCAATCTGGATCTGTCCTGATCCGGCCAAGGTCGAGAAGATCGGTGATGACATCAAGTCGTTCACCACATGGGAAAACGTTCCGGTGAAGTTCGTGCGATTGCGTCCGAAGCATCCGATGCGATTTCTCACCCATGACGAGCTCTTCGCCAACCCAAACGAATACCTACGCCGGATAGGCGTAGGTATCTGATCCCTTTTTGAGGGGTCTTTTTTTGTCTCATTTTTGTCTCAGCTGATGACTTTATCGATGAGGCCGTAAGCTTTTGCTTCTTCTGCGACCAAGAAGTTGTCGCGTTCGACGTCTTTTTCGATCGTTTTGAGCGATTGGCCGGTGTGCTTGGCGAGAATACCGTTCAGGCTTTCTTTAACCTTCATGATGCGATCAGCGTGAATCTTGATATCGGTTGCCTGGCCCTGGAATCCCCCGAGCGGTTGGTGAATCATGATTTCTGCGTTTGGCAAAGCAAAACGCTTGCCTTTTGCGCCACCGGCGAGCAGCACCGCTCCCATCGAGGCGGCCATGCCCATACAAATCGTTTGTACATCTGGCTTTACGTACTGCATCGCATCGTAAATCGCGAGACCCGCCGTGACCGAGCCGCCAGGAGAATTAATGTAAAGCTTGATGTCTTTTTCGCTATCTTGGCTTTCTAAAAACAATAACTGGGCCACGATAATGTTCGCCACGTCATCATTCACGTCCGTTCCAAGCATGATGATGCGGTCTTTCAAGAGTCGTGAATAGATATCGTAGGCGCGTTCACCAAGCGCCGTCTTTTCGATGACGGTCGGGACGAGATAGTTGTTCATGGGCTGAATTCCGGCGTGGAGAGAGTAGGGATTCATACAGGAGTAGGATACCTGGTCAAAAATTAGCAGTCAAATCTACTGACTGCTAATGGGAACGATGCGAACACCGCCGTTCTGTTGTGGTTCAAATCGGCCTTTTATAGTGAATCCGGAGGCTTTTATGTGCCCCCCTCCGCCAAACGCGGCGCAAAACTTCGAAATGTCACGTTTTGTGCTTCGGCAAGAGCCTTTTATATGGCCATCAGAGGTTTCTTTGAGGACGATCACCGCTTCAACATCGCCGCAGCGCGCGTTCAGCATGTTTGAAAGTCCGCCGAGGGCCTCTTCATCGCTCAATCCCTCATGTTCATGCGCAAAAACGTAGGTGATGGCGAGATCGAGATCAACACGCTTTTGCAGCCGAGCAAGAAGGGTTCCCCAGAGTTTGAGGCTTTCGAGGCTTTGGCGGGACATGGTGGCTTGTTGTAGCTGCTCATAGCGCGCGCCAAGGCGCTTGAGCTCGGCGGCCATCGCAAGGCTCGTCACGGTCGTCCCACTATTGGTGAACGAAGACGTATCCGTGAGCAGACCTGCGAGTAATGAGCTCGCCATGGGTTCATCGATGCGAATCTTGTTTTGCGTAAAACATCGATACAGGACTTCTGTGGTGGCGCACGCGTCAGTATGGACAATCACGATATCTCCATAGCGCGTATTGCTTGTGTGGTGGTCGATATTCACGAGCGTGTATCCTTTTGGTGTGTAGGGGAGGGCTTCTTCTACGCCTCCGTGCGCCAAGTTCGAGGCGTCATGCATCAAAATCAGATCCCAGGACTCACGGAACAAGGATGTATCTGTGCTGAACGCCTGGACGTGTGCCAACGAGAGGAGGGACGGAGGAATGGGTTCTCGGCAGAAGGCTTGAAGATGGAGGCCTGGATAGTCGCGCGCGAGCCAACCAAGGGTGGCACTAGAGGAGCCGATGCTATCGCCATCAGGCCGACCATCAGAAATAACGAGCACGCGTTTTGCGATACGGAGCTTTCGCAGAAGCTCCGTAAACCCGGTATCAATCATGCTTGTATTTGGCGTCTTCGGCGAGCGCTTTGTTGAGAAGCTCATCGATATACGCTGCTTTTTCTTCTGTATGATCAAATATGAAGTGGAGCTTTGGAATGCGGCGAAGGCGAAGCTTGTGCGCAAGACCGTCTTTGAGGTCGCGCATGTTTCGTTCGAGGGTGGCGAGCACCTCTTCTTCCATGGCATTGGGGAGGACGGAGAGTGTGAAGGCTGCATGAGCCGTGTTTGCGGTCATTTTTGCTTTTAATACGGTAACAAAACTCCCGAGCGGAAACTCGATTTGCTCGGCAAGCACGTGGGCCATAGCTTCGCGCAGGTGTTCAAACCCGGCTTCCATGCGATGAGACATATGGGTCTATCTTACGCAGATTTACACGGTTTTAGCAATACGTTTTCCGCTTCGAGGAAAGAAGGGATGTTTTTTTCAGGGGCTTCGCCCCTTACCTCTTGGAAGGGTGAGAAAAATCGGTCCGGAGTTGACTCCGGACCGATTTTTCTCGGACTAGATTCTCCATATGAGTTTACTCTATAGGGGCGAAGCCCTTGGCTGTACCCCCTTTTTCTTTGGATCGACAGGGGGAGTTACGCGTGATAGGGTCGGGCGGGGGCAAGGAGGGTGAGTTCATGACTGAGGTGAATACGCAGCAGTTGGTGGCACTTCCGTATACGCACGCCAAAGCCACGTTGCGGTTTTACGAGGCGCTGCTCGGGTCTCCGCTCGTGCCCGTGAACAGAGGAGAAGGGTATCTCCTACAGGTGGGAACTGTTCGGTTGTGTGTACGGCGCCGGATGTCCGCTGACGATGGTTTGCCAAAACAGGTGCAACTGTTTCTCGATGATCTTGTGGGAGTGGTGCGCAGACTCCAGGAAGCGGGTATCAGGCGTACTCTTGATCCATCTGGGGGGATGCGTGATCCAAACGGGCACTACCTAAGGCTCACCCCCATCTACACATCGATTATGTGTCGTGATGTCGGGCGAACCGAGCAATTCTACGCGCTGCTTGGGATGTGGATGGTGCCTTCTACGCCGAGTACCAACGCTGTACTCGTATTGAGTAACGAGGTGTGCGTGCTGCGGGAGGGTGGTGGATCGCCCGAATGCAGCTTCGAGGTTTCGGTTATTGGGCCCACGCTGAGCGCTATCGATGCCCTCAACCGAGCGGGCTTTGGCCCGTTCGATCTCTGCGCGACCAAGATCCGCGATCCAGACGGTCGGTTGGTCACGTTCAAATACCTCCTGTAGCCCCGAATCCTTCGGGGATTTTTATTTCCTTCGCTCAAAATATGGAATCCTCTTTCTTTTTTAGCGATTCGCTTCGCTCGTCTCTCGTGTTTCACGTGTTTATAGCCGCGCGTACCCATAAACCCATGGCGAGCGAAGCGAGCAATGAAAAAATACGTGTAGATTCCTTATTCATACAAAAAGCCCCGCAAAGGGGCCAGAAGTTAGGAGTTGATCTGTCGAATGCGGCGTACGGAGCGCTCGAGGCGGTCAGAGGCTCGTTCGCCGTTTGGAAGGAGGACGTTGCCACGTGGCTCGGTAAAGAGGGAATAGGAGAGGCGTTCCTGCTCGCCTGTATTCGCTGCAGTCACGCGGTGGTGGAAGCCTTGCAGGTGTGGAAGGTAGAGCTTGAGAGTATTTCCCACCCCGACCATCACGGATCCGGGAATATCAAGGGCTCGAATCGGGTGCCAGCTTCCCGCGAACTCCCCCTCAAGTCCTCGCGCGGCACCACCTCCAAACAGGGTAAGGAGACCGAAGTCTCGATGGGCGGGAAAGATCACGCGTACAGGATCTTCTCGTGCGAAGTAGCGGCTGCACCGGAGCATGTGTGCGCCATCTGTCGCATCTGTAGCGAGTGTCGTATGAGCGGAGTTGTCGAGCAGTTGGAAACAGCGCATCGCGACCTGCTCAAGGAAGGATCGGACACGCAGGCTCAGGGCGGAGAAGTCGGGATGGGTGTCGTAGGGAAGTCGTGTCGCGGCGAGCGTTGGAGCGAGGAGATCGAAGAATTCCCGTTCACCATCCGGCGCTTCGTTCGCGACACGCTCTACGAAGGGTGGAGTGTATCCTGATCCTTGGAGACCGATCTTGCGTTGCGCTTCTGACTTCGCCTCTGAGGAGCGCAGGAACGCACGCCCGTGTTCGATGAGCTGTGTAGCATTGTGAGGATCGATCGCGTGGCGGATCACGAATGATTGCATGTGCTCAAATGCTTGTAGCATCCACCATCCATCATCGAGATCGCTCAGATCAACCGTCGGCTGGTGAAGCCAGCAGGTATCTTCAAGGGTAGAGAAATCAGGATGGTGCTCGAGGGACGGAAGGAAGAGGTGGGGGGCAAGATCCGCGAGCGGACGAAGGGCGAACAGCCGTTCGACGAGCCTCGGGTGTGGTACCGTGAGCCGTTCGTCATGATGTGTGGTCGCTTCCGCTATGAGTAGATCGATGTCGATCTCACGCGGGCCGTACCGTTCACGCGGCATGCGGCCGAGCTTGATCTCGAGCGATTGCGTGAGATTCAGGAGCTCGAGAAGAGTGCCGTTCCACTCGCCTTCAAGAGCGAGGTTGAGAAAGAGCGGTTGATCAGGAACGTGTTGCGGGGTGGATTCGTAGAACGGCGAGAGGCGCACTTGCGTGAGGTGCTTGCGGAGCTCCTCGACCGCTCGCCAGAGCGTCCGTTCCCGTTGACCGAGATTGCTTCCGAGGCCGAGAAAGAGTTTCATCAGGGCACCTCTGATTGATGGAAGGAGCGAGTGACGCCGACCGAGAGACAGTTGGGGAGTTTCTTGGGCTTACGCACGCGCACCGTGACCTCGATCACGCGCCGATCACGGAGGCAGAGATGCGCGACGGCTTCCGCGAGCGTTTCGATGAGAGCGAACGCGGACGTCGCGATGAGGGCATGGATGCTCTCGTAGAGCAGGGCGTAGTTGAGCGTCGCTCGAATCTCATCTCGAGGGATGGGATGCTGGCCAAGGTCGCAGTCGATATCGAGAATGAGGCGTTGTCGACGGCGTCGTTCATGCAGGGGAACGCCCACGTGCGCCTGTACTTCGAGATGTTCCAGTTGAATACGCGTGGTTGCCATGGGGGACCTCCTATGGACGGATGAGATGATGCCAGACCGCGAAGAACGCCGCGGTTGCTTTGACGTCGTGTGTGCGGATGATCCGCGCGCCCTGCTGTACCGCGATGGCGGCTTCCGCGAGTCCTGCCTCGAGTCGCTCGAGCGGACCAGGGAGGCGTGCGAGGTTCTGTTCTCGCATCAAGATTCTTCCCAGATGCTCTTTTCGTGCCGCGCCAAGCAGGAGAGGGAACGTCCTTGGAAGAAACGTATTGAGCATACAGAAATGCCGGATGAGGGCACGGCTTTGCGCGACCGTTTTTCCGATGCCTACACCAGGATCAAAGATGAACTGCTCGTTTTGCATGCCAGCGTCAGATCCGAGTGCATATTCTGTGTGGAAGAATGCACGAAGCCCCGAGAAGAGACCGGCAACGCCTTGGTCGCGGAGAGAATCGACGTGATAGCTCACGATGGTGCAGCCGGATTCGGCGGCTTCTTGTGCGACGGGAACGCGTTGTAGTCCCCCATGTAGATTCAGGAGATCGCTACCCGTATTGAGAGCTGCACGCGCAATCTCCTGGCGTCGAGTATCAACAGAGATGAATGTGTGCGAGCCGAACTCGCGCTTCACTGCTCGCAGTACCGGGAGCACGCGGCGTTCTTCTTCCGCGAGATCAATCGGAGTTGCTTGAGGATGGTAGGATTCGCCACCTATATCGATGATGTCGGCACCTTCACGGAGAAACCGCTCGACCTTTCGGAGTGCTGTATCAGGATCGAGGCCGTCACGATCTTCATCGGCGAAGGAGTCGGGTGTCGCGTTCACGATTCCCATGATCAGTGTTTTTTTGGAATGTTGGAGCAGGTGAGTGAGTTTTTGCACGGAAACCTCCGTAGAGTTGTTGAGTTGTAGGAACAAAAAAGAAGGCAAAAAAGCGCGCCTTCTTCAAAAAAAACGTGATTAGATTTCGCTTGACCAGGTACGCAGCCCGCGTCGAATAAGCATAGACATACGGTATCGGATGGTGCGGGCGCGTGCAAGCAGGGTCCTCGCTTGCCTCCGGTTGCTGGGAGGGATAGCATAGACGGTATGTATCTGAAGAGCTTGGAAATTCAGGGGTTTAAAACGTTTGCGCAAAAGACGATTTTTGTCTTTCTTGAGCCAAAAGATGGGCATGGTGGGTTGACCGTCATTGTAGGGCCAAACGGGTCCGGAAAATCGAACGCCGCCGATGCGATTCGCTGGGTCATGGGCGAGCAAAGCATGCGTCTTTTGCGTGGAAAGTCCTCCGAAGATGTGATTTTTTCCGGTTCAGGAACGCGTGCACGCAGCGGATTTGCCGAAGTCACCATTGTTCTCGAAAACGATTCCCATTCAGAGATCGCGTTTCAAGAGATTGCGCTGACGCGTCGACTAGATCGTGATGGTCGATCTGAGTACGAAATCAACGGTGAAGTCGTAAAATTGTCCGAGGTGACGCTGCTCCTTGCGCAAATTGGTATCGCGCAACGTTCGTACGCGGTGATTGGGCAGGGGATGGTGGATCAGGTGTTATCCGCAAGCCCTGCGGAACGCAAAGTGTTTTTTGACGAAGCGTTTGGTGTGCGTCCATTTCAGTTACGGCGTGAACAGGCGTTGCGAAAAACTGACGAGGCGAAGCGGAATTTGGATCAATCCCGAGTGCTGTTCGCGGAGTTGTTGCCACGCCTTGAAGCGTTACGCAAGCAAGTGGCGCGTCGTGATGAGCGCGCGAATTTGGAGCAAGAGTTGAAAACGTTGGAAGAACGTTGGTATGGGAGTGAGTGGCGACGGTTGCGTCGCGAAGCGGAGCAAGCGGAGCGTGAGGCGCGGACGATCGCGGACGAGGAGCGTGTGTTGACGCAGCGACTGGAGTCATTGCCGACACCAACGGCCGCGAGTGTCGCTCCGGAACATCCAGATATCCAGCCACTGCGTGAGCAAATTTCGAATTTGTCTCGTGAACAGCGATCGTTGCAAGAGGAGCGCGGTCGAGCGCAGACCGATCTTGCCGTGCGTAAGGCGAAGGCGGAACAGTCGTGGTCGCCACTGCCATTGTCGAAGATTGTTGAACGTATACAACACGTGTTCAAGGATATTCGTTTATTGAGCGAGAGTTCGATGGCGCTCGATCCTGCAGAGCTCGCGGCGCGTTTGCGGTCTGTCCGTGAGACTCTCGCAACGTTGCTTACAGAACTTGAACGGCCAGCGCCAGATGTTGCGAAAGGAGTTGATACGAGCGATATTGAAGCGACGCTTGCGGATATCCAGGCACGAGAACACGCTCTCGTGACGCAGCTTCGTTCATGTGAAGTGCGAGTTCGCGAACTACAGCAGGCAGAACGTCAGGCGCAAACGGCCCAACTTGAAGCAGAGCGGTTGCGCACGCAGCTTGAACGCGATCGTTTTACGCTAGAACGACGTCGTTCTGAATCGGCCGTGGTGTTGGCGCGCGTTGATGAGCGTCGAGCTTCGTTGTTGGAAGAAGTTGAACGCTTCGCGCCAGCATTGCCTGAGCAGCTAGAGCTATTGGCGGATCAGGCGGGTGACGCCCTGGACCCGTCCACGCCGTCGCGTTTGCATCGTCTACGAACCCAGCTCGAGTGGGTTGGTTCGATTCCGGAAGAAACGGTCATCGAATTTGAACAAACACGCCAACGCGTAGAATTCATGCAATCGCAGATGGGCGATATCGAAGCGAGCTTGAGTGATTTGGATACGCTTGTAGCGGAACTTGATGGTACGATCGCGAATAAACGCTCGTCTGCATTTACAGCTCTGAATGATGCATTCCGTGCTGCTGCGCATGAATTATTTGGTGGTGGAGAAGCGAAGCTCGTCGAAGTTCAGGCCGAACCTGATATCGATCCGGAAACGGGCGAAGTGCTCGCGCCCGCTGACCCACACGCTGGCATCGATATTTTGGCGACCCCGCCAGGAAAGCGTATGAAGGCCGTCTCGCTGCTTTCGGGCGGTGAACGCGCTCTTGTTTCGATTGCCTTAATTTGCGCGATCATGGCAACGAATCCTTCGCCATTCGTCGTACTCGATGAAGTCGATGCGGCGCTTGATGAAGCGAATGCAAAACGCTTCGGCGAAATGTTGGCACGCATGGCATCGCGTACGCAGTTTATCGTCGTGACACATAATCGAACCACGATGTCGCATTCCGACGCGATCTACGGCGTGACCATGGGCGAAGACGGCATCTCACACATTCTCTCGATGAAACTTGAAGAGGGGACATATCGGCCGATAGCGACGCGATAGAGTTCTTGGGGTATACTGATCTTCGATCACGCTCTTTTATGCCCCCTTCACGCAAGCGCAAACAAGCCTGGCTTATCCTCTCCCTTTGTCTCGCGGGACTGGGAGCATTTTGGTTATGGGGGCAGTTCATGGCAGATACGTTTGGAGAGAGGCAGCTGCAGTTGCTTCAGATGTATGCAGCGGAACGTCCGCTCTACGCGATGGGGCTTTTTGCGAGTTTTGCGTTCTTGTCTGTCTTGCTTGGACCGTTGAGCAGTGCACCGATTGTGCCGCTCGCGATTGTTCTCTGGGGAAAACTCGTCACACTTATTTTGATGCTTGCGGGTTGGATGTTTGGTGCGGTTGTTTCTTACGGTATCGGGATGCATGCCGGCTATCCACTTGTGGCGCACGTAATCGGCAAGCGGCGTCTTGATGAATGGTTGAAGCGCGTCTCTCGACAGGCAACGCCCTTTTTAGCTCTGATGTTTCGATTAGCGCTCCCCGCGGAAACAGGATACGTCTTCGGCTTAATCCGCTACCCATTCTTCACGTTTTTAGGAATCTCGCTTCTCGTTGAAATTCCCGTCGGCCTCGGCCTGATCTTCGTCGGTGATGCCTTCGTCACCCAAAATCTTCCCCTCTTTCTCTCGCTCCTCGTCCTAGGCTTCGGCGTCCTCGGAACCGCCATCGTCGTCCTACGAGAAAGACTCTCGCTTTCTGAAGAATAATGTTTGAATACTATCTTTTTGTAGATAACTCCGCGCGCCACGCGCACAGAGTTATCGTGTTTCCATGAGAGAGTTATCGTGAGCATATTCAATGTGCCTGTGCGATAGATCTTTTTAGAGCGTAGCTTTATAGGATGCATCATAAGGTTTCACGCCTTGTTCCAAAAAAAAGAAAGCCGAGCGAAGCGAGGCTTTCGAAACAAAAAAGATTTTTTCCATATTCTTGAGCGAACAAAAAAGAGGCTGTGCCTCTTTTTTGTTACGCCTTCTTTTTTGCGAGCTTCTCCTTGCGACGCTTGGAGATCTGCATAAGCTTGCGCTTTTCTCCCTTGATCAAACCTTGATCAACAAAGATATTGTTTACCGTGTCAGATGGCTGAGCGCCCTTGCTGATCCAGTGAAGCGCACGTTCTTTATCGATCGTGACGGACGCTGGGTTCGTGAGGGTATTGTAGGAACCGAGAATTTCGAGAGACTTCCCCCAAGGATCGCGTGCTTTTTCACAAACGATGAAACGGTAGGAAGGTTGTTTTTTCTTACCGACGCGGGACAAACGAATAGTCAACATGGGTGTGGATATTACGTGTAGAAGAGTGTGAAGGGGGCCGCGTACCAGGTCGGCTGACGCCTTCGGAGCATGGCGAAATGGTACTTTAAACCAGGAAAAATGTCAAGAACTGGCTCTTTTTTCCACAGGGACCTTGATTTTTTGGCGAAAATATGCTACTATGAAAGTCGACCCTACAACGGGGCTTATCCTTTAGCATCATCATGATGAACCAAGCTGCTATGGTTGAATCGCATCAAGATCAGCAATTTCTGGAGATGGTCGTGAAGGCCATTGTGAATAAGCCAGAACTTGTAAGCGTTGAGCGTACCGTCGATGAACTCGGCGTTCTCCTCACGCTTCGCGTTGACCCATCCGATATGGGCTACGTCATTGGCCGCCGCGGCCAAATGGCGCAGGCGCTCCGCATCCTCCTCAAGGGAGTTGGTGCCAAGGCGAACGCACGTATTAATATGAAGATTTACGAACCGGAAGACGCACGACGCGCTCATCAAGAGTCGAAGGGCACTCCCGCTCCTCGCCACGGTGAAGCAGGTCTCGTCACGGACGAAGATCTGAACGATCTTGGCATCTAAGGATGCTCAAGAATGAAGATCCCGGCTATTGCCGGGATCTTCATTTACCAGTATGAAACCCCTTACCGTTGATATTCTCACGATTTTTCCTGAAATGATCGACCCATACCTGCATGGGGCGATGCTTGGGCGTGGAGAAAAAGCCGGGCTTTTGGACCTACGATCGCATCAATTGCGAACATGGGCTCACGATCGACATCAAAAAGTCGATGATCGGCCATTTGGTGGGGGAGCGGGGATGGTGATGAAGGTGGGGCCGTTTTTTGAGGCATTGCAGGAGTTGGAGGCGATCACAAAAGAAGGAAAGCGCTCGAAGCGTGACGCGAAGAAGACGCGCGTAATTTTGATGAGTCCGCGTGGGAAGCGGTTTACGCAAGCGGATGCTCGACGATTGTGTGCCTATGATCGACTAGTATTTTTATGTGGGCGTTACGAAGGTATCGATGAGCGAGTGAGCGAACATTTGATTGACGAAGAGCTCTCGATTGGAGATTTTGTGTTGACGGGTGGCGAGCTCGCGGCCTTAACGATCACCGATGCGGTCGCGCGGTTACGTCCTGGGGTGCTGGGTGATGAGATGTCATCCGTCGACGAATCGCATAGCGAAGAAGGGGTGCTTGAATATCCGCAGTACTCCCGACCAGAAGCGTTCTCGCCAAAGAAAGGGACGAACTGGAAGGTGCCCGAAGTGCTCCTCGGCGGAAATCATGCCGAGATCGCAAAGTGGCGAAAGGCGCGCAAACGAATGACGTAAACATCCCCGAGTGGGATGTTTTTGTTCGCCTAGTCTTGACACATCAAGCGAACCATTGCATACTGCTCTCGCTCTTGAAAGGAGGGCGCATGTCTCAGTCTGGAAACGAATCGGATACGCGTCGGGTGGTGATTCTCATGACGCAGGCGTCGGGTCGCAAGAAGATCGTGGCCCGTGTCGCGATCATGGACGATCCGGAGCGGATCAGGCGCGATGCCGACTATCCGTCGATCGCTGCTGGGCGGTTCAATCGAGAAGCGGTGCTTTCGACCTTCGGCGATGCTCGTGAGCTGTCTGACGCGGACGCTCGTCGTGAAGCGGTGAAGCTCGTGACGCAGCACCGCCTCGCTTCGTCGGACCCGCTCCTGCTCGACTTCTCGAAGATCAACTTTCCCGCGAAGCCGAAGTCCAGCGTTCGCGGCGCCTCGCGCAGCCTTCCTCCGCCTGCCCCCGAAGCCTGACACTCTCCCCGGTATTCCCGGGTTTTTTCTTTTGTGTCATGCTGCGTACCATATGCTTTCTCTCGTGCTCACGTTTTTTCCTTTTGTGGCCGCATTTTTGGGAGGATATGCGGTGTATCGCTGGAAGCAGGATTTACATCCATGGTTGTCGTTATCGGGTGGATTGCTCCTTGGTGTGGCACTCTTGGACGTCTTACCCGAAGCGATGGAGCTCGCGCTCGAAAATGGCCGAGAGCCTCATTTGGTGGGCTGGATTGTGATCGCGTCTGTGTTGGTTTTTCATGCGATCGATCGGCTATTTGGGGTACATGCACATCATGAAGGGGTGCATGAACACGACGATGAAGACGTCTGTCACAATGATGCGCATACCCGTGCAAAGATTTGGGCACGTTCTTTTGGGATGATTCTGCATCGGTTTTGTGATGGTTTGGCGATCGGTGGGGGATTTCTCCTCGATCCAAAAATAGGCTCGCTCATCGCGGCGGCGATGACGTTACACGGATTTGCTGATGGCATGAGTATTGTCGCGGTGCTGAAAGAAGCGCTTCATACGCGTCGTCGTTTATTGTTGGGGTTGCTCTCCGTCGCGGTACTTGCTCCACTGTTTGGGGCCGGGCTCGCGTTTCTACTCCCGGTGTCGTCGCTTGTACTTATGGTGGTGCTTGCGTGGCTTGCAGGGTTCTTCCTGTTCTTATCCCTCTCTGAACTCTTGCCTCAAGCCCATGCATCCGTCACGGGTCGACGATCAGGCCTACTCCTCACACTGCTCGGGGTGGTCATTGTTGGCGTCGCTGGACTATTCCATTGAGCGCTCAAAATAAGGAATTCGGGGTATTTTTTTATAGCTCGCTTCGCTCGCTATGGGTTTTTTATGAGGAACGCTCGCAAGCGCGTTCATGAATTTCTATGGCTCGCTTCGCTTGCCATAGGCGTATGAGCGCATAGACACACAGGAGACGGTATAGATACTCCGACGAACGAGAGACGAACGCAGTGAGTCTCTCAAAAAAACAAAAGAAGATTCCTTCTTCTGACCGAATCAAAAAAAAGAAGCGTTTACGCTTCTTTTGCTTCCATGGATTCTCCAAACGCCTCATCTGCTTCATCCGCGTCCGCGTCTGCTTTTGTGTGGTGGACACGTCCGTCGATATGGTGGGCAGGGGCGTAGACTGTGATGATTTTGAGGGGTTCCGTACCTGTGTTCGTGAAGTTGTGTCGAGTACCCGGACTCACGATCACGATGTCGCCAGCTCCTACGGCAAATCGTTCCTCGCCAACAAGGGCTTCCCCGACGCCGCTCTGAAAAAAGAGGGTTTGTTCGGTGTGTGGATGCGTCTCTTCGCCGACCTCTTCTCTGGGAAGAATGCTCATCACCACGAGCTGAGACTTGCTGCCGGTCGCAAGAACGCGTCGAAAGTCATTGGTTGCCTCCGCAATTCGAGAAACATGGTTGTGATAGGACATATACCCTCACCATACCAACGAGAGCGCCCGCACGTCCAATCATTTGACAATCAGAAGAAAAAGTGCTACAATAGGTCACCCCGTTTTCTGTTCTCACAGAGGAGAAAAGCTATGATCACGATACAAGCCTTGTTGAATCAGCGAGATCCTGTTCACCCCGAGCAGGGGCCTGACGAGGTCTACCTCGGCAACTACGCAATGCTCGACGTCGCCGAGATCGGCTGGGAAACGGCGCGTATGGGTCAACTGCCCCACAACGAGGACGGCGAGCGGATGCCTTGCGGCATCGACGGGTTCTTCGCGGTGTTCATCAAGCGTTCTGAGCTCCTGAACCCTTGGGGAGACAAGGGCTCAAGAGCGGGTCTCTCGACGACCACCAACTAGCCCAAGAGCTGGACCGATCCCGATGCAGATCTTGCATCTAAACGCGTTTGGAAGGAGAAGAGTATGATGACCACGAAAAACTGGCGCCACCCGGAACAGGCTGAAGACGAGGTCTTCGTAGGGAATTTCCATGAGAAAACCATTCATCGGTGCGGGCATCGGACCGCACGAAGGGGTGTCGTGTCGTATGACCGTTCACGTAACGAGCTCGGAGAGAGGTGGAAGGGCTTGTTCCCTGTGTTCGTGAAGCACGCCGAGATCGAGGCACATCCGAATGGTTCTGTGCTGAAGGCGAGGTTTCAGCAGGAAGGAACCTGGTAGATTCATGCTCCCGGTACCACACAGGTACCGGGGTTTTTGTTTTTGCCGGACTCTTGACAGCCCGGGGTTTTCTGCTCAAGATGCGCTGCTCCCTGTTGGAGCATTGGAGGCTGAGATCATGAGTGAAGAGTCCATCAATGAAGCGTCCATCGACAAGCTGTTCGGAGACCCCAATATCGCCGCGGTTGTCGGCGCTCAGTGGGGTGATGAGGGGAAGGGGAAGATTGTCGATGCTCTTACGAAGAACGCGGATGTCGTGGTTCGCTTCAATGGTGGGGCGAATGCGGGGCACACGATCTTCGTTGGGGATAAGAAGAGGGTGACGCATATCATCCCGTCCGGAGCGATTCGTCCTGGAACCCTGAATATCATCGGTCCCGGAGTCGTGTGTGGGCTGAAGACGCTCGTTGAAGAGGTTGGGGCCGTGGCGGATCCGGTAGGAAGCGAGGTCATCATCGACCGATCAGCGCCGATCGTCACCCCCATCCACCGCTGGTTCGATGTGGCTCGTGAGGCCGGGAGTCAGAGTATCGGCACGACCAAGGAAGGTATCGGTCCGGCGTACGAAGACACATCATCTCGACGCGGATCGGTGAGGGCGGGTGATCTTCTCAACCCCGACCGTCTCGAACGAGTGTTGACAGATGGTGGGTACTACGACGAGCGCCGATCGGCGGCGCAGGCGTATCTTTCTACGAACGCCCTTCTCCCCGCCTTTCCGAAGCTGGACGAGGTGATGGACGACCTGATGCAGTACCGCCATTTCGTGCGGCCTCGACTGCAGGATACTCGCCAAGTTGTGTGGGACGCGAAGGAGTCTCGCAAGCGCATTCTTTTCGAGGGTGCACAAGGCGTCATGCTCGATGTGTTCAATGGCTCCTCTCCGCATACGACGTCGTCGATGTGTGGGGCGGCGGGCATTCGTGCGACGTACGGCAATCTGCCCATCAATTCCGTGATTGGGGTGGCGAAGGCGTACGCAACGCGAGTCGGTGAAGGTCCGTTTCCGGCGGAGATGCATGGAGAGCTCGGTGATCTCCTCCGTAAGATTGGTAATGAGTATGGCGCGACGACGGGTCGACCGCGTCGCTGCGGCTGGCTCGACCTCGTGGCGCTGCGCTATGCGGTGCGAATGGGGGAGATCACGCACCTCGTCATCACGAAGGTGGATACGCTCGTTGAATTCACGAAGCTTCGCGAGCAGATGGCGCGAGTAGCGAATGGCTACGAATTCGAAGGTCGGAACGTCGGTCGATACGAGACGCTCACTTCTCGCGTTCAGCGTGATGCACGCGTGCTCTATGAGGACACCCCGCTGCCGTCTGAGGTGATGGATGATTCAGGTGTACTCCATCCGCAGATCATCGACTACCTGCACCGTATTCGAATGGTGGCAGATGTGCCGATTGTCGCGGTCGGTACTGGTCCCGAGCGCGACCAACTCCTCTTCCTCTGAGACTTATCGGGGGATTTTTTATACACAGAAGCAGAAAAGGCGTATACTGATGAGTATGAATGTGGCTCAAGTGGCGGCACTCGCTCCGTGGGGAGCGTTCTTCCTTGTTGTTTTGTCTGTTGTGCAGGCTATTTCGTTCTTTTTGTGCTTGCGGCGGACGGCTCATGCGGTAGGAAAAGTGGTTGAAGTAGAAAAGCTCCCACAAAAAACACACCTCACGGTTGAGTACGTGACTCAGCGTGGTAAACGATGTCGATCGACGATCACGTCGTTTTTTGATGGTGAAGAATGGCGCAAAGGCAAAACCGTCACCCTCCGCTACGAAACCAAACACCCTACCCGAGCCATCCTCGAACGACGCCTCAAAGCCCGCCGAGGCCGAGCTTTTGCCCTCTTTGGAGCGGGACTACTCTTGCTTATGGTGGGGTTGGTCTTCCCGTGAGGGGTAGAAACAACTAAAAAATCCTGCACACGCAGGATTTTTTAGTTGGTAGCTCCTAGGGGAGTCGAACCCCTCTTAACGGCTTGAAAAGCCGCTGTCCTAACCGATAGACGAAGGAGCCGTGGATGGCGAGGAGTATAGAAAATGTGGGTTGGGTTGTCAATGACGGGGTGGGGTGTGGTACGGTAGGGGATATGCAACCTCTTTCTGACGAGCTTCGCCGCGTGGCGCTGGAAGGTGGGACGGAAGCCCCATTTACCGGGAGCTATTGGAACCATCATGAAGACGGGTCGTACCGGTGTGCAGTATGTGGAACGGAGCTTTTTTCTTCAGGGGCAAAGTTTGATTCCGGGACCGGGTGGCCAAGTTTTGATGATCCTGTTGCAAAAGAACGTCTCGTGCTCGTGGAAGATCACTCTCACGGGATGACGCGTACGGAAGTCCGCTGCAACACCTGTCAGGCGCATCTTGGACATGTGTTTCGCGATGGTCCGACGGCGACGGGTGAGCGGTACTGTATTAACTCGGTGTGTTTGGCGTTTACGCCGGCGTCCTCAGGTCCTCGCGATCAAGATAGCACCCCCCGCGACCAAGATCCCTCCTAGCGCAAGTTGCCAGGTCAGTTTTTCATTGAGAAGAAGGACGGAGAAAAGAATAATAAGAGGAAGGCTTAGTCGATCAAGTGCCGCAAGTTTTGACGCCGAGGTCTGCTGGAGGCCGAGAAAATAGAAGAGCCAGGAGAGTGCTCCAAAGAGAGCGGCAACAGCGATCCAGCGGAGCGCTTTTCCATCGATCGTGGAGAGAAGCGCAGTTTTCTTCGTGGTGACGCTGACGGCGATCATGAGAACGGCCATAAAACAGGCACGAATAGTGGTCGCGATGGTGGGGTCAACGTTTTTTATGCCGATTTTGCCGGCAATCGTCATGAGGGCGGCGGTGAGGGCCGCCAAGAGTCCGTAGAGGATCCACATACTTGGAAAAAAGTGGGTTCCTGAGTAGTATGGCACAGAGCATGAAAAACACCCACCCCCTCCGAGTTCTTGGGATTGAAACTAGTTGCGACGAAACAGCCGTCGCGCTTTTGCGTATTCAGGGAGATGAGGTGGTGGTTGAGCAAAATTTTGTGACCTCGCAAATCGCGATTCATGAGCGGTATGGCGGGGTTGTCCCAGAGGTTGCTGCCCGTTCGCATGTGCCGGAAATGATTAGCTTGCTCTCAAAGGCGCTGGGCGAGTCTTGGCCAGAGGCGTTTGACGCCATCGCGGTCACGCGTGGACCGGGGCTCTCGATGGCCCTTTTGGTCGGGCTTGAATCGGCAAAGCTCCTCTCCGTTCTTTCTGGCAAGCCGCTTGTTGGCGTGAATCATCTTGAGGGGCACCTGGCGTCTTCGTGGCTTCATCCGGCGCACCGTGCGCGCTGGACGTTTCCGTTGCTCGCCCTGTCTGTTTCCGGAGGGCATTCTGAGCTTATTCTCGCGAAAGAGGCGGGAGTGTATGAAATGATTGGAGGCACTCGTGATGATGCAGCCGGTGAAGCGTTTGATAAGACGGCAAAAATTATGGGATTGCCGTATCCGGGTGGTCCGCAAATCGCAAAACTCGCAGAACAGGGACGACCCGGCATATTTCGATTGCCTCGACCTATGTTAAATGAACTGGGTCTTGAATTTAGTTTTAGTGGATTAAAAACGGCGGTACGGGTGCTCTGGGAGGAAGAAGGAGAGCGAATCAAAGCTGATAGCCAGTTACGGGCAGATCTCGCAAGGGAGATTCAGCAAGCAATCGTGGATGTGTTGGTTGAAAAAACACGACGCGCGATTGAGCAAACCGGTGTGCAGACGGTGGTGCTTGTTGGAGGAGTATCGGCAAATACCGAACTTCGCACACAAATGAGCAATATGATCGAAGCGCGTTTTCCGGGAGTCGCGTTTCTTCCATCTGATCGTGCGTACATCACCGATAACGCGGCAATGATCGCGGCGGCGGGTGCTTGGCGTCTCGAGCGCGGTGAGGAGAGTGATCCGCTTACGCTCGATCTTGATCCTGAATTACACATATGACACAGCTTTTTACGCTGACTTCTCTCAGCGAGTGGTCGAAAGTGTTTGATCAGATAGCGCCTGTATTGCGTCCAGGGATGGTGCTTGCGCTCTCTGGACCCCTGGGGGCTGGAAAAACCACCTGTACACAGGAGTTGCTCACCTATCTTGGCGGAAGTGTACAGGCAAAAAGCCCGACATTTGCCTTGATGAGGCAGTACACGGTGACGCGCGCGCCCTTTACACGTCTTCTCCATATTGATGCGTATCGTTTAGAGCGGGCGGAAGATGTGCAGATGCTTGCTCTTGAGGAAGAGCTGAGTGAATCCGGAACACTCGCGGTGATTGAATGGCCGGAGCAGATGGCGGACTGGATAGTGCGACACGCAGAACGCTGTGTCTGGCTCACAATCGCTCCAAAGCAGGAGGAAGTGCGCGAAGTAACGCTTGAATACCGAACGGAATAAAAAAGAGGCTAGGCCTCTTTTTGTTCTTCGGTGTCGTCGTCGATATGACTGCTTGCGACGGCGAGCACCTCATCGACACTCGTGAGTCCATCGAGCGCTTTCAGAAGGCCGTCTTGTGCCATCGTCACCATGCCGTCCGCGATCGCAACTTGCTCGATTTCAAATTCTGTTGAGGTGCCTTTGAGGATCATTTCTTCGAGTTTTGGGGTGATCGTGAAGATTTCGTAGATACCTACGCGGCCTTTAAATCCAAATCCACCACATCCATCACACGCAGGAACTTTGCCTGCTTCAAAAAAGGCGAGCTTCTCAAGATCCGCGGTGACGCCAGAAGCGGGGGAGATGGCCTTGAGGATGCTGGTGACCTGTTTGCGCCTTGAGAGCGAGAGCTCTGTCGGGACTTTGCATTTTTGACACAAACGACGAACGAGACGCTGACCAATCACCGCATTCAGCGCTGGTGAGAGCAGAAACGGCTTCACACCCATCGAGAGAAACCGCGGAATGCTTCCTGCTGCACTGTTGGTGTGGATGGTGGAAACAACGAGGTGACCGGTGAGCGCGGCTTGAATAGAAATATCGGCGGTTTCAAGGTCACGAATTTCTCCCACCATCACAATGTCTGGATCTTGACGCAAAATCGAACGCAAACCAGACGCGAAGTCATATTTTTTGCTGTGCTCAATCTGGCTTTGGTTGATCCCTTCGAGTTTGTATTCAATCGGATCTTCGAGCGTAATAATCTTTACTTCTGGCGAGTTGAGCTTTTTCAAGACGGCGTAAAGCGTGGTGGTTTTTCCGGATCCGGTTGGACCGGTTGTCACAATCATCCCGTTTGGCTTCTCGATTTGTTCAAGAAGACGTTCAAGCGCTTTTCCACGAATGCCAAGATTATCGAACTCAAGAGCGATCGCTTTTGGACGCAGCAACCGCATAACCACCGATTCACCAAACGCGGTGGGAAGAAAGCTGACACGAATATCGATTTTTTCTGTTGCAAGGTAGATTGTGATACGCCCGTCTTGCGGAACGTCTTCCACGTTGATTTTTACGCCAGATAAGAGCTTTAAGCGAGCGATGATCTGTTTCCAGGCGTCGCGAGGAAGATCGGCGGCATCGCGTAACAAGCCATCAATACGAAAACGGAATTTGACCTTGACCTCTTCTGCTTCTACGTGAATATCGGAAGCGTTTGTTCGAAGAGACGCGCCGATAATCAAGGTGAGGACGTCAGTAGTGCTTACGGCCGTGATGCGTTTGCGGAGCTCTTCGAGGTTGGTAATCTCTTTTTCAAATTTCGCGAGATCGGCCTCTTCGATGCGATATCCGTAAATAATCTCCTTTACCTCTGGAAGGGCGTCGTAGAGTCGATACGCGGCATCGTAGCTATCTTCAGAAATAATATAGAGCTGCACGTTTGCGTGCTCAGCCTTCTCGATATCTGCTGCAAGCGCTTCTACTGCCGGTGTTTTTTCGATGGTCCCGAGTCGAATCTGGTCTTTAATCCGTAAGAACACCACGGTTTTCAGCTCTTGGGCCTTGCTCCGTGGCAAAAGCGAGAGCGCTTCAGGAGCGATAGGGAATCCGCGTAGCCCGATATATTCGAGGCCAGAAGCGGCGGCCCGTTGTTGGGCAAGTTTTTCTTTTTCGCGAACGCCGATCGCCTTCATCGCCTCTCCTAGCTTTTCTGTTGTTGATACATCGTCATCATTGGCTTTTTTTGCAGGCTTTGGAGATGGCGCGGTGACGCTTTGACCGGCGCTCGTGCTGGCCTGCGCGGCCTTAGACTGGATAAGGTCCTCAATTGATGAGGTTTTTGGCAGAGGAGCGATAGGCATAGATTAACGACGACGAAGAGGAGAAATCCAGCGATGAAGCTTTGCAAGCGCTGTTCCTTGCGCGATGCGTAGTCCGAGCTGGTTCCAGGCGCTATATTGCACGGTGGTCGCAAACGCTCCAAAGCATAAAAACATGACGAAGGCGCCACCAAAGAACACGATATTTAAGAGCGTCGCCGCTACGCCGCTATCAAGTAACGCCGCAGACAGCGTAAGAATCACCAAAGGCACCCCCGCGACGACGTACACGACGCCAAGGCCAAAATAGAGCGCTGCTCCCAGCAAAAGAAACCCAAGTCCAAGCTCAAGAATCAAGATCCAGTTTTTTCGTGTTTGCAGAAGTCCGCGGAGAAGGCTTTCGTGAACCGAATATTTTTGGAGAATCAAACTCGTCAGCCCCAGCATGTGGGTCGAGGTAAGGGTGATCACGGCAAGAATATAGAGAAGATACGCCGCAATCGAGCCCACGACGGTAAACACACTTGTTGCTTCAAGGGGAGTTCCAAACGGAATGAGTACAAGTGTTCGGAAAAACCACATGAGCCCAAGCGTCACGATGTTGAGAAGGAGAGTTTTCCAAAAGAACCGAGCACCAATGCTGAGACACGCAGACAGAGAGGGAACCTCCCCACGCAATCGAATGCCCAGACCGTACATAAGCGCGCCCTGGGCAATAATCGACGCCCCGCTCACAATTCCAAGTAAAATCACCGAAAGCAAGAGCCCCTGAAGACGCCCCACCGTATCTAACAGCCCAACCATCGAACTCACTTCTTGGAATGGTTGCGTCGCCCAAGATAAAAGCCCGTAGCTCACGGAAGACTGGCTTCCACTCAAGAGAAGTGCCGCATCTTCGCCCAGCGCATGAAATGAGCGCAGAAGCACATCATAAATCCCTCCCGTCATGAGAAGCGACGCAAACAGGGCCAGCACCCACAATCGAGGGTGATGCCAAGCGGTAGAAAGCGCCTCACGAAAGAGTGTTCGGTAGAGCGGCGGATGAGAAGGAGCGGAAGACATAACAACGTTTGAACCAAGTATATCACGTCGTGGGAGAGGCGGTACAACCCTGTTCTTTTGCGACACTTCTGCATTCGTGGCAAAATGGGGGTATGGCAAAACTTTCTTCGTATCTGCGAACCTTTCTTGAGTACATTGAAGTCGAAAAGGGGCGGTCACCCCTTACGATTCGAAATTACGAGTTTTATTTACAGCGGTTTATTGATTGGGCGAAAGATCCGGATCCTGTAAAGATCGATCTGGACATGATTCATAAGTTTCGTTTGTATTTGAATAGACTCGAGAACCGTGAAAATGGGACGCTTCGGAAATCGACGCAAAATTATCACCTCATCGCGCTTCGTTCCTACTTACGTTTTTTGCAGAAGCGCGATGTCCCTTGTTTTTCGCCGGAAAAAATTGAGCTTGCAAAGCAGGGGAGTCGCGAAGTCTCGTTTTTGGAAAACCAAGATCTTGATCGACTATTGCAGGCGCCCGACGCTTCCGATGCGCAACCCATCATCAAAGCGCGCGACAAGGCGATTTTAGAGCTGTTTTTTTCGACCGGAATGCGCGTGTCTGAGCTTGCGGCGCTCAAACGCGAGCACATCAATATCAAGCGGGATGAAATGAGTATTCGTGGAAAAGGGGATAAGCTCAGAATTGTGTTTCTGACGGCGCGAGCGCGTGCGGCAATTAAGGCCTACATCGACCTGCGTGACGATGAAAATGAGTCGCTGTTTATTCGTCATGATCGAGCCGCGCCAGATCCGGATGCGCTTGAAGATGCGCAGAAAGAAGTGGGTCCGCTTACGCCACGATCCATGGAGCGGCTGGTACACCGCTACGCCACGATGGCGGGGATTCCAAAAAAAGTCTCACCTCACACCCTCCGGCACTCGTTCGCGACAGATTTGCTCATGAATGGCGCGGATGTGCGTAGCGTACAGTCGTTACTTGGTCATACGTCGATTACCACGACGCAGATATATACGCATATCACGAATAGACAGCTGCGCGATGTACATAAGGCCTTTCATGGATTGCGACAAGATGACGAGAAAGACGAGCCAAACGCCCCTGATGCGGCTTCGTAGGACATTTGCTACACTAAGGATATGGCTATTGCCTGTGATTTTGCTCCTGAGCGCGTGCGCTCGCTTGAGCGAGTTGTCGAACCTTCTCTTGAAGATCGGTTATCGTTAATGGAGGAGCGGTTTCTTCGGCGTGTTGCGGATGGGATGCCGCTCCCTCAAACAGGTATTCAGGCTCGTGAGGCGAACGAAGTCGCGCTTGGTTTGGTATCGGACGCATTTGCGGGGTGGTTCGCTCCCCAGCGAGCCCTTTTTTTGCGCGCTTGGGTACATCATGAGGATTCAGGAGAGTTGATTGAAGGGGTCTATAGGGATTTTTTAGAAACGATTGGCCTCAGGCGTGGCGCGCGCGTTTCTTCGGGAGATGATACGTGGGAAGCGCTTGATGGACAGATTGAGACAGCGGCCGAGGCATTTCGGTGCGCGATGCAACAGCAAGATGGTTGGATCGAGCAATATGGTGTGTTACCTACACGAGGAGAAGACGGTCGTTATGAGCGTCGCGCCTATTTGCAGGTGGCGAACATGGCGCGAGGATTTTTAGGGGTTCGTGGAACGCGCACAGAAGAGCGATCACGCCTCGCGAACGTCGATCTTGAAGACGCGAATGGGTGTGTTCTTCCGCGTGGCCGTGATCGTGGGGTGTATGATCTGGTGAGGGAAGAATGTCTCTCTGCGTATCAAGCAGGCCAGGATTCTCGCGTGATGTATGAAGAGCGTCTGCAGGCGGCGGCTGTTCAAGGGGCTGACCGTCGCGCATTTGGAGAGGTGCTCCATTCGGCACTTCAGCAACTGGAAGGAACGACGCTTCTTGGTCCACATTTATTTCCCAGCGTGCGTCGATGTGCGGAATTTGTGGTGGAACTTGAGACGCGACGACAGGCGCTGCTTCAGGAGCAAGCGCAAGCAACAACCGTAGACGAGCGAAAGAGTGCCGATGAGCGGCTTGAGATGCTCGAACGTAAACGGGCAGATGCGCGGGAAGCCCTCGGAAAAGCTCGCACCCTCTTACGACTTTTTCAGGAAGCTGTGCGGCTCGATTTGATTTTGCCAGAAGAACGCGGAAAGATGGTTCAGCTCAAACAATTAGCGACGCGACTCCTCTAGCGAATCCATTCTTTCTCTCGTATGCCTTCAGAGACTATCTCGCGCGACTTAAAAGCGCTTCAACAACTGATTCAAGCGCAACCAACGCTCAAGCAGCCGTTGGTGTGGTTAGAGCTTCGGCATCTTGAACGAGAAAAGCTCCTGTGCGAAAGCGTCCAGGATTTGGTTCGTGTCGAGATTATCGCGGGGGTCAGAACCGTCTTTTCTACGGGGTTGAGTCTTGTGTTGCTTGTCCTTATCTACACAAAACTCGTTTCGCTTGCAGGATGGCTCGATCAGGCGAAAACCGTGACCATTCCGTTGCCGCCACCTATTGGCCGTAACGCTGTTCTTGATCTCACAAGCTATATTCCATCCTCGACGGCGCTCGATGTCCTTGCCGATCTCCCCGTGATTTCTTGGCAAACCGCTTGGAAGTGGGTGGTGGTGATTGTGGCGATCGTCGCGGTGGAGAAGCTCGTTACCGGCTATCAAACCTGGAGACAAGCCCAAGCCCTCAGAACAACCGCCGCCGCGCTTGATGAAGAAGCGAAGGTCTTACGCAGCTGGCTCGAAACACGTTGACGAACCGCAAAGAAACAAGGTAGGTTGTGGGCGATCGATTGCGACTCCATGCCCCCGTAGCACAAGGGCTCGTGCAGCGGACTTCTAAGCCGAGGATGATGGTTCGAGTCCATCCGGGGGCACCACCAAAAAACGCGCGTTCACCCGCGCGTTTTTTGACGTTCAAACTATCTCTGATATATCATATACGATATATGAAAGAAACTTCTCTTACGGCGCAGCAAAAGATTGGGTTTTTGATTAAGGCGATTCGTCAGGAGCGGGGGTTGACGCAGGGGGAGTTTGCCAAGCGTCTCTCGACGTCGCAGTCGGCGGTGGCGCGGATGGAGGGGGGAAAGCAGAATTTTAGTACGCAGGAACTGTTGAAGATTAGCCATGTCCTGAACAGAAGTCTCGTGACGCTCTCAAACTCGGTTGATTTTGAAATCAAAGGCGGAAAAAAACTCTCTGGGAGCATCGCGACCAACTTTTCAAAAAACGGATCGGTGGCACTCATCGCTGCATCGTTGCTGAATCGAGGAAAAACGACCTTGCACGGGATATCGCGTATCGAAGAGGTGAATCGGTTGATCGAGATTTTGCAGAGCCTCGACGTAAAAACGACGTGGGTAGGGAAGAATAGTCTTGAGATTCTTCCGCCAAAGCGTTTCACCTTTGAAGCACTCGACAAGGTGGCCGCCGCGCGTGTTCGTTCAAGCCTTATGTTTATCGGGCCTTTGATTCATCGTGAAAAAACGTTTGCGCTTCCGCACGCGGGTGGATGTAAAATGGGGAACCGGACGATTGCGGCGCATCGGTATGGTCTCGAGTCATTTGGGGTGAGCATCGCGACAAAAGAAGAGTATTACGCGGTACGCGCAAACAAGCTCAAGCCGGCAGATATTGTGATGTACGAAGCGGGGGATACCGCGGCGAATAATCTTCTGATGGCGGCGGCGCTGATTCCTGGAAAAACGATTATTCGGTTTGCTCCACCAAACTATCAGGTGCAGGAACTCTGTTTTTTCTTGGAAAAAATGGGGGTGAAAATCGAAGGGATTGGTTCAACGACGCTTATCGTGCACGGAATCAAAGAGTTTGATCAGGACTTCGAATACCATAACAGCGAAGATCCGATCGAATCCATGATGTTTATCGCGGCGGCTGTCACGACGGGTTCCACGCTTGAAATCACCCGCTGTCCCATTGATTTCTTGCTCGTTGAACTCTTGAAGCTCGAAAAAATGGGGCTCAAGTACACGCAGTCCAAGCGCTACAAGTCGTATAATAGGAGAACAGACTTGGTGGATATCAAGGTGTACCCATCAAAGCTCAAAGCGTTGGGAGACAAGATTCATGCCTTGCCGTATCCGGGGATCAACACGGATAACCTCCCTTTCTTTGTCCCAATCGCGACGCAAGCCGAGGGTTCAACCTTGATTCATGATTGGATGTGGGAAAATCGCGCGATATATTTTACGGAGTTTGCTCGTCTCGGGGCGAATATCACTCTCGCGGACCCGCATCGCGTGTTCATCCAAGGGAAAACACCGCTGAGGGGAGCGCAGATCGTATGCCCACCAGCGCTTCGTCCTGCTATGATCATCTTGATTGGGATGCTTGCCGCAGAGGGGACGTCTGTTTTGCGAAACGTGTACTCAATTACGCGAGGATATGAAGAAATCGCTACACGCCTAAACTCGCTCGGCGCCGAAATTCGGATTTTGGATGGGATGTAGGGGCACGTCTGATGCACGTAAGACGTGGGACGTTTTTGGCTTAGATCTTGACTTTTTGGTCAGATCTGGTATTCTGCCGGCATCTTCATCTCTTGCAAGGAGTCCGTACATGAAGATCCGTACGTTTGTTTCTGTGTGCATCGGTGTGGTCTGGTTTCTGTTCGGTGCTTCGGTCTTGGCGCAGCCTCGTCCGCGTCCGGATCGTGCGAGCCGTCGTATGGCGGCACGGCTGGTTCGGGAGGCACTCACGCTTGCGCGTCAGCCTGAGGGTCGCGAATCCGCGGCGGATCGGTTTCTGGCGGCCTACGAGCACGTCCCCAACTGTCAGTTTCTCGCGAACGCCGCAACGCTCTTGCGGCAGATCGAGAATCGGCACGCGGATGCGCGTCGACATGCAGAGCGCGTGGTGAACGGTGAATGTCAACCGTCGGAGAATGGAACGGATCGTCGGCTCGCACAAGACGTCCTCGCGGCGCTCACGCCTCCTGCGCCGCCGCCTACGCCCGTCGCCTCGCCTCCTGAGCCTGTTCCGGCTCCTGTCCCCGTTCCTCCGCCCGTCGTGTCGGTGCCTGTGGTACCGGAGCCCATCATCCCGGAACCTGTACCCGAGCCTCTGCCCACGCCCGTTCTCCCACCCGTTTCTCCTGTTCGCTACGCGGAGTCGCGTCCGGTGCCGGGGGTCGCGATCGGGTTCTGGCTCGCGGGCGGTCTCACGCTCGTTGGCGGCGCTCTCTGTCTCGGGTGGTACGTCGATGCGGAGAACAACCGCACCGTCTCCCCGAATGTCGATACGGCGCGCTGGGCTCAGGCCTCGAACGCCGCGCTCACGGTCGCAATCCCGACGCTCATCACAGGCGCCGCGCTCACGACCATCGGCTTCGCCTTCTACGCGCTCCGTCCAACGCGACGCGTCGAAGTCGTCCCCGCCATCTCGCCCGCCTTCACGGGGCTCCACGCGAGCCTTCGGTTCTGAACTCGTTCAAGGAGCATTCTGATGAAGGATCAACGTCCGTTTCATGTCCCTTCTACCGTGTACCCCGTTCTCCTCATCGGTCCGCCGGGATCGGGGAAGGGAACCCTCGCGCAGGCCATCATGGGGGAGATGGAACGTGTGGGCTCCCCCTGCTCACACGTCTCGACCGGAGACCTTCTCCGAAGCCTTCCGTCCAAGGATCCGCGCGCGGCGGAGTTGCAGGCGCTCGTCGCGGCGGGGCAGTTCGTGAGCGACGAGACGATGTACGAGCTCCTGAGCGAGCGTCTCGCGGAGTACGGGTACGGCGCGTGTCTGATCGACGGTATGCCCAGAACGCTCGCTCAAGCCGAGTGGATGATGCGCGGGGTACGCCCCAAGCTCGCGATCGTGCTCCACGTGCCCGACGAAGTCCTGGTCAGCCGGATCGCTGGACGTCGTACACATCTCCCGAGCGGCCGCGTCTACAATGTGAACAGCCCCAACTTCGCCCCCGCGCACGCCGGCGTCGATGATCAGACGGGGGAGCCCCTGTCTGTCCGTCCGGAAGACACGCCGGACCGTGCCCGTGAGCGTCTCGCGCTCTACGCCGAGCGTACGAAGCCCGTGGTGAACTACCTCGAGACCGCTTTCGCGGCCGAGAAGACGCCCGTCGTCCTGTGGGTGGATGGGACGCGTTCGACCGGAGAGATTCTCACGACGGTTCTTCCCTGGATCGCTGGACAGCTTTCTGTCCGCTGACCCCTCCCGACTTCACGTCGGGTTTTTGTTTGACAGCTCTTTGTCTCAGCGATACAACGGACGTATATGTTTCCCACTCTTTTTATCATGGCGTTGTGGATTGCCGCGGCGGTGGTACTCGTCTCGATTCGTCAGGTAAACCAGTATGAACGTGGCGTAAAATACACCTTTGGAAAATTTAGCGGTATCGCTGAACCCGGGTGGCGCTTGGTGATCCCCGTGATTCAGTCGATGTCAAAAGTCGACATGCGTACAAAAGCGGTCGAAGTGCCATATCAAGAAGCGATTACGAAAGATAACGTGTCGTGTAAAATTAACGCCGTGATCTACTATCGTATTGCTGACGCAGGTCGTTCCGTAAACGAGGTAGAGAATGTGTGGAATGCCGCTTCGCAGCTCGCACAAACCACGATGCGTAACGTGGTGGGAGAGATGTCGCTTGATGCGCTCCTCGCGGAACGTGACCAAGCCTCCGATCGTATTAAGCAGCTCATCGCAAACCATACGGCGAGCTGGGGGATTGAGGTTCAAGGGGTTGAACTCAAGGATATTTCCTTGCCAGACGACATGCAGCGAACGATTGCAAAACAAGCAGAAGCTGAGCGTGAACGTCGCGCCGTCATCATCAATTCCGAGGGAGAAATTGCCGCCGCAGAAAACCTTCGAACAGCTGCTGAGATTTTAGCGTCGAGCCCGGGAGCGCTTCATCTTCGTACGCTCAACTCCATCAATGATATTTCGAGCGATCAATCAAATACGGTGGTCTTTGCTGTACCGCTTGAAGTGCTAAAGGCCTTTGAAACGTGGTCAAAAAAATAATCCAGACGCTGGACTGAATCTATGCAGCGTATTTTTGTCGCAATCGTCGCCAGCGCTCTGGTATTCATAGGTACCGGATGTACCCAATACCAGAAACCAGCTGAAGTATTGTCGCCAACTTTGCCCCCGGCGGGTTATATCCCAACCCCAATCGTTACGTCGACGCAAACGCTTCCAAATGGGTGGACCACCTTTACAGTGGGGGGCGTCTGGTCCTTTTCCCACCCAGGTGTTGTTCAGACGGAGAACGAGACGCCTCCTGTTGAAACACGCGCCCGTCAAACCACCATCGACCTAGGAACGGCCGTAGAAGGGGGAGATGAAAAAAGCGTCCCGCGTCGCACGCTCGTCGTCGATCAGCTGTTACGGGGCGATGACTATCTCACGATTGGCTGTGTCGCCACTTCGACACGACTTGGATCACCGAGTTCCGTCATCTCGACCACCACGGCCCAGGGCATAGGGATCTGTCTACGTACCCAAGAAGAGGGGGCCGCCGGAAATCGCTATCATACCATCAGTGCGACCATCCTCGGTATTGGTTCCGCGTATGCTATGAGCTACACGGTCCATTCCGTCGAGTGCGCAAACTACGAAAACCCAGCAGATGCGTGCGTTGCCTTCGATACAGACCGAGACACCGCGCTCTTCTCCCAAATCCTCCACACCCTCCGCCCTAACCGGTAGCCCCCTTGCTTTTCCCCTGAACTTCCGGTATAGTCTCGGGGCCATGGTGGCCATCGTTCAATGGTAGGACAGCGGGTTGTGGTCCCGCTAACATGGGTTCAATTCCCATTGGCCACCCCACGTAAAAGCCTTACTTTTTAAGTAGGGTTTTTTCGTCTTGGAAGCAAAGAGCGCCTTTCCGCATACTATCTGTCTACAATAGTGTATAGTGAGTAAAGTTTGAATTTTTGCACCCATACTTTTCAAGGGCTTATGTCTGAATTGCGCTACTTTACTCCAAAGCAAAACATCGAACGTGACGAATATCCGATGCACGTGATCGAGATCCGCGAGGGTGATGAGTTGGTTGCTGGAGCTGATATCGAATACTTTTCAACGCCTGTTCCCTTCTACCAGATATCCGATCTATGGGTGAAGCATGAATATCATGGCCGCAGATATGGGTCGCGACTGATGAAATACATTGAGGATATGTTGATAGCAAAGAGAAAGGCTGGATTTCTGGTCGACGCTATTGACCCCACCTCGCCCGCAAGAGGCTTCTACGCTCGTCGAGGGTGGCTGCCCGTACCTCACTCGCTTGGTCAATATGTTTTTAATCTACCAAAGGGTACCTCTCCCGATATTTTCAAAAATGTCGAGTTACGAGGCGATCGAGCCATGTGATCACGGTGGCATATTCGCTATTGCGATTCTGACAGCGTTGATGATGTGCATCCAAACAAGGGTGAGAACTTACTGCTACCATTGGCATTACTTATGCAAAAAACCAATTCAAATGTCGTCATGCTCCATGGTCGGTGGCCGGAGCGGATTAATGGAATGCTGATTGCGGATATTCCGTTGTGTGATTCAAATAATGAAGGGAATTGGATGGGTTGGACCAAAAAAACAGTTGGAAGTGAGGGGGTATGAAGTGGCGTGTCCAACTATCCTAAATGCGATCAGCGCTCCCTATGAAAAATGGCAGGAGCAACTAGATAAGATAGATATCAACGAAAACACGATCCTTGTAGGTTTGAGCGCGGGTGGATACGTGCTTCTTCGGCATCTTCAAGAATCAGGGAAGAAGATTCAGAAGCTTATTTTGGTCGCACCGGGTTCCAAGCTTGAAATCACTGAACCGGAATCGCTCGCGGTTATGTCTTCAGACTTTCTGAAAGACTTTTACCGGTGTGAAATCACAAGTTTATTGCAGGAACAAATCGCAGAAGGAGTCGTGATATTTATCTCAAATGATCGTGATTTCTTGCTGAAATCTACGGAGCTCTACAAAGAGCTTCTGTCTGCGAAGATCGTGAAATTAGAGAATTTAGGACAGTTCTCGTTTTTGATTCCAGAGCTACCTGAACTAGTGGAGGAGATTTTACTTGTGTAAAGCTTAAATCTGGATTCCAGCATGGTCCGTTCCCTGAAAAATAACCCTCACTTCCTCTACAGCGGCATCCCACAAACACCCCTCGAGAAATCGAGGGATTTTCGTATACCTCTAACGAGAGTGTGCTATATTGATTCCATTATGATAAGGCCGCCTTCTAGGCATATCCGTGACACATCGTCCGTGTTTCGTGAGACCCTTCAAGCGTGGAGGAATCAGGAGGGTCCGCGAACGCATTTGCAGACTATTTTTGGAGCGGATGCTTTGAAAAGAATTAGGGAGTTACGTCGTGTTCATGCGTATGCGGCCGCTGAAGAGGAGCGGGAGGCGGTTTTTCTGGAGCTTGATCAGCTTCGGCGGAGTAAGGCGACCATCTATCGGTTTGTTGATTTTTTTATTGAGACGACCTCGCCGAACGCCCCATTTCGCGAAAAAGTCGAAGCTCTTATCGCGACCGATGCAACCATGCAGACAGAGGTTGTGAAGTTGGGCAAGGTGTTTATCGCGAGGAAGGTGGATGGGAACCTGCTAGAGGAAATGCTTACATACCATGTCGAGAATCTTGAGAGAATGCGCACAGAAGTGCCTCGATGGCGAGAGCGATTTATAGTGAGTTTGTATGAAGCGATTCGCTCGAAGCAGCTTCCGCTGGAGATGGATGTGGCTGAACATCGCTTAGCTCGAACACGGGTACGGGTGATAGACCCCGTTCTTTTTCGTGGACCCGATAACCTTGCTGAAACCGGAATATACGATCCGGGCGAGGAGGAAATGCATCTATTCGCTTCTCCGACGAGTGATATGGAGCATGCGTACGCGCATGAGGCGGTCCACCTTCTTTCCGGTATGACGATTCTTCGACGGGGGAAGGGTAAGGGTATACGCATCCAGCGTCTGGGGCTTAATTTTCGGATAGGTGAGGGAGCTCAAGTATCTAGGCTAGGCTGTCTAGAATGGTTAAACGAGGCGATCACGGAAGAAATCTCACAAGCTCTTGTACCGGGAACGTATGGTGATGGATCTTACGTGAGTGAGCGTAGACTGCTGCAGAATCTTTATCGCATGGGTTTATCGCGGGACATCCTGTACGCAGCTTACTTTGAAAACAAGGATGTAGACGCTGAGATTGGAAAACAGCTTCCTGCCTGGCGAGTACTTGTAGATCATTGCAATGAGATTTTTAAATCGCAAGGCGGCATACGATATCTCTACGCCATGCAGCCGTCTTAGTGGGTGAGGATTTTTTGTTATGTATTGTTGCGTGCCTAGCGATATCGATAACCTGAACCCGCAAACACCCCTCGAGAAAACGAGGGGTGTTTGTTTTGGGCTAGCGGTGCTCGGTGGCATGGACCCCTTTCTTCAAACAACAACCTTGTTAAGTAAATGATACGTTTCTGCTGCTCGGAGCGCAAACTTCATGGGTGGCATTTTCAGTGTGGAGTGGATGCGGGAATGGTTGTAGTCGTAGATGGTTTGGTAGATAGCGTAGACAAGCTCGCCTAACGTCTTGAATCTGCTTGGATCACCTAGATCCACTTTGAACTGGGAATGGAACGATTCTTGGTACCCATTTTCCCATGGGCATCCGGGAGCAGAACGAGAGACTTTGGTTCCCACGGTTTTGAGCGCATCGACAAAGATCTCTGAGGTATACTCACTTCCATTGTCTGAGTGGAAGATATGAGGACGAGGATGGTTGTGAAGTGCAGATAGAAGAGCGGAGAGGACGAGTTGCACCGCATGGGTGGTATACACGGACAATCCAACGACTTTCCGGGTATACAGATCAATCACGGTCGCGATATACACGATCTTGTTCCCAAAGTTCACGTGAGTGAAATCTGCCGTCCAAATATGATTCGGATATGCAGGGAAGGTCGAGAGAAGAAGATTGGGATAAATAACCTTGATATTCTTGGTCTTTTTCCATCTTCTCCCTCTCCTTCGATATGCCTTGATCCCGAAGAGGTTCATGACGCGCTTCACTTTCTTCCGGTTCATCTGAAGGTGAAGAGATAATCGTCTTGAGCCATAGCTTGGATGGAGGCAGTGAACTTCTTCAATCTGGCATTTGAGCTTCCAGTCTTGCTCTGGTTTCTTGGGTTTGTAGTACAGGAAGCCACGATAGATGCCGAGCTCTTTGGCGCGCTGGGCCTTGGATGAACCGCTCTTCATCAAGACTTCTTTTTTTGAGATTCAGAGAGCTTGAGGGTGAGATCTCCCACGAGCCTGAACAATTGCTCATTTTCCCGCTTCAATTTGATGAGCTCGGACAGAGTGGGTTGACCTTCTGTCTTCTTCGCGATCCAACCGTATATCGTAGCTTCTGAGATGCCATGATCTTTGGCGGCTTGGGATACGGATACCCCATCGTTTTTGATACGGCCAATGATTTGGTCTTTCACTTCAGGAGCATTGCGCTGCCTCTTCATATGCCTTGTATGTTACATGAGTGAGATACAAGGGAGATGTTCGAAATTTGGGGTCCGGGACATCCATCCCGGCGTGAAAATCGGAGAGCATGACAAGGCAAAAGAAAAGGTGGAGCAATTCTTGGAAGAAGTTCGACATGACGTGCTGAATAAGGCTCAGACCTTCCCGCATGGTTTGCAGGACGCATGGAACGACCTTCAAAGAACAAAACCGGGGCTCAGTCCGATAGAGGAAGTAATTGCCTTTCTGAAAAATGGCCTACCACAGATAAACGTTCTGACGTTGAACAAAAACACGCTCGATGGAGTGCGTTACGACACTGGACTGAATGTTCTCGTGGGAGGAAACAGTTTAGGGCGAGGAGTAACCTTCCCGAGTCTTCATACGGTTTACTACTGCCGCATCTTTACGCCTGAACCTCTGGCGAAGCTGTTCCGTGAGCTCAACGATGCAAACAACGCACTTTTCGCTATTCTACGGGAGAAAGGACCGGGTGCTGTAAGCGTACTTACACCCCGTGGCACAAGGCCAACGCGTCCGAATGTCTTGAAGAGCGACGAATTGGCTATCCTTGCAAGAGGGGTGAATTATTTTCCTTCGCTTCCTCTCTCCACGAATCTGAAAAAGCTCGATGAACTGCTTGGTACCGAAGATGCGGACAGACCCACAAGCATGGATGAAATTATCACGGTACCTGAACTTATAAGGACAGATAAGAGCGATCTGTGGGACAGTCATAACTTTCCAAGTTGTATACATGCGCTCAAGGAATCTTCTCAAAGGCCAGAATGCCGAATTGTTGTGAGGACGGATAGAAACATCAGTAAAAACACAGGCACGCTTCTCTCTCCCGACGACCGCGATCTTGGCAAGCGTTACAATGATAAGCTTGTTCTGACGCTGTACAGAGTACGGGGAGAGACTGAAAAGGGCTGGGATGGCTCTCCGCTTTGGATACCAAACATAGAGTTCGCCGAGGGAGCTTGCTTTTATCTAAGCTCAAGATCAGCGGTATAGGGCTTCAAGAACGCATATTATCCGTCGTTCTTCCCTGATTTTTTGGTAATACTATCCAAGCAATAAACAATACGATCTCTATCCAAAACATGAGCATATTCAACCCTCCCGTACTCGGGCTGGTCCATCCGGCAGCGTAGTAGAAGTTGCCATTCATAAACGCTCCTCCGGCGAGCGAAAGGATAGCCGTGTATCGTGCCATACTCCTCCATTGTGGCTGCTTGCTGAGTCCATACACGAGAATGGCAACCACGAGCCCGATTCCCGCCAACAGCTCGCCCCATTGGACGAGCTGTCCAAAGACCTCCGGCGAGTTTTTCGCAATACGTAATACCGAACTAACATACCAATCGTGAGGATTGCCGTTCTCGAAGCGGCCAAGTGTTTTTTCTATCGTCGATACGAACTGTCCTTCATACATTTTTCCTAAGCCACCGGAAATCCATTCATAGGCAAGTACGGCTTGTATGGAAAAGGTGACGAAATACGGATGGCGGATGAGTGAAGATAACTTCATAGAGTTCATGTATTTTAATCCGTTCTAAGACCGAACCTCGACCTGTAACAGCGGATGTTTGCTCCGGATGCTGTTTGCGACAGACTCAAGATCGAGCGGTTCCGTTCGCGCTAAGGTTGGATTCAACGTTTTCCCATAACGAATCTCCTGCAGTGCATAACGCTCTCCTTCGCGCAGCTGTCCGGCAATCTCTTCCAGATCTTCTTTTCCATGGAAGCCTGAATAGATCGTGGTACGGAACTCATGAGGAACAGAAGAATCTTGGATCAGGCGAAACGTTTCCCGGCAGTTATCGATCACGTTCTTTTGGTTGATGCCGATGACTTCTGAATAGCGCTCCCATGTGTGCTTCAAATCCATCGCAAAGAAATCGACCAATCGTTCTTTGATGAGCTTTTCAATCATGCGCGGAGTGAGACCGTTCGTGTCGAGCTTCACGAGCATCCCTAATCGCTTCACTTTTTTGATGAACTCCGGGAGATCCGGATGGACCGTAGGCTCTCCTCCCGTAATACACACCCCTTCCACGATATGTTTTCGCCGGTTGAGATGCGCAAGGACATCTTCCTCCTTGAGGATTTTGCTTGCATCAGGCGCTTGGGCGGGAATCAATTCGGGATTATGGCAATAGACGCAGCGGAACGGACAGCCTTGCGTAAAGACGATGGAACAAATGATCCCCGGATAATCGAGCAGACTGAGGGGTTGGAAGCCGGAAAGAATCATACGGTTTGGCAAGTTAATTCTGGTTCTTACTCAATAACGTTCTGCGTTTGCGCTTGAACAACGTACTCTTTTCGTTCTTTGTATTCGCTCTTCTTCCCCTTGTTCCATTGATCGACCGGACGGAAGTACCCCACGATTCGTGACCAGATTTCGCAGATTGACTTGCAGGTCGGACAAGTTTGGATCTCTCCTGTCAGATAGCCGTGCTTCGGACAGATACTAAAGGTTGGAGTGATCGTGAAGTATGGCAGATGGTATGACTCTGCGACTTTTTTGACGAAGCTCGCACAGGTCTTCCAATCGCGCACACGTTCGCCCAAGAAGAGATGGAGCACGGTACCTCCAGTATACTTCGTCTGCAAAGCGTCCTGATGGTCGAGGGCGGAGAGTGGATCGTCCGTGTAGCCAACGGGGAGATGGGTCGAGTTGGTGTAGTATGGCGCATCCGGCGTCCCTGCTTGGATGATGCCGGGGTAGCGGGCTTGGTCCTCTTTGGCAAAGCGGTAGGTCACGCCTTCGGCGGGGGTTGCTTCGAGGTTGTAGAGGGTTCCTGTCTCATCTTGGTATTTGATCAGGCGGTCACGCATGAACTCAAGGACTTCATGAGCGAAGGCAGTTCCTTCCTCTGAGCCAAGGTTTACCCCTAACAGGTTCAAGCAGGCTTCGTTCATACCGTTCAACCCAATGGTCGAGAAGTGGTTGCGCAAGGAAGGAAGATAGCGCTTCGTATATGGGAGGAGGCCACGATCAATATTGTCTTGAACGACTTTCCGCTTAATCTCAAGGGATGTTTTAGCCGTGTCCATGAGCTTGCCGAGTCGTTCAAAGAAGTTGGTTTTCGTTTTGGCAAGATATGCAATGCGAGGAAGATTGATCGTGACAACGCCAACGCTGCCTGTCATTTCAGCCGAGCCGAACAAGCCTCCTCCACGCGCACGCAGGACACGTAAATCAAGCTGCAAGCGACAACACATACTGCGGACATCGCTCGGATTGAGGGATGAGTTCATGAAGTTCTGGAAGTACGGAATGCCATATTTCGACGTCATCTCAAACAAGAGCTTGGCGTTTTCGGTGTCCCATTTGAAGTCTTGCGTGATGTTGTAGGTTGGGATCGGGAAGGTGAAGACGCGTCCCTTGCGGTCACCTTTGGTCATGATCTCGATAAAGGCTTTGTTGATGAGGTCCATTTCGGGTTGGCAATCGGCATAGGTAAACGGCTCTTCTTTTCCGGCAATGATCGGACGCTTCTCTTTGAGGTCGTCGGGGGCAACCCAATCGAGGGTAATATTAGTGAAGGGAGTCTGCATGCCCCAGCGGGAAGGAACGTTCAGATTGAAGACGAATTGCTGGACGCCTTGATAGATCTGTTCGTACGTCAGTTTGTCGCGTTTAGCGTAAGGAGCGAGCATCGTATCGAAGGAAGAGAAGGCCTGTGCGCCTGCCCACTCATTTTGAAGCGTGCCTAAAAAGTTCACCATTTGTCCCAAGGCGGTTTCAAAGTGTTTTGGCGGATCGGATTCGACTTTGCCCGCCACACCGTTGAAGCCCCCTTCGAGAAGCTGCCGCAAGCTCCAGCCCGCGCAATAGCCCGAGAACATGCCGAGATCGTGGAGATGGAAATCTCCTTCCGTGTGCGCCTCGCGGACTTCCTTTGGATAGATGTAGTTAAGCCAATAATTGGCGGTAATTTTGCCCGAGGTATTCAAAATCATCCCGCCGAGTGAGTAGCCTTGATTCGCGTTCTCATTTACCCGCCAGTCAGATTGGTTAAGGTATTCGCTAATGGTTTTATCGACATCCACAACGACTTTGGCCGTTTCCCGGGCCTGCATGCGCTTTTCCCGATACACGATGTAGCTCTTGGCGGTTTTGAAGTAGCCGGAAGTCATGAGCGTAAACTCAACGATGTCTTGGAGTTCTTCGACGGAAAGTTCTTGGCGCGTTTTGGCTTGTTTCGTAATGAAAAGGAGGATGGTTTCGGTAAGGCGGCGGGCTTCCGTAGGACCGAGTTCTTCTGTCGTTTCTCCGGCGAGACGGATAGCGTTGTAAATACGTTCTTTGTCGAAAGAAGCCTTCCGGCCATCGCGCTTCAAAACCGTGGGGAGAGTAATGGATGATGTGGTCATATCGAGAAAAATGAACAAAATAAAAACTCACGGTCTGTGAGCTTCGGGAGCTTCTGTGGGTTCAAACGGAAATTATGTGGACTCTTTTTGGGAATCCCAGCTGACGC
Organism: uncultured Gammaproteobacteria bacterium; assembly: GCA_964437285.1. Taxonomy (GTDB): domain Bacteria; phylum Patescibacteriota; class Patescibacteriia; order 2-12-FULL-60-25; family 2-12-FULL-60-25; genus JAGOUA01. The sequence continues at coordinate 51,386 of CAYTGF010000005.1, forward strand.
GGTTGGGGCAGTTCTTAATCAAGCATAAAAGTTCGTTGAATTGGGTGGCTTGAATAACATTTATCTCGTGGCAGTGCTTGCATTTGACTTCAATGGAGCCCTCAACGAGCAATCCTTTGAAGAACAGCTTATGGCATGATTTGCATCGATACTCGGTTACGCAATTCGGCATACGCTGTCTTCATACGATAGCTTCCACGGAGGCTCCGGTAAAGGGATGAGAAACAAGCCTTGTTTTTTGGTTATCCACAATATGTAGTGGTTGAAATAGAAATAGAGCACAAGATGTAGTAGTGATGAAAAAGAGACACGCCGTCAGTTCTGATCGCTTTGTCCGTTTGATCGTATACCGGATGTTCGAGAATAAATCTTCTTTCTCCCCCTTTTTATGTCGAACCTTTTGCTGAATGAAACGCGCACAAAGACACTCTATAAGATCGGCGACACGGCACCCGTACATGGGATGTACATGTGTATTCCCTGTGGTTACGTGCAGGAGTTTCAAGAAGGTATGCTGTTTACCACCTGTGAGCTCTGCTTGGCGGGAACGGATGAGGGGCCTGAAGGATATAAAGAAGCGGAAACGGAGTTTTGGGAGCTAATATCTTAATTTGCTGGCGTTTAAGACTATTTGACATATACCCCCTAGGGGGTATATTAGGTTCATATGCACCAAGACAACCATAAGCTCATTCGGCGGTTAAAGATCATCGAAGGCCAAGTCCGAGGCCTCCAAGAAATGATTGTGAAGGATGCATATTGCATCGACGTCATCACCCAAACGTCGGCTGTGAAGCAGGCGCTTTCCAATATCGAAGACGTATTGCTCGAAAACCATCTTTCCCACTGCGCGCTCAACCAGATTAAGGGCGGCAATGAGAAAAAGGCGATCGGGGAGATTCTGAAGGTCTATCAACTTAAGCGTAAATAAGACGAACCATATGAAAGCTCTATGGCTGGGAGGATTAGGAGGAGCACTTATTATCTGTCTCATTGGTCTTGGTATTTATTATGCAAAGCAGACTGCGCCTGTGGCAGCTCCCGTGGTGTCTTCTGAGGGCGAGATTCGATCTGAAACCCCAATGGCAGAAGGGAAAGTGTACGTAGCCGTAGAAAATGAAGGCGTTATCGCAGTACTCAGTGAAAAAGAAAATACGTTGTTAACTCGTCTATCGTTAGAGAAAAAAGATGGATTGAAGCTTCAGCGATACACAGCTCATAACGTGCAGGTTTCACCCGATGGAAAAAGCGTCTGGGTTACGGCAAACGTCATGGAGGGCTCTTCCCGGCACGGTGTACAGAAATCAATTGCCAACGTTGATGATGAAGTGATCGTGATCGATCCTCGTACAGACACGATTGTGAAACGGATCAGTATGGGAAACGACAATCATCTCTCCCATGTCGTTCTTTCTCCTGACGGAAAGTTTGCATACGTTGCCTCGCAAGAGAAAAACATGGTTACAGAAATAGATACGCAGACCTATGTCATCACAAGAACGTACTCCCTCCGCTCTGATAGCGGTCCTCACGGCCTGCGGCTTTCGCCCGACGGGCGTCTTGCCATTCTCGCCCTGCTTGAAGGAAAGGAAATGGGCATTCTCGATCTCCAAAGTGGAATGACGGAATATATCTCCCTTCCGGGAGCGGCCGTCCAAACGGCAGTCACACCGGATGGGAGATACGCCCTTGCTTCCGTTTATGATCCGGCCGGGATCGCCGTGTATGGCCTTGCTACCAAAGAGACCCGTTTCGTCCCTTTACCGTCTGAGGCCAAAGGCCCGGTACAAATCTATGCGTCCGCAGATTCGCAGAAGGTTTATATTGCCGATCAAGGCGTGTATTTCGAAAAAGATGCTGGATCAAAGGTCTATGAACTGAACCTTCAAGATATGAATGTAGGGCGGAGCATTCTGGTGGGTAAGGCTCCTCATGGAGTGGTTGTTTCCGCCGACAATAGCCGTTTATACGTTACCAATCTTGAGAGCGACGATGTCTCGGTGGTTGATCTCCAAAACGGAACGGAAATCGTGCGCATCCCTGTCGGTGACGCGCCTAACGGCATCAGTGCTTGGACAGGTTCATCTTTAGGAAAAAATCCATAACTATATGCAAAAGATAACTACCCATGTGTCGGGGATGCACTGCGCGTCGTGCGTGGCCAGAATTGAAAAGACCATAGGCAAACAAAGGGGCGTACAAGCCGTATCGGTCAATTTTGCGACCGAAGAAGCCCGCATTACCCTCAATGCTTCGCAAACCGATGTCGGTACGCTTTCAAAAGCCATTGAACCGATGGGCTACCAGTTCCATGCAAAAGAACATGTCGTGGCTGAAGCGCACAGGGAGGGGCATGACCATACAAGTGCGTCCGAGGCAGAGGTATCAATACTGAAAAAGAAGGTCTTTATTTCGATACCGCTGGTCGTTTTCGCGGCCGTGGTGATGGGGTGGGATATTCTCGCGAAGTACGGAATCGTTCCCGAAATGTCTGAAACGCTCTACGAATTTTTTCATCATCTTTTGCCGATCTTTGCGACGTACATGCTGTTTGCGGTCGGCACGCCGTACCTCCGCGGCCTCTGGATGTTCTTCCGCCGGGGCGTTGCTGATATGGACACCTTGGTAGGACTTGGAACGATGACCGCCTTCCTTTACAGCTTCGCGCTGGCCGCATTTGAAGCGCCTCTGGCTCCGTATCTGGATGTGAGCGCCACGTATTACGACGTAACGATTGTTGTTATCGGGCTCATCACGCTTGGAAAGTATTTTGAGGCTCGGGCAAAACAAAAGACGGGCAGTGCGATTAAAAAACTCATGGGTTTGCAGGTAAAAACGGCGGTCGTGCTTCGGAATGGGAAAGAAGAAACGCTCTCTATCGATCAGGTGCAGAAGGGCGATTTGGTACTAATAAAACCCGGTATGAAAATTCCGGTTGATGGGATTATCGCCGAAGGCATGTCGTTTCTTGATGAGGCGATGCTTACGGGCGAGCCGCTGCCCGTTGAGAAGAAGGAGGGCGACAAGGTATCGGCAGGAACCATGAACACCACGGGTGCGTTTAGCATGCAAGCAACGGGCGTAGGGTCTGAAACGTTGCTTGCCCGTATCATCGCGCTTGTCGCAGAGGCTCAGGGATCAAAGGCTCCCATTCAACGCTTGGCTGATAAAATTTCAAGCGTTTTCGTACCTGCTGTGCTCGTTATCGCCGTGCTTGCACTTATGGCTTGGCTCGTCATTGGAGGGCAGTACCTGCCGTTCTCTCAGGCAGTATCCTTTGGATTGGCTTCGTTTGTAGCCGTGCTTGTCATCGCTTGCCCCTGTGCGCTTGGCCTTGCCACACCCACGGCAATCATCGTTGGTGTCGGTAAAGGCGCGAAAGAAGGCATTCTTATCAAAGATGCAGCCACGCTGGAAAAATTGCACAAGGTCGATACGGTGGTGGTTGATAAGACGGGGACGATTACCAAGGGAAAACCGGAATTGGTCGGAATTGAGAACGTCTCAAAGGATCTTTCTGATAAAGAAGTCATCTCGATTCTCGCTTCACTTGAAAGCAAATCCGAACACCCTATCGCCCATGCGATCACGGAGTATGCAAAAGAAAAGAAGATTGATCTACAGCCAGTTCAGAACTTCGACAGCATTAAGGGCAAGGGACTAAAAGGAACCGTTGGGAAAAACGAGTACTTTGCAGGCAACGTGAAGTTAGTTGCGGATCTCAAGCTCTCGTTTGATCTCAAAACCTTTGAGAAGGAAACAACTCAAGGCAAAACTCCCGTTATTTTGGCGACGAAAGAAGAGGTTGTCGCCGTGGTGTTTGTGGCAGATGCGATCAAGCCAGAGGCCGTCCAAGCCGTAAAAGACCTTCATGCGCTTGGAATCAAGACCATCATGCTCACGGGGGATATGGCGAATACAGCTCAAGCGATTGCGCAGCAAGTTGGGATTGATGAGGTTGTCGCCGAGGTCCTGCCCGATGACAAGCTGAACAAGATAAAAGAGTTACAGAAGCAAGGTCATCTGGTTGCAATGGCCGGAGATGGTGTAAACGACGCACCCGCGCTTGCGCAGGCGGATGTGGGAATTGCCATGGGAACCGGAACCGATGTGGCTATAGAAACGGCTGGGATCACTCTTTTGCGTGGCGACCTCTCAAAATTAGTCAAAGCCATTCGGCTCTCCAAGATCACGATGACGGGTATCAAACAGAACCTATTTTGGGCATTTATCTATAATATTATTGGTATTCCATTGGCAGCGGGTCTGTTCTTCCCATTTTTCGGCTGGCTCTTGAATCCGATCTTCGCGGGGCTCGCCATGGCTTTTTCAAGCGTGTCCGTTGTTGGCAATTCCTTACGTCTTAAGGCAAAGAACATCTAAATATGGGCCAAACTTATACCTTTCATGTCAACGGAATGCATTGCAATTCATGCGTCATTCTTACCGAAAGCGAGTTGAAAGATACGAAGGGAGTCTCGTATGCGAAAACATCACTCAAGGAGAAACGGATTGAAGTGACAGGAGAGTTTGGAGACAAATCGGAAGAACAGGTCATGAACGAATTGAGCGATGTATTGAAGCCTCACGGATATTCCCTTTCTCTGGAAAAGGAAACTAGAATCATCCGTTGGTCTGAGTTCGCTTACGCCCTTCCCATTTCACTCCTTTTTGTCGCAGCCTTCATCCTTTTGCAGAAGCTTGGGATCGTGAATCTGGTAAGTACGGCGGACGTCACCTACGGAACCGCATTTGTAGTAGGTCTCATCGCCTCCGTATCAACCTGTATGGCGGTGGTAGGCGGGATCGTTCTCTCCCTTTCCGCAAGTTATGCCAAAGAGGGTGACAAAGTACGACCGCAAGCTATGTTCCATATCGGCCGCCTCGTCTCTTTCTTCATCTTGGGTGGACTCATTGGAGTTTTGGGGTCGGTTTTCCAACTGGAAGCGACAGGGATGCTCGTCCTCGGACTCGTTGTAGCGATTGTTCTTCTCATTCTAGGGATCAACCTTCTCGATATCTTTCCTTGGGTAAAGAAACTTCAGCTCACGATGCCGACGGGTCTTGGAAGCCGCGTTCACGGACTGAAAAATGCGAACCACGTTCTTACGCCTCTCGTAGTTGGGGTCGTAACCTTCTTTCTCCCCTGCGGGTTTACTCAGTCCATGCAAATCTATACGCTCACAACCGGTAGCTTCTTGAAGGGTGGGCTCACAATGCTTGCCTTTGCCTTGGGAACACTGCCTGTTCTCGCACTTCTCAGTTTTAGCTCGCTGGGGATTCATAAAAAGGCGCAGTCCGGCATCTTCTTCAAAACAGCGGGGCTGATTGTGATCTTCTTTGCGGTCTTCAACCTCATCAATACGTTGGCCGGGGCTGGCATTATCGATCCCATCTTCAGCTTCTAACCCTTATACGCCCTTTTTCTATGAACAAAGTCATTGTCGGTTCTCTTGTGGTCATGGTCCTCGCGATTGCCGGAATCTTCATGTTGCTGCGGGGAGGCGGGTCTAATACGCCCGCCAGCTCTACCGGGCAGATGAATGTTTCCGTTATTGATGGAAAACAAGTCATTGAAATCAAAGCCAAGGGCGGTTATGCGCCTCGGGTAACGGTGGCAAAGGCGAATATGCCAACGGTCATCAATGTCCAAACAAGCGGAACCTTTGACTGTTCGTCAGCGCTAACGGTTCCGGCTATTGGATTTCGCACCATGCTTCCATCGTCAGGAGTAACGCCGATTGAGATTCCTCCCCAACAGCCGGGAACAACGATCAAGGGAATCTGCTCGATGGGAATGTATAACTTTGCAGTCAACTTCAACTAATGAAAATTTGATGGAGTCAATAAATCAAAATCGCCCTTGTACAGGGATCGTGTTTCTTAAGTGAATAGTGATTAGACTTTTTGACAGTTAGGAATATATGAGCACGGTGGCAGATTCGCTATAGCGGTGCGAACAACCTCGACGATGTGACCCCATCGAGAATAGACCTCCGCAAGAGCGGGGGTTTTCTCGAAAAAAGAAGCCTACATCTAGAGCGTCTTGCGGACGTGGTGGTAGATATTGAGGAGGGAAAGTGTTCCGTTCATGAGTCTATCGCTGTTATAGATTAGCATGGAAAAAAGGTGGGTATAGGGTTCCTTCCCTCGCAAAAGAGATGGGCTATTTGGGGAGCCCGCACATAATATGGTAGTGGTGAACTTTTGGAGCTGGGGCTTGTGATATGCGCTGATTTTCAAGAAGCGCTCAGCTCTATCGAATCGGTGGAATAACTGCGTTGAATATAAAAAGCAGGATCAATATGTGAGGAGCATGCGTTTATAAATCTAATGAGAGCTTGATCTGTCCTAGGTATACCATAAATCCCCCACTTTTCAAGCAGGGTTTTTGGTGCTAGATCACTCAATTCGCTTCCCGGAGTCGATGGTGATTTTATACGAGCGTGTACGATAGAATCTTGAGATAGCCGTATTGATGACCCACGTCAGGGCAAGGAGGAGAACGAAATAACTGAGGCCCTTGACGGTGAACTTGGGGAAGGAGTCGCGACCAAGATACCCAATTAATCCCGCGACTACACCAATAGTTGTCACGAGTTGGAGGGAGGAGATGGAGTTTTTTGTGCTGCGTTGTTGTAATTCAGAGCAGACTTCCAGCGCGCTATTCAAATAATCCTTCGTCATCGTCCATAGCCGTTGAATATATCGATGGGTATCGAGAAGGGTTTCGAATCTAAACTGGAACAGCGGCCTTAAGTAGTCGTCAATATTTTTTGAGTTGGCGATTTTTTGACGAGTCATCAAATAGGTGTCCATTTGCGAGATGCGCGCATCAATGAGGGTGATAGTTTTTTGGTAGCCCTGTAATTCGGCGCGCATCGCACTGATTTCGTCACCTTTAACATTGCCACGCTCCTTAATACGTTCAATCTTTTCCCACACGAAGCGGTGAATCTCGAGGTAGCGATGGAGTTGCGTTTTAAATTCGCGAAAGAAGATCTGCGTTTCGATAATTTCGCGTGCAATCTCTTGATTGCGGAGGTTGTTGATGAGGATTAAGCCGCTACCACGATAGACCTCGACCTCGTTGCTCGAGAGGCGTGAGTAAGCCTCTTCGCCGAAGTCGTTAAAGAGTTTTTTGACGTCCGCTTCTTTTGCGCCTTCCACCAAAATAATGTAGGGAAGAATCGTGGCGATATTTGCGAGCTCCTTTGGAACCGGCGCGCCCTTACTGAAAAGAAAAGAAATGCTTTTCGAAAGACGTGTATCGTAGTAGTCTTTAATGGCGGTAATATCTTTTTTCAGAGACTTTGAAACGTCTTGCTCCAAAATCATCAAGCCATCTTCATAAATGCGGTATCGGAGGGACATTTTTGTTTGTACCAGAATGTACTCAAGTGGTCCGCTCTCTCGAGTGGCTGTTTTTATATTGAGATTTGCTCGTGCGCGGACAACATCTTTCTTATCAAATGCAAGAGCTGATGTACCATGGTGCACAAACTCCCAAATTTCAGACAAATGCAACGTTGTCCGCTGAAACCACCCACCAATAAAGATCTTTTTAATGTGCATGTTCACAGTATACAGAGGTGGTTTAGTACCGTACAAGAATGAGGGGGTGTATTCCCTGCTATTTTTGCGCTCAGAATAAGGAATGTACGCTATTTTTTTTCATGGCTCGCTTTGCTCGCCATGGGTTATTAGCACATGAGAAACGATTGAGCATGAGTGCATGACTGCACGAGAGACGAACGACCTTCGGTGCACGGATACAAGAGAGACGAGCGAAGCGAGTCATGAAAAGCTATCGAAATACTTGCAATATTCTCACAAGTACGATGAACTTAGACGGTGAGCGAAGAACAGCTTCGAAAACCTAAGGTTCTTTCTACGATGGTGGAATATCGGAATCCTCGATTCTGTGTCCATCATGATGAACTGGAGTGGCCTAATGGCCACAGAGGAGCGTACTACGTCGTCGAGCGCCCATCGTTTGTGGTGGTGATCGTTGAGCGTGATGGTGAGATTGCTTTGGTTGAACAATATCGGTATCCAATAGACCAGGTGACGCTCGAGCTTCCAAAGGGGGTGATTGAGCAGGGAGAATCTCCTGAGCAGGCGGCGGAGCGAGAGGTGCGTGAAGAGGTGGGTTGTACCTTCGAGACGCTCGAGCCCTTGGCGACACTCGCCTGCGGCATAGGGGTCGCTCGGCAGCGCTGTCACGTGTTTCTGGCTCGTGGAGCCAAGTCTTTCGACGAAACCCCCTCAAGGGATGCGACCGAGGAAGATCTTCGCTGCAGCTGGTTTTCCGTGGAAGCGGTTCGTGCAAAGATCCGTTCAGCCGAGATCTTCGATCAAGACACGCTGGCGGCATGGGGTCTGTATCGGTCTCGCTTCACCTGAGCACGGCTGCGCCGGCTCTTTTTTTGTGAGTTTTACGCACCAAACTGGAAACGATTTGGTATTTGTTTTAGGATGGATTTCTATGGAATCATGTCCTGTGTGTCAGCGCATTGAGCAGATACAACGTGGGGAGAATACTCATTTTGTGACGGAACTGGAAACGGGGTATGTGGTGTTGGGGGATATTCAGTGGGTGAGGGGGTACACCGTGTTTATCGCAAAAGAACACAAGACCGAATTGCATGAATTAGAGCGGGGACACCGCATGAAGTTTCTTGAGGAAATGGCTTTAGTCGCTGAGGCGGTGTTTTGGGCATTCCATCCACAAAAAATGAACTATGAGCTTCTTGGCAATACCGATGCGCACATGCACTGGCATCTCTGGCCAAGATATACGCAGGATTTAGTCGGTGGGGGTCCCATGTGGGTCAAGATACGAGAGATCCAAGACAAGGACGCGTTCCGTCCAACGGCAGAAGATCTCGTTGTGCTAAAACGGGATGTACTGAATCAGCTAAATGTATTGAAGTCCTTGCATTCGTGAGCATGCCTTGATTTTTACTGGGCCAGATCCCAGCAACGACTGGATCGGCAAATGAGAAGTACTATATAACTTGATTTTTGATGCGTAGCCTAGGGTGGTGTACCTTACGTGTATGTCTAAACGCATCTCCGCTGGGGTGGTGCATGCGCTTCCTGCGGATCTTCGTGCAGTGCTTTTGGCGAATCCGAAGGTGCTTGCGGCTTGGGAAGATATCACTCCTTTGGCTCGAAATGAATGGATTTGTTGGATGCAATCCGTAAAAAAAGACGAAACACGAGCGCATCACCTCAAACGACTCCAAAACGAACTCCCTGCAGGAAAACGGCGTCCGTGTTGTTGGCCCGGGTGTCCGCATCGGTAGCGCGCTTGCATTCAGCCGCACTCTTTTTTAGGATGTTGGCTGAGGTGCGCTCATGGGACGTGCGAAAGACTTGGAGGATGACAGTATTGAGCGTTCGGTTTTCATGATCTGTCTGCGTCGTCTGCGAGGGTCCAAGGTGGAAATCCTTGCAGAGGCACGAGTGGTGATTCTCTCGGGTGCAGAGTATTCACCGCGGTATTCGCCTATAGAAGGAGCGATGAGGCGCTTTCTCGTGAAGGCTCGGAGCGCCTCCGAAAAGGGCTTGCTCACAGGTCGCACGGATGTGTATATCGAGACGTGGGGCCCATATTGGATCGACATGAGAATCCCTCCTGCGCTCACTCGGTTCGCTGGCCATCTAGGGATGCCTATCCACCTCGCTCACAACTCGTAAGGGGGTAGCTGCCGCTTTTTCAAGCGGTTTTTTATCGAAGCTCTTTCTAATCCTTGTGGGGTACGCGTCGAGGAACGTGCAACGTTTTTTGTAGTCGCTTTCCAAAAACAGATTGATGCTTTCCGGGAATGTGCAAAAGTATCGCGCAGATAAGCCACGCAAGAAAGACGAGTCCGCCCGCGGAGGCGATTGTCCAGGTGGGCCCAACGAGGCTAAACAAGAACCCTGCCATAATCGGCCCAACCATCCATCCAAAATCTTCAAACAAGGTGAGTACTCCCGTAACGAGCCCATCTTCTGCATGGTTTTTGTCAAGGTGATCAAGCCACGACCAAAGTGATATGCCCGCCATCTCGTCTCCTGTGGTAGCGAGAAAGCCAAACACGATAAAGAGAACGCCGAAATGAAATCCAAGGAGCAAGGCAAAAAGCGCGAACACGAACATCCCCCAAAATACCATCCATCGCCTGTTCCAGCGATCAGCGAGCTTGCCTAGACCATACCCTGTTACCAGCACCGCAACGTCAAATGCAACCAATCCAAAACTCAGTACCTGTGCGTGTACCGCTCGTTCAATCATGAGCGGGATCACAAACCACACCACACCATAAAATGTCGCTGCGCAAAACTGTCGTAGCAGAAGAGCGGTGCTTACAGGATTCAGCCGCGTCATCGCTCGTAGCGCATGATGAAAAAAGTGTCGACGAATATACCACGATTGATGGGCGATTTTTGGCGTTTCTGAAAGAGAAGCGGTATCACGAGGCGCATGAGCCAGGGCCGCGATAGCCAACAGAAATCCTGTACAAATCACTCCTATCATCACATGAAGTGGCGCTTCAAGGAGATGCGGAAGAAGAATCATGGCCGATATCGTGCCGCTGGAGCTAACCATGTCACGGAGGGCCATAAAACGACCCGCAAACGCCTTCTGCGCTTGAACGAGCACGTACGCATTCACCCCGGGGTTGAAGAACACCCATCCAAATGCCGCCAAAAACGCGCTCGCGAGGATCACGAGCGGTGTTACCCCAAACAAAAACAAGGCCGCACTTACACAAAATATCGCGGCGGAATAGGCGAGCAGTCGCGTGTAGCCATATCGATCAAGGAGATATCCGGCGGGTACATCCATGAGCATCTGAAGACCTGCCGCGCCACCAACAATTAACCCCACTTGCCACACGGGAAACACGGATTCTGCGAGCACCGGAAACATCGTGTAATGCACGGCCCCCGCAATCTTAAAGAAAAAGACGAACAACCAAAACGGAATAAACCGAGAAAGAGCTTGGGGTACAGCACGCATAGCAGGATTGTACCACAAAGAATACTCGTAGTGAGCGCTACATCGATCGGTATGAGTTCCTGCGTTGAATCAGGGATCGAGGACAGGTCACGCCGATCACGTCCGTCTATCCTTCAACGACGGCTGCCGCGCTCACGACGATGGCGACCGGCGAGACCCCGCAGCAGCACGCGCTGCTCGAGTGGCTCGTGTACCAGGAGGAGATCGGGGACCTATTCTACACGATCCCGTTCGAATAGCTTTGTCCGCTGCCTGATGGGGAGTCGCTCGAAGGATGAGCGGGTCCTGGGCTCATGGTTTCCGGTCAGACCTTCATGGAGCGGCTGGGTCGCGAAGGTGTGCATTCGTCGTTCGTGCTGAGTCATGAGGAGATCTACTCATCCTACCGAACAACACCAAAACAATCTGGTATCAACACATACCTGGAGACCGACGCTATAGCCGCGTGGGGACCCATGGAGGTCTCACCCCTGACGAGATGCTCGTCCCATTCGCCTGCGCGCAACTCTCAGAGTTGGTCGCCTAACCCTGGTTTCTCACCAGGGTTTTTCATTGCTCGCGGCTTGCCTCAAACGCTTCCTTCGTCGGAAATTGCGCTACGAACGTGTCGTTTATGAGGTCGTCCATCGTGGGTGGTTTGTCTTTTTTGGGTTTGGCATACTGTTCGGCGAAGGCGTGTTTTGCGGCGTTGAGGGCGGAGACATCAGAAGGGGTCCAGTTCGCGGAAAGAAAACCCAGTCGTTTAAGGTTTGGGATGTTGGTGAGTTTTGCGATGGGGCCTTGGTGCCAGAATTTGGCGCGTTCTTCGGCGTTCATCGCGCGGGTGACGGCGGCTTTTTGGGTTCGGAGACGGAGTTTTTTTGCGGCTTCCGCGGCAGCGAGTTTCGCTTGCTTGCTCTCTTGTCGAGCGCGTTCTCGGTCCTCGGTCGCTTTACGACCCTGTTCTGCGAGCGCAGCTTCTTTGGCGCGGATTTGGGCTTGGCGTTCCTGTTCTGCTCGCCGTTCCGCTTCTCGTCGAGCTTTGTTTGCGATAAATGCCGGATCAAACGTTCCCTCTTGATTTAGCTTCGCTTGGAGGGCTTCCTTGGCGGCAGCGATAGCGTGTTCACCGGCTGCGAGTGCGGCTACTTGTGGGGCGAGGTCTTCTTCTGTAAGGCGGAGAGCGTGCAGGAGCGTGGCTCTCGCTTTTTTTGGGAGCTTATCAAAGAGCGCCTCAAGCACCTTGTACCGACTGAGTCGGTCGATGGTTTCAGGTGTTTCTTTGAGCGATTTTCTATATTCGTGGTCGATCTGATCTCGCTCGAGCTCCACGAGTATCGTATCGGTGTATTGGAGCTTTGCTTTTGCTCGGAGGAGCGCGTCGTACTGAACGGCGCGTGCTTCATATCCCGCAGACTGCTTCAGGGTTTTGAGCTGAAAAGGAAACACCTCTCCGGCAACCACCAAAAAGAGGTCGATGTTCCCGCGGTCGATGCGTAGGTCTTCACGAATGGTTCCGTGATCAACCTGGATAAGATGATCGCATTTGGCGGCATGAATAAGCTGACGTACAAGGGACAACACTTGGAGCTCCCCCCGTTTTCCACCCTCTTCGAGAGGAACATCCGCAATAATACGATGCAGCTGATGATCGAGTTCCTGAAAGCGGAGGACGCGATCAAGTTCGTCACGGTGTCGGCTTATGCGTCGCTGAGCAAGATCATTCAAAAGCACTTCAACATCGACCTTTGTGAGGCGAATGCTGGGTCGAACCTGGATATCTGAGTAATTCAGGTAGGAAAGTGCGTCGCGGTATTTCTCCATCGCCTGTTTTTCGTGGTGTTCGAGCTCTTGAGCGAAGGTGTAGCTTTTAAAAGCTTCCTCTATCTGCGCGCGAGAAAGTTCCGTCGTACCAACTTCGCGTTGCTTGCGCTGCACAGCTACCTGCCAGGTTCCGTGAAACAAGAGATTCGCGTTTTCTTGCGCATCTATCGCTTGGCAGAGGGAAAACGCCCCTTCTTTCAGCGGGGCAATCGCTTCGTTTGGCGCGTTTCGGAGCGTGCACGCCAGTCGTTGTCGTGTATCTTCGATGCGTTCATCTGTGTACACGAATGTACCAACGAAATCATCCACGATTGCAAGCTCGTCCGGTTCAAAACCAGGGACCGCTTCCGGTGTAGGGAGGCCTGGCCTAACGGAAGGCTCACGAAAAAATTCAGTCGACATACTCTTTCCTCTATTCTACTCCGTTCACTTTCATCTCGAAAGAGCGTTCTGTATACTACAACACATGTCCTCGTCGTCCTTTTCAAAAGAAACATTTTGGCAGGTATATTGGAGGATGTTGAAAAAGAATGGGTGGCGCCTTTGGCTTCTTGGGCTCGTTCTTGTCGTCTCACAGATTTTTTCTCAGACAATCCCTTTTCTTTCGCGTGAGTTTATCGATGGATTGACGGAAAAGCGAACGGAGTTTGTCGAGAGCGTGTTTATTGCTTTGGTGTTCTGCATTATTTTCGCGAAGCTCTTCAATCGTCTTGAGATTTTCGTGAATCGAACGATCGTTCCCACGACATACATGCGTATTGATGTATACGCGTTGGAGCGTATTCTTCAAAAATCGTATCAGTTTTTTGGGAATACTCCTTCCGGACAAGTGCTCACCAAGATGCGAAACCTCGCGACGGCCTTTGAGCGTCTTTTTGGGGCGGGTTTGGAAACGTTCGCGTTTTTTGTGACGGTGATCGTCGCTCTTACTGCTCTGAGTTTTCAGGGAAAGACACCATTACTTCTTGCACTTACCTATCTTTTTCTGACGGGATTCTACGCTTGGTATGCCGCTCGGAAGATGCGTTCATTTGAAGTTGCAAAATCAGAAGCACGGTCAAAAATGGTCGGATATCAGTCAGATATCATGACACAGGCACACACGGTGCTTTTATTTCACGCGCAAGATCGTGAAAAGCGAGGCTTTGAACGCTATGCGAGACGGTTTGAAGAAGCTTGGAAGACAAGAGCCAGAGAGTTGCAAAAATTCATGGGAACGCTGTTCGGGGTCGCGACTCTTTTTGAGGTGTGCGTACTCTGGTTTTTGTATACTGGTTGGCGTCGTGGAACCGTGACGGTTGGGGATGTGGTTTTGTATCAGGCCTTAATCGGAAACATGATCGCTCAGTCGATTGCTTTTTTGCGCCGTGTTACGGATTTTCGTGATATTTTTACTCAAGCAGAAGAGGCGATGACGGTTTTGGATACGCCGGTTGAGGTGCCGGATCTCGCGCGGGCGAAGGCGTTGCGGGTGAAGGCGGGGGAGATTGTGCTCGATAAGGTGTCGTTTGGGTATGCGGAGCGTGCCGGAGCGGTGCAGGGACTTTCATTTACCATTCGTCCAGGCGAACGTCTTGCGCTTGTTGGGCGTTCTGGGGCAGGAAAATCGACGCTCGTGAAGCTTTTGCTACGCTTGTATAATCTTGAATCTGGGGAAATTCGTATTGACGGTCAGCCCATCAACAAAGTGACGCAAGCAAGTCTACGTGAAGCGATTAGCTACGTTCCGCAAGAGCCGTTGCTCTTCCATCGCTCGATCCGCGAAAATATTGCGTATGGGAATCCCGATGCTTCTGATCGTCAGGTGATCGCGGCGGCAAAGCGTGCGCACTGTCATGAATTCATCTCGCGACTTCCGCAAAAATATGACTCTCTTGTGGGTGAGCGAGGGGTGAAGTTGTCAGGCGGGGAGCGCCAGCGAGTCGCGATTGCTCGCGCTATGCTCAAAAATGCTCCGATCTTGATTTTAGACGAGGCGACTTCGGCACTCGACCCAGAATCTGAACAACTCATTCAAAAAGCCATGGAAGAGCTCATGAAGGGAAAAACGGTGATCGCGATTGCGCATCGTCTCTCGACCATCCGCCACATGGATCGTGTGATCGTTCTTGACCAAGGCATGATCGCTGACGAAGGTACCCACGACGAACTCATCGCCCGCAAAACCATCTACCGCGACTTTTGGCGTCGGCAGACAGAGGGGTATAGGGCTGTATGAGAGATGAACGATCATGACCCGTATTCAGAGCCGCTCTAGGAGCGCTTTGGTGGTTTCGTAACAGTGACGGCGAATTTGTGGGACGTTAAAAGCCGTATTTCCAAGGTATCCTCGACGAAGGGCGTGATCTCCTGATCGAGCCATCCCGATCACGGATATACGTGGTGACACGGTATTTTTTGGGTCGATGAGTTGTCCAAATTCGTTGACGCGTACGCCGATACCGGGGTGCTTTGATGCAAGACCATCATGTAGTAGCTGGTTCCATAGTGGATGCTGAATAATATTCCGTCCGACGGCATTGATGATGAAGTCGTAGGATTCGGGGCCTCGAGTCGTCCCGTCGCTCGTGTTTGCGTAGTTCACGGTCAGCGTTTCGCCTGTGCTCTCAATGCTCCGGATGCTCGCTCGTACGATTTGAAGGTGTCCGCGCTGCTCAGCGATACGGATCACCTCACTCACTTCCCAGCTTGTACCGATAGAATGTGTCGCGAGTGGGCGCTTGAAACGATACAGAGCATCGGCCGCTTTCTCCCATCCTCCGAGCCCTTCTCGAATAGAGCTCCACCATGGTCTGAGGGCTTCAATGATATCTTCGGGTGAGTACCCCTGTTCGATGTACGGTGCATAAAACGCATCGAGAGAGTTGTTGAATTGTTCGGTAGTTGTCTCTCCAAAAAAGAGCTCTGGGCATGCCGTGAAGGCGAGAGGTTTGTTTTTTTGATACAAGGGATACGCGTAGTGTCGTCGACCCTCTCTTGAAAGCATGGTTACGGAAGTGAGCCCGCGCTCCAGAAGAATCTTTGCCTGCTCGTCGCCGGTGAGGCCTGTTCCAAGAACAAGAACGCGTGCATTTTTGGGAATGAGCGCACGTCGCCGGTGTCCGTTGATGACGAGCGGGTCAATAATGACTCGTGGATCTTGTGCGACTGGTTGGAGATAGGCGGGAACTTTAATCGAAGGGGAGCCCGTTGCCAGAAGAAGCTGATCGGCCTGAAAAATTCTTCCATCGCTTAGTGATACTTGAATGTACGCATCATCGATGTTGGATACGGCAATCGCTTCACCTGTAATGCTTTGATAGGTGACAAGAGGGTTTGTTACTCGACTTCGTCGCCAAGTCACGTAATATTTTATGAGTATTCTTGGAAATGGTTGGTCGGGATGGAATGTTTTCTTCTGAAACTCAAGCGGCCACGACGTTCTATTGTCTGGGTTGGTGGCCCAGCTCAGGATTTCATCAGGAGTATCACCAAGGTACATTTTACGTAGAGCGAGGTTGGTTGATTCGCTTTCTGGAAACGATTGAAATCCGTATCCACCAAATTCACGGGATGGTTCGCGTTCGATTTCGAGGATTTCAAGAGGTACTCGAGTATGCTGTCCGAGATAGGTTCCCGCTTCTTTTCCTGCGACGCCACCCCCGACAATGATAATGCGTTTTGCGTATTGGATGGTATTCATGCCACAACAATACAGCGCCTTTATTCATTGGAGGGCTCTAGAATCAAAAAGTGTACTCGCGCTTGACAGGTGACGGTTAAGGACGGACTTCAACGGCTAAATAATACAAATTCTTTCCCGCCACCAACTTATTCGCCGACTTTGGAAACACCAGCATCCCGTCTTCCGGCACGCGTTCTTCTGTTCCATCTCTGTATGTTCCAATGAGCTGCCCGGCTTGCACGGTCTGCCACCCGGTATTCATTCCTGGGACGTACACGAATTCAGCGCTGTGCGCATGAATAGAATGCTTGAGCGTGTAGACCGTTTGCGTACGTGGTTTGTACGTTTTTGCTTCCGGATGATCAGTGAGGAGGGGAGAGTCGGCGGAAAGCGTCCCAATTTTCACAAGCATTCGTAGAACATCATCAAAAATCCCTGGAACGCGCGTCAGATCGTCTTCACGACCGGTTTCATAGCCGAGGGCGATGCCGCCGTGACGTTCGGTGTAGTCGTCTGTGGTTCCGCGCCCTGGACGGCCTTCGTCGCGACTCAGAACGTCATACGGATCCGTGAGAATGCAGTGCACGGGTAGTAATTCGTAGAGTTCACGATGCTTTGGCGAATCGCTTCCAAAACACACGAATGCTGGAGAGTCGCTACTTGTTCCGTGTAAATCAATAACAACGTTCGATTCGGCGAGGAGCGGCGCCACTTCGCGAGCGCGAATAAGGTCAGAAATGTCGTCAACGCTTGGTTCGCGATCCAGATCGGCCTGGATAAAGCAGCGATTCAAATCACGAACGCCAGACGACGAACGTTGGCGCTTTTGGACGGCTTCCGGGTTGCCGATGAGGAGGGTCAGTGTTCCTGTGATGGCGTGCGGATGCGCCTCCGACGCTTCGTCCGGAATCGAGAAGAGGGCTTTTAGCGCACGAATAACCTCAACACCAACGAGTTCATCACCGTGCGTGCCGCCAATAATCGTAACGCGAGGTCCGGGCTGTGTGCCCTCAAGACGCCAACATGAAGGGGGGAGATGCATAGGTATAAAAAGTGAGAGCCGAAGCTCCCAGTAGACTAGCCGCGCTGAATGACGCGGTCCAGTTCGTATTCCTGGGAAAATCCTCGTCGCTTGACCTCCTCCCTCATCCGTGACAACGGTGTAGGGTATTCCTATGCTTGAGCTCCTCAAGAAGTACTTTGGCTACGAGTCCTTTCGACCGTTGCAGCAAGAGATCATCGACCATTGCGTGTCTGGCAATGATGCCTTGGTGTTGATGCCGACAGGTGGCGGTAAATCGTTGTGTTATCAGATCCCGGCGCTTGCCCTGCCTGGACTCACGATTGTGATTTCACCACTCATCGCCCTTATGAAGGACCAGGTTGATGCGCTGCGTGCAAACGGTATTCCGGCGGCATTTTTGAATAGTACGTTGTCTGCCGCTGAAGCTCGCGACATCGAACGGAGAGCAGTAGCTGGTGAGCTAAAACTCCTCTATCTCGCGCCGGAACGTCTCGCGATGCCATCGACGACCGCGTTTTTACAGGCCTTGAAGCTCAGCTTATTTGCGATCGACGAAGCGCACTGTATTTCTGAGTGGGGGCATGATTTTCGTCCCGACTATCGCAACCTTCGTGTCCTTCGCGAGCGGTTTCCCGGCGTTCCGCTCATGGCGCTCACCGCAACGGCGAATCCACGCGTAAAAGAGGATATTCTCGCGCAACTACAGCTTGAACAAGGGAAGGTCTTCCAGTCCAGTTTCTTGCGCTCGAATCTCACGTACCGCGTTCTCCCGAAAAAGAAGTCTTTTCCTCGCATTCTCGCCGAAGTTCAGGCTCGACCAGGGCAGGCAGTCATTATCTACTGCTTTTCGCGCAATGGAACGGAGAAGCTTGCCGCTGATTTGCAGGCGAATGGGATTAAGGCGGAAGCGTACCATGCCGGATTGCCGCCGATTGAACGAACGCGCATTCAAGAAGCGTTTATTCGCGACCAAATCCCTGTGATCGTGGCGACGATCGCGTTTGGCATGGGGATTGATAAACCTGATGTCCGTCTTGTGATTCACGCGGATCTCCCAAAATCCGTTGAAGGGTACTATCAGGAAACGGGCCGTGCAGGCCGTGATGGGTTACCGAGCGAGTGTTTATTGTTGTTCTCGACGGGTGATCGCGTGAAGCAAATGATGTTTATTCGTGAAATGGGGGATCCTGCCGAGCGAGAACGCGCCTTTGTGCAGCTGCAAACCATGTTGAAATACGGGGAGCTCACGACCTGTCGCAAGAAATTTTTGCTTGAGTACTTTGGTGAGTCATGGCCTGGTGGACCATGTGGCGCGTGTGATGTGTGCATTCCAACCGCGTCTGCGCCACTTGCGGCAACGCGAAGCTCGTCTGTCCCCGCAGATGTCGATCAGGGGTTGTTTGATCGATTGCGCTTGTTACGACGCGCGCTTGCAGAAGAGCGTGGCGTGCCGCCGTATGTCGTGTTTAGCGATAAAACGTTGCAGGATATGTCGCGTTTTTACCCACAAAGCCTCGCGAGCATGGCGAAGATCTTTGGTGTCGGAAAAGAAAAACTGACGATGTTTGGCGAGGTGTTCACGAAAGCGGTTACGTCGTACGCGCAAGACAAGTCGTTGCCGGACCGAATTCATTTGAAAGAACAGGCGCCGGTCCGAGCTCCGTCTTCGACGGTTCGTCGTGCGACGCCGAGTACCGCGCAAACCACGCTGCAGTTGTTTCGAGAGAAGAAGCGGATTGAGGAGATCGCGTCGTTGCGGGGGATATCACCGAACACGGTGCTTGGCCATTTAGAAACAGCGCTTGAGCAGGGAGAGTCGCTCGACGTCTCGCACATGACGTTTCCTTCCGTCGAACGCTTTCAAGCGATCATGAAAGCCTTTCAAGCGAGCGGAGGAACGGCACTGACACCGGTTCGAATGCAGCTTGGGGAGGCGTATTCCTTCGACGAGCTTCGGTTGGTGCGGTTTATCTTGCGAGCGAAGGGGAGGATGTAGGTATGAAAATAGCCTTGATGCAAGATCAAGGCTTAGGGCGCGCCGAGCAGGGGAGGGATGCGTGCGTGATGTTGATCGATCTTCGACTCGCGCAAACGGCGGAGGAGCGTGAGGCGCTTCGCGAGTCGTTGCTGATTCTCGTGGTGCAAGTCGTTCCTGAGGAGGGCTGGCACGTGGATACAACGCTCTACGGATTCTATGGTCCGAAGAGCTCGGTGGATGAGCGAATTGGCTCGCACTCGTGCGGCGACCTGCCGCTGCTCGCCGACATTGGTTGGGATAAGCGTTTCCGTAATTGGGACGCTGCCGAGTATATCCTCGGTGAGTATCAACGCCAGAGTGGGAACACGTACCTACTCGGAACGCTTGACCTCGTACGAGTCTGACCCGTCTTTGAAAGGCGGGTTTTTTCTTTGCTGAGATGTAAACAGTGAAACGTAAAAGTACACTTTTGGTGTACCTCACACACGAACGAGTAATTCCTTGATAGCTTAGCAATGAAGGCGAGCAACCAGCCTTCGCAGTCCCCTCACAAGGAGATCTCATCATGCAGCACGACTACAACGGCTTCCCGAACCAGGACCGAGCGGAGGCGATCGCGGCGAAGTACCCCGGCAAGGCCAAGGTGATCCGTCACCGCGAGCATCGTCTGCTCATGCCGCTCTTCTCGGCGCAGGATCCGGTCGTCATTCGGCCGGATGATGTGGCGGCGATCATGGGTGACGCCTGGCGCGAGCCCGTTCTCCGTGATCTCGACACGACCTTCGACATGCGGTTCTACGCGGAAGGCCGTCGGCCGGTGTCGCTCGGCAAGGTTGGGGCTCGCGAGCGCGCGACCTACGTCCAGCCGCTCCCCGAGTACGCTCAGCACGTCCTCGACATGCCGATCAAGTTCCCGGACACGGAGCTCCGTCTCCCGCGCGAGCTTGAGAGCTTGCGCCCGGTCCTGCAGCACGTTGCTGACACGGAGCGGGCAATCAACTCCGGTTACGACCGCTACTACGCCTACCTCTCCCTCCAGCAGGGACTGGTGAAGGCGGGAACGCGGCATCGCGAGAACCCCTACCACGTCGACGGCTTCCAGGGTCCGCGCTGGCCGACCAAGCACCCGGTCAACCACTCCTACCTGCTCACGGACGCGCTGCCGACGGTGTTCTTCCCGCGGCCGTTCCCGCTCGACGAGATCGACCCGAACTTCGACGATATCTACGCCGAGTTCGGCCGGGTGATCGACTCGAAGCCCGGACCGACCTGGCGCCCTGAGCCCCACGAGCTCATCCTGATGGACGCGTACTGCGTGCATCGCGGCGACGTCGCCCCGGTCGACACCTGGCGGACCTGGATCCGGGTCTCGTGGGAGACGCGCATCTTCGACCGTCTCGGCAACACGCACAACCCGTGCTTCGACTACGACTGGGAGATGGTGGCGCGCGATACGGATCCGCGGATCAGGCCGCGGACGATCGTGACGCCTCCGGCGATCCCGCCCCGGACCCACCCGTACAACCACTCGACGTGGTGGGAGCCGGCGTGAGGTTCTTCCCTCGGCATACTGCCGGGGATTTTTTGTTGGGGCTGAAGGGTCTGATCTGGGTCTGATGCACGCCTGATCCGGGTCTGATCCAAATCTGATCCGGATCAGATTTGGATCAGATCCGGTTTCCCGAACTTTGTCTTTTTCTCCCTCCGTTGCTATCGTCAGCGTATGAGCTTTTTTGAGGCATTTCCAGCGAAAGCCTATATCTTTGATAAAGATGGGACGCTTGTCGATACGGAATCGATCTGGTTTGAGGCATACACGCGGCTGTTAGCACCGTACGGTATCGCACATGTTCTCGAGGTTCACCGACGCATGATGGGGCTGGCGGCGGGGGAGTGTATTCGGCTGCTGCAAGAAGAATACCCGGTGCTTCCCCAGGGAGAAAAAGGGACGACGCCACTCGTCGAAACGATGTGGCATCATTTTCGTTTGGTTCGCGAAGAGATGGGCGTGCGTCTCATGCCTGGTGTCGAAGAGATGTTAAAAGCCTGTGAAAAACAAAAGATCCCGCTCGCGATCGCGACGAGTGCGACGCGTCTCGATACAGAAACGGAGTTGAGTATTTTGGGATGGGCAAAGCGGTTTCAGGTCGTGGTTACTGCCGAAGATGTGGCGCGACATAAGCCCGCACCAGATATTTACGTTGAAGCGGCGCGACGCATGGGCGTTGCCTCCAAAGACTGTTTAGCGTTTGAAGATGGGGTGAATGGGGTGAAGAGCGCCCACGCCGCAGGAATGCCCGTGATTTTCGTGCGTGACGAACGTTTCCAGATCGATCCACCCGAAGAAGCGACAAAGACGATCGCTTCGTTTACGGACATCGTCCAAACAAAAACCCCGTCACGACGGACGAGGAAGAAGGGCTAGTGACTCACGCTTGGCTGGTAGACTCAGGTACGTGCGGGCCGAGGAGCTCGTTGATCACCGCTTGGTGCGAGGGGAAGCAGAGCTTGGTTGGCTCGTTCACCAGCTTGTAGTCGAGGACCTCGGTCTCGCAGAGCTTGATGGCCGACCTCAGGCCGTCCTTCGGATACTCGGCGGAGAAGAAGATGAGGCTCATGCCGCTGGTGCTCAGCGCATATCGGGTGGCGTGGAACTGGTCCACGGGGATACGCAGGCCGGTCTCTTCGAACAGCTCACGTGCGGCCGCCTCCTGAGCGGTCTCACCGAAGTTCTGATAACCTCCGGGGAAGGCCCAGCCACCCTGCTCGGGCTCGATTTTGCGCTGGATGATGAGAAGCTGATCGTCAATCTGAATGATACAGACCACGACAGTTAGTACCGGATGCCAGTGCTCGGGCTTCTTGCAGTCCGGGTTGGGGCAGCGCTTCGGCCAGCGGCCTTCTTGAGCGTGAAGGTCGGTGCCACAGTCGGGACAGAAGTTCATGATCGCTGTCGGTTGCATGGATGCCTCCAGAGTGATGACACCAGGGTTGAGGGAGAAGGAGCGGCAGACGAGGCGAAAGTGTACTCAACCGTGGCTATTTGTCAACTGTGGGCGCAGGATATCTGATCCGCGTCAGACCCTAAAGCTTCTTCCCATGGGCCCACAATGCATCAAAAAGCGTCGCGTAGTTCTGCGCGAGTGAAGCGTTCGTAATCGTCATACCGAGCAAATTTCCTTGTTCCAACGAAAGCAAGACGATTGTATCCCCGAGAATGTACTGTGCGATGTCATGTACCGTGTGCTGTTTTGGGAGCGCGCATACCTCAAGACCTTGCTTGCGAGCGTACAGCTTCGCCTGCAAGCGTTCTTCTTTTGAATGATTCACGAGGAGTTTCGTGATAAGCTGTTTCTCGGTCTTAAACCGTTTCACGCGCGCTCGCCACTCTGTTTCAAACACGAATGACCACTCAGGTTTCCAAATAAACTCATCGCGAAGGAGGCGCAGCGTTTCGCCTTCGTGAGCGTTTCGCATCAGAGCAAGATAGGCTTTTTTCAACCCTTCTTGTCCCTCGAAGTAGGTAACGTTTGGAACATGAAGCGACTGTTGGGCGTGTTGGCGAAGTTCTGGTTGAAGTTCGGCGAGTGCCCGTCGTTTATTCGCGAGCGACTGTTCTTCCTGGGCGAGGAGTTGTTCGAGTGCTTCTTCCGGTTCGGCGATGAACTGCTTCACGTCGTTCTTTTGCGTGGTGCTCACGAGGCCTTTGCGCATGAGCGTGGCTAGGGTGGTATAGATGCTGCTACGTGAAAGATGGCACTTCTTCGCTAAAAACGTCGCGTTCGCGGGGGAATGCTGAATGAGCTCGGCATAGACGCGAGCTTCGTAGTCGCTGAGACCGAGAGATTCGAGCCGTTGCGAGAGGTCTTGCATAGAGAGGCTGTTGTCGGAACTGTACGACATATTGAGCATGCTAGCAAGCATCCGCTATGGTGATCGTGTGAGAAAGGAGGAGGTCATGACGATCGATATGCTCGCGCGACTGGCTGAGGCGGAACGGGTCCTGCCGGAACTCCTGCGGGACGAGGCGGGGTGGACCGGGCTGTTCGTGGACTATGAGCAGCCGTTCGTGGAGCGGCTCTGGCGGCCGTGGGGCGAATTTCGGCTGAATCTGCATCGGATCCACCCGTGTGAAGCGGGGGAGGCACTCTGGCATCCGCATCCCTGGCCGTCGGCGATGCGGATCTACGATCACCCGTACGAGATGCTCGTCGGGTACGGAAGCGGCGAAGCGATTCCGGCCACGGCGGCACGGCTCGTGCTGGCGCCGGGTTCGACGTACGAGATGGTCGAGCCGGATGGCTGGCACGCGGTTCGACCGCTCGAGGTGCCGGTCCATACGCTCATGGTGACGGGGAAGCCGTGGAATCGGGCTTCACCGAAGAGCGGGAAGCCGCTCGCGGCGCTGACTCAGGAGCAGCGGAAGGAACTGATCAGCTTCTTTCGTGAGAGGTATTCGCCCTAGCAAGAGGTCTGACATCTGACCCGCGTCAGACCGGGATCAGACCCCAACTCTCCCCGCCGGTTCCACTTCCGGCGGGGTTTTCTTGTCTCCGTGGCTGTTTCGCGTTAGGCTAGCCCCATGCCTGCCCAAGCTTCTCTCCATTTCGCGGTGCTCGCGGTTGATGTCGCGCTCTTCACGTATCGTGACGGAGACTTGTTTGTGCTTACCATCCCGGTTCATGTTCCGCCCTACTTTTCCCACGCGCAGGGCTTGCCGGGCGGTCTGATTCATCCCGATGAAACCGCTGAACAAGCGGTCGAGCGTATTCTCCACGACAAAACCGGAGTGACGCTCACGAAGGGCGTTTGGATCGACCAGCTCGCGACGTTTAGCGGGGTTGATCGTGATCCTCGCGGACGTGTTGTGTCGCTCGCGTATGTGGCAGTTCTTCCACCTGAACTTGATGGACGAACGACGTTGGGGCATGGAGCGACGTGGGTGAAGGTTTCGTCTGCGCACAAGCTCGCGTACGATCACCACACGATTCTCGCGACAGCGATGAAGCGCGTTCAGGGAAAGTTGGTCTACACGCCGATCGCTTCGTGGTTGCTGCCAAAGAAATTTACGCTCACCGATATGCAGGCGTGCTACGAACGATTGCTGAAGCGCACGTTCGATCGACGCAATTTTCGCAAGCGTTTGCAGCAGCTCGAGATTTTGGAAGAAACGGGAGAGTTTACACGTGGCCAGCATCGTCCGGCGATGCTGTATCGCTTCGTGAAGAAGCTTCCGGAGATTATTTCGATGATTGCGGAGTAGAGCGCTTTAGCGTTCTGGAGATTTCAGAATAAGGATTAATTTTTTGTTTTTTAGCCTCCATTCGCACTCCTGTGCGAATGGAGGCTAGTTTGTATAAAAAAGACCCCGTCGAGCTCAGCTCGAAGGGGTCAGGCCTTGTTGGGGTAGAGGGGCAGGTGGTTGAGGGAGACCACGTCGGGGCGACGGGTGCCCTCGGTGAAGACGCAGGCGACGGCGACCACTTCGGCGCCGACCTGCTCACAGAGACGCTTCATCGCTTCGATGCTGCCACCGGTGGAGATGACGTCGTCGAAGATGATGACGCGCTTGCCGCGCAGGTTTCGCACCGACTCCTGATCCAGGCAGAAGTTCTGCGCGTTCCCGCTGTCCGTCATGCACTCCTCGCGAAGGCTCTTCACGATGGGCTTGAGCATGTAGGACTTGGCGCTCTTGCGCGCGACCTCGTAGGGGAGGTTGGTCTCTTCGGCGAGAGCGAGAACCAGACCGCCGCCCTTGCCCTCAGGCGTGAGGAGGATCTCACCGCCGCTCAGGGTGAGGCGAGCGGCGAGCTCCTTGACCGCCTGGCGGGCGAAGGTGACGTAGCGGTGCGGCTCGTAGACCGCGACCGAGAGTTCGTCGCTGATCTTGCGGATCGGTAGCTTGATCACCGTTCCACGAACCTCGACGCGGAAGGTGTGTCCGTGGTCGAGCTCGTGCTCGATGAT
>CAYTGF010000006.1:0-17760 GCA_964437285.1 uncultured Gammaproteobacteria bacterium
TCAAACACTTCATAAACCCCTCATACCCCCTCTCAAACGTCAGCCCCTTGCTCCACTCCCACCCCCTCTTCCGCATCGCCTCATACCGCTCCGCATCTCCCAGCAGCTCCACCACCGCCGCCGCCAACCCTTCCGGCGTATTCCGCTTCGCGACGTTCCCCGTCTCCCCATCCCGCACCGAATCTCGCAGACCATCCACGTTATAGACAGCAGCTGGCGTCCCTTGACTGTTCGCTTCCGTGACGACCAGGCCCCACCCCTCCTTCACCGATGTCACGCACAAAACGTGAGCCTGGGCGAGCAAAGCGCGCTTCTCTTCGGCGCTCACCCTTCCCCGATACTCGATCGCGTCCGCCACCTTCGATCGCTTCATTCGCTCGAGTACTTGATGTCCATACTCTCCTTCTGCTCCTCCGGCGACGATCAAGCGTAAACCAGGAAGGCGCTGCTTCGCTCGTTCGAATGCTTCGATGATGTGAGCTGTGCGCTTCATGGGACGAATGGATCCGAGAGCAAGTACGGTTGGCGCGTCGAGCTTCTGCACCGTAGCAAGGTCTGCCACTGGCTCCATCTCAATCCCTTCGCTGATGATCTGTATGCGTTCTGGGGTAAACCCGTATCGTTCGAGATCGCGCTTGGTGCTTTCGGATACGGTGATGACAGGCGTGCGTCGCAAGAGCCACAGATACACTGGTTCCGCGAGATACCCAACGAGCGAGAATGGGAAAGGAAGCTCGTAAAACCAAATCTGACGCGCGAGCTGATGAATGAAGAGCGTCACCGGTTCACGAGCATACCAGCGCGCAAAAAACGGCATGGTATTGATCTCATCGATCACCTGATCCGCCCAACCCCGCAAATATGTTCGATAGTACCGATACGCCCGCCAATACACACTATACCGATTGCCGACACGAATAATCTTGAACCCATCACGCGTCGTTTCTGCCGCCCCACCAGCGAATCCACCCACCACAAACAGCACCTCGTGCCCATCACGGACGAGTCGCTTCGCGAGCTCTTCGTTCACGACTTCCGCCCCACCAGCGAGCGGATGTTCGCGATCTTTCCAGGTGAACCACAGAATCTTCATACCTACAAACGCTTACTCCGCACCACAAACACCGGCCTTCCCGCCACTTCCGCATGAATATTCCCTACGTACAGAGCGACAAGCCCTAAACACGCAAGAATAATCCCCACAAAAAAGAGGTTGAAAAACGCGAGCAGGGCCAATCCGGAAAAGTTGAAACCAAATGGATCGTTCGTGAAATACTTGTTGTATCCGATGAACACCGTCGCGAACCCGGCGAGGAACATGATAAAGACCCCCAAATATCCAGCAATCTTAAGCGGAAAGAGGCTATTCGCCACAAACGCATGCACCGCAAGACGTGCGAGCTTGAGGGGACTATACGCGGCCTCCCCATGCTGACGCGCATTCGCCGTGAAGAGCACGTTCACCCGGCGGAACCCGAGCCAGTTCAAGAGCGTGCGCGTCATGCGATTGCGCTCTTTTAACCCATTAAACACCTCGACGACACGGCGATCGATGAGGCGAAAATCCGTTTCGCCAGATTGCAGTTCCGTGTCACTGATCGCATCCATGATGCGATAAAACAGACGCGAACCGACGCGCTTCACCATCCCCTCGCCTTGATTCTGCACGCGCACACCAATCACCACGTCTGCCCCTTCTTCCCAGTGCCGCACAAACGTTTCAATGAGGGCCGGGGGATGCTGCAAATCGGCATCCATGAGGATCACCCCGTCGGCATCGGCATGAGCGAGTCCGGCACTCGTTGCCACTTCTTTGCCAAAGTTTCGCGAGAGTTCCAAGAATTTCACGCCCGGCTCCTGTTCGGCGAGGGCGCGAATCGCCTTGAGCGATCCATCTCGGCTCCCATCGTCCACAAACAACACGTGCCAGGCGTACGGCAACGTCGCACACACCTCGCGCACAGCTTCAAACACGGGAACGATATTACGTTCCTCGTTGTGGACAGGAATAACAATGGAAAGCGACTTAGCCATAGGTTGAACGATCGCGAATCTCGCGGAAGGCAAAGAGGAGGCTGCTTCCCCCGGCAACAAGCCCCGTGAGACACAGGTTTTTCACGACATCGAGCAGCGTTTCATGCGAAAGCGCCGTCGAGACAAGCAACACGACGCTACCCACCAAGACCAAGAAAAGCAAACGTCGCCGTTTTAGGGCCAAACCGAGGTAAAACGAGACATTCGCGACCGCTACCCCCACAAAAGCGAACGCAAGCCACGGAAGAAGCTCTGCCTGAGACGCGTACTTCGCGCCAATCATCGTTTTGATAACAAACGCTGGCATACCCGTAAATACAAGCGCCGCACCCCCTCCCACGGCGCCAATCAACACGAGAGACTTCAAGAATACTCGCCGACGCACAGCCGGCTCGTCCTGACGCTTGATCGACGAAAGCAGCACGGCCGCAAACGGACTCGTAGAAAAAATAATGATCTTCGCCACCGTCGAAATCCCCGCATAGAGCCCCGCGATATCCGGCGGAAAGAGCCGCTTCACGATCAACACATCCACCGTGTACAGCGCCGTGATGTACGCCATGGAAACCCCAACCAGCACCACGTACCCCAGTTCGCGCACAAAACGCTTGCGAGACAGAGTGAAACTCGCCACCGGGACCGCCGTCTTCGCACGCCGCGCCATAAAGAGGACGTAGCCTAGAGCCATCATCTGAGCGAGGACGATCCCAATCATCGCCCCAAACGCCCGCCAACCAAGCAGAATCAGCCCCGACGCGAACACAATCCTTCCCCCCGCCACCAGCGACTGCGCAAACGAGAGCTGAAAAAACCGCCCGCCCCCCTGCAATTTCCCCGTTTGAATACTGTAGAGCACGGTCGTAATCAAAAAACAGGCAAGCGCAAAAAACAGCGATGGCGAGGTAAACTGAAGCGCGGCAGAAAAATGCTCCGCCCCCAGCACGAGCACCGCAATAAATACCGTCACGATCGCGAGTGCGGATCGTCGCAAGGCACGCACCACCGCTTCTGCTTCGCCCGGCTCGTGATAGTTCACCGAGGCGTGGACCGTCGCGAGGGTGAAGGCTCCAAGGATCGTCGTGAGCTGTGTCGACAAAGAAAAGAGCGCTTGCACATCGCCAAAATCCCGCAGCGAAAGCAAACGACTCACGATGGGGTGAAAGGCGTAATTCAACACGGCGACCCCCATCGACGCCAAGAAAAATCCGGCAGAGGTTCGTACGTATGAATCCGTCCACAAACGACGAATGAGCGCAAAAACACGTTGCATGCGAGGACGCTAGCACGCCACCAGGCGATTGTCACTCCATGCGTTCGCATTGACAACCCCTCTCTCGACGTAAGAAGATACACGCGCCACTTGCAGGAGAAAACCATGTACGATCTCGACCATCCTCGCGGTATGACTCGTGAACGCGGCATTGGCGCCGTCATTCTGGTGGCGTTCATAGCCTTTATGAGTCTCTGTCACAACCGTGGTCGGACACCGCCAGCCACCACTCCCAACGATGCCGGCGCTCCCGCCCCGTCTCGCTCCCACTGACCCATCGCCTTCTGGCGATGTTTTGTATCAAAAAACCGGCGAGGATCACTCGCCGGGCAGTCCCTACGCGGCCTTAAGCAGGTGGCGGTGCACCCTGTACAGCTCGCGCCAGCCGATCTGGCGCTGGAGCTCGAGACGCTCCTTTTTCATCAACCATCCTACTCCACAAAAAACCGCCACCTACGAGGCAGCGGTTTCCATGCGTCGACTGACGCTCCACAAAATCTCGTAGAGCTCGCGCAGCATCTCACACAATGAAACGCTCTCAATGACGACAATCATCCCTTCGCGCTTCACCGGGTAAAACACGACCGTGTTGTCCCACAGAGCAAATGAGGCACGGAACGATGTGGTCGCAGGCAAAAAGCGGGCTTCACGCAGTTCTCGTTGGTGAGAGAGCTTTGAGTACCGTTTAATTTCCTTCGATTCTACACGCAGGCTCTTCAGCCGAATCCCCTGCTGGACTCGACGTTTCGTAAAGTGGAACCGCTCTCCCATTAATTCCTGCATATCGTGCGCAGACACGATCTCCCACACTTCTTTCGATTTTGCCGCCAAGATGCGATGTAGCACGTCCGCGATTCGCTCACGAGGATAGACGCGCACTCGTCCGAGGTCCGCCGGCTTCTCAGCACGATACACGGCAAGCACATCCATGAGACGGGTCGCATCCTGCACATGACGTTCAGCGATACGCTTGAATTTCACCGGATCAGCCGCCTGGAAGACGCGACGATTGCCGCGTAGCGTAAAGTCCATAATACCCAGGCGGACAAGGCGATCCATAACCGCCTGCGTCGTACTCACCGGCGCTTCAATCGCCTTCGCGATCGGGGAAACCGTCTGCGGTCCGTACGTAAGCACATGCAAATACGCCTGCTGCTCAATAGGACGAACAGCGAACCGTTCCAGCAATTCGGTGAGTTCCGCACGGGATTCAGGGTGAGTGTTGGCCATATATACGACGGTGTTCGTAATAGAAGTACGGTCAATAATAGCTCATATAAGCCTTTTTGTCAAGAGCACAGTGAACTATCTACGAATATCTCTGGCGACAAAAAGGGATTGTTCGCTAGACTGTACTTGTTCACTCACCAAAGGGACTCCAATGAACACGAACATTCCCGGTCTTTCGTGCCGTTCCAACTACCTCACCCCTACCGAGATCGTGAATCTGCTGGCAAACATCCGTGCTCAGCCCTGGGAGCAGTCCGGACGCATGCGCCGACTCGTCCAGCAATACGGCTTCGCCTACCAACACGAACGCCCCACGGATCGCCCACTGCCCGCCGCTCGTTTTCCTGACTGGCTTACCGCGCTCGCCGATCGTCTTGTCGCCGACAGACACTTCCCGCGCCGTCCCGACCAAGCGATCATCAATCGCTACCTCCCCGGAGAAGGCATCACAGCACACGTCGACTATACGACGTACTTCGGACCCGTAATCGCGAGTCTGTCACTTGGATCAACCGCTGTCATGGAGTTTACGCGAGTAGGCAACCTCCAGGACAAACACGTGCTCTGGCTCGAACCCGGGAGCCTCCTCGTCATGAGCGGCGAGGCGCGATACCGCTGGAAACATGGCATCCCGGCCCGTCAGCGCGATGAGCTGAACGAACGTGTCAGCCAGCGCCAAGAGCGGATTTCCGTCACGTTCCGCATGATGTGTTAGCTTTCCTGCGCCCCGTTGGGGGCGCTTTTTATTCAGAAAGAATCACAAACAAAAACGCTCCCGGTCAGAAGACGCGAGAGCAGGAAGCGGCCGCAGAGGCGGCATCGAAGTACTGATCGACCATCGACGGACGAGACGTCGATGACGGCGATGGCGCCTGAGGTACCATCTGTTGGGCGTAGAACCAATCACGACAGTGATCGTGCAGGGCGATGGGCGGAGATCCATCTTCCGGATCCACCATCACACGACCCGTTGCTCCACAGAGAAACACTCGTCCTTGAACCACTCTATCCTCCCTTCATGGATCAGACCGCCGGCTTGATCTCGTACGGGACAGCTTCGAACTCGAGACCCGGGTTCAGAGCGCACAGCACAGGAATGAGCGTCTCACGAATCTGTACCTGCACCGCACACAGCTCCTCCTCTTTGTCCACGATCGTTATGTCCGTCTCCAAATGGTCCGCCAGGGCAGACGTCAGACGCTGCCAACCACCCGTGTGGGAGACAACCCGCTCCACAAATCCAGGACGCATCCCCACGTTCGAATACGACATGTTTCCTCCAGCGCGAGAGCCGACATAGAACACCACACCAT
This sequence comes from uncultured Gammaproteobacteria bacterium, assembly GCA_964437285.1. Classification (GTDB taxonomy): domain Bacteria; phylum Patescibacteriota; class Patescibacteriia; order 2-12-FULL-60-25; family 2-12-FULL-60-25; genus JAGOUA01. The sequence goes on from CAYTGF010000006.1 coordinate 5,848, forward strand.
GCCACGATCGTCAACTCCCTAAGCCCATGAAAAATCCCAGCACAGAGCCAGGATGAGGTTATTCGTTCTCTTGTACCGTTCGAGGGTAGCAGTCGAGGAACGGCACGAGTTCGTCACGGACGAGCGCGAGGAGCTCCTTGCCCACCTCTCCCTCGATCCACTCTTCGGGGAGCTGATCGAGCGTCGAGTGGAACCCAACGAGCTGACCCACAAGAAACGCAACGGAATCCGTATCGCCCCCAGCGTTGATCGCTTCGATGAGCGCTGCACGAGGATCGTCCGCATGACGGATGGCGATCCACATCGCCAGCGGTACCGATTCGGCCGCATCGCCATCGAGACCGATCTCAGCGGTGAGCTCCTCGATGGAGCAGGTGCGGAGGAAGTGCGCCTTCTGAACCTCTTCCTTGATAGAACTGGTCACACGGGGACCGTCCAAAAAAACGGCACGCTGTGGCACACGCAGACGCCGAACCCCATGACGATCCTTCACAGGCGCGAGCCGACAGGCGAATGGCCAGGTCTCAGGAGACTTCGCGAGCAGCGAGAGCATGCAGAGGTCACGCTGGACCGCAGAGAACCCCTGGACACCAGCTACTCCATACCCGTTGTCGCTATGAGTGATGCGCGCATCTGCCACCATCTGAGTTCCGAGACGCTCCGCATGTGAGCGATAGCGCGGCGGCGGATTTCGACTCGGCGCCATGAGCGCCTTGTTCAACTTCTCACGATCGGACCACTGCTTGAAGTAGTGCTCAGACGAGGTGGGAATCGCTCCCACCCACAGATAATGTGCCCAGATCAGGGGCGCAGCACGGAGCACCGCTCCGTTCCCATGTCCCATCCCCGAACCGAATACCCCCGGCACGTGCGGCGAGCGTCCTTCGCGACCGCAGGTCGTGAAGTACCTCTCAATGAGCGCGACCTGTGAACGGACCGTTCCACCCCAGCCCTGCACATTGCCGTGCAGGACCGTGTTCACGAGCTCCATCGCGGCATGGGTCACGTGGTAGACACCACTACCCTTCCGAATCGCTCGCATGGAGCAGAGCATGAGCGCCGTATCATCCGACGCTTCCGCGGGGCGCGTGAACACGCCCCATTCAGGGCCGCACGTCCGCCACTCGCGAGGATCGACGTAGGTCGTGACTTCCTTCCCGCCGTTCCGCTCGAGGATCTGCGCACGCGTCATCGTCTCCATCGGTACACCGAGGCGATCACCGATCGTCCCAAGGAGGAACGACATGGCCACCGATTCGCGAATACGCGATCCTTCCTGATCCTTCCCAATCAGTCGTCGAACTTCCGAAACGAACACATCCTTCTTCATGGCGAGTTCCTCCTGTGAAAAGAACCGTTTGAGGCTAGTCGATTCCAAGCATTCTGTCAATCCTGGGCGAGCGGCACGAGCAGCGTCGTACTCACCGCGAAGACCTTCTTTGGCGTCGCCGGATCCCCTCCTTCCATCAACGTTTCTACCGCTTGAACAGCCGCATGCCAGCGCCCGTCCCACGAGCCTTCGATGACGACGTATAGCTCATGATTCGCCTCGAGACGCGCTTTCCACCAGTGGAAAAACGCTTGCCGTTTTTCGAGTTCTGGCATGGGACGTTGACTATCCGCTACCCAAGGAACGTCTGGCGAGAGCAACAACGTCAGCGCATACGAACGTTTAGCCGCCTCTTCAACGATCCACCCCGAACAACGGCCATGGTAGAACTTGGACCAATAGACCGTCGTCCAGAGATCCGTATCGCAGAACAAGACCTTCTTTGCTCGTTGCACCATCGCGTCTTCCGTCGCAAGCTGACCACGAGCGATCATTGACAGATCTTCGTAGCGAACTTCGCCAGGGACACGCAAGCCATGAGCTGTATACTCGTCTAGTAGTCGTCGAGCGTATTCGTCAACGTATGAGGTATGAAAGTGACTTGCGAGCGCTTTGGCAAGCGTCGACTTTCCTGTGGATTCAGGACCAACGATACGAATGCGCTTCACAAAGTAGGATCTCGCTTGCGGAGAAAGCGCATCCCACGCGCGGAATGGATGGGCGCGAATCACCGTTCCTGAGGTTTCTACCAACGTTCGCTCGCGATTCACCGGCACAAACTCACACCCCAACTCCTGCGCCATCCGCCAACCGTACTCTTCTGAGGCAAAGAGCGCGTCGAATGGTTCGCTGTTCGTATGATGTCGAATCGTGTCACGCCAGATCGTCCAAAAGTTTGGATGCTCGATTGGCTCTTGCGGAACCAGGTCCGTATGATGAACGACGTTCACCCCTGGTAACGCGGCCTTGACCCACTCATAGCGCACCGCTCCAGGAATCGGCTCCTCGGGAAGACTACACACAAGCACCGTCAACTTCTCACACGATGACGCAGCAAAGCGCAGCAAGTGCAGATGCCCATCGTGCAACGGCATGAACTTCCCGAACACCAAACCATGCCGAAACTTTGGCAGAAGTCGTTGGTTCATAGGGTTTTCCGTGAAGAATGAGAACGAAGCTTGTACCACTCTCGCGCTCCAAGGATCGCCATGATCAAGAATAGTACGTATTCGATTGAGATAAACTTCACCCCTTTGACGTAGTAGAGACCGACTCCGATCACGTCAACCGTGATCCACAGCGGCCAGCATTCGAGGTACTGTTTTGCCATCAAGTAGGTCGCGACAAAACTCATCACCGTGGTCGCAGCATCAAGCCACGCGTATGAAGCCGCCTCTGGGAAGATGGTCGGGAACCACACGGAAAAGTGACTCGTCAGATATGCGAGGAGTACGGTTCCGACCACCGTGACCCCGCCCCATAGTGCACGATGCTGTGCCGTGAGCGTTCGCACAAATGTCGCTTCGTGCGGTGGTCGTTTGGCCCAGGCGTACCACCCGACGAAGGTCACGAGAAAGAAATAGAGCTGCTCCACGAGGTCTGCGTAGAGCTGGATCTGATAAAACAGCGCGATATAACAGATAATCCCCACCAAACCTACGGGCCAGGTCCAAATATGCTTTTTGACAGCTAACCAGACACACCAAAGGTTGAACAACGTGCCAATGAGCTCAAGCCAGCTCATGGGATACCCAAGAACCGTGAAGGCGATCGTATCGATCGAGAAAAAGGAGAGCATAGTTTTCGGTCAATAGCAGAGTATATTCCCTACATAGTGTGTATAGTACACTATATAGCACATGTCAAGCATCACGTTTTTTTCTTTCAGCCTCGCTCGTCGTGTGTTGAGAGAGATGTCTGATACACGTCTGACGAATGTCAGACGTGTATCAGACACAAAAAAATAAGTCCTTTCCATAGAAAAACCCCCTCTATTCGTTTGAGGGGGTTTTGGGTGATCCTTTTCGGTTATTGATGGCGTCGATGAGCGTGAGGGGATCGGCGTATTCGAGGGTAGCTCCTGAGGGAAGACCACGCGCAAGTCTTGTGACGCGTATCTGCGGGAATGACTGGAGTTCTTGTTGGAGAAAGAGTGCTGTGGCATCGCCTGGAACATCCGCATCAAGCGCAAGCACGACTTCTTGCACCTCTTTTGTGGTCGCGAGGCGCTCACGGAGCTCACGAATCGTGAGATGCTCCGCTCCCCTTCCTTCTAGTGGATCAAGCGTTCCTTGCAACACATGATACCTCCCCTTAAACGCCCCACTCTCTTCCATCGGACGAATATCTTGGCTTGTGGCGACCACGCAGAGCATCCGCGCATCACGACTCGTGTCTCGACAGATGCGGCAAATGAGCTGATCTGTCCACTGTTGACAGACGGTACATCGTCGCACGGCATTCGCGAGAGACTCAATCGCTCGCGCAAAGGCAAGAATGCTCTCCTTAGGCTGTGTCGCGAGCCAGGAAACATACCGAAGCGCCGCCCTCGGTCCGAGGCCGGGCAAACGATCGAACGACGACGCAGCACGTTCGATAGGTTCCGGAAGCGACGACATGCAACGTTACTGTTTTAACATGTCACCGAACTCCTCTGCCAAGCCATCACCACCCAGATCCTTCATGCGCTCGGCCATCACTTTTTGAAGCTTTTTGTGCGCATCATTCGTGGCTTCTTTAACGCCTTCCGCGATCTTTTTGATATCTCCCGCGAGTTCTGGGTCAATTTCACAGGTCAGCATTTGCTGCAACCCGTTGACGCTCACTTTCACTTTTCCCCAAGCACCCGTTCCGTCAACCGTGATAGCAGACACTTTATTCTGTAAATCCATGAGCTTTTTCGCCATGGCGGCCTTGTCTTTGATCTCTCGAAGTTTGTTAAACATAGCCCAAAAAGTCTACCTTCGGGGAAACTCTTTGGCAACCAAAACCCGACATGTGCCGGGTATTGGATGCTCTGTCTTTTATTTTGCGCTTTGTGCGTTCACGACTTCTTCAAGCGCGGTCTTATTCCACCCCACGATAATCTGTCCGTTCACATCAATCACGGGGACGCCCATTTGGCCGGAAAGCTTCACCATTTGCTTGGCTGCTTCGCCATCCGCGGAAACATCCACGTCCGTAAAAGAAACAGCTTTTTCCTTCAAAAACTCTTTCACGAGTTTGCAGTAAGGACAGGTGGGTGTGGAGTACACGGTAATAGTCATAGAGAAAGAACGATAACAAGACATTGAAGAGTGTAGCACGCGCTCAAAGACCAAGCAACGCGGGACGTACAAGAAAGAGAAATCCCGGAACCCCCAACACCGCGAGAAGCCCCATCACACACGCGTATCCGCGAAGATCGGCGAGTTGCGCCTCCCCTCCTTGAGAACCACGATCCGCCCAGGCAAGCAGAAACACCATCGTCGCGGCGACCCCTGAGACTAAGCACCACGTACAGAAGGCACCGATCTCAAGCCATTGAATCAAGAAGAGCGCTACCGACTCAATGAATCCGACCACCGCCCCTACTCGCGTCAGTCGCCAGAGCCAAGAAGACGCATTCGTCGATCCATCCAGAACCGAGCGCGCAATCAAGATGCCGAGCATTCCCGAATAAAAGAGGACGCCGAGCAAGGGCTGCGGAATCGGGCCCACATACGCCCATCGCGACGCACGCACGACGTCACACCCATGTGCTGGCCCACAAGCAATCGGCCCGCCCGTGACATACACATACAAAAGATACGCGGAGGCAAATAAGCCCATCGCGAGAAAGAACGCCATCCATACACGAGGCGAACGAAGGGTTTGAACAAATGACATAGCTCTACCGTACGATAGTTTCTGCCGAGAGACAAGCGAGCACACGCCTACTTATACGATTCGCCCGCGCACGTCGCTTCATTCCATAGCCCCGCTTTCGCCGCTTCTGCCTGCCGTTGCAGCGCTCGCAGTTCTGCACGACGTGTTTTTGTCATCGGAAAATCGACGTACGCTTGCGCATACCCTTGCAATACCAGCGTCGCATTCACGTCGGTTTCATCTTCAAGAACAATGGTTCGAAGCCATCGTCCATATTTATCACGATCGTCCGCTTGAGGATCTTCGACGAGCATCACCCGTTCCCCCTGAATCCACTCCTTCAGCACACGCGATGCCTCTTTTCCAAAACACTGCACTGGTCGACGAGGATCGACGGACTCAGGGGTATTGATCCCAAGCAATCGAATACGTGTGCTCGATACCATTCCTTCGACAAGCACATCGGCCGTATCACCATCAACCACTCGCGTCACGACGCCAAAGACCGTGCTCGTCACACTCGACATGACACGTTGCGTAGAAGACACGGCCTCAGGAAGCACTTCCACCACAGGCACTACAGACTTTACGGGCGGGGCGATGATCTCGTTCTCACCCTGAAACCGGAGAACGATAAATACAACAAATAAGATCAAAAACAAAAGCGACTGGCCATATTTACGCGTCTCTCGAAGCGACGAAAATTCCAAAGGAAGCTTCATACAGCTCTTCACACATCAAAAATCATACATCATGTTCGAGTATAGCATTTCCTATCCCTTCAGACGAACCGTTGTTTTTTTCACGATTCTGTCATGCAGTTCGTGGTTGATCGCATTTTGCAATGGCATAGACTGAGCACTGAGCTCTTGCGCAGCTGACCCGTTTGACGCCTCAAGAACCAACTCCCCCTTCGCAAACGAAACCACGCGAATATACGACGCGCGCGCGTCCGGCCAAAGTCGATCGACCATTTTTCCTGCCAAATCCACCACGCGAGCCGCGACCATTTGCTCACGAATACCCGGACGATCAAATGAGGTGCGCGGCGCAAGCGATCCAAACGATTGGAATCCCATAGTTATGAGAGCTTACGAAACTCGCAGATCGCCTTAAAGTCGCAGTACTTGCAAGTAAAGGGCTCGGGCGTCGGCGCAAAATCGGACATCAAAATCTGACTCATCCGTTCTTCCAGCTTCGCTAAAAAGGCTTCGCGTTTTTTCTCCGTGAGCGGCTCGACCTCCGTGATTTTCCATTCGTTCACGTACACATACGCCATAGAGGACACCACGTGCCCCTGCCCTTCAAGCGCGAGCTGATACAAATGGAGCTGTTCTTTTTCTTCTGTTGCGAGTTCTTCTTTTGCCTGTCCTGTTTTGTAGTCCAGAATGCGTAATGTTCCGTCAGGAAGACGATCGATGCGGTCGATCTGTCCCTTAATCGAGCGCTCGCCAAGAATCAGCGTGAACGGCTTTTCCACTGCAAATACCTGCAACGGAGCCTTGCGACATTCTTCCAAAAACCGACGCGTTGCCTGCAAACCTTGCGCGAAGTATTGATCATGCGTTTCCCGATCTGGATACCACTGATCATCCCATGCCTCACGAAAGATCGCTTCTGCCTCCTCTTCCGTAAACGCAAACCCTTCTGCCGCATGCGTAAATGGCGTGAACAGATCTCCCTGTTCCGGTGCCGAACGTTCCGCCGCAATTGCTAAAATAGTCTGGAAGGTTCGGTGCACCGATTGTCCAAAGCTTTTTTGATACTTGCCAAGTTTAGGAATGCGGTAAATATGTTCAAATTTATACTGCAACGGACATTTTCGAAACGCCGCGAGCTGCGTGAAGCTAAACCGGCGCTTGAGCTGGTAGTGCACGATGTCTGACACCGTTTCTTCCACCCGTTGGCGTTCAAGCGAGGCAAGCAACCCCGCCGCCCCCACCTCTGGCGGCACTTCCACTCCCGCCTCTTCAAAAAAAATCGAGGGCTTTTTGTCACGCGTTCCGCCATAATTTCTTGCGCCCGTAAGGGTGAGCGTTTCTTTTGCTCGCGTTATCGCGACATAAAACAAACGACGCTCTTCTTCAAGATGCGGATTCCCTTCTGGCAAACGTTCTTGCACGAGGCCGTTTGGAAGCGGAATAGACTCCGGACGGCCACGTGATGGAAAGCGCTGATCAACCATCGACACGACGTACACATGTTTAAACTCAAGCCCTTTTGCCGCGTGCACCGTTAAAATACGCACAAATTCCGGACCCGCATCCGGATCAAATGCGAGCGCGCCTTCTTCTCCCGAATCAAGTTCGAGGTGAAACTCTTCCAAAAACCCGCGCAAACTCGGATTGTGCACCGCCGTTTCATACCGACGCAAGCGCTCAGCAAACCCATTCAAGTGCTGAATCGCCTCCTGTTTTTCTCGTTCGCCGCGTTTCATGATCTCCGCGAGGTAGTGTGTTTGTTGTACGCAGGCCTGCAAGACCTCGGTCGGTGGACGACGACGCGCGACAAGGGCGATCTCTCGAAGATCGTTCACGAGCCGCTCCGCAATTCCTTGCGCGACATCAGAGAGTTCGCCTTTAAACCGATGATGCGCGAGATCTTCGATCACCTGCCAAAGGGGTTTTCCTCGACGATTTGCTTCCTGCAAACATTCCGACGCATCTCGAGCGCCAAGTCCGTAGCACGGCAAACCAAGCACACGCCACACCGCGGACGACTCATGATATCCATCAACTAACGACAGGAGCGCATGAATATCTAAAAACGTGGGCTTACTATACAATCCGCGGAGCGCCAAAAACTGAAACGGCACTTTCTGTCGTTCGCAGGCACGTACAAACGGATCTGCACCATCGTTTGAACGCACGAGAATCGCAAAATCGTTCCACGTGACGGATGCATCTGCCTTCTTTTTTGCGAGAATATCCTGAACCACTGCCTCCGCTTCACCCTGTTCAGACGCGAGCCACATCGCTTCCACCTCCCCCCCTTCACCCGTCATGGCTTTGAGCTCTTTCGCAATCCCGAGTCGCACCTCGAGGCGATTTGGATCGTTTTTGCGAATAAACCGATACGCTGTATCAAGAATCTCCTTGCGTGAACGGTAGTTTTCGACCAGCGCCACGGTTTTGGCCTTCGGAAAATCATCACGAAACTGCAAAATATTTGCGAGCGATGCCCCACGGAATTTGTAGATCGCCTGGTCATCATCTCCCACCACCGTCACGTTCTGTTCTTCGCCCAATAAAAGCTTCACTAACTCATACTGCGCCCAGTTTGTATCCTGAAATTCATCCACAAGAATATGCCGAAACTGCTCGCGATACTCATTTAAAATACGAGGCCGTTCGCGGAAGAGGCGCAACGTCTCGAGAATCAAGTCCCCAAAATCAAGATACCCTTCTTCACGCAGAAGCGTCTGATACACCTGATAGACGGCGGCGAGTTCCCGTAATCGCAAGCGCTCCGTTTCAACGTCTTCTCCCGTTCCTAAATCCACCGATTCTACAAATTGCGCATACTGCTCCGGTCGAATACCTTCGTCTTTTGCGCGAGAAATATGCGACATGATCGCGCGTAAAAACTTGGTTGGGTTGCCAAGCGGCTTGTAGTAGACAAGCGGCAACCGCGATAAATGACGACGCAATAACAGCCACCCTTCCGTTGACGTCAGTAATCGCGACTGCGTCGGGAGCCCAATATCAAGCCCATGGGCCTCAAGCACTCGCTGACAAAATCCATGAAAGGTCGAAATCCAAAAGTCATACGCCCCCGTAGACAGCAGCTGCAACACCCGATCTTCCATTTCTCCCGCCGCCTTCTCGGTGAACGTAAGCGCCAGCACCCGATCCGTCGAAGACCCCGGCTCATGCACCAAACGCGCGTAGCGACGGGTCAGCACCGTCGTCTTCCCCGTCCCCGCCCCCGCCACAATCAAGAGCGGACCACTTCCGTGTTCCACCGCGGTACGCTGCGCCTCATTCAATCCTTCAAGGAGATTCTCGACCATATACTCCGCAGTCTGGCGAACAAGAAAGAGGATGGCAAACCCCCTTGAAAAGATTCCAAAATACTGGTAAAGAGAGGGTGCTCTTTCCCCATTCCCCCACCTTCACGTGTGAGGATCAAATGAAGAAGTCCGTCACCCCTTCCTATCAGGAGATTATCCGCCTCCGGCGTCGCGGCATCGAGAAGGCGATTCGCCACACCAAGCGCCCGATCTTCAACGTCTGGCGACTACTCCTTGGTCCGTGTCACCGCTTCTCGTGCAAAGATGCAACATGGTTTAGCCATAATAGTGAGCTGAACGACATGATGGTTGCGTTCATAGGGGCATCTGTTTGCACTGCTATCATCAGCACGATATTCTCATTTATATTCAGAAAGTTCGGATTTTACCCCACACCCGCGCTTAATCACGCAATACATTCTCTTCTCGGGGTGTGGACATATGCCCATTTTAAAAGCAGAGGAGCTTGGAGGGCTCACGAGAGCGAGCTCGCTGCCGAGCGAGACCACCTCACCAAGCAACTCCTCCCGAGCACACTCCTCCGCAACTCCCTACAAGAGGATATCGGTCGTGTTCGCGCAAAACTCCTTGGCAAGGGGGGTGGGCTGGTAAAATGGTGTGAGACGCTCGACGCCCGAGCGAAAATAGCGCGATCACGTAACACTTCAGAGACACCCATCCAACCACCAGACGACCTCGTATCCTACAGATCCGCTCCTGGCGGAGTGCGGATCGAGCTCGCAGACGAGCGCGACATCCTCCTCCGCGCCAAAACCGGCATCCACGCCCTCGAACAAACAACTCGCGAGCGGCTAGAACGGCTCATGGATGATGCTCGAGCTCTCGGATCTCTCCTAGACACACGTGCCGCAACTGAAGCGCTTCCCCTCACCCAAGAGACGGCGGGCACCTCTCTCGCGCGAATCGATACCGCCATCCAGCAGGGAGTGGAAGCCTTCTACGCCGAGCTCCAGGCGCTCGAACAAGACGGTCTCAGAGCGTGTGAGGACGCAGGCTCTGCGCTCGCCGCCGACGTCGCCGCAGAGGCGGAAGAGGTCGCGCTCGCGATGCAGCGAGAAGACCTCGTCCAAACCAAGTCCTAACCCCGATCTCGCATCGGGGTGTTTTTATACGCGTTCTTCTTCGTCGAAGAACAACGTGGGCGGAGCTCCGGCTCTTCGAGCCGTTTCTTGTTCCGTACGAGCATGGCAGCGGAGCAAAAAGGCGGGCCAGGCCTCGCGAAGCTCGCGCATCTCCTCTGGATCTGGAGTGAACTCGTCGAGAGACAAGCGAACCGTTCCTTCAAGTGCGAGCTCTTCTTCGGAAAAAAGAGGTGGTCGAGGAACGTGCCCATGGCTGCGAAAATGCCGGTCTACCTCTTTGATCGCTTTTTTTGCGAGCCATCGTGCGACGTCTACCGCGGAAAGGGCGGTATCGGCAAAATTCAAAAACGGAAATTGCGTGTGCACTTCATCCAGAATCTCAATCACGGAACGCGTTGGCCGATCTGGTCGCATCTGCTCCACGACGGCCTGCAGACGCAAGAGCAACTCCGGACCATTGGATTTTTTCATGAACTTTCGTGCGAGCAACAGCCAATACACCCCAAGATCGACTCTTGTGTTGAGAAGCGACATCTCGGCACTCGCCGCCTTTCCTTCCGCGATAAATTTGAGAATACGCATCATTCCACGCGCTTTGAGGAGGCGTCGACCCTCGACCACCATCACCTCAGAGCCATACAGCGTTCGATTCCGCGCGGATACCTCAATCGCCCCCGTTTCTGCAGCGCGAGCGGCTCGCTCAGAAAACACTAATCCCTCAGCTCCCAAGAAGCACTGATTCAAATCAACATCGCGGCTCACAAAAAGCTCTCGCATCGTGTCAAAGCCATCCACTTGCTCGATTCCTTCAAGATCTGCGCCCATGCGAAGCGCCTCTTCTTGCCACGCTTCACGTGGACCCGTCACGAGCACGTCTATATCATTCGGCGGAAGTTCCGCCTCAATAAGCGAGGAATCTGCCTCCATCCAAAGTTTTAACAGCACACGGGGCGTTCCGCCTTTATGCAAAATGCTGGAGCTTGATGGTAGCGGCAAATACGCTTCTTTTTTTCCGTGCTGAACATGGAGCATCCACAGCCCTTTTGTTTCATCATACACACGAGAAACGCCTGGCAACGTGCAAAGCTGCTCAAGGGTTACACGGTGTGGAGCTTCATCTTCACGATCTGATTCGCCTTCCATCATCATCACTGATTCGGCGATATGATGAATGGAACGATCGATCGCTGCGAGCACCCCTTCTGTCGATTCACGATCTGGGGCACGCACGGCAATACGCACTTCTTCACGAAGCGTGGAGGTGTATTGACGAATGTAGTCGATCAATCCTTCGTATTCTTTTGTTTTTGCTACATCCGTAAAGCGATACTCCATTCGCAAAGACGCCAAATACAACCGACGTCCCCACTCTTCAGGCGGCGCTTCATGCAACATCACATACATCTGCGTAAGCCACTCCCGAAGCTCGCGATGGACAACCTTCGGTGCCTCCGGCGTTTTCTCCAACGAATCAAAAGCCATATACCCCCAAGCATACACCAAGAACAACGAAAAATCTTTTTTTCTTTTCAGCCTCGCTTCGCTCGGTTGTTGTAGGTAAGACGTCTGATACACGTCTGACGTACGTCAGACGTGTATCAGACGTGCGTCAGACGTTAGAC
>CAYTGF010000006.1:17860-41162 GCA_964437285.1 uncultured Gammaproteobacteria bacterium
CCGAGCGTAGCGAGGTTCAAAAAAAGAAAAAATGAGTTCCTTCTTTTAGATCCTCCCTTCTTCAATCCCCTTGCGAATCTTCTTCATTAACGAGAGATAAAACCGCACATTCCACATGGAAGCCAAGCGCATCCCAAGCATTTCTTGGACACGGAATAAATGGCGCACATAACCAAGCGTGTAACGCTTCAGTTCTGCATCGACGATTTCAACGTCATCCGCGCCAAGATCCTGCAAAAGCCGTTCTTCCGATCCTGCAAATCGTTCGTTCGTCACATGAATCGCCTCATAAAAATCGGGACGACTCAGATCGTCGTGGACAAACCGATAGAGCTGACCATGGCGAGCGTTGCGTGTGGGCAACACGCAATCGAGCATATCAATGCCCCGTTGGACATACCCCACGATTTCATGCGGCTGTGCACCGCCCATGAAATACCGCGGCTGATCGCTCGGAAGGAGTGGCACCGTAGATTCAAGTACCGTGCACGCTTCCTCAAACGGCTCACCCACAGAAAGCCCACCGATCGCATATCCATCAAACCCAATCTTCGTGAGCGCTTCGGCACTCATTTTGCGTAATTCAACATCTGTTCCCCCTTGCACAATCGCAAACAATAACGCTCCAGGATTGAATGAGCCCTCTTTCATGGCATGAAACGCCTGCTTTGAACGTTCAGCCCAGTTTATTGTGAGATGTAACGCATCGACGAGCTCTTGCCGTTCCGCGGGCAACTTTGTACATACATCTAAAACCATACAAATATCACTGCCGATCGTTCGCTGAATCTCCATACACAGTTCTGGCGTGAGCATCATTTTTGCCCCGTCGATATGCGACTGAAACTTCACCCCTTCCGGCGTGAGCTTACGCAACCCCTCAAGACTAAACACCTGAAATCCCCCCGAATCCGTCAGGATGGCCCCATGCCAGTCCATGAGCTTGTGGAGTCCGCCCGCCTTTTTAAGCTCTTCCACCCCTGGACGCAACCAAAGATGATAGGTGTTCGAAAGAACAATCGGGCTCCCAAGACGCTCCACATCAAACGAAGAGAGCGTTTTGACCGCGCCCCTGGTCGCGATCGGCATGAAAAATGGCGTCTGAAGCACGCCATGCGGAGTCACAAGCTCACCACGACGCGCCGATGACACAGAAGACGAAGATTTGAGAGAAAACATGCCCGAACAATAGCGAACACGAGCCGTTTTGTCGAGGCTCAACCTTTTCCCCACCGCCATCGAGGCGGCTCACCCTTCACATACGAGATCAGGATGACAATGCACGTAATCAGGAGAATCGGAAGCGTAACTTCGAGAACCGTTTCGCGAGCGGAGAGCACGTGCTCTTCTATTCTTCGTAAGATACAGACCAGGAGAACAATGTACACAACGATCACAAACCATCCCTCCCACGTTGACGGTGTCCATCCCCAGCCGTAGGTTTTCGCTTTGAACCAAAGGCGTTTATTCATACGATGAAAAGAGTACATGGTATACAGTACCCCGTATACTGTATACCGCTCGCTGATTTTCCGGCTATTTTCTTGACATTCTTTCGCATTCATGCCAAGATGGTGTACTTATTCAAGCTAGGGCTTACACCTGTTCCCGAGTGCAACAACACGGGAAAAGGCGTAAGTCCTACTCGTTAGTTCTCAATGTCAACTTCTGTAAACGAGTTCGCAAGTCTTCAGCTTGCAGAAAAACTCGTCGGTATTCTCGATCAGCTCGGGTACCGAACCCCAACCCCGATCCAGGCACAAGCCATTCCTCCCGTTCTGAAGGGTGAGGATGTGCTCGGTATCGCGCAAACAGGAACTGGTAAAACCTTTGCGTTTGGCCTTCCTATGCTTCAACGCATCGCTCGCGAAGGCGGTGCCGGACTCATTCTTGCCCCAACGCGTGAACTCGCGATCCAGATTCAAGAGTCTCTCATGCAAATCGGGACGCCGCTCAGGCTTCGTACCGCCTTGCTTATTGGTGGCGCTCCTATGGATCGTCAACGTCGTGATATTCAAGCGAAGCCCCACGTCATCATCGCGACCCCTGGTCGTCTTGTCGACCACCTTGAACAGCGCACGGTGAGCCTTTCATCGATTTCGGTATTCGTCCTCGATGAAGCCGACCGTATGCTCGATATGGGCTTCAAGCCACAGCTCGACAAGATCGTTTCGAAAGTTCCTGCACAGCGCCAAACCCTGCTGTTCTCCGCAACCATGCCGCCGGATATTCTCAAGATTGCGCATGCGTGGATGAAAACACCGGTACACATCGAAATTGCGCGCGCCGGCACCACCGCCGATACGATTCAGCAACAAGGCTACTTTGTGATGAAAGATCAGAAAATCGCCCTCCTGCACACGCTTCTCACCCAGCGAGATGAAAAGAGCGTTCTCGTCTTCTCTCGCACCAAGCACGGGGCCAAGAAACTCGCCGCCACATTACGCGCTGGCGGACACACCGCTGTGGAAATCCACGCCAACCGTACGCTCGCTCAGCGCCGTGCGGCACTCGATGGGTTCAAGAAAGGTACGTATCGCGTTCTTGTCGCCACAGATATCGCCGCTCGTGGGATCGATGTGCAGGGTATCGGTCTCGTCGTGAACTTTGACTTGCCAGACTCTCTCGACGACTACGTGCATCGCATTGGTCGAACAGGTCGCGCAGGTCGCAAAGGTCATGCGCTTTCGTTCATCCTTCCGGATCAACGTCGCGATGTGCAGTCGATCGAACGTCTCACCAAGGCACGCATCGATGTCCTCGCGTTGCCAGAACTTCTGCCAACACCGGTCGTCAAACATGCGATTGCAGATCGCTCCTACGAAGACCGCGAGCCTCGCCGCTTTGGTGGATCAGGGCGCTCAAGCCGAAGTAACCAACCAAGTTTTGGACAACGGTCACCCTACTCGGCAGCACGGTCAGCATCCCCAGCTATGCACGCTCGTTCGGAATCACGCAGCCCTGTTGCGCCTCGCACAAACTCGGCCGGAGGCCCTCGCCGCCGTCCACGCGTGTACTTTTAAACAGCTCATCAAAAACATCCTGATACGTCAGGATGTTTTTATTCCCGCTCCCATCGAATCGGCTCGATGCCGTGCTGCTGGAGATACGCGTTTGTCTTAGAAAATGGCTTAGAGCCAAAGAATCCTGCCGCCGCGGAATATGGCGACGGATGCGCCGATTTGAGAACGAGATGCTTCGAGGTATCAATCAATGCTTCTTTTTGCTGCGCGTACTTTCCCCAAAGAATAAAAACGAGATGCTCACGAGTTTCAGCGAGCGTCTTGATGACGGCGTCCGTAAAGAGCTCCCAGCCCTTGCCCTGATGCGATCCTGGCGCTCCGGCTTCAACCGTGAGCGTAGCGTTCAATAAAAGAACGCCTTGCGCTGTCCAGTTGGTGAGATCGCCGTGCTCGGGTGAGTCTATCCCAAGATCTGCTCTCAGCTCTTTCATGATGTTTTGCAGCGATGGAGGCAATCTCACCCCTTTTTGTACCGAGAACGATAGCCCGTGTGCCTGACCCGGACCGTGATATGGATCCTGCCCCAAAATCACGACTTTCACCCGATCCACCGGACACCGATCCATGGCATGAAAAATGAGCGCCGGCGGGGGATACACGGCCTTTGCTTTGTACTCTGACCTCACAAAATCGGTGAGCGCTTGAAAATAGGCCTGTCCAAACTCGTGCCCAAGGAGCGCTTTCCACGAAGGTTCGAGACGGACGTTCATATACCGTGATCCTAACGAATACGGCGCCAGAAAACAAAAATCCCCTCGAAGATCAAGGGGGATAGCTCAGGGAGCCGCCGTACACGTGATGCACTCGGTTCCGGAAAACCCGTAGTCTGTGCAGTTGCGTTCATGGACCATGACGGGAACGGAGGCGTCTCCACGAGTCGTCGTCGTATTCCCGTAGTAGGATCGACCGAGTCGCATGACAAACCAGTGGAGCTGCCAACCCATGGGACACCCCATCTGGATACGACTCCCGCACCCCTCTGCCGGAAGGGAGAGCGCGATCGTGAGCGCCGCTTGTTGCGAGGAAGAGAGCACGGGGATGGTGGCGCGATAGCGATCAGGTGAACTCGCAAAGCGCGAGGCGACCAAGTCGTAGCGCGTCCACCTGTTGTCGGCGTAAAAAGCGACGCCGATCACTGACACCTGTTCACCCGGTCCAGGCACCGAGTTATTTCCATAGTCACGAACATATTCCACCACGAACTCCGGAAGAGGCGGAGGAATATCCGGCTGAACGACATCCGGACGATCCGGAGTCATGACGACGTCCGTCGTATCCATGCCGATGACGACATCCGGTCGATCCTGAGGCGCAACCACGTCCACGACGTCCATCGCGAGGACCACATCAACGACATCCGACATCATCACCACATCCGGAGGTGGAACCAGATCCGGGGGCGAAACCACATCCGGACCAGCTCCCGCATCGACGACGTCTGGCCCCGTGACCACGTCAGGCGCGATCACGACGTCGACCTCCACGGCCGCATCGACCATGTCTGCGAGATCCGCATCCGCGATCACGACGACGCTGTCCGGCTGATCCGATGACATCGGACTACCGTCCACGGCGTCGACCGTGACAACATCGGGAGCGACCGATCCGTCGTCAGCCGGAACATCGAGCGCCACGACGACGTCATCCGACGCCATGTCACTCGCGGGTGTGTCCGCTCCTCCCGCATCGAGAACGTCCTCGAAGCGAGGCGTGGGGCTGAGTCCGAGGTAGAACGGATTGCCGTCGACCCCGCAGTGCGGGAGCACAAAGGCTCCAACGAGCAGCGCGAGGGCAATGCCTCGCCTCCGGTTCATGAACTTCATCGAGACCTCCACTGGTGGTGAAAAAGAACGTTCTGTTGGCACGCCGAAGCAGCGCCAAAGAATGGCTTAGTATGGCCCAATTTTCCCCGTCTGTCAATAGGGGTCCTGGATATTTGGCGATGAAACCGTCGGATCATCGAGTTTTTTCGCGATTTTTCGCGACTGGATCCCTAGTTCTCGCAGCATCTCTCGGACTTCTTTGATGCTTCTTGCCTGTTCTAAGGGTTTTTCGACGTGCTCCCCATCGGCCGCCGCTCGAGCCGCCGCGACCCGAGATCCGATGGTCGCCGTTTTCCCAAATGTGGCCGCTGATGGGCGGAGCGACCCCGTCGCTCGATAGGCTTCATCCTGCATGGCTCGTTTTGCACTTTGTTGAAGCACCTGGCCGGCGTTCATTGTTTCATGGGTTGCGCCAAGCGATTGCAGAGCTTTTACCGCTCCCCCTAAATGGCGCGTTCCAGTGGTGACCTGCCCCGTGAGCACCTGTGCCAACTTGCGCGCCGTCATCCCACCGCGAATCCCCTGTGAGCGCAGCGCTGCTTTGAGTGAGTCTTGATCGAGGCGCTGGAGCTTCCGCTGAATCACTTGTACATTCGACGTCCCAAACAACCGTTTTCCAACGGTTGATCCAACGCTCGCACGTGAAGGAAGAAGGGGCATAACAGTACGGTACCAAAGAACACCCGTTGACAAAAGCCCTGTCTTTAGATATCGTCGATCGGCTTCAACGACTCCCAAAGAAAGGATCTCCCATGAAGTTAGAACGTGAGCTTCGTGTCGCGCTCTCCACGGCCATGCTCGCCGCAGAGGTGATCGAAAAGATCTACCAAACAGACTTCGCCGTCGACTGGAAGTCAGAAAACGACCCGGTCACCAAGGCGGACAAAGAGGCGAACGCCCTGATCGTGGACGCACTGCGCTATGCCTTTCCTCGAGACAGCATCTGCGCAGAAGAGAGCAGCGCAACGGAGGCGAGGGCCGCCGCCCAGCACGGTGGGCGAACCTGGTTCGTAGATCCGCTCGACGGAACGCGTGAATTCATCAAGAAGAACGGGGAGTTCTGCGTCATGATCGGCCTCGCCATCGAGGGAAAACCGGTGGTCGGCGCCATCGTCGAGCCCTCGTCTCACCGGGTCTTCTGCGGCATCGTTGGCGAACAAGCGTGGGAACTCTTCGATGAGGGGCCGCGCGTCCTCACTCCTTCGGGCGAGACAAATCCGACGCATACTCGTCTTCTCGTCTCACGATCACGCGTAAGTGAAACAACGGAAGCACTCATCAAACGGCTCGGCATCCCAACGCGGATCCCCTGCGGAAGCACCGGTGTCAAGATTGCTCGCGTGGCATGCGGCGAAGCAGATGCGTACATCCACACCGACGGCAACATGATGCTCTGGGACGGATGTGCTCCAGAAGCGATTGCTCGAGCTGCGGGACTCACGGTCACAAATACTCGTGGCGAAGCCCTTTCGTACCACGGTACCAGCCTCGAGCTGGATCAAGGGATCATCGTCGCCTCTGATACCCTGGCTACGAAGCTTCGAGCCGCGCTCTAGACCTTCCTGTATGAGGGAGGTTTTTCTTTTCTTCAATAAGAAGAAAGTGATGCGAGCTCCGTTATTCTTCGTCTTCGTCGCCTTCTTTTCCAAGCTTCATCGCGTGGATAATCTCTTCGATTGCCCCTCCAAGAATCAACGGTAACTGGTGCCAGGTTTTTTTGATCCGATGGTCCGTCAACCGGTCTTGAGGGAAATTATACGTACGAATCTTTTCTGAACGATCGCCCGTCCCGATCTGCGAACGGCGTTCTGCATCAAGGGCGGCGTGTTTTTTCGCTTGCTCCGCTTCCCAGAGACGAGCGCGGAGAATCGTCATCGCGCGTTCACGGTTTTGTAGCTGCGAACGCTCGTCCTGACAGTTCACCACGATTCCCGAAGGAAGGTGCGTGATGCGAACCGCTGAGTAGGTCGTGTTCACGGACTGTCCACCCTTTCCACCGGCGCAGAACGTGTCGATGCGAAGATCCTTCGCTTCGATCGTGACTTCTGACTCTTCGAGCACCGGCAATACGGCAACGGTCACGGTGGATGTGTGAACGCGGCCCTGCTTTTCCGTAGCCGGCACACGTTGCACACGATGCACGCCAGATTCGTATTTGAGCGCTCCATACGCTCCCGCTCCCTCGATCCCGAAAATAACTTCTTTGTATCCACCAAGTTCGCTTTGCGATTCGCTGATGAGTTTTGTTTTCCAGCCCTTCACTTCCGCGTAACGAACGTACATGCGGAAAAGCTCGGCGGCGAAGAGCGCGGCTTCGTCACCCCCTGCTCCAGCACGGATTTCGACAATGATGTCGTTTTGATCGTGAGGATCTGGTGGAATAAGCGCAAGTTCGAATGCCTCGACAGCTGCCGCACGTTCCGCTTCGACACGAGGCAGGTCGGCTTCCCCCATCGCTTTCAGCTCGGCGTCATCCGAGGTCGCGGCTTCAAGGACGTCTTGGTAGGCGCGATCGGCACGCAAAAAAGCCTCGGCGGCTTTCGCGAGTGCTTTCGCCTGCGAGTAGGCTTGCGAGGCCTGCTTCAACTTCGCTTGATCGCCAAACACGGCCGGATCCGCAAGGATGGCCTCAGCCTTGGTAATGGCGGCGAGCGCGTCTTGTGCCGCCTGTTTGAGAGCATGATCAGTCATAGAGTGAAAAAGAGAAAGATCGTTTTGACAACCAAAAACCGAGTCCCGTGAGAGAGCTCGGTTTTTGGGAATAGCTAAGCGTCGATCGTTTGCTGAACGGTCTTCTTTGCTTCTTTTTGCGCGGCGCGCTTTTCAGCTTTTGCCTTCTTGCCCGTGACGGACAAACCGGCCTTCGCCTTGGTTTTTTCCGCGAATTTTTCGATACGACGAGAGGTGTCGATAAGCTTCTGCTGGCCCGTATAAAATGGGTGGCACTTGCTGCACAATTCGACACTGACAACTTCTTTGGTAGAACCAACGCTGAATTCGTTGCCGCAGGCACAGACGACCTTGGCGGACGGATAATACGTTGGATGGATAGAGGCTTTCATAGACCGCTCTAGAATAGCGGAAAACGCCCGGCTTTGCAAGGGGGCGAGGCAAAATACAGCAGATATGAAAAAACCGGAGGAAATCCGGTGAGAAACCGCTTATCTTCGCGGCGAAGGCGGGATCTGGATCCCAGCCATGAGGAGGGCGCCGAGGATTGTCGCGCACCCCAGCGAGCCATCGTCGATACGCTCGCGGATTTCTCCTGGCGTAAAGAACTGGACCGCGCCGAGGAGCTCGTGTTCTTCCGGCGTCTGGTCGATTCGCTTCGCGAGCTTGGCACGAATGACCGCCCCAGGATATGGAAGGGTCGTATCGTGCATATGCAGCCAGCCAACGAACTCGAACGCTTCGAGCTCACAACCCGCCTCTTCACGCGCCTCGTGACGCGCGATCTCGAACATGACTTCGCGGTCAGAAAGGTGGTCGTATTCGGCTGTCCTGCTCGTCACCGTCCCCTTGGGAAGCTCCCACTGCCACCGGCCTAGTCGCGCGAACACCTCCGGCCAGAGACTCGGATGTTGAGACAGGATCTCAATGGTTCGTGTCAGCGGCACACCTGGAAGACGCTCCCCAACCTGACGAAAGTTCTGCACAAAGCAGATCCGTCCCGTCTCGTCTTCAATCAGAACGATCACGCACAGATTTTCGAAGATCTTCGGCTGTTCGTAGCAGAGCTTCTCGCCACCCTTCCCGTCAGGCTTCGTGACTGTGACCCAGACCTCCAGGTACCCGACATGCGGGTTCACGCGCGCGATCGCCTGGTGACCAGCGATCTTCAGTTCTTGCCAGCCACGAATAGCGGCATGTTTGAGTTCATCGAAAATGACGAGGGAGGCCGGACGTTCATCGTGAGACATGTGTCACCTCTTGTTGCGCTCGCGCAGAAACTATCAGAAAGGAAGAGTGTTAGCAAATCAAAAACCCCGCTTTCCGAAGAAAAACGGGGAGAGACCGGTCAGATGGTCTTGATGAGGTCGACCCACTCGGGGTCGGGGCGCAGGCAACGGAGGATCGCCTCGCGATCCTCGGCGAAGACCGCGCTCGGCTGCCGCTCGACGAACGGCACGAGCACCTCCGCCTGCGCGAAGTACTCGCGCATCGTAGTCAGGAACCCGTTCGCCCAGGCGAGCTGCGCCGTCCGCGAGAGCGTCCGGAAACGCTCCTGAAGCGCTCCAGCCGCTTCCTGGCCGTGCGGCGAAGGCTCGACGTTTCGTCCGCAGAAGAGCGTCCAGGCGCGGAGCACGCGTTCGACGTCGAGATCACGAGGAGCCTGGACCGCCGCGACCACCTTCTTCACCGACTCGCGGTAGGGATCACGAAGCGTGAGCATGTTCCCACGATCATGCTTGCCGTAGGGACTCGTGTTCGACTGCGAGGTCGCGAACATGTCGATGTGCTCGAGCATGGTCGGCGAGGCCGCCTTCGACCCTTCGCCCGCGAGCCGCTTGCGCTCCTCCGGCGTACGGAGCAGGGGTTCCATCGAACCGGAGAACGTCGTCGTGACGAACCCCTCGGCCTGGGTGTAGTCCGTCTTGTCGCGCAGGAGCGTGAGCCAGTGTCGACCGATGAAGCGGGGACCGCTGCAGTCGAGTCGATCCGCCCAGCGCGTGAGCCAGACCGGCATGAACGGCTTGTCGCCGAACAGGTCGGTGTACGGGACGAACCCACGCTTCACCCCATCCGTACACGACACCTCCATCGGCGCGAGGTAGTGCGTGTGCGCCGCGATGGCGTAGGCGATGATCTTCGCCTCTGCCGCGGGCACGATGTTCAGCTCCTCGAGCGCCGCGAGCACGAGCAGTCCGCCCGCTTCCGCGTGACGCACCACTCGATCGCGCTCGGCATAGCGCTCGACGAAGATCGTACTGATGTCATGCAGGGCGCCACCCACCACCCCGGCAAGAACGTCGCGCTCGTCAATCGACGGATCCTGCGCGAGCCAGGTGGCGTGCACCTGGTCGAGGCACCAGTGACCGGGACCGTGTCCCGCATCGCCGTCTTCGATCGAACGCACCGCCATGAGGCGCCGCTTCACCGCGCGCATGACGTGCAGACCGTCGGTGATCGCCTTCAGACGATCACGACTCTCGACACGAGCGTGCAGCTCCGGCGTGACCTCGGCGCGCAACGCCTTGACCCGCTCGAAGAGCTCCGCCTCGTGCTCGGGCTTGCCGAGCTTGTCCGCGATCTCTTCCACCCGCATTCCGACCGTGTGCTGTTCCATGATCCTGACCTCCTATTGCGACCACGATGGCAAGAAAGAACTACCGGCAACGTAGCACGGTTTAGAGAGGAAATCGTCATTATTGTCAAGGACTACGGCCCCCAAGGCGTATCTTTTGATTACGCTTTTTCGTGGTACAAAAAACCAGGGATGATCCCTGGCATAGGCTCAGACGCTAGTCGCGCCGCGGCGGGTTGAGCACGCAGTTCCACTCCTCCATGAGGCTCGCCGAGACGGCGGGGCCCCACGTCTTCAACGCCGGGAACTCGATCGCGAGCTGAGCCAGGGCACCGCCCTGGACTGCGGCGAAGAGGCCGTTGCGCAGGTAGTCGTCCGTTGCCTTGTAGACGAGGCCGCTCTCGGGGTGCTTCCACTCACCCGTCTTGGTGAGCGTGAGCAGCTCGTCGACCGTGAGCTCGACGAAGTTCGCGTAGATCGGATCGGTTGCTGCCTTCGACTGCGGACCGACGACCGCGATCAGGTAGTCGACGTGGTCACCGATCGCTCCACGTTCCGCCGAGAAGCGACCGACGTCAGCGAGCTTGAGGCAGCCATCACGCCCGAGCTTGTCGCTGAAGAGACGAGAGATCGCCTCGTTGCGCTGCTCGGTGGAACGCGTGACGGTGCCAGGACACTCGATGCAGAGCTGGTCGACGTTGTAGCGCCCGACCAGGTTCATGACGATCTTCCCATCGGACGTGACCGGCATGATGTAGGTCGAGCGTTCGCCGCGAAGGGTGCCGATGTAGTGGATCTGGATGTACGTGCCACGCGCCGGCTGCTTCCCCGGTGCCGCACCGAAGAGAACAGGATCGATCGTGACGCAGTAGAACGCGTTCTTGACGAACACGCCACAGTCGGACGGACGAAGGTCCTCCATCCGGAGGTTGCTTCCGCTCTCGAACGCCTTGGTGAGGGCGTTCTCATAGAGTGCCTGCTGGTGGACGAGGATCTCGTCGAGATCGGACACGCGCTGGATGGTGCCCGGGCCGTTCAGCTTGCCGCGGTGCGGCAGCGTCTTGTACAGCTCCGCCAACTCGCGGAGTGCCCCGAGACGACCTCGGACGCGCTGCTCGGCGATGCGACGGATCTCTTCACGATCAGACTCGGTCGGGACGCGCTTGGTATCCTGGCTCATGACTTCTACTCTCTTTCTTTCTCGATACTGCAGACGATGGACGATGGTTCGTGATTGCGATGCGAAGGAACGATGAAGATACGTACCCCTCCTGTTGAATGAACTGCCGGCAACGTAGCACGGTTTGGAGGGAAAATCAGTAATCTTGTCAAGAGTTCCCGGCCCCTAAAGTGTATCTTTTTGTGACACTTTTCTCAGACGAAAAAAAGAGGCGGAAGCCTCTTTTTACGCCACCAACCGTCGTACCACCCACCAGTACCCCCGCATCACCGGGTTGCCAACATGATCAAGCAATGGATTTTTGACCGCTTCTTCCTGGAAGAGGACCTCCGACGTCGAACGTCGCAAGAACGCCTCGTCCGAAACACAACGTCGTTCCTGGATAAACCGTCGCTTCTCACGGATCCAACGCCAGTACTTCGGTGTGAAGAATTCACGGAACGCCTTCCACTTCATATCAGACCAGCCGCGCAAGATCGCGAAGAACCACATTGCAAGCTCGAGCACCACAAAGAGCGGTGCGAGCAAAAGCAACGTCCACCAACGGTAATACATGAAGACGAGCGCATACCGGTTACGCTCCATCCAGTAATAGTTGATCTTCGCCTTCGCGAATTCGTAGTAGTGATAAATAATCGAGCTTGGTTCAAGCACCACTTTCCACCCCTGAATGCGCGCCCGCAATGAAAGATCCGTATCTTCGTGATACATGAAAAACGCCTCATCAAAGAGTCCACCAATCTGATCAAGAGCAGACACGCGAACGAGCTCACCTGCACCAGAAGCGTACGCGATTTCGAGATCAGGGTTTGTCTTGCGTTCCCGTTCAACCCACTTGGCCGCTTCTTCCAGCGACCAGCGATAGCCAAGCGAGTAGCCGAGACCAAGAACATGCAAGGCATTCCCCACCGTATTCATATGACCACGCTCTTCGCCCAAGCGAATCATCGACTGCACGATCGCGATTTTTGGATCTTGTTCCGCGCGTTCGACGGCTTTCAGGAGAAAATCTGGCTCGGTGTCTGTGTCCTCGTTCAACAGGTAGACGTAGTCGCAACCGAATTCGCGGGCTGGTTCGAGACCGAGGTTATTGTTGCCAGCAAAACCAATCCACTCGTCACGAAAAATATAGGTGATGCGTGGAAGCGTCGTACCGGACTTAGGCATCCAGTGCTCGTCAAACCAAGGCTTCACTGGTGCCTTCTTCCCTTTCGATTCAATACAAATCAACTCCAAACGATCGAGCGGATAGTTGATGCGTTCAAGATGTTCCATCGCACGTGGGATGTCTTTTTCCCAATTCGCCGTAGGATAAGTGAGATAGAGAATGCCAACTTTAGGAAGCATAGAAGTTAAAATGAGGTGTACCAGTCTCGAGAAAATCGTCGAGCATAGTCGTGGCGCGAATGGAGGAGCGACCGCAAATCGCGAAAGAATTCTTTCCAGGCGCGAACAAACAGTTTCGGCGACATGAGGAGCGCGAACGTTCGAAAGAGCTCGGCGATGATCGTCGCTGGCAGGCGCGACCAAGCAATACGAGGCGAAGTATGCATCACGTACATTTTCCATTGATCCACGTAACTCGCAACACGAATCGTTGGTGAACGCTTGAACTCGCTACGAACACGATCGAAGAACGAGGTCCGACCCACCGCTCGACCATGCCAGGAACGTGCCGTCGGCACAAGATACGCGTCGTACCCCGCGCGATGCAAACGAATCGCGAGCTCAACATCTTCTTTGTAGAGGAAAAAGCGTTCGTCGAGTGGGCAGCCATGCGTAGGTTTCGCCCATTCAAGAGCCTTCCGACGATAGACCGGGCCAGCGCCTGCCACACCGAAGATTTTCATCGGTTCCACGCTTGCGAGGAATTGCTGCGCTGCTTTTCCCGCTCCACCGTCGCGCACATCACCGATACCGCGCACTTCCAATCCGAGTGAATCGACCATCGCCGTCTGCGGATCGCCGGATTGACCGCGAAGCAGCAGCCCTTGCACCGAACCGACGTTCGTATGCGCTTCAAGATGCCGCAGAAGCCGTTCGTAATAGTCAGGCTCAGGCACAAGATCCGGGTTCACGAGGGCGATCGCTTCCGCCTCGTGTTGCGCGTACAACCGATTATGCCCATTCGCGAAACCGATATTCTCCCCCGCTTCGAAGCGAAACGGGACGCCTGAGTCACGCAAAGCCGCTTCGACTCGCGCCACCTCTCCCGCGTCACCGGAATGATCGCGAACGTAGAGCACCCAGTCCTGATGCGTTTGAGCGCGCAACGCCGGCAGCAGCTTAGGAAGATGAGGCGAACTCTTGAAGGTGACTAACTGAAGGGCAAGCGTCATACACGTTTCAAGCGTACCACAAGCCAAGCGGCGACAAGGTTGATCAACCGAAACGCACGCAGCGCGTTCGATTGCCACCACGGCGCCCAGAGCGTGAAATACGTCACCATCGAGCGCGTAAACTGCTGCTGTTTCCAGAACACATCGCGCTGCGCAAAGCTGCGACCGATCGCATCAAACGCTCGTACCGACGGAACGTGCATCACTTTCAGGCCGTGTAATTTTGCTCGACGGCAATAATCCACCTCTTCAAACCAGATGAAATACCGTTCATCAATCCCGCCAAGCACACGATTCGCCCTCTCCGTGATCAAAAACAACGATCCACGCACCGAATCCACCTCCTGTTCTTGATTCAAATCGAGGTCGCGAGCGTGATAACGCTTCGTAAGCGAAGGAAAGACCTTCTCGAGCTGTGACATAATCACGAACTGCGAGACAAAATCGGGAAAACGTCGGACGGATTGGATGATTGAGCCGTCTTCGTGCGTGAGTTTACCGCTGATCACCCCAACATTGGGATGCGTATCCGCGTAGTCAATCAAACGAGCGATCGCCTCCGGATCGACACGCATATCCGGATTCAGGAGCAATACATGGCGAGAGCGCCCAGCGAGCATCCCCTGGTTGCAAGCTGCTCCAAATCCTCGGTTTTCGCTATTCGCAATGACCGTCACCCAGGGAAACTCCGCCCGAACACGCTCAACGGTCTGGTCGGAGGAAAAGTTATCCACAACCACCATGCGAGCAGAGTAGGAACCAACACTGTGTTGCAACGTACGGAGGTTTTCAACCAATAAATCCGCGACATTCCAGCCAACTGTGACAATAATCACATCCGTTGGTGACGGATCATCCGACATCACCCAGACAGGAGACCCCCCTCTTGACAAGGTTCCCGAAAATTCGTTGTTCGGGGCGTTTTCGGATGCTAGGCTCGACATAGTTCTTCTCGCAGCCTACTGGCTCGCCAGAAGACCGTCAACGCGCCTTATGCATATTCTTGTTACCGGAGGTTCCGGGTTTATCGGCAGTAACTTCATTCGTTATTGGCGGCGCACCCACCCTCACGATGTCATCACCAATCTTGATGCGCTCACCTACGCCGGCAACCCGGCGAATCTTGTCGATATCGCCCAAGATACGGCGCATTACCGTTTCATTCACGGCAGCATCACCGACCCAAAAACCGTTCATGCAGCGTTCGAGGGAATCGATGTCGTCGTTCATTTTGCCGCTGAATCACACGTTGACCGGTCTATTTTAGGATCGAAAGCCTTTTTTGAAACGAACGTTGAAGGAACGCGCATTTTACTTGAAGAAGTGAAGGCTCGCGGCGCACAAATCAAACGTTTTCACCATATTTCGACGGACGAAGTCTTCGGCTCACTTCCTCTCGAGGGCGAGGAACGCTTCACGGAAACGACGCCCTACAAACCACGAAGCCCATATTCCGCTTCGAAAGCCGCCTCCGACCACCTGTGCGATGCGTACGCAGAAACCCACGGGCTGCCCATCACGCGCAGCAACTGCTCAAACAACTACGGTCCGTACCATTTCCCCGAGAAATTCATCCCGCTCGCCATTACAAACTTGATGCGCGGAAAAAAGATCCCCGTGTACGGCCAAGGCGTAAACATTCGTGACTGGCTCCACGTCGAAGATCACTGCCGCGCGATCGATGCGATTCTCGAAAAAGGCGTTCCTGGACGCAGCTACGGGATCGGTGGTGACGCGGAGCTCGCGAATATCGAAGTCGCTCGCTTGATTGCGAAAGCCTTCGGAAAAGGCGACGAGGCGCTCGAATTCGTGACCGATCGCAAAGGTCACGACCTCCGCTACGCGATTGATCACACGCGTATTACGACGGAGCTTGGCTGGACACCGTCCATCACGTTCGCGCAAGGATTGCAAGACACGATCAACTGGTTCAAAGCGAACGAGGCTTGGTGGAAACCCCTCTTGCCGAAGCAGTTGAACGAACCTGCTCCGCTCGCTTCAACCACACCCGTCGTCGCACCTACGCCACCAACCCCTTCGCCCATCACGACTGTTCACCCCTCACCGTCTCCTTCTCGTATGAAAATTCTCATCTTCGGAAAAGGCTGGATTGGTTCGCGCATGGCTGAAACGTGGCACAGCGAAGCCATCGTCTCGAACGCTCGCATCGATGATCGCGCTGCTGTTTTAGCGGAGATCGAGAAACATCAGCCGGATGTGGTCGTGAACGCTGCTGGAAAAGCCGGTACGCCAAACGTCGACTGGTGTGAAACGCACCAACTCGAAACGATGCGCTCGAATACGATTGGCGCGCTCGTTCTTGCCGAAGTCTGTCAGGAAAAGAACGTGTACCTCCTCCATCTTGGTACTGGGTGTATTTTCTACGGCCATCATTCTCCCGTCACGAACCAACCATGGACGGAGGACGACTTCCCAAACCCAGAAGCTTTCTACACGCGCTCAAAGTTTGCGGCGGACTTGGTGCTCTCCCGCTTGCCAAATGTCGGCATCGTGCGTCTGCGCATGCCGATCGACCACATTCCATCGTCGAAAAACCTCATCGACAAACTCGTGCGCTATCCGAAAGTCATCGATGTTGAAAATAGCGTAACGATTCTTGAGGACCTCGTTGACGTCTGTCATCAGCTTCTTGAAAAACGCGGATCCGGTATTTTCCACGTGGTGAATCCTGGAACCATGAAGCATCGTGACCTGATCGCCCTCTACCAGAAGTACGTGAATCCGGACCACAAAACCGAATGGATTCAGGAGGAAGACTTGGTCAAGCAAGGTCTCGCTACTCGCAAGCGCTCCAACAACTTCATGAGTTCTTCGAACTTGGAAGCGCTCGGCATCAAGATGCGCCCAATTCTCGAGGCACTTGAAGATACCATGCAGAAATACGCTTTATTGAAGCGTGTACAGTCGTTGGAGGGGACCTGGAACTTCCACCTCTCCCCCATTCGCCCACGGGAAACGCGTGGTGTGATCACGGCCGGCGGCAATGGCACGCGCCTCATGCCGCTCACGAAGATCACAAATAAGCACCTCCTACCGATCTACAACCAGCCGATGGTGCTCTACCCGCTACAAACGCTCCTCAAATCCGGTGTGCGGGATATCCTCCTCGTAACAGGCCCTGAGTACGCTCACCAGTTCATGAAACTCCTCGGCTCTGGCGCGCAGTGGAACTGCCGGCTCTCCTACCGCATTCAGGACCAGGCGGGCGGCATCGCTCAAGCCCTCGCGCTCGCGGAAGAGTTCGTCGGAGCCCACAATTCGCTCGTTGTGCTGGGGGATAACATCTTCACAGAAGATTTCAGCCAAGATATTCGCGAGTTTAAGCACGGAGCCAAGATCTTCCACAAAACCGTCGATACTCCACAGCAGTACGGCGTGGTAGAGCTTGGTCCGAACAATACCGTGCTCTCGATCGAAGAGAAGCCAAAACAGCCCAAATCTTCCTACGCTCAACTTGGCGCCTACCTCTACGATCCGCAGGTGTTCGATATTATTCGCTCTCTCAAACCTTCCGCTCGTGGTGAGCTCGAGATCTCGGAAGTCAACAGCGCCTATCTCACTCGCAGCCAACTCACCGCACGCGAGGTCACTACCGAGTGGTTCGATGCCGGAACATTCCGCGATTTGCATCGCGCCGGAGAATACTTCCAGCTACGATCCAGCGATACAGAGTAAGCATAAAACCGCCATGAATGGCGGTTTTATCGTAGGAAGGACCAAGTCCTACTTCAAGTCCTACTTGAAGTCCTACTTGAAGCAGGACTTTACTATGTCGTATTTAATTTGTATCGCCAAAAGTAGCGGAGAAAGCTCTTCACGTGTTCGCGAACCGCTCGCTTGCGGAATACATCTGTCCACGAAACGGTATGCGAGAGCTTCCCATAGGCGTGCTGCATTGTGAGATGCGGCAGATGCACCACTCGATACCCTGCGCGCCATGCGCGCCGGCAGAGGTCCTCGTCTTCAAAGTAGAGAAAGAACGCCTCGTCTAGCCCACCGAGCTTCTCCGCCGTCTCACGACGCACACAGAGAGCGGCTCCAAGCAACCATTCCGCTTCCATCCCTTCCTCGCCGATCCCCTCAGGAATGGCGTACTCATAATCCACCAGGTATTGCTTGCCCCACTCCGTCTGCCCTAAACGCGTTCGGCGCAAGAGCGGCGTGAATAAACGATGGTAGCGAAACGCCGCGGGTTGATGCGACTGATCCGGGTACACGAGTCGCGTACCTGAAATTCCAACATCTGGATGCGCATCCATCCACCGTACCCAAGCATCGATCACTCCTGGACGAATCTCGACATCCGGGTTCACGAGCATGAAGTATCGCCCCCGTGCCAGCTCCATTCCTCGGTTATTTCCCGCCGCAAACCCATCGTTGCGAGCAAAATGATACCGAGCCCAAGAAAACCGCGTATTCAAGAGGTGTTCTGTGGGGTCCGTCGACCCGTTTTCCACCACGATAAACTCATGGCTCACCTGAGGACGATGTTGTTCCAGGGACTCAAGGAGGCGCTCGAGTCGACCGATCGTGCGAAAGTTGACGGTGATGAGCGACGTATCAAGGGTTACGGGCTCCAGTTTGCGCAGCATATGCCAGTACTTAGCCACATTCCCCCGCATTCAGCAACCTTGATGCGCGCCCCCGCTCAATCCGCTATACTTCGTCCCATGCCTTCCCCTTTTCGTGTCCTCATTATTGGCGGTGGCTTTACCGGCCTCACCGTCGCTCAAGAACTTGCCAAACACGCGCAGGTTACCCTTGTTGATCCGAATGAATGCGCGCTCTTCACCCCTCGACTTGTCGATGCGCTCGCCGGAACCTGCCGCGAAGCAGATATCCGCTGTCCACACGCAACCCTTGCCCAACGCTGTGGCTACAACTTTATCCGCGGAACCGTGACCGCTGTTGACCACGCTATGCGCTGCGTCACTATTCAGACGAACCGCCCGCAAACGATGAACTACGACACCATCGTGTTCGCGCAAGGAGCGGAGACGAATTTCTTTGCGCTTGAAGGTCGCGAACACGTCTACCCTCTCAAGACCTGGGAGCACCTCCTTACCATCGAAGAACGGCTGCGCATTGTAAGCGGACTTACCCACCCACGCATCGCCATTGTGGGTGGCGGAGCAACTGGCATTGAGACCGCTGTCGCGATTCACGAACGGCTCCGAGCACTTGGCAAGAGCGCGCCGCATCGGACGATCACCGTCTACCAAGCCGCCACTCAAATCCTGCCCGGCTTTTTACCCGCCACCATCGCTAGATGTAAGCGCTTGTTTGCTGATCTCAATATTTTGATCCAAGAGCAGACCACCGTGACGTCCGCACAACAAGGGGGTCTCACCCTTGAAACACAGGGCGTCGTCGCCGCCGATCTTGTGATTTGGGCGTCTGGAATCAAGCCAAACCAGGTCCACAGCCTCGCGCCCAAAGACGACCGCGGTAACCTCCTCCCCAATCACTCTCTGCAACTCAGTCCGAATGCCTTTGCGGGTGGCGACACCATCCTCTTCAAGGACGGCCAGCTCACCGTCCCCAAAAACGCCCAAACCGCGATGAACATGGGCGCCCTCATCGCCAAAAATATTCTTCGCGAACACCAAGGCCGACCCCTCAGATCCTATCGCTACTTCTCCCCCGGCGTCATGCTCTGGCTTGGACCTATCTCCATCACCGACCTCTTCAGATGGTCGTTTGCCTCCCCTTTTTTCACGTGGATGCGCGGGCAGTTTTATCGCTTACGCTGGCATCAAATCACTCGATAAAAAAGAATCTTTGCTTTTTTGTTTTCGAGTCTCGCTTCGCGCGACTCGTGGAGTATAAGGAATTTTTTTCTTTTTTTGAGAGACTCACTTCGTTCGTCTCTCGTGTCGAGAGGGGTCTGACCCGGGTCAGGTCTTTGTCTGGCACCCATCAGCATTCGTCTCTCGTGTGGTCATATACCCATGGCGAGCGAAGCGAGCCATGAAAAAATAGCGAGGATTCCTTATTCTGAGCAAAAAATCAGCGTGAAGAGACCAGGTCTCTTCACGCTGATTTTCACCGCACGAAAAGCGTTGGTGGACGGCGGCGGTGTTGGCGTTCTTCTTGGGCGATGAAGCGGAGCGCTTTTGAAAGAAGTCGATCGAGGTTGCGATAGCTGCTCATGGCGAAGGCCTGGTGAGCTTTGACCCAGGCGCCCTCCCAAATAGCTCCGCTTCCTGTCAGTCGTTCTTTTGCGTCTTGAGGCGCTTCAAACAAGAAAAAATAGACGATTTTTTCGTACGTAATGCCTTCACGACGAAAACGAAATGAGGTTCGTCCGATCGGTGCAATAAACCGAAGGTTGTGCAAGCCCGTTTCTTCCCGAATCTCGCGAATACTCGTTTGTACCAGCGTTTCTCCCAGTTCTTGTTTTCCTTTTGGAAAGGTGTACCGAGCAAACGGGTCTTTGATAAAGAAAATTTCAAGACCTGTTGGCTGTCGACGAAAGATAATTCCGCCCGCGGAAATCACCGTTCGTGGGCGTGGAAGAGAGCCCCGTTCACGGGGTTGGAACGGTGCTGCTCGCCGCGCGGAAGGACGTCGGGGTCCCGCCTTCGCGTAAGAACTGTTTCGCCCGTTCGAGTTGTGGGTCGCGTTTTGCGTCATAATCTGCATCCGTACGTTGTACATGGATCATCGGCTCCAGGCCCACATGATGAATAACGCGATCGTTTGGCGTAAGCCATTCAGCGATCGTCACCTTGAGCGCGGAACCATCTTTGAGTTCTTCGTATTCTTGTACCGACCCTTTTCCGAAGGTCTTTGCCCCAACCGTCACCGCTTGACCATGGTCCTGGAGCGCTCCCGCCACAATTTCTGAGGCGCTCGCTGACCCCTGGTTGATGAGCACGACCGTCGGGATACCGGACAGCTCCCCTCGACCAATCGCACGAACCGCTTCGACAATTTTTCCCTGACGACGTTCCTGAAACAGAATTTCATTCCCTATCCAGGCGCCTGCAACCGTTTGAGCGGCCGTCACCGCGCCACCAGGATTGTTTCGTACATCAAGAATAATTCCCTTGGCTTTTTTTGCGCGAATATCTTGCGTCGCCTGTTCAAACAACGCTTGCGTATCCGTGTTAAATCCATCTATCTCAACAATCGCGAACGAACCATCCCACGAAAGTTTCACGGACTTCATCTGAATCTGGTCACGAACAATCGTAAGCGCAAAGGGCTTTCCTGTTTTTCCTCGAATGACCGTGATTGTCACGGGTGTTCCTTTTGGCCCTCGAATCGTTCGAGCGGCTTGATCCACCGACATGCTGTCAGTTGGTTTGCCATCAATCATACCAATTCCATCGCCGGGACGCAACCCTGCTTTTTCTGCGGGTGAACCTTCAAGTGGAGCAACCACGACTAAAAGACCATCTTTTATCTCGATTTGTGCCCCAATCCCTTCAAATCGACCCTCGAGCTGCTGGGTGAATTCTTCCGCTTCTTGCGGCGGAAAAAACGTGGTGTATGGATCACCCACGCCATCTACAAGCCCCGTCAGCGCCCCATAGAACAGATCTTTGTCAGAAACAGGACGTTCGTAATACCGATTACGGACCATCTGCCACGTTTCCCAAAACAGGTTGAAATCCACATCGTCCGCAAGTTCTATGCGTGGAGATTGCCCAATCCCGAGCACGCGACCCGTCGACGTGCTCGCGCCGGGAAGCGCGACGAGGCCGGTACGACTCGGCTCGGACACGCGTCCAACGCCAATCCCAACGAGAAATATCGCCAAACTGACGATCATATACTGCCAAGCAGAACGAGAGAGCTCCATAGAATGGTAGTGTACACGCGGCCCGGGATCTTTGTCGAACCCATAGTCAAACCCGTCAATTCTTGATAGAGTAGAGATCAGCATCCGAGTGATCACCTCATGTATTCTCCTCCTCTCCATCGAAAATTGCTCCCATGGGCCTACGCTGTGCTGTTTTTTCTTGTCGCGCCTCTTCTTTTATTTTATACCGCGGGCTATCGCTACAACACGAAGAAAGCAGCCATCGAAAAGCATGGCACGTTGATTATTGACTCGACCCCTTCCGGAGCAAGTATTACGCTTGACGGTCAGCCCGCGGTCGATACCACCCCCGCCACCTTTCAAGAACTCGTTCCCGGATGGCACGCTGTACGCGTAGAACGCTCCGGATACACAGCATGGGAAAAATCCCTTGAAGTTCGTGCGGAGCGAGCCACGTTCGCTGATCGTATCCATCTCTTTCGTTCCGCACCCCTTACACAACTCGTACACGAGGGCAACGTTCAAGCGCTTGCAGCCAATACCGATCGCGACACGCTATTCGCTCTTGAATACAACTCCCCTTCCAGTACCAAGGCGCTCCTTCTCCAGTCGCGAGGACGTGTG
Organism: uncultured Gammaproteobacteria bacterium; assembly: GCA_964437285.1. GTDB lineage: Bacteria > Patescibacteriota > Patescibacteriia > 2-12-FULL-60-25 > 2-12-FULL-60-25 > JAGOUA01. The sequence goes on from CAYTGF010000006.1 coordinate 39,887, forward strand.
AGCTCGGAGGTCGACCTGCATGAATCTCTTCCTGTAACGACCGATATTCGGTGGCAAGAGGATGCTCGGGCGATCTATCTTGATCATCCAGACCGTGCACAAGATCCCCTTATTCGATTGACCGGCCGAGGACTTCAAGTCACCTCAACGCTTGCAGCAGGATTTTGGCAAGGCGATGATCTTCTTGTTGCTCACCATCAAACACTGACACGCTGGAATAGTCGCAATGGTACGACGTCGCAAGAACTCCTCCCAACCTCCACCATTGCCAGTGTCAACGGCATTCGTCTTGTAGAAGAGCAGGACGGGAGCCAGCGTCTCGTGTTTCGGCGGACGTTTTCAGAACAGCTCCTGGCCCTTCCGAATGGGAACTGGCTTTTTTTTGACCAGCGAGACAGCGAGCTTCTGTTGCGTGACACGGATCGTTGGCTTTGGATTACAGGGGCTGGAAATACACCAGAAGCAGCGCTGCTTGAAGGGTCTAACATTCGCTTTCCTCCTCCCGGAGCTCGAGCAGCAGGTGCGCTCGTGATTCGTGAAAACGAACTTCTTCACTGGATACCGGGCCAAACCACAGAGCTGCTTGTGCGTCAAACCGCTCCTATTCGAGAAGCAGCATGGCATAGAAGTGGGGATGTCCTGTTCTTTAGCACAGACACGACGATCGAAGCACTCGATCTTGATGAGCGCGGAGGAAGACGCAGACAACCGCTCGTCACCTTCGATGTCATTCATGACTTCGATCTTCTTGGCAACGTCCTCTATGTGGCCGCAACAAAAAACCAACAACGCGGCATCTGGATGGTTACGATTGAATAGCGGATCGCATCATCGCGCCTATGCGCGCTTGCTCCTCAGCGGAGAGGGCTTCGCCAGGCCAATGACGCAACCCATCCGTCGACCAACGTGGAATCAGGTGAAGATGTACATGAGGCACCACTTGCCCGGCCGCTGACCCGTTATTCTGCACGAGGGTATACCCCTCACAACCCGTCACCGTCTGAACCGCTCGCGCCACCACCGGCACCACCTCCGCCACCTGACCAAACCCTTCTCCCCCAAGCTCCATCACCGTTTCTGCGTGAACCTTCGGCACAATCAGCACATGTCCCGGATGCACCGGATAAATATCCAAAAACGCAATCACTTCTTCAGACTCATACACGACCTGTGCCGGAATCGTTTTTTCAATAATCTTACAAAATATACAGGAGGTATTCATACAAGAAGAATAAGGAATGGGGTTTATTTTTTTGATGACTCGCTTCGCTCGTCA
>CAYTGF010000006.1:41262-73423 GCA_964437285.1 uncultured Gammaproteobacteria bacterium
TTTTTTTGATGACTCGCTTCGCTCGTCATCGTTTTTTAGAGGAATATTTTCACACGTCTGTTTTCAGACGTCTGTTACACGTCTGACGTACATCAGACGTGAGCCAGACATATGTCAGACGTCTTTTCTCCACAGTCAAGCGAAGCGAGGCTGAAAAACGTCTCTCTCGCCAACAGCCGAGCGGAGCGAGGCTGAAAGAAAAAAGAAGAGATTCCTTATTCTTTCGTAGCTACTCAACGCTCACCATCAAGGCTCCTACAAGAAGAAGGACAAATACACCACTCACGCCCACAAAGCGCGTTCGTTCGTTGACGATAAATGTGCCCATAAGAACAAGCGTTGGAAGAAGGGCGCACGAGAACCCCACCAACCGTCGCCAACGCACGGAAGGCTCCATCCAGGGCGCGCCGATCAGACATCCGGCAGCCACACATCCTGTGAGCGGATAAATCGGAATGCTCGTTGTGACCGCTCCCGGAAGAAGCCATTCAAGAACGAGCAAGACCGCGAGCGCGACAACAGCCGCCAGACACGTATGCGTGAGGACGCGAGAGAGAAATCGCTTCATTCTTACCAACGATACCATGCTCGACGAAGCTCGGCACGAAGAGAAGGCCACCAGCTATCACCACGTGGAGGACGACGATACGTCACGCGTATTCGACGAATGTCGACCTGTGCTCCCCGACGCGCGATACCGGGCGCCGCAACGATGAGCTTCACTCGGTCCTGGTCTGGCTCGATACGAAATATTCCCGTCCCCTTATACCACCCATCACCGAGCGCTTCAGGCGGGGTATAGCGCGTTGCCACCGCCTGTATCCCCTCATCTTCTAACCGTGTTTGATCTGTAAAACGTCGCGTTTGCGGAAAGAACAGCGCCTCTTTCGTCCAAGATACGTACCCATCACCCAACGTCCATACCGTTCCTTTTGGCGCGGAAAAGACCACGGGCTCTTTTCGTTCCTGCGGAGGACGTGCGACAAGGCTCGTTGTGTGCGTCGATTCCAGCGTGGTCGTAGCAGAGCCCAGAGCAACAGTTTGCAGCCCCTCTTTGTGAAGCGTCTTCACTTCAAGATACGACGCATTTGTCCACACACGAACCGCAGGCGTTGATGTACTATACCCGACCTCATCCGCAAAATACACGCGCGGACCGAGAACCCAATGTCGCACCGTTGTTGACCAGCCGCGTAGAAAGAGCGAGTCATCGCCAAGGACACTGAGCTTGTAGACCCCAGGACGTAGATCCTTGAAATTCAGGACTTTGTCGACGAGCGGTGAAGGCCGAGCATCGTCTCGTCCACCGAAGCTCACCGAATCGGTCCACAGAAGTTCCTCCCCGCGCATAAATCGGAGTGTCGCGCGAGAGGTATTACGTGAACGATTCATATCCTGAAGCGTCAGGGCGAGATCGATGCGCCCGTTTAGGGGAATCATCCAAAAATCATGCTGCCCACGAAGTGAGGCTCGGATGGTTTTCGTTACCGGCGTACCCGTATCTGAAAATGCTTCTGGCTTTGTGCCGCTTGCGTGCCAAGTGACACGCGCGACATCCGCATCATGCACCCGTGAGGCGATTGCCGGATCCACGAGCCAACGGACCCCATCAATCGTCGTAGAAACGAATGTTGACGCGGTGAGTTCCTTACTCCAGAGGGGGACGAGCTCAAACGAGCTCACAGGTTCAGCGCCACGTTCCACCCCCAATTCAAGTAACGGCTGCCCCTCTGGACGAAATTCTATCGAGACTTCTGCCGTATCGTAGGCCCCAGGCACCCGTAGTCGGGCATAGACCGGTTCATCCGTGATGCGCTGCCCAGTCCAACCACCCTCTTGAGGGCCCGGAGAAGTGGCTCGCTGTCCGGGTAAAAACGACTCAAACCAGGGTGAACGCCCATCAAGGGGGAGATCAAGAATGAGGGTACCATCTTCTGGAAGATGCCGCTCCATCACCCAAAGAACGCCGGCTCCTGCGATGAGCCAAGGAACTATGCACCCGACAAGAAGAAGAACGCGACGCCAAATCATACCCGCTAGTGTGCCTGACGTGTAGCAGATTCGGCAAAATCCGGACGTTGTCGCACCTCGTAGATATTCTCGCGTTCGTAGTGCGCACGTTCAAGAAGCTCAAGTCCCGCTTGCGACCACAGATCACGTTCCTGTTGCCGCGGAGGTCGTGCGTAGAGCAGTACAGATCCTTCCCCAGCCTGCAAAAACTCCCGAATCGCGTCTTTTGAGGGAAGTGGCGAAACGCTCAACCGCTCAGGAAAGAGCATCTTATCAGAACGATCAGAGATCCAAACCGTACGTGTATCCGTCATCGCGAGGACGTCTGCACGAACGATCGCATATTGCGTACGCTCACGTCGACCACGAAGAAGACCGTCTTCTGGGTCCATGTACGCCCAGGCAACACCGGCGACCATCGAGATAACGAGGAGTAGCATCGAGAAAAATGCCGCACGTCGACCAGGACGTGAAAGAAGATGCCACGCGGTCCAACCCATCCATCCAAGAAGCGCTGGTGCGAGGTATCGTAAGAACGAACTCCCAAGATGCATCGCTTGTCCACCAATATGATCCGCATACCGACCCTGCCCGTAATACAAGAGGAGCCACCCGGTCGTCCAAAACAAGAACGCGAGCGCAACGGACGATGGCGTTTTCCAAGAAGAACGCCGAGAGAAGAGCCAACCGATCACACTTGCCACCCATATAGACATCCAAGCCCACAACCCAAGCTCAAAGCTCGCTTGCAGGTTCTGTCGTAATTGTGAAAGCGAAAAACCGTATGGAAAGAATCGCCGCCACGAGGCCGGCGCGCTCGCCGCCGCGAGTGAGCTCGCCGTCTTCAAAGCCGATGGCGGCAAAAGGTATCCGATCGCCCATGGTGCTCCATATACCCACCAATGCACTCCCGCAACCGCGGCCATGCCGATACCCGCGCCAAGAAGCAGCCCTCGTGTACGGCCATGCCACAAAGCTCGCCCCTGATACCAACAGACGAGAAGCACAGGAAGGAGCCACACAACTTCCGTCGGCCGAAGTCCGAGGGTCACCGCGCACAACACCCCAACCGCTGACGCCGTCAAACGGTTGGCCGTACCGCGCAGCAAGAACCAAGCGCTCCACGCGCCAAGAGCGAGTTGCGGCATGAGAGTGAACCCACTTCTCGCACCATACAGAATCGCGACCGGAAAGAGGAGGATGCTCCCCGCCCACAGCAGGGCGCGAGCACGAGACCACGACCAACACCGCTGAGCGATGAGCACGAGCGGGATAATCGACGATGCGCTCAGGAGCACCGACGCCCACAAGATGAGCCCTCCGGTCCTGATCCATCCGACGAGGCTGAGGAGAACCGGCCAGAGAGGAAAGCCGACCGGAATAAGCCATCCATCTTGCGTCGTAAAACTACGTGGGTGCGCCCAAAGGAATTCCGCCGTGCGAGCGTCCTGAATCCCGAATCGACCATCCGTGATCCCTGAATGCGCAAGCGTAAAGACCGCCGTTTCATCCGGAGAAAGCAGTGGCAGCGGGCCCTGAAACGCAAACACCCCGTAGAGCGCCGCAAGGAACAGCCACGCAAGAACGAGCACACCTTGCACACGTCGGAAGAAAGACATGCTCACAGCATGCCAAGACTCCTCAAGAATGTCACTCTCCCCTCCTCTCCCCAGGCATGCTAGCATCTGGATATGCATCGTTATTTTCTGCTCCTGCCCCTCTTCTCGCTCCTTGTCGAGCTCTGTGTACCGATGGCGACCCTGGCTCAAGCAGCTCCCGTCATGGACCCAGGGTTTACGCCAAATGCGATCTTGCGCGATGACGATCTGTTTTCGCTCGATGGATGGAGCGCGGAACGGGTACAGCGCTTTCTCGAAACAAAAAAGAGCGGGCTTGCAAAACGTCTTCTTCCGGATATCGACGGCATCGAAAAACGTCCTTCGGATATTTTGTGGCGCGTTGCGGGGTCGTACAAGCTCAATCCACAATACCTCCTCGTACTGTTACAAAAAGAACAAAGTCTCGTAGAAGATCCTTCTCCTTCGCAAAAACAGCTCGACTGGGCAACGGGGTACGCGGTATGCGATAGCTGTTCGATGAACGACCCTCGGTTGCAAGATTTTAAAGGGTTCGCGAATCAGCTCGAGTACGCGGCAAAACAGCATCGTGAACGATACATGTTTCAAATCCTGATCAAAGGTGCGACGATTGCGGGTCATGCGCCAGGAAAAAGTAGTGTGATCGACGGGATGGTAGTAACACCCGTAAACCAAGCGACGGCGATGCTCTATAGCTATACGCCGCACATCCAGGGGAATCTCAATGTCTGGCGTATTTGGCGACGGTGGTTTTCGAGAACCCTTCCCGATGGAACCGTGGTCGCGACCAAAGAAACAAATGACACGTTCCTGATTCGAAATGGTGAACGTCGTCCTGTCAGCCCTGCGGTGAGTGCAAGCCTTGTCACAGATCCAGCAAAAATTCTGCGCGTTCAGGCGAGCGACCTCGAAGTTTATCCTGTTGGAGACCCGGTGGCGTTTCCAAATTTCAGCCTCCTTGAAACCCCCACCGGCACTCGCTATCTGCTCGTCGGCGATCAAAAGCGACGATTCGTCTCTTCAAGCGCCTTTCGAGCGCTCGGCTTCCAAGAAGATGAACTCATTCCAGCCACCGAGGCCGATCTCGAAGACTACGCAAACGGCCCAGATATTACGGAGCGCAGCCGATACCCTCTCGGTCTTCTCGCGAAAGATCCTCGCGGAACCTACTGGTACATTGAGAACGACGTGCGTCACCTCATTGAACATCCGGTATATCTCACCCTGAACTTTCGTGGGAGGCCCGCTCGAACCCTCAAAGCGACCGATCTCGCTCGCTTTCCCGTCGCCGCTCCCTACCGACTCCGTGATGGCGAACTCGTTCGTAGCGAGCATGAGCCCGCGGTCTACGTGATCGAGCATGGTAAACGTCGCGTGATCGGAACAGAGGAGCTCTTTCTTTCCTTGGGCTACACCTGGAATAATGTCCTTACACTTCCCGATGCCGTCGTAGAAGCGCATGTGATCGGAGAACCCCTCGCGACACCGTGGCAAGCGCCAGAAGATCATCTTACTCTCTCGCCCCTTTCTTTATGATCGTCTTTTCCGCCATTGTTCCGCATGCCCCGCTTCTTCTCCCGAGCGTAGGGAAAGCGGCATCGGAGCGTTTATCCGCGACCAAAACCGCGCTCGAACAGGTAGAAGAACGCCTTCTCTTGAGCAAGCCCGATACGCTCGTGATTATTTCGCCACACGCCCCACGGTACCCAGACGCCTGGAGTGCGAACATGGCACCTCAATTTTCGGCGCACATGCAAGAGTTTGGCGATCATGAAACCGCGATTCCTGCACGAGTGAACTATCTCCTCCTTGATCGTATTCACCGTGCGTTACGGGAAGAAAAAATACCATTCACACTCCGAAGCAGTGAACTACTCGACTACGGATATACCGTTCCGCTCGCCACGGTCGCGCATAGTCTTTCAAACCCAAGTCTTATTCCGCTGGCTCCAAACGAAGGCACCCTTGAAGCGCAGATCGAGTTTGGGGCAACGCTTTATCGCATTCTTCAGCGTGAAGATGCGCGCATTGCGGTACTCGCCTCGGCGGACCTGTGTCACAATAAAACCCAAGATGCCCAACAAGAACAACAAGAAGCCTTGCTCTTTGACGCGCAACTACGTGAGGCAGTCCGACAAAAAGATCCAAAGATATTGCTTGCGGCTTCAGCGGCGCTCCCAGCGGACTTGCATCCATGCGGAGAACGCCCCATTGCGCTCCTTCTTGGATTACTTCGTGATCTGAACACCACGACAGAAGAGCTCTGCTATGAGGCCCCGTTTGGTGTTGGGTATTTGACGGCCGCGTTCCGCATTGCGTAGAACCATTCCATGCCCCGATTTGCTCGCGTGGTCCCGCTCTGCCGCACTCCCGTCGGGATAGACGCGTTTGATTACCTCATTCCGGAAGGACTCACCGTCGCGGTGGGCGATCTTCTACGTGTGCCGCTCCGCAAGCAACGCGTGGAAGCAGTGGTCCTTGAACTCCTTCCAAACTCACCATTTGCCGCAAAAGCTCGATCACTCGAGGCGCGCCCGCCGCTCACTCAACTCGGAGCCTCCTGGATTCACCTGAATGAATGGCTTGCGGCACGCACCTTTCAATCCCTTCCCACGATCACCAAAGCTTGGCTCAGGCTCCTGCCTAAAACCCTCTCGTCCTGGACCACACACGAACCTGATCGTACGGAACGAGGCGCACTCGATACGCGCTGGACATGCTCCCCTGAACGCACCCTGATCGACCTCCTCCAAAACAAACCTCATCGCGGTCGCACGCTCGTGCTCGTACCGTATGCGCAACAAGCGGAACGGCTCGCAGAGATCTTACAAGGTGAAAGCCTGCTCAGCGACGACGCAAAAACAAAGGCCACCTCGACCTGGGTAAAATTCTGCGCAAAACAAACCTCGCTTCTCTTTACGACGCGCGTAGGGGCCTGGCTTGGGCTCTACGCAGAACGCGTGATTTTGCTCGAACCAGAAAATGACGAGCACAAGCAAGATGATCTTGCCCCTCGTTTTGACGCGCGTCTCATTGCCGCGTGGCTCCATCAACGTCTTGGGACGGCGCTCGTCACGATTGGTCGAACACCCGCGATTCACGTGAACGCAGATGCCCCCACCATTGACATTCACCCTATTTTTTGTCTGAAACATGCACGTGGCCGAAGCGAAATTCCCGTGCTCACGCTCCACACCCTCGAGCGGTTTCTTGAAGGAGACCCGGATCTTCCTCGCTGTCTCGTGCATCCTATTCGTGGATTGCGCGCTCGGTCGCAGTGCCGGACCTGTGGCGAAGTCGTGATGTGCGAACGGTGCGGCTCCGCTCTCCGACGTCTTGAGCGCGAGGGCTGGTGCGATCTCTGTCATCTCACCCAATTGCTCCCTGAATCGTGTCCTCGATGTCATGGGCAGGAATTTTCTGGATCTTCTCCCGGGATCGAACTGCTGAAGCGCGCCTGGCAACAGGCAGGACACCCACCCATCGAGTGGCGAGATGGGTCCCCTCTTGCGCTCGATATGCCGTTTGCCCCTGGTACTCGCGTGCTCGTGACCGACCCGCACTTGCTTGGCGGCGCCACAGAAGATGTCCGTCGTACAGAGCGCCTTTGTCGAGCGTATCGCACCCTCGCAAGTCACGTGAGCGAGGCGAAAGGCGAACTCCTTCTCCAAGTTGCTGAAGAAGACACCACCCGCTGGCTCACCTGGCTCACCCCCTCAGGTGTCCACGCACTCGCCGAAGAAGAGCGACGGGCACGCGCCATATTCCGTTACCCGCCCAGTGTCCGTCTCGCAAAACTCCTCGTGGATGGATCCGCCGCTCTCGTTGCCTCGTTTACGGAACGAGCGAAACAAGCCCTCCTCCCTCTCGCTGGTTTTCTTGAGATTCGTGGACCGTTCCTCGTGGAACACCGGTCGACCGCTCGTCCACGTTTTGTCCTCCACGCGCTCTTTACCTCCCAGACCACGGAAGAAACCCTGCTCCAGGCATTGCGTCCTTTTGCAGACGTTGCGAAGATTGACCTTGACCCGATCGCGTTTTTACGCTAATATCAGCCAGTTATGAACTTGTTTGAGATTGTCACGCACCCAACCCCAAGTCTGCGCGAACGCTCCGTCGAGGTTGATCCAACAGAGATCACCACCCCGGAATTCCAGACCTATCTTGATACCCTCGCCCGCACGATGCTCGTGAAGGACGGGGTTGGAATTGCGTCGCCGCAAGTGGGGCGGAATATTCGCGTCATCGTGGTGCAACTTGATCAAACCTCTGAATGCTACATCAATCCAGAGATCACGAAGGTCTCTGAGGCGTTGATTGAAAGCGAAGAGGGGTGTTTGAGTGTTCCTGGAATCTACGGCCTCGTCGAACGTCACAAGCGTGTGACCGTACGCGCCTTAAACCGCCACGGCCGCCGAGTCGAGCTCGATCTCCGCAACTTCCCCGCCATCGTCTTCCAACACGAAATCGACCACCTAAATGGAGTGTTATTTATCGATAAAATGAAACCCCTCCACCAGGAAAAAAGTGTATAAGGGGCTTCGCCCCTTGTAAAAAGCAGGCGTTCTCATCAGACGGGAGCGATGAAAACCTACGTCGAACGAAGTGAGACGTAAAAAAAATTATGTATACCCTTTCCTTTTTTGGCACTTCTGCCTTCGCGGTCCCTCTTCTGCAAGCCCTCGCAGAAGATCCACGTTTTCGCATAAGCGTCGTTGTGACGCAGCCAGATCGTCCCGTCGGACGAAAACAGATCCTTACCGCTCCTCCGGTGAAGCTTGCGGCGCAAGCGCTCGGGATTCCGGTATTGCAGCCAGAGCGTATGAAAGCCCCGGAAGCCCTCGAGGCTCTTCAGGCGTATGCGTTTGATGCGGCGGTCGTCGCGAGCTACGGACAGATTCTCCCGCAAGCGGTGCTTGATCTTGCGCCGAACCGTTTTATCAACCTTCATGGATCGTTACTCCCTTCCTACCGCGGCGCTTCCCCCATCGCAGAAGTCATAAAGCAGGGCGAGACAGAAACAGGCGTCACCGTCATGCTCATGGATGCGCTCATGGATCATGGCGCGATGCTCGCAAAAGCAAAAACACCGATCACTCAAAAAGACACTACCGCAACCCTTGAAATCACGCTCGCGACGCTCGGCGCACAGCTTTTGCCTAGCACGTTATTTCGGTATTTAGAGCAGGAGCTCGTTCCAGAAGAACAACCGCATGACCAAGCGACATTTTGTAAGCTCATTACCAAAGAAGATGGGCACATCGACCCTACGGCAATGGACGCCGTGGCCCTCGAACGGCTGGTTCGTGCCTACACCCCTTGGCCGCTCGTCACGGCGACCCTTTCCGGAGAGCGTGTGAAGCTCCTCAAAACCCACGTCGGCGAGCCAACAGAACAGGAATTTGGTCTTGTGTGCAAAGAAGGAACACTTGTGATTGACGAGCTTCGTCCTGAAGGTAAACCTTCCATGTCTGGCGCGGCGTTTGCGCGCGGAAGATCGAAGAAAAACGAGGAGTAAACGCTTGACAATATGGCCAAAATAGGCTATGTTGCGGGACGTTGGTACCGCTCCTTCACCCAACAAGAGGTCAACCATGAAGTGGGAACAAGGCCTTCTCGTGCTTTCTGCGGATCCGGTCACCTTCGGTCACCTCGAGCTCATCAAGCAAGCGCTCCTGCAGTGCAAGAAACTGCTCGTGCTTGTTATGATTAATCACGAAAAAGCCGATCGGTATCTCTTCTCTCTCGTAGAGCGGGGCGAGATGACGATGCGAGCCATACACGAACGGTTTGGCGTCCGAGAAGATCTGCAAGTGATCTACGGTCACTATCGCGCGACCCAAATCGCTCGAGCCTTTGGCTGTGACGTACTCATTCGTGGGCTACGTCATGAGCGAGAGCGCGCCTACGAAGAAGAGGTCATCGCCGAACTTCGGGCAGAAGATCCTACGCTCTCAGGCCTGATCATTCCTGCGCGTGAGCCCTTCGCGCACATCTCCTCAACCGAGGTGCGGCGCCGCGCACGGCACGATCCGGAGTCTCTCTCAAGCTACGTTCCGCCATTCGTGGCGGACGCGCTCCGCAACCGTTTCCCATCGCAACAGAGAGGTGTTTCATGCTGATAGGTACGGGTTGGCGTCTTGAGAAAAAGATCGCCGAGGGCGAGTTCAGTGTTGGGTTCAGAGCGACGCACGAGCTCCTGGGCATGCCAGGATTCGTGAAACAGGCACGGAAAAAAACTCCCGCCTACAAAGAAGCGTTTCGGCGAGAGGCGAAGATTCTCGGCACGATCTCCGTTCCGGGAGTACCTGCCTTCCGGGAATACGCCGAGGCAACCATCGGGAACCATGATGGTGTCCCCTGTATCGTGATGGAGCTCGTTGAGGGCGGCACTCCCTGCAACAAGCTTCTTGCGGGTGATACGCCTTACGACGTGAAGAAGACGCTCTGGATCTTGTATCGTACGGCCTCAATCCTGAACAAGATCCATACCAGGTACGCCACCGCGCACGCCGACGTGAGGCCGGACAATGTGCTCATCGATACCGAGGACGGATACGGTTCGGTGAACCTCGTGGACTTCGGGCTCGCGATGGCGCTGAATGGGTCCAAGGCCCTCCTCTGGGACACGACGGACCCTCCACCGGAACTCGAAGCGGGACTCCCCGCAACGAAGGCGATCGACTACTACGGCCTTGGGTCGGTGGGTCGATACCTCCTCACGGGCGGGAGCACCCATCGTCGAGTCTGGGCCGCCTGTCGTCCTGACCTCCCTCGCGCCGTATGGGACTTGGTAGACGAGCTGTCGCACCAAGATCCTGACCAACGCCTCCAGGACTACGATGCGGTTCGTCAGCGCATCGAACGTCTTCAGAACATCCTCTGACGCGGAAAGAACGGAAAATATCATGGGACGATATGGCGGCGACAACAACTTTCGCAGTGGCGATCCGATCGTGCACACCTGGAATCCACCTCCCCGACCGCGTCATGACCCAGACTACGGGCCAGCGCGGAACGATCCGCCGCCTCCGCCGCCTCCGCGACCGCGCCAGACGTTCGACGACGCGCGACGTGAGGCCAAGCCCGCACTGCCCGCGGGCCAGATGAGTCCACGGGTGGGGATCTCCTGCGTGACCCCCTACGGACTTCTCCTCTCCCTCGACGTGACCGGGAGCATGAACGAGAATCCTGGACAAATCTGGAATCGTGCACCCCTTGCCGCGACAGAGAGCGCTCGCGCCTACGGCTGCAAAGCCAATGAGGTGAGCATGGGATTCCTCACTCACGGCGATGCCTACACGGACGATGTCATGAGCGTCTCTAGCATTGTGACCTGTGGACCACAGATCGACGAGGCCATGCTGGGCTTGAAGCTCGAGCTGAATGGTGGTGGCAACCAAGTCGAATCCTATGACCTCGTCCTCGCTTACCTCCTGAAGCACTTGACGCTGAGCAAGAACTGCAAACGGTTCACCGTCTTCTTGGTGGGTGACGAAGGGATTCCTCTCTCCATCGCTCAGGACGACCACAACCGCTACGTCGGTGGTCCGTGCCCGCACCGTCGAACCTCTGAGGTGGTAGAGGTGTTGCGCAAACAAGGCGTCAACATCCACCACATCATGATGACGAATACTCAGACAAATGCTCGCCACCACGATCAGATCTACCGATCCTGGTCTGAGGTCCTGGGCGGTCCTGCGGGTATCTGGCGACTCGACGACCCGCGTCGCATCGCGGACCTCATGCTCCTCATCCTCGGCTGGGAGGCAGGCCGACTGAAGGAGGTGAAGGCGGAGTTCGAGGAGCGACAGAGGTCACACACCGAGCGTCGCTTCGCTGCGGAGAACATCCCTCGCCTGTACGAGGTCTTCGAGGAGGGCCGCAAGCTCTTCCGCGTTCAGCCCCAGCAGTTAGGCGAACAGGAAGACGACGACGTCGGCGAACTCCCCATCGACTGACCCTCACCCCGATCTTCCATCGGGGTGTTTTTTTCTGTTCAAAAAATTGACATTCTGCGTTCTTTCGTGTAGACTTGCCCCTCACGGAGGTGGAATGGGTACACGAACACTGCATCGTCTGCATCGCATGAATGAGCTTCGCGAGGTGAAGCGTCTGGCACCAGAAGAAGCGTACGAGGAGCTGAAGACGCTTCTCCAACGGTTCCTAGACCTGCCACGCACGAACCTCGTCTCGCTCATCCGTGAACTCAGCCGGGCCTACGGTCCCAAGCGATACACGTCAGAACGGAAGAACGCGGCGCTCGCGCTCATCGTCGTCTGCCGTGAACGGAACCTGCTCGATCAGCTCAGCCTCTGCTGGGCTCTCGGTGCAGAGCGTCGGCTGAAGCGTGGCCACTGGTTTGCGCTCGCGCAACTTGAAGGATGCGTCACGCTGTTTTCCGGAACCCTGCATCCGGAGCCGTGGTTCTTCTCCCTCGCTCGCCTCGCCGATCAGCTTGGCACCTACGCCCAACATGGCTACGTGAGCGATCCTGGAGCAAGCCTGAGCGTGAGACAGAACACGCTCTTCGCGAGCACCCTCCTGAGGCATCTGCGAGTACTCAGAGAGAATCTCGAGGCCCACCAAGAGCAGTCCCCCGCCCTTGGCGCGCTCACCCGCACCGTGACCAGCCTTCGCCACCTCTCGCACATCGTGCGGGAACAGGGCGAGCTCTTCTCGGAGCGTCTCCATCGCATCCAGCGCGCCAACGTGACCAATGTCACCAAGCGCCTCGCCGGACAACACGGCGGCGTCATGGTCATGACGCCCCTCATGAGAGACCCCCACACTCCCCACGCCCCCTCTCGCCCCTCCTAAGTCCCGACCTCTTCGGGATTTTTTTATAGCCCCATGGAAGGTCTTTTTTTCCAACCTCGCAAGGAAAAACTTTTTTCAACAGCCTCGCTTCGTTTATCAAGAATAAGGAATCTTCTTTTTTTCTTTTGTCGCCTCACTTCGTTCGGCGACATTCTCAAAATAGGTAAAAGGGTCCGGAGTGAACTCCGGACCCTTTTACTCATGTCTCTGAAAAAACCACAGCCGAGCGAAGCGAGGCTGGAAGAAAAAAGAAGAGATTCCTTATTTTGACGCCTTGTGAGGATTTTCCGAAACCATCCAAAGCCAGAGCAGAAGACCGATTCCTAATGGATGGTTGATGTAGGGAGTGAAGATGTGGACGGTGGCGAGAGCGAGGAGCGAGAGCCATATCCAGAGACGCTCGGTTTCAGGAAGTGCACGAGCGCGGACCGCGATCACAACCAACCACCAAAGCACCACCGCCACCCCAAACACCCCAAGCTTATACCAAAGATCCAGCCACCCCCATTCAAAGGCGTAGGTTGTATACCGACCTCCGGTCGCTTGGACCACTCGAGGATCTTGCGAAGTATAGGTGAGCGTCGCTCCAAATCCAGAACCCAAGACGGGATGACGCGCGATCCCTTCACGCAGCACCGGCAAAAGATTCCAGCGACTCGAAACCGCCGCTTCTCCCGACGCAAAGCGTGCGCTCAGCGCCGAAGAAAGCCCTGCGCTCCCTCGCCACACCGGCACCCACACAAGCGCCGCAAGAAGCAAAAGCCCTCCACACACAGACGTAATCGGGCGAAGAAGTGCCCTCACCCACTCACGCAGAGACGTTTGCGAAACGAACAAAAGAATCATCCCAACTCCCGTCGTGAGCGCAAGCGCTACCCAAAAACTCCGAGAAAACGAAGCGATGATTGCTGCACTCAGCACGATCCACACTCCCCACGTACGCGAACCAAGCGGTAGATGGTCACGGAAGCTCCGTATCCATATCCAGAGCCATGCCGGAAGCAAGAACAGCTGCGACTGCAAGAAAATACGAAAGACCGATCCTCCCGCTCGCGTAATCTCCCCAAGACCGCTTTGACGCACCCAGAGATAGACCGCGTCTGTAACCGCCTGAGGAAACCCATGCGAGAGCACAAAAAAGAGAAAGAGCGTGATTCCCGCGAGTAACCCAAGACCCGCACGAATCACCCCCTGTAGCGAGCGACCTCCTTTCAGGGACGTCATCGTTGCGATGGGGACGATGAGGGCTAAAAACCCCCAAGCATTCGCATCCGCAAAAAGAAAGGGTTGCTCGAGGATCCATCCGCGGAGAACACCGTGCACGATCACGAGCATCACCACTCCCCACACCGCGAGCTCACGGCGTTGATCGATAAGGCGTTCCCAAGCACGATGCTTCCAGGCCCAAATAGCCCAGCCAAGCATAAACGTGGCGAACTGGAGGACACGCAAACCGATCCCCCCATCATTCACCGCATCCGATCCCCATTTCACCAACCCGCCCTTACTCCCAATAAGCAGTTCGAGCGCGATAAAGCCAAGCGCCGCCTGAGGACGAACATACGCCACAATGCCAACGATCACCGCAAACACCATCGCGAACACTCCATTAAAAGACGTACCCAGACTGAGAGCAGAAAGCCCCCATACAAGCGTTCCAAATAAAAACCAGTCACGCGAACTCGGTACATACGGCTCTTTCGCTGGAAGACAGGCATTCATCCAGTCTTGATGCTTTGCGCGAATCACCGCTTCCGCCTCTCGATACCGTCGAACGGGCTCTGGCTCATACCCCACGTGTCGCCACGGCAACCGATACGCAAACGCCGGTATCCACCGACTCATTCCCCCTTTTGCACGCTCTTCAAAAGAAACGAGAAGCTCTGGAATATACACTCCCGCATGTCCACGCTTCGCCATCTCAATCCAGAGATCCCAATCCTGAAACTTCTTGAGCGTGATATCGAACCCCGGAAACGCCTCTCGACGAATAAGAGCACTCGTATGAATAAAATTTCCCCGTGCAAGCGCTTCTATGGAAAACGCCTGACTCCGAAACAGCTTTCCTCCAAACCGAAACGCGCTATACGCGAAAGCTGCCTCTGGATGTGTTTCAAGAGCACACTGCCAGAGCTCGAGCGCATCAGACCGAAGAACGGCGTCCGCATCCAAAAAAATCACCGCGTCGCCCGTAGACGCCGCAAACGCGGTATTGCGAGCGACGGGAGCCCCGCTATTCGTTGAACGTTCAATAAACCGCGCGCGATCAAGTAACCCCGCTTTCGCTAAAACGGTTTTTGGCGCATCGGAAGATCCATCATCAACGACAATAATCTCGTGAGGCTGCACGGTTTGGCGCGAGAGTGACTCGAGGCAGGACACGAGCTCTGGAGCGTGATTATACAGCGGGATTAAAACAGAAATATTCATACTAGGAAGTTTTGAGGAGCGCTCGCAAGCGCTCCCAACGTGGCCGCCACGCAAAGTCTTTTTGGACACGGGCACAACCAGCACGGCCAAGCGCTTCGCGTTGCACAGGATCATTCGCGAGGGCGGTAAACGCAGCACTGATCGCGGAAAGATCGTGGGGGTCAACAAGCACCCCCGTCACGCCATCCACCACGGCTTCGATGACGCCGCCTGCACGGCCAGCAAGGACAGGAAGCCCCGCGAGCGCCGCTTCAAGGGGTACGATGCCGAATCCTTCGATATCTGCCTCTGTTTCACGGGCTAAAAATACAAACACGTCTGCCGCGGCATACCACAGGTCTCGTACCTCATCGCTTGCCTGCGCGACAAATTCCACACGACCAGGTGCATGGATCTCCATTAAATCGCGCAAGCGCGCTTCATCGCCCCCAGACCCAACCACCACATAGCGCCAGTCCGGATGGCGTTCAAGCACGCGAATCATCGTGTCTATCCCTTTTCTTGGAACCAATCTCGCCACCGTGAGACAAATACGCGCGGATGGCTCAACTCCCAACCTCGTACGAGCTGCTTCACGAGACAGAAACGCCCGTGGCTCAACGCCGGGGGTCATGACCTCGACCTTGATCGTGGGCCAGAAACGATGCACTTCATTTGCCACCACTTGAGAATTCGCGAACACGTGCGCCGCACGTCGCAATACGTGGCCCGCAAGCCACCGTCGATGCGGACGCTGGGCCGCAAGACGAATATCGAGTCCATGCACAAGAACAACATACGGAAGACCGCCAAACAGATGCGCGATCCAGGCCGCGGTACCAACAGGAAGTACATGACTCACGAACAGATGCGTAAAGCCCTGCGTGCGAAGCGCAGAGCAGCTCGCGACGAGTCTCCGCCAAGACCATGGACCAGGCGCAAACATCCGCATGGTTTTGACCCGTCCTGGGCCCTCGCATACATGCGTCTCTGGAACGTACACTTCTATCGCTCCCCCTGAAACCTCCACGAGATTTCCAAGAAAGCGAGCCACCCCTCCGTGTTCCGGAGGGTAGTCAAGCGTCACGAGCGCGATGCGTGGCTCCTTCATACAGAGTTTCGTATCCAGGTGTAAGTCGAACGAAGATCATCACGCTGAAGCAGTCCCGTCGCGAGTGCAAGAGCGCAGGCGATCACTGGAGACACGAGAAGCGCAACGAGAAGCGGAACCGGCGCCAATACCCAATGAATAACGGCCCACAGAACAGTAGCAAGAATTCCCGCACGATACACAACGTGCCGAGCCGTTCGTGAGAAAAACACCTGACGCGCATACCACCCGCTCACCCCTAAGAGCACAAGAAAACACACCACTGCCGCCCACGCCGCGCCAAGCGCCCCAAAACGCGGCACAAGGACAAGGTTTAACGCGACATTCACCACCATTGTTGCGCCCATGGCGATCGTTTTGCGGGCGGCCTGATGCGTCGCGTTTAGATATGAACCGATCGGAAAATCAAGAAAGATAGATGGAAGAACCCAAGCGAGCACGGAAAGCACGAGAGCCGCGGGAGCGAATGCATCGCCATACACCCACGGCACCAATCGGGATGCAAACGCAGAAAGGGCCGCTGCAAGCGGAAATCCAAGCAACGCCATAAATCGCCAAGACCCGAGCGAGGTATGCACGAGCGCCGCTTCATCCTCACGCGCATGCGCGGCGCTAAGCGCAGGATAGAGCGCCGCAACAAATGCAAGCGGCAAAAACTGCAACGCATACGTGAGCTTGTACGCCACCGCGTAGTGCCCCACGGTTGAAGCCCCCTGCCACTGACGTAAAAGCACCGCATCGACAGAAGAATACACACGGACGAAGAGCCCTGCGAGCGCAAACGGCATCGCTTGATATACAAGGACCCTCCAACGCACGGTTTCTCCGCGGAACGAACGCCATCCAAGGCGACGAACCCAGATGATACTCCAAACGACATGCCACGCACTTCCAAACGCGAGAGCAAGGAGAGCGCCAAATACGCCAAATCCTAAGAGCACCGCCGCAACAAGCGCCGCACTCGAGAGAAGCTGGCCCAGCACCATTCCAAGAGACTCTTTTTCAAGGCGCTGACGGCCTCGTAAAATACCGTACCCGAGTAATGACACCGCGTCTTCTGCCATCACAAAGAGAGCGATCGCTATAAAGGGAAGAAGCCCTTCCCCAGACGGGATAGCGAACCCCGTATACACGAGCGCAGACAGCGCGGTCACGGGAATAAGCACCACCTTTGCCACCATCGCACGACGCACGTACTTCCACCCCTCTTCTTCTGAGTGCGCGAACGCGCGAATCACGAGCGGCGTGAGCCCTAAATCCGTCCAGGCTCCCGCAAGCGAGCTTAACGACAACGCGTAAAAATACGTCCCTACACCATCCACCCCCAATACTCTCGCCGCGACGGTAAAGGCGAGAAAAGAAATGACTTTCTGCGCTGTTGAAGCAAGCATCAAAAGCGAAGCCTGACGCGCCACAGATCGAGCGGTATGCGACATGAAAACAGCCTACCGCACCACCCCGTCTTTGGCTACTCTGACAAGGTATGGTGCAACCAAAAGACAAACGCGAGCGCCATGCAAGCGCAGGTCGCTAAAAGCGCCAAAGAAAGCACAGAAAGAATACCATCAACAACCATATCCTATCCCTTGTTTCCAGAAGCGGTCGTCGTTTCCGGAGCGTATAAAATCACCTGATAGGTTTTCCAATGGGCCGGCTGGGCACATCCACATACAATCGAGTCTGACAGAAACAAATCCACAAAAATCAACCGCTGTTCCGCGGAAAGCCGCGCGACAGAAGTCGCGCGCTCCAAAACCTCCCGCTCTCCCACAGAGGGCTCCACATGAATATGCTGACTTGCATCAACGGTCCACATATCCCCATCCTACCCCACCCAAAAGCGATTTGCCAAGAGCAAGGAATCTTCTTTTTTCTTCTTTTATCGCCTCACTTCGTTCGTCGACCGTTTTTTTAAAAGGTGCCAGACACGTGCCTGGCACGTGTCTGGCACCTTTGCAAGGCGGCTTTGGTTGTAAACACGCAACCGAACGAAGTGAGGTTGTGAAAAAAATAAGAAGCTATTCCTTACTGTAAAACCAAACAGCCGAGCGAAGCTCGGCTGTGTAAAAAAACAAAAAAAGTTCCTTATTTTGAACGAATAGCTCTTGCTATTCGGTGATTCCTGGGTTTTGTAAGTGATGGAGAGCTTCGTCAAGCATCTCGAGTAGGCGCGGTAAGGGTTTCGTATCTTTAGAGAGTTCTTGCGCCCACAAGCGCACGCTTCCTGCTTGGAGAATCGATTTATAGAGCTCTGGATTTTGGAGTAAAAAAATCGCGGTGGCACGTGGCAAATCATGTAACGCGTTACGCGCGGTCTCGACCGCAGTACGTCCCGCTTCTTCTGCATTCTTCCTTGATTGATCTCGACCGGAACCCGCCGTAAGCCGCTTGAATCGCTCAGCTTCGGTGTGAAGATTTTGTCGAAGATCGTCATACTCCTTCGCGAGCTCTCGAAGATGGGCGAGGATCTGCTGCTCGGCCGCGCGGGAATACTCACGTGCGGCGGCTTCAAACTTCGCCCTCTCTTCTCGTGTCATCGGAGGTGGTTCTCGCTTAGGGGGATACATAAGAAGAAGAGGGAGAAGAAGAACGATCAGTAAACCGTTCCAAGCTTTCATTCGCTCGACGAAGAGCCTCAAGAGAGCGATCAAGCTGATCCATCACCTCTTCAAGGGTTGGACCAAGCGGACGTCGTCGGCCAAAGGGTCGCGGACCACGCGAAGGAAAGGACATATGTGACTAGTGTAGCACATTCGTCCCCTCTCCTAACACTCGAATCTCTGGCACAAGACGAATCCCTGTTTGAACAAGTACCTCTTCTTGAATGATATCACGAAGTGAGCACACCGCCTGTGCAGAGCCCCCACTTCCAGGCAGGAGAAAGTTCGCGTGCAAAGGACTGAGCTGCAGAGTACCCGAACGCATCCCTTTATACCCAAGCCGATCGAGGAGCCATCCACTCGGCACAACACCCCGAGCACGCGCTGGTTCAGGCACGCGAGCCCCAAGCACGCTTTCCAGCCGCTCCAGCTGCTCGGGAGTGACTAGCGTATTCCGAAAGAGACACCCCGCGCTCGCCGCCCCAAGTGGCTGATGCGTTTTTCGTTCAACGAGAATCGTCTGCATTCGAGCTCGCGATATCGCCGTATCTTGCGCAGGTGCCACGTTCCAACGCGCAGACAGGACGACGTGAGCCTCCTGAGAAAATCGACTCTCTCGATAACGAAAGCGCGCCTCGTCTTTTGTGTAACGTTCCACTCGCCCAGTCGCCTCTGACCAGGCCTCAACGGATTCCAACCCATCCGCGGTTTCACCCCCAAAACACCCCGCATTCCCCACAATGGCTCCGCCGATGGTACCCGGAAGTCCCACCCCCCACTCCCATCCTGTAAGCCCCGCCTCTGTCACCTTGCGCGCGAACAACGCCGTAATAACGCCCGCTTCTGCCATCACGGTCCCTGCTGGATCAATCGTCATCTCGGTCAGATGCGGCTGAATCACGATCGCGTCGACACCCGCGTCTGGTGCCATCGTGTTCGAGCCGCCTCCAAGTACACACCATGGGAGCGGCTCTGCTTTTAGACGCGTAAGAAGCTCGACCAGCTTTCCTCGATCACGTACACGAATAAACCACCGCGCAGGGCCTCCTACGCGCATGGTCACGTGCGATGCAAGCGACTCCCGCTCATGGAGCTCGCCATAGGCACCGAGCCAAAAGCATTGATCAAGGACACTCATAGATCTCTCGCGATGGTATACACGCTCCCCGCTCCCGCGACAAGCACAAGATCCCCGGATTTCTTAATCGATTGAAGGAGAGCAAGCGCCGCTTCTTTGGTAGGAACAAACTCGACCCGACGCGTCACGCCTCGCGAACGATCGTGATCCTGAATCGCGGCCACGAGCTGAAGCGCGCTCACGGATTCCCCACGCACGGGTTCACGATTCGGCATGTCCCACACTTCCACAAGCACCACCACCTCCGCCAGATCAAACGCCGACACAAATTCCCAAAATAAATCTCGCGTACGCTCTTGGCGATGCGGCTCAAAACAACACACGATACGCCGACCAGGATAAAAACTCTTTGCCGCCTCAAGCGTCAGCCGTACGGCCGTTGGATGATGGGCGTAATCGGAAATCACGAGCACGCCTCCTTCTTCTTTCACGCGCTCAAATCTTCGCGAAATCCCAGAAAAATGCTCGATGTTGCGGGCAAGCGACGCGACGTGCACCCCCAAAACACGGGCGCAAGCAAAGGCCGCAAGCGCGTTCACCACGTTCATTTTGCCAGGAATTGGAAGTTTTGTTCGTGTGAGGCGATCATCCGTCTCCTGAATCACCAAGTGCTGCGCCCCATCTCGCACCACCAGATCTCGCACCCGCGTATCCGCATGGGCGCTCAGGCCGTACGTCCGAATACTGATCCCACGACGCTCACACCAACCCCGCTCACCCGCGAGAAACTCAAGCACACGCGGGTCATCCGCATTCGCGCAAATCACCCCACCGTCTTTCACCTGATGAAGAAGTTGTCGATAGACCGCGACCATTGATTCAAACGTCGTAAACTGCTCGGTATGATCCCACTCGAGAGCGTGAAGCACCAAATACCTGGGCGTAAAATGGAGAAAGTGACGGTCGTATTCATCTCCCTCGATCACGACGAGCAATGACGCGCCAACACGCATATTCCCCTCAGCAAACGCAGGAACCACGCTCCCCACAAAACAGGTCGGATCAAGCCCCGCATCGATCAGCATGAGCGAAAGCATTGCGGTCGTCGTGCTTTTGCCGTGGGTTCCCGCAACCATTACCACATCGCGTTCACGCACAAGCTCTCCCAAGAGCGCAAAGCTATTCAGCTCCGCGATCCCCCGTCGACGCGCCTCTACTCGCTCCGGATGCATCTCTCCTACCGCTGAAGAATAGACGAGCAACTCCGTCTCCGGACCCACATGCCCCGGATCCGCCCCAATCCCCACCGACACGCCACAAGCAACAAGCGCCGCCACCTGCGGACCCTCAACCTCATCAGACCCCGTCACCCGATATCCAAGCGCGATCAACCACTTCGCGAGCGCCGAAACCCCAATCCCCCCAATTCCCACACAATGAATCGTCGGCATAAAATCTCCTCTATCATGCCTCGCCGCGCTCGAAGAAGCAAAGATCCCGAGCTTGCACTCCACGCCATCTTACGCTAAGCTCCCAACGCAAATCCCCCACAGGAGCCTCGTATAATGGTAGTACAACGGTCTCCAAAACCGTTAGCATGGGTTCGATTCCCCTGGCTCCTGCCAACAAAAATATCCGCTGAAATAGGCGGATATTTTTGTTGATGGGAAGCAGGAATAGAACTTTTTACACTCATACTATATCCTTTCTGCATGCTTTATCTTATTGGCGGTTCGCCTCGCTGCGGAAAAACAACGTTTTCCAAAATGCTCGCTTATGAAAAACGCATTTCTTGGTTCTCGACCGATTTAGCGGCAACGATTATTCGGCCATATCTTTCCGAAGAGGACGGAGATGCTTTTTTCAATGTTGGAAATATTTTGACCGACTCTCCTCAAAAACTTTTGGAAGGTGAGATCAAAAATGCGAAGATCCTGTGGCCGGGAGTGAAAAGGCTCATTACTTCTTTGATAAAATGGAACCATGATGGGGTGCTGGAGGGTGTGCATCTCCTTCCGGAATTCCTCCACGAACTGGAACTTCTGCCGGAATGGGAAACGGTCAGGGATCAGATTCGAATTATCTATCTGGTAAAAAAGGATGAAGCGAAAATCATTGAAGGCTTGAAACTGAGCGAGAGAGCGAAAGATTGGTTGCTACAATCCCTTAAATCAGAAGAAGATTTGCCAAAAGCAGCAAAAATGATCCGCGAGAAAAGTCTGTTCTTAGAAATGGACGCTGTGAAATACGGTTATAGAGTTATAAATACGGAAAATGATTTCAATGAGGTGCTCCGGAAGCTACTAATAGAGTTCTAACGTTCATCACGAGCTCCTGCCACAAAAATATCCGCTTGAATGAGCGGGTATTTTTGTTATATTCATTTATTCCATCGTCTGAATCGTTTCAATAATCTTCTTCGGGTGATCGATAATTTTGTATGGGTTACCCTTCTCTAATGTCGTTGTCGAATGATAGCCCCATGTCACAGCGATGCTTTCCACGCCGCAAGCTTTAGCTTCTTTAATATCGCCTAGCGTATCGGTGACGAATACGGTCTCGGTCGGTTTTATATCGTATCGCCGAAGGACATCATTGATCTTTTTCACTTTGCTTTTTTCGACATCGTTACCAAGAACTTCTTTGAATACATCTGCGAGACCCTGCCTTTCCAAAAATTGTGATATGGAAGAACTTATCGTTGAGGAAATAATAATAAGCGTATAACGATGTGCCAGTTCTTTGATAACCTTTACCATCTCTTCATTCGGTTGGCAGGCCATCAGCTCCGGATGATACTGACCGAAGAAGTCGAACGGCTTCGCTTGTGGATTCTACTCAGGCTTTTTTAGCGCGTCATTGATATTCCCTTCAAATTTTGCGCGATAGACATCCTCAGAGATGGAGTCGCGCGAATTCATGATCCGATAGCAAAAAGAGAATGTGTCTACGACCACTCCATCAAAATCAAACAGGATAACTTTCATAAAATCTATCCTACAAGGCTGTTCAAAGAATTAAAAGTTTCGAACCAGTTCCCGTATGGCCTGCCATGAAAATCACTGCTAAAACAAGCAGTTATTTTTGTTGAGGTGACGAAAGAATAGAGTTTTTATCAACGGGTAGATACACTGTGTGTATGAAAAGGATTAAGGACAACTATCTAGATGTTATCGAAACAGTTATTCCCCTAGCAGGAAAACGTGTGCTTGAAATTGGATGCGGAAATGGATCGCGAACGATTCAGATCGCTGAACGATGTCGGGAGGTTATTGCTATCGAGCCAGATAGCGAGCTCATAGTAGAAGCAAAATCAAAACACCTCAGGCCAAATATTTCTTACGAAGTGGGCTCAGCTGATAAACTCGCTTTCGACCACCACCTATTCGATATCGTCTTTTTCACATTGTCATTTCATCACATTCCAATAGACCTCATGACAAAAGCAATCGAAGAGGCATTACACGTTGTCACAGAAAATGGTTTTATTATTTTCTTAGAGCCAGCATTTACAGGATCATTCTTTGAGGCAGAGATTCGTTTCGATGCCTGCGATGGCGATGAACGAAAAGAAAAGGCTGCGGCATATATGGCAATGCTTCTTCATCAAAGGCTTCGTGAGATTGCAGAACTTACTGATGAAACGATCTTTGCGTTTGACGGGGTGAATGATTTTATGGAAAGCCTGCACCCAAAGCAAGGGTCTCGAGATGAAATTTCCACTTATTTAGAGAAATGTGGCTACATTCTTAGAGCGGATCGGCGAATAAACATCTTTCAGCCTCGGTAAAAGTCCTAACCTTCATTTATAAACCCCTGCCGTAGGAGGAACTCCCTTAACTAAAGACACGTTCTTTTTCATGCCTATTTTCATGATGGCGATATCAACCTCATCATTATAAAGCAAAGAGCGCACCCGAAACGACGAGAGCGTTATATCCGTCTGCATGACGGGTACGCCCTTCGACGCGCTAGGTGCGCAGAATCAGTTCCAGCCAGGAGCACCCTTCAGGGCGAAGAGGAGCTCCGGGAGGATTCCAGGGGTGACGTGGAAGGTCCGCTGGTTGGCGTAGTGCTCTACCCGCTCCCTTGAATGGCGCCACACCAGCATCTGAAGGCGGGAGTTCACCTGGATGAGCCGCTGTCCGTTCCCCATGTCGGTGGACTTCTGCCCACGAAGAACGTGCTGCGCGATCTCTTCCGAGGTCGGGATGATGACCACCATCCCGTGTTCGATCTGCCTGACGACCCGCAGACAGGCCTCGACCCAGCGCATCTTCACTGCCTCACGCTGCTTGTTGTGATGCTGTGCGCTCGCCAGGTAGTGGTTGCGGAACGCGACATCGAGAGTGACGAGGCCGTGGGTTACCAGAGCCCCCTGAGCGGGAGCCGTCACCAGCGAGTCACTGGGACGAGCGTTCGTGACGAGAGTGGCGACCTCGGACAGGACGATCGTGCGGATCGAACCAGTGCCCGCTCTCATGAGGTCGGGGTTCGAGATGAGGATGTCTCCCCAGACGGCGAATGCGTGGTTCTCCAGATCAAACAGGTCCCTGCT
Source organism: uncultured Gammaproteobacteria bacterium (assembly GCA_964437285.1). Classification (GTDB taxonomy): domain Bacteria; phylum Patescibacteriota; class Patescibacteriia; order 2-12-FULL-60-25; family 2-12-FULL-60-25; genus JAGOUA01. Next base: position 65,447 of record CAYTGF010000006.1, read on the forward strand.
GATCTGAACGGCCGGATCTTCCGGATTTGAATCCATGACATCTCCATTCTACCCTGAGTGGGTAGTCATCATTTACCTCTCTAAGAGAAAACTGTCTAGTTCTGCTCAACAAGTTGTGTGTATATTTGGCTATAATAAGCTTTTTCGTTGTAACAATTTATATAAAACCAGCTGTAGCTTCGTACTACATTGAAAATGTAGGGATAACCCAGTAACGAAGGTAACCCTGTCTACGGGATTAGACCCTCTCAAAGTTTCGAACCAGTTCCCGTATGGCCTGCCAACAAAAATACCCGCTTGAATAAGCGGGTATTTTGATAAAAAACCTGCTAGACTCTAGATAACGATACCTGAAATGAATATGCTAAAAACACAAGATGAACGTTTTGGATTAGATTCGCTAGATGATGGGCGTGTCGAACGAGTTTTAGAAGAATTTTGTCGAAAGTACCACAGACATAAAAAAGGTCTCTTTATTCTCGCACCTTCAGGAGCAGGAAAATCACATTACATCAGAGAACAAGCCGCCCCTGATTGGATAGATGGAGATACTCTTTGGACGGCTGCCGGGGCACATCCAGATCGTGAGTGGTGGTTAGAAAGTCTGGAAGTCATTCAAGCAATCGATGCAAAATGCGATGAGATAACAAAACGCGCAAAAGAAAAGGGTCTCTGGATCATGGGCGCTTCAAATAACGGTTTACTGCCGGATGCGATTGTTCTTCCAGACTGGGAAAAGCATAAAGTTATGATCAAATATCGAGAAGAACACAACTATGATGGTGGCGCGAAGACCGATAGACTGGATCAAGTTTTAGGCCATCGTGAATGGATGCTCACGCTAGCCGAACAAGGCGTCCCTGTTTTTCCAACGATTGAAGCTGCTACAAGTGCACTAAGCTCCCATGTATAACCACGAACCCGACGGATACATCTGTCCGTTTTGTCTTTTTATCTCAGGACAAGAATCTGTTTACAATAAACGGAGCGATATCGTTTTTGAAAATGCATCCGTCATCGCTTTTATTTCACCGAGATGGTGGGTAAATAATCCTGGCAATGTTCTCGTCATTCCAAGAAAACATATCGAACATATCTACGATATAGACCCCACAACACTGGCCGAAGTAAACGTGACCGGCAAGGCGATCGCCGTCGCGATGAAAGACGCGTACAAATGCGACGGAACGCTATTTCGACAACATAATGAACCAGGGGGAAGTCAGGAGGTTTGGCACTTTCATCTCCATGTTTTTCCTCGCTATACAAACGACGAGTTCTATCAAAACCACGACCGCTATCGAACGGTCAACGAAGCCGAAAGACTCCCCTACGCAGAAAAACTCCGCTCGTCCCTCACAAAAATTACACCCACTTAAAAAGTGGGTGTTTTGCCCAGGCGCTTCCTGCAGCATCTCGAAAAGAGTAGAATAAAGAAGTTAAGCTTCTTCCATAACACAACTAGAGCACACCTTAAAGCTTCGAATTAGTATGAATGAAAAAATCCAGAACGTCGTCATTGCTTTACTCGCAATATGCATTGTACTTGTGGGCGTGACCGTGTATGCACAGAATAAACACCTCGCCGTTCAAGAGATGAAAATAGATCGTCTGGTTGACATGGCTACGGAGCAAAAAGAAAAAACCTTGATAAACCAACAGAATATACCGACGATACAAGCGACCTCTCAATTCCCGGAACCCTTCATAACTCCTGACGGCGGGAATGATGCGGGACCCTCTATCGTATCTGGTGACTTCCGCGCTTGGTTGCCACTTGAATGGGAGTCACGCGCGACAACCGCTGGCACATGGGAAGTAACGAACGATCAAAATAAAAACGTCGCGACTATCTCTTGTCCATCCGCAGAAGCTGATTACGAAGCATGGGATGTTACAAAGTCTCATCGCGCCTATACGTATAACAGCAAAACATTGTATGCAGGAAAATGGATTGGCGCACCTATGCGAGGCTCTGAAAATCTCGGATGGCTTGCAACGGTATGGGGAGGATCACCAGATAGATCCGCCTGGGGAGGTACCGGCTGCCAAATCATGTTCAAAGTGTCTTCACCGCCAACGCGAGACGAATTAGATCGCATTGAAACCATTTACCAAATGATTCGTTAAAAAATACACCCACTTAAAAAAAGTGGGTGTTTTGCCCCTCTCCTAGCGCAATATCCTGGGTGTGCTAGTATAAAGAGAGATAATTCTTCACCTCTCTTTTATGCCACAAGAAACTGGCGGTTTTGTTCCAAAAGGTCCCGGTGGTGTTGCGGATCTTGAAGACGCCTTACGTGCGCCTGGACCAGACGATGAAGAGGAGCTCTCTGAGAAGCTCGAGGCTCGAGACGCGGCAAGGGACGATGAAGATCGTAAAGAACCCGGGGAATTAACAGCGGAGCAACTATCGGAGCTTAAGGAAGATGCCGCTTGGGATAAAAGCTATGCCGAGGCGGGTCAAGAAACGCTCAAAAAAAGAGATGCTCTCCTTGCGCTCACGGAAACACGTGCCCTCACCCAGGCGGAACAAAATGACCTCGAAGAACTGACGAAAGAATTGCGCGAATTCTGGCCAGAACTGCTCGTGACATAGGGTTATTCACTCTTTTTCCTCGTCTGTATGATGGAGATTAATCTTTGGGCGGTTCTCGTTGCCGCGATGGCGTCGATGGGTATTGGAAGTCTTTGGTATGGACCGCTCTTTGGAAAGCCCTTTTCGCACGCGATCGGTATGGATGAGTGGAGCAAGGAACGACGCGAGGCAGAGATGAAGAAGATGCCCCAAACGTACATCGCGCAGTTTATCGCGAGTCTCGTCATGTTTGCGGTACTCGCGCTCGTCACGGAAGGGCTCTTTGATGCACTCACTCCCATGAACGGGATCAAAGCCGCGCTCATTGTGTGGATCGGGTTCGTGGTACCGATTAAGCTTGGAGACGCGCTCTGGGGTGGAAAAATGTCGCTCTTCTGGATCGGTATCGGCAACATGCTCGCAACCCTCATCGCCGCAGGGGCGATTATCGGTGCCTGGAGATAATCCTCACAAAAACCGCCCATGTCCCTCTTTCCTGCCACGGACGCCGCAAACGCCACGTTTGAGGACATTGAGGCGAATCAAGCGAGTCTTCGTTCGTATCAGTTTACCGATTGCACGTTTTCTCGGTGTCAATTTGATGGCACGGATTTTACGGGTTCGAAATTCTACGACTGCACGTTCGACCACTGCGTTTTTTCCCTTTCCAAACTCACCAACGTGTCCTTTCGTGATGTACGCTTTGTGAATAGCAAGCTCGTCGGGATAGATTTTCGTGTATGCGCGAGCAGCATGATGTTTCATTTCAATTTCGATCAATGTCTCATCGATACCTGTAATTTCTCGGGACTCACTCTCGAACATACGGCCTTTACGAGCTCAACCATTCGCGAATGCCGCTTTGTCGAGACTATCCTTACAGAAGCCGACTTTTCTAGAAGCGATCTAGAACACACGCTCTTTCATCAATGCAAGCTCGAAAGAGCCGATTTTTCCTACGCAAAACACTACGCCCTCGATCCTACCACCAATCTCCTCAAAGGCGCCCGCGTTTCTCTCCCGGAAGCTCTGTCTCTCCTCAGCGGATTAGGGGTTGAGATTGTGTGAGTTGCCAAATCCTTTCCCTCCTGTCTACAATCCACCTCACCTGGAGGTGATACATGGTCACAGACCCCGCTCTGTTACTCTACGGACGTGTCGAAAAGACACTGATCCTGAACCGGTACGACACGTCCAAGTCAACGCCCATTCCCAAGATCCAGGCCGTCATTCGTCATGGCATCAAGGGCGATCGCCATGCCGGCGCCCGTCTGCTCGACGTACGTGAACGCGACTTGCTCGCCTTCGGTCTACCAAAAGGGATCGAGATCGCGAATCATCGTGAAGTGTCCATTGTCTCGACGGAAGAACTGCAGGAAATAGCGACCGCACTCGATCTCCCGGGACCGATCGAGCCAGGATCGCTCGGTGAGAACCTGATCGTGAGCGGCATTCCGCGCTTCACAGATCTTCCCATGGGCACACAGCTCTTCTTTCAAAAGAACGAGACCACCAAGCGAACCGCCGTCTTGACCGTGTGGGGAGAGAATGTGCCGTGCACTGGACCCGGAGAGGTGATCCAAACCCAATTTCCGGACCACCCAGATATCGCGAACCGTTTTGTGAAGGCGGCGCTGCGTAGACGTGGTGTCGTCGCAAGCGTGTACTCGTCAGGATTCATCCACCCGGGCGATACCCTGATCATCCGCCTCCCAGAAACCCGCCCGTATCTTCGCTAATCCTTCTTCCAAGAAGGCCTTTTTCTTTTCGCTAACAGAATAAGGAATCTGCTTTTTTTCTTTCAGCCTCGCTTCGCTCGGCTGTGTGTTTTCGCTTAAAAGGGTCCGGAGTCGACTCCGGACCCTTTTCGTATTTTTCAGCCCAACAAAGCGATACCACCATGCCTTGGCGCTATAAAAAGATCCGGAATGAAACAAACGGTCCGGAGTCGACTCCGGACCGTTTGTCTCTAAAAAAGATGTCTGACATGGGTGAAAAAACACACAGCCGAGCGAAGCGAGGCTGTGAAAAAAAAGAAAAGGTGGGTTCCTTATTCTTTGATAAGCTGCTGTAAGCGTTCGTTTTCTTCTTTAGACGCGAAGTGCGAGACCATTTTCGTAATAGAAACATCCGACGCCCGTAACCGTTCAAAAAACTCGATCATAGCAAGCGGAGAACCCACATTCGCGTTTAGCGTATACGCAGACGTGTCGTCTTGATCGCGCATCACGCGGATTTCCGCAAATCGCCCCGCCCCATCCGTAAAATTCACTACTACGTAGTCGTCAAACGTGCCCTGAACGCCCGGATCCATATCCCGCAAGACCTCAAATACCCGCCGATCTTGCTGTTCAAGAGGGTTTCGATCGAGACGTTCCTCGAATGACTGATCGGCTCTGTGCATACATCTTCAGTATAGCAAGGTTTTGCGATCCTTGCTGAAGCGGAGCGCATCTTTTACGCTAACCGTCTATGCGCTCACCTGTTTTTCTGTTCTTGGTTCTTATTGGGGCATGTATCGCTCCTCTCACGGCTTCCGCCCAAACACCCCCCCTCGCTCAACGACTTGCAGGTCGTATCGTGCTCCAGGTGCAGGCGCACGGTGAAGCGTGGTACATCGATCCCCTCGAAAAACAGCGCTATTTTCTCGGAACGGCAGACGATGCCTACGCGCTCATGCGGGCAAAAGGCCTCGGTATTCGACACGCGGAACTCAGTCGCTATCTCACATCGCGTTTTCCTGCACGACTCTCTGGCCGCATTCTGCTCGATGTTGAACGCCGCGGCGAAGCCTACTACGTCGACCCTCTGACCCTCCGTGGAAGTTTTCTCGGAAAGGCGAGCGATGCGTACGCCCTCATGCGGACCAAAGGCTTAGGGATCACCAATACAGACCTTGCGCAAATTCCAGCGGCTTCTACACACCCGATAACCCCGGCCCCGGCTCCCACGTCGGGTATCAGTGCTCTTGAACGCGAAGCGTTTGATCTTATAAACGCGCATCGTCGTTCGATTGGCGCTTCTCAACTCGTTTGGAATGACGCCATCGCCGCCGTCGCTCGTGCGCACAGCCAAAACATGGCCGATGGGAACGTGGCTTTTGGTCATGATGGGTTCAACGAACGATTCAGCGCTCTTCAAGCAACTATGACCGTGCGCGGCATTGCGGAAAATGTCGCCATGAACGACTACCCAAGCCCCGCTCCTACCGCCGTCGCGGGCTGGATACAAAGCCCTGGCCACAAAACAAACCTCGAAACCCCCACCTATACACAATCCGCGATCGGGGTCGCGACCTCAGAAGACGGAAGCTCCTATTTCACGCAGATCTTCGTCAAGTAGAAAAAATATATGTCGTTCACGATCCTGCTACTCATCGGAATCGCGGTAAGCGCTCGCCTACAGCAGACGCTCGATCTCTCCCCTACCCGGACCGCCGAGCTCAAAGGATTCTCGCTGCTCGCCGTGATTTTTGCGCATGTTGGATATTATCTCGTGAGTGACGGTCGGTTTTTGTATCCCCTTTCAACGATCGCCGGAATCGCGGTCAACCTCTTTCTCTTTCTTTCTGGATACGGTCTCGTGAAATCTTTGTTGAAGCATACGCAAACGCCTCTCGAGTTTTATCGATCACGTCTACCAAAACTCTATCTTCCGCTCTGGATCACGCTTGGTATTGCCCTTCTCACCGTCCAGGGCCGTGGCATATCTTTTCCCTCACCCGCTTCGATCGCCCTTGCGTTCTTGGGCGTCTTTCCTGTTGCAGACATCTATAAAAGTATAAATTCGCCGTTGTGGTATTTCACATTCATCATCACCCACTACCTGCTCTTTCCTTGGTTCTTTTCCGTGAAGCACCCTCTCCTGTCTTCCCTGCTTTTTGGCGCTGTCATGAGTACGATCGCGTTTTTACCCCTTCCTGTGAGTGAAGGTGTCCTGCAACTCTATCGGTTACACGTCTTCTTATTTCCGCTTGGTATGCTGGCCGCATCGATCAACTGGTTTCGCTTCGCACCGTCTTCTACTTGGAAAAAATACGCTCTCTGCGCTGTCTCGATAGCCATATTTGTCTACGCAGCGACTCATGCTCATATCGGTGAAGGCGTATGGCCAGAAATGCTCGCAAGCTTTCTCGGGACGGCTGCCGTTCTCGTCGCCTTTCTCACCAAGCCCTTCGAGAGCCACCTGCTCACCTTCTTTGGAAAATATTCCTACGAGCTCTATCTCCTCCACTGGCCCCTCCTCCTCAGCGATCGATGGCTCTTCCCCCACCTTCCCGCCACCCTCGCGCTCACCGTCTGGATCGGCCTCCTCAGCCTTGCAAGCATGACCGTCCACCACCTAAGCAAAACCGTCTTCACGCGAATCAACAAACCCGTGAGATGATAACTTTGTAAATATACCCTTGACAAAACGAAAAATCCGTGGTACCTTACACCCCACTCGTCTGCCTCCGGCAGGCAGTGTTCCTCAACCCAGTTCCAGGAGAACCGCAATGCACCAGACCACCCCCGCCTCCTCCGCCCCCCGCTCCGGCTGCTGCGTCATCGAGACGGGCCGCGCGCCCATCAAGCTCTGGTCGGACCCCGACTCCGTCGAGAAGTCGGCCATGGACCAGCTCCGGAACATCGCGGCGCTGCCGTGGGTGTTCAAGCACGTAGCCGTCATGCCCGACGTCCACTTCGGCAAGGGCGCGACGGTCGGATCCGTCATCGCCATGCTGGGCGCCCTCGCCCCTGCGGCGGTCGGCGTCGACATCGGGTGCGGCATGGGCGCCATCCGCACCAACCTCAATGCCTCGGACCTCCCGGACTCGCTCCGCGAGATCCGGAACATGATCGAGAAGGTGATCCCCGTGGGTCATAACGGGTACAGCACCCCCGTGCTCGACCAGGTCGGCGACGCGATCAAGGCGGAGGCGCAGACGCTCTTCGGGGAGTTCACCCTCCTCGACGGCGGCGTCGCGAACCGCCAGGAGCGCGCCCTCCTGCAATGTGGAACCCTCGGTGGTGGTAACCACTTCATCGAGCTCTGTCTCGACACCGAGGACAACGTCTGGATGGTGCTCCACTCCGGGAGCCGCAACATCGGCAAGGAGTTGGCCGAGATTCACATCAAGCGGGCTCGGGACCTGGCGCACAACCAAGTCCTCCCCGACCGCGACCTCGCCGTGTTCCTCGCGGGCACCCCCGAGATGGCGGCCTACCGCCGTGATCTGCTCTGGGCTCAGCGCTACGCCTTCCTGAACCGGAAGGTGATGCTCGAGCAGTACAAGGCGGTCATGAAGTGCTTCTTCCCTCAGGTGGCGTTCGAGGCACCCATCCTCTGCCACCATAACTACGTGTCGGAGGAGACGCACTTCGGTGAGGACCTCATCGTGACCCGCAAGGGCGCGATCC
>CAYTGF010000007.1:0-301 GCA_964437285.1 uncultured Gammaproteobacteria bacterium
TCGTGACCCGCAAGGGCGCGATCCGGGCCGGGCAGGGCGAGCTCGGCATCATCCCGGGATCGATGGGCACCCGGTCGTACATCGTGCGCGGACTCGGTAACCACGAGTCGTTCTGCAGCGCCTCCCATGGCGCCGGCCGCCGCCTCTCCCGCGGCGACGCCACTCGTGCGTTCACGGAGGCGGACCTCGCCGAGCAGACCAGCGGCGTGGAGTGCCGCAAGGACAAGGGAGTGATCGACGAGATCCCCGCGGCCTACAAGGACATCGACGCCGTCATGGCGCAGCAAGCGGACCTGGTGGA
>CAYTGF010000007.1:311-44576 GCA_964437285.1 uncultured Gammaproteobacteria bacterium
GCCACCTTGAAGCAGGTCCTCTGCGTGAAGGGCTGACCCTTTCTTGCCCCGATCGTGCGTATGCACCGTCGGGGCTCTTCTTTTTCCTAAAAAATCATGGCTCAACCAAGCCGTTTTCCTTCCATTTCCTTGACGAAACCGTGTTTTTCTGGTATTCTATAGCGATACGATCCCACCCGGTGAGAGCGCAAAAACCCCGTTTTTCCGCCCTCACCGCGCCGCCATCGAAGGATGGTAGCGACGGGAAATCCACCAGGGACAGACGTCCCCGCCAGCGTGGCTGGCGTCGATTTTGGGAGAAAGTCAAATGGAGAAGATCAGCATGCAGGAGAGCCTCATCGGCCTCCGCGGTCTCTCGGCCTCGTTCGTTCAGCTGCTCGCCACGCTCGTGCTGGCGAAGGCGCGCATCGAGCACTGGTCGACCGCCGGCTACATCACCGTGTTCTATGCATGGGTCATCCTTCTCGCGCTGCCCGTGGCCGTCAACGGCGTGCTGCCCGCAAGCGGGCTAATCGACCCGCTCGTCGAGCGCCTCCCTCGCGGTCGGCGCTACGAGCAGACCGTGACCGTCACCCTCGTGATGGTCGGCGTCGCGATCACCTTCGGGGCGCCCTGGGCGCTGCTCTGGGCGATCATGCAACTGGAGCACACGAGCTCCCTCGTCATGATCACGATCTGCGACAAGGTCGCCCTGGCCTGGGTCGGCATCCAGATCGCGCTCGTGCACTTCGCGCGCGTCGGCTGGCGCCGGCGCGAGAGCTTGTCGCTCGCGTTCAACGACGCGAGCGTCCCCGCCACCAACTGACTCCCCGCCGGCGTCCCCACGTCGGCCTCACCCCACACGCGAACTCGCCTGTGGGGTTCGCTGTTTTTAACGTCCTACTTCAAGTCCTACTTCAAGTAGGACTTGAAGTAGGACTTCTTGTATTTACACGTGAGACAGAGCGCGTGACTCCATGCTACACTCGGCAACATATGCCTTCCCCCATCCGCGCCGTCATTTTCGACTTCGGCGGTGTTCTTTCCGCACACGATGATCTCGGCGAAATCGGGCGGTTTCTCGCGAAGAAGTATAAGGTTGATCCAAAAATCGTTGACGAAATCACCTTGCGTGGTTGGCTTAAGGCTCGCGTTGACCCGCGGTACGACCACCTGTTTTGGGACGAGCTCGCCACCACGTTGCGCGTTTCGTCGCGCACGTTACAGCGCGAGTACCTTCAGTTTCCTCAGCGCGTTCCTAAGGTCATCGACTACGTTCGTCAGCTCAAACGACGTGGGTATACCGTCGCGATGCTCTCAAACCAAATCGAAACCTGGCATCAACTCCTCATGAAGCGCTGGCGTCTCACCAGCCTGTTCGATATCACCGTCACCTCGTACAGCGCCGGCGTCGCCAAGCCCGACCTCGCCATTTACAAAACCACCCTCAAAGCCCTCAAACTTCCTGCGAACGCCTGCATCTACATCGACGACCGCGAAGCGAACCTTCGCCCCGCGGAATCCTTGGGAATGAAGACCGTATTAGCAACAAAATCAACGAAGCTGTTGCGCGAACTGGAAGCGATCCTATCCAACTAACGCCTTGCCGAACTCCCATTCGTTCCGTATCGTCACCCCATGCCTTTCACGCTCCACTCGAATCGCGAACGCGGACACGTTGACCACGGTTGGCTCAAGACCGCGCATTCGTTTAGCTTTGCGCGCTACGTCAATCCAGATCGGATGAATTTTGGGGCGCTGCTCGTCCTCAACGAAGACACCATCGCGCCTGGACAAGGGTTCGGCGAACATTTTCACGACAACATGGAGATCGTGACGATCCCGCTCTCCGGTTCGCTGCAGCATCGCGACAGCTTAGGGAATGGTTCGATCATTCGTGCGGGCGAAGTACAGATCATGTCCGCCGGTACCGGCATCATGCACAGCGAATTCAACGCGAGCGAAACAGAGCCCGTCCACCTGCTCCAGCTGTGGATGTTGCCGCACACGCGAGGATTAAAAACACGCTACGAACAACAGCTACTCGCCGCCGCGAACGAAGACGGATGGCGAATCGTTGCCTCGCCACAAGGCGAACACGGGAGCTTCGTGATTCATCAAGACGCGTGGATCGAACTCGCCGATATCACTTCAGGCACAACCATCACTCAATCGCTTCACGATGCTTCACACGGACTCTTTCTCTTCGTGATCGAAGGAAGCGTCGGGGTCGCAAGTCATTCACTCTCGAATGGAGATGCTCTTGCCGTTGAACAAGAATCGTCGATCACGATTCACGGCAAAGACGCGAGCCGCGTCCTCGCGCTCGAAGTTCCTCTCGCTTTCTAACTATGCATATCCACGAACTCGGTCACGTTGTCCTGTTTGTCAGTGATCTGGAACGATCCGCGAACTTTTATCGCGACACGCTTGGGTTTCGCGAGTTACAACGTCTTCGTGGAGCGGTAGTGTTTAGCGGAGGCCGAACGCACCATGAGCTCCTTCTCATTGAAGTCGGCGGCGTGCCGCAGGATCGTCACCATCCGGAACCTGGTCTTTATCATATCGGTTTCAAAATTGGTGATACCCATGAAGATCTCGTTCGGGCATATCATGAGCTCGAAGCGAAAGGCGTGACGATTGTTGGTACCGCAGATCATACCGTCACCCACAGCCTGTATATTCTTGATCCGGACGGAAACGAACTCGAGCTCTACGCCGATGTTTCGGATATTTGGAAAACAGATCCCCAGGCGATTTTATCGCCGACGAAGCCGCTGGTTTTATAGTCTCGACACCAACCAGTGTATACGGTATAGTAAAGATAATCTTTAGATAATCTTCTTCTCCCCTGCTATGCAACCTACTATTGGATTAAAAGAGCTTCGAGAACACCTCGGCACCTATGAACGCCTCGTGAAATCCGGCAAGTCGTTTGTCGTTATGAAGCGGTTAAAGCCCATTTTTAAGATAACCCCAGTTGACGATGAATCGAGCTGGGAAACCGTAGTAGACTTCACGCGCATTCGCAAAAACGGAATCGATGCCAGAACACTTCTTGCGCACATGAAGCGGAATCCGCGAGTATGACGAATCGGATCAGCAAGACACTCGCCCGCCTGTCCGCGAAAGAGTATGAACGAGTGCAAGCGATTCTTGAACGCATCATCGCCCACAAATTTGATCACCTCGACATGAAGCAGTTAAAAGGCGCGCCCGGCGTTTTTCGTGTACGCAAAGGCGATATTCGCATTATTTTCCAAAAGTCCGGCAAATACATCACCATTCTTGCCATCGAAAGACGAAACGAGCATACGTATTCATAAAACAAAAACCCCCGAGAACATCTCGGGGAGAGCTACTGACCCACCAGGGCGAAGGTCTCGTACGACCGGCGCGTGTAGGCACAGGTCGCAGCGAGATTGAGCACGTCCTCTGGCGTCGGCGTACGCAGTCGACCTTCGGCGTCGATCGAGAGGTGGTCATAGAGCCCGATCACCGGCGTGATTCGCTCGTAGAGACCAACTGCCGAGAGTCCGCCGGCAATACCGATCTTCAGCCAGTCGCCATGACGATCCATGATCGCCAGGACGCAGGCTTGCGTCGTCGGCAGGTGGTACTCCTGCCCCGTCCCGCCGCTCGGATCGACGAGAACGTGGGTGATGAGCCCGCGGTAAGCATCGAGCTTCTCCGCGAGCTGCCGCGGATCGTTCCCCACCTCTTCGAACGCCCGGTGTCCGACCTGTTGGACGACCGTGTGGCTGCGGAGCCTTTCGAGCTGCGTCGGGTCCGGCCAGGCGATGTTGAGCTGGAACCCGTGCAGGTTCGGCCCGCCGAGCTCGATGAGCCGAGCGAGCTGCTCGGGGAGCCCTTGGCGATCACCCGTGTTGTAGTGGATGAGGTTGAGCGCCCGCGGATCATCGTTGAAGATATCCGCGATCTCCTCGACGCGAGGCGTGCGTCCGGGGTACTTCCCCTGCCCGCCCTGCAGAGTCTTCGAGCTCGCGAGGACGCCGACCATCAGTCGACGCTTGGCCCCATGCGGAACCACTTCGAGCACCGTCTGGACTTCGCGCCGCGTCCGGAACCCCGTGACACCGATGTACGGAACCGACAGTCGCTTGCCTTCCATGACCATGTCCTTTCCTTGTGCGCTTCCCAGGCGTTCCTGCCGTGAGAAGTGCCACATTATAATCCTTTTTTGGCGATTTGTCAACCTTTCAGAAGCACATCATTGAGAAGTCCTACTTCAAGTCCTACTTGAAGTAGGACTTCGTTCCTAGCAACAAAAAACCCGATACGAAATCGGGATCAGGACAGGGGTGAAACGGGAGAGGCATCAACCTGGTCCGGAAAGTCGCGGCGGAGGAGTTCGACGTCCTCGGGGTCGAGTCGAGTCTCGAATGCGGTGAGGTTCTCCGCGTGATGCTTTGCATTACGGGTGAAGATGAGCGCTCCCACCATCGCCTGCGAAGTGAGCCACGCGAGCGCGATCTGCGTGGGCGTCTTTCCGTACTTCTTCGCGATACGAACGAGGACCTCCGGCGGATCATCCGCCATCTTCCCCTTCTCGACGCCACGATACGCGATGAGTGGAATCTCCTCTTCTTGGCAGTACGCGAGGAGCCCCGATCGCTCTGCGTCACGCACCACGAGACTGTAGTGCACCTGGTTGCAGGAAATCCCGTACGCCGAGAGAGCATGCGCGCGGGCAAGCCGGTCACGCGAGAAATTCGATACGCCGATGTGGCGCACGAGCCCCGCCTCAACGAGACCGTCCATGGTCCGAATGAGCTCCTCGAGCGGAACGTGATCCGTTCCCGAGTGCAGCAGATAGAGGTCGAGGTAGGGCGTCCCAAGGCGATCGAGCGTTGCCTCGCAGGCCTCGCGGATCCGTCCAGCGCGCATGTTGGGAACATCGACCTTCGACGTGAGGAAGAGCTTCGAACGGGGGAACGTCGGGATCATCCCGATCGTTTCTCCTAACAGACGCTCTGCATGCCCATCAGCATACTTCTCCGCCGTATCGAAGTGGTCTGAGCCCAGTGCCCACGCCGAGAGGAGCACACTTCGATCCGCAACGTCTTGCCCCAGATCGCGGCTCTCACCACGCTTCTTGCCGCCGATGGACCACGTCCCGAACCCGACACGCGGCATGCGACAGCCAGACTTCTTCGCGATGAGAACCTCCTCTGTGGCGCTCCGAGTACTCATGATGTCACCTTCTTCGTCGCCATGAAACCACCTCTTCCCTTGAAACCGCTCCCGCATTGGAAGCGCCGGTATTCTAACCCTATTTTGGCATTTTGTCAATACTTTTGCAGGAAAACAACGCCTAGTAGGCAGCAATAGTGCGGCTTGATAGTCTAAAGATAACCTTCATTATCGCCCACAAATTCGATAAGCTGGACATAAAACAACTGAAGAGGGCCTCCAATATCTTTCGTGTATACAAAGGAGACGTTCGGATTATTTTCCAGAAATCCAATGAAGTTATACGTATTCTCGCGATCGAGCGCCGCAACGAACAAGCGTATTCGTAAAATTGCCAAACACCCACACTCGCTCTACTCTCTTCTTATGACTACGCACTACACCGGAGGCTGCCACTGCGGCGCCGTTCGCTTTGAGGTCGATGCCGATCTCTCCTCCACCATCATCTGCAACTGCTCGATGTGTTCAAAAAGCGGAATGATTCTGAGCTTTGTTCCTGCGGATGCCTTCACGCTCCTTCAAGGCGAAGACATGCTCACGGACTACCAGTTCAACAAAAAGGTGATTCATCATCTGTTTTGCAAGGTGTGCGGCGTTCGTTCCTTCGGCCGTGGCCAAAAACAAGACGGTACCCCAACGGTCGCCATCAACGCCCGCTGTCTCGACGAAGTCGATACCGACACGCTCACCCCCCACAAATACGACGGCAAATCCGTCTAAAGAGGCTCAGGCCTCTTTTTTTTGACATGACAGAGAGCCTTGTCTTGACAAAGCCCCATAAAAGCGCTACAATGAGCCGCTTTCTCATGTTTGAGAGCAAGGAGCTGACCATGAGCCGAGAAGATCTGATCCCCGAGGACACCGAGAACACATTCCACATCTTCCGCGACGCCCGCCTCGCTGAGATCATCGAGCGAGCCCAAGCGAAGTGGCCCGGCATTCGGTTCGAGGAGATCGAGATCGGGTGCGAGTACTTCCATGCCCGACACATCAACCACGACCTGTACGACCCCGGGGATTACGACCCTTACCTGACGATCAATGCCTCGCCAGACTACTTCGAGCGGATCAAGGAGGAGATCCCCTCTTCGCCAACACCCGTCACGGCCTCGACCTGACCCACCCCCAACGATCCTCGTTGGGGGTGTTTTCTTTTTTTGTATTGATCTAGAAAAAAGGGGTAGGCTCTCGTATGCTATACTCCTCCCATATGAATGACCTTCCTTCTATCCACGCTCGGATTCGCAAAACAAAAAAAGAACTCAAGGAGCTCAATACGATTGTTCGTGACAGCTTTGCCGCATCGCAATCGCTGAAAAATATCAACGAAGACATAAAAGAACTTCGAGACAAAAAGCGTCGATATGAAGCGGACATCAAGCAGGAATGCGCGAGCGAACTCGAAAAAGCCGATCGACTAAAACAGAGCTTAAAGGCAGACCAACAGCTCCTTTCTGACGTCGCCCTCACGAAATTCATGAAAGGTGAGACGATTGAACTCACAGATGAAAATGACGTAAAATACGAACCCATTGTAAAAATCTCGTTTAAGAAGACGGGGTAAGGGATAAGCCGAGCCCTCTATGCGCGTCACGATTCTTCGTGGGATATCCGGTTCTGGAAAAAGCTATTGGGCAAATCAATGGAAAGACAAGGCCGTGATCGTTTCTGCAGACGCGTACTTTTTTAACGAAGCGGGCGAATATGTGTTTGATATGCAGAAACGCCCGGAATACCATCGTCGGTGTTTTCGGGCGTTTTTGCGTGCGCTCGAAGCATCCACCCCCTGGGTGATCGTGGATAACACGAATATCACGGCATGGGAGCTCTCGCCATATGTGCTCGCGGGTGAGGCATACGGGTATCAAGTCGAGATTCTGAGCTTTCCGTGCACCCTCGAACTCTCGATGTCAAGAAAGAGCTGGCTTCCCGCGGATGTTCTCGCTCGTTCGTTATCGCGCTTTGAACAAGAAACGCGATATCTTCCACCATTGTTTAAAGCCATCCATACACTCCTCCCGCTCGACAAAAACTCTCATCTTTTCTAGAATTGATCTCTATGATTTCCTCACAACGCCTCATTGGTCTCACGGCTCTTCTCGTTCTTCTTGTTGGTGGTGGATGGATTATCTACAGCGGCCGCCCTGTTATGAAACTCGATGACGTAGCACCAGCACCGATGGTCGCGACTCCGTCTCCTGTCGTCGAAACTCCTTCAACGACCACTGCGCAAGCAGTAGCACTTACCCCGGCACCCACACCAACACCTACCCCAGCTCCGACGCCAGCCCCCACTCCTGCACCGACCCCTGCACCGGCTCCTACGCCAAAAGGCACGTACACCCTTGCCGATGTCGCTCTACATGCGACGGAAGCTGATTGCTGGACCGCGATAAACGGAACGGTCTATGACCTTACGAGCTGGGTTTCCCGCCATCCAGGTGGTGCTCGTCCGATTGTGAATCTGTGTGGAAAAGATGGGAGCGCGAACTTCGAGCGCAAGCATGGCTCCGCTCCCCGTCCGCAAGCGGCGCTCATCCTGCTCAAGATCGGCGCTCTTCGCTAGACTATGAATTTGCCACTTACCTCAAAACTCGTCTTGCGTTGGTCATTTGCTCTGCTCTTTGCCTGGTTTGGCGCTCAACAACTCATCGATGCTTCTAGCTGGGTGGGATTCTTGCCAGAATTCACGGGCTATCTTCCTATTCCAGGAGAAATGCTGGTGCAGCTGAATGGCTGGCTCGAGCTTTGTCTCGCCATTCTGCTCATCGCTGGATATCAAACGCGTCTTGTGTCAGCATTTCTCGCCCTTCACCTCTTCGGCATCGCGGCGACGGTTGGCGGGGCGATTGGGGTGCGGGATGCAGCGCTTGGGTGTATGGGGGTGGCGCTTGCGCTTCAGCCGGTCGATGAATGGACGGTTGATCGATATTTTCAAAAGAACTCGTAAGAGTTCTTTTTTGAGGTTCAAAAGAATAAGGAATCTTCTTTTTTTCTTACACCCCTCACTTCGTTCGGGGTGTGGGCTTGTTGACGGTGTAAGCTTGCTTCGTTCGGGGTGTTTTGATGGTCCGCAGCTTGCTTCGTCAAAATATGGAATCTTTTTTTGTTTTGTCGCCTCGCTTCGCTCGGCGACGAAGGTTTTTTCATGACTCGCTTCGCTCGTCATGGTTGTTATCTGACGCGCTGCGAACGCTAAAAAGATGGGGGCAGACCCGGGTCAGGTCTTGACCTGGCACCGGAGCTTGTTTTCCTCAGTAAAAATACACAGCCGAGCGAAGCGAGGCTGAAAAAAAGAAAAGGTGGATTCCTTATTTCTTGGTTGGTATAGTGAGGGGTATGTCTGTTTCGTCTACTTCTGTATTCATCGCCATTGCAGCGCTCTGTCTTGGAATAATCGGTGCTAGATCTTTTTTCACATTTGACCTACCCATGAAAAACGTAACCCCCGTAAACGATTCCCGCGTTGTCACCGCCACCGGCATTCTTTCTCGGCATGAGAATGGGTACGCATTTGTTCCGGATCGTGAGCAAGACATTCCGTTTCCACCGGCTCCGCATATGGGATACGTGGTTCTTGAGCGAGATCAGATGCTCGTACAGACCATTGGGGAATACGGCCGCTGGCGAGCGACGGTCACGCTTGATGGGTTTACGCTTACATCAAACTCGTCCGGAGATGAACTGCGTGGTCGTGTGGTATCGATCACGCATGCGGAACGCATTCCTGAAGAAGAGTAGACTTTATTTCTATATCCCTTCAAGCCAGGCGGTTTTCCACTCGCCTGCTTCACGCCACAGGCAAAACGCATCGATTTGATGGTTGTAGGTTTGATAGGTTGGTTGTTGGCGGAGCCAAAGTTCGAGAGCTCGTGCGAGATGGTGACGTTTTCTCTGGGTGACCGCTTCGAATGGGCTCTGAAATGACGTGGCACGCGCTTTTACTTCAATCACATGCAGCGTGCCGTTTTTTTCGATCACTAAATCGAGCTCTCCGTACCTCGTGAGAAAATTCCGGGTGATGACTCGAAATCCCTGTTCGCAAAAAAAGCGCTCCGCGAGCGCTTCTGCCCTATCTCCAAAGAGCCGATTCTGTGACGGCATACAAGCCCTCTATCGCGTGATGCGAGGCGCGGGAATCACCGCTCCAAGCGATGCATTCAGAAACGCGCTCCACAGATTTGTCATCACTAAAAACCCGATGAGCACCATCACGGTTCCAAGAAGCTTATACGCCAAACGAGTACCTCCCGGCCCCAGCTTATATTCAAGCCAATCAAGTGGCCCTAAAAAATCAATATACCAGTGCGTCCGCAGGGTGAGCGAAAGTCCAAAGAGCGCGATAAGGAGCCCCCAGAGGATACGCAAGAAAAATGCAGCCATGCTCCTATTCTATCACGCTCGCCGAGATCGAGACAATTCGCTAGGATGAACCTATGTCATTTTCTCGAGCTTCCTCACGACCATCACCCTCTTCTCGTGGACCCGCCGCTCATACGAGCTGGGAACGCGTGTCTGGCTGGTATAAAACCCACCTCCGTCAAGATGATTTTTTGCAGCGCGATGTAGTCATTCCCGGAACGCTTGCGCTTCTAGCTGACGCTCCACAAAAAAGCGCGCATCTTGATGTTGCGTGTGGCGAAGGGACATTCGCGGAAGCTTTTCGGGAGGCATTTCCTCGTCGAGAGTATTTGGGGATTGATGCCGCCCCGAGCTTGATTCAAGGCGCCGAGCGCAAACGCCTACCGCTCACCGCATTCGAGGTAGATGATGCGCGAGTCCTGAACCGCGTGCCGCACAGCGCTTCTTTTGGTTCTGCGAGTTGTATTCTTGCGATACAGAATATTGATGCTCCTGAACGAGTCTTCGCGCGCATCGCAGACCATCTCGCGCCAGGCGCACCGTTCGTTCTTGTGATGAATCACCCATGCTTTAGACAACCTCGACAAAGCGGCTGGGGATGGGACGAAGAACGCAAAATCCAATACCGCCGCATCGATCGCTATCTCGGCACGTACGAAATGCCGATTATTGCCCACCCAGGGAAAGACCCACATCTTGCGACACCCTCATTCCATCGGCCGATCAGTGAGTATATCCAAGCGATTGTGAGCGCAGGTTTTGTGCTCGACGCATATGAAGAGTGGACGTCGCCTGCCGTGAGCGATTCAGGACCTCGAGCAAAAGCAGAAAACGTTGCGAGACGTGAAATTCCTCTGTTTCTTGCTCTTCGCGCTCGACTACTGAAATAGCGATTCGAGTACACGATCACGCCAAGAAGGTTTTTGCCTAGATTCAACCAACCGCTCTTGTACCGGCGGAGGCTCAACGGTTTTGGGCGGCTGTCCGAGGATCGGCATCTGAAAAGGCTTTGTAAAAAGTTCCCGTGTTCGTGCAAGGTGCGCTTCTGTATGATCAGGGGTCATCCGCGCCTCTTCGACTTGTTTCGTGAGCCGCTCTAGCTGCGTAAGGAGAGCGAGATCGTCCGTAAAATACTCCGTGACGGAGTACCCCCGTTCTCCATCATGATACACAAAACAAGAACTCGGATCACAAAAGCCAAGCTCTTGCCAGACATCAAATGCCTGCCGTTGATATTCGGACAACTCCGCGCGCGCGGCCGCAAGGCGCTGTTCGATCTGTTGCACATCTTCAAGCGCCGCCTGAGGTTGTTCAAAGGCCATAAAATCATTCTCTAGTATTATGGAAAAGACGAGGCTCGGCAAGCGGATCAGGACATGAAAAAACCGCCCGAAGGCGGAAGAGCATGTTATCGTTCGAGAATACCGTTGATGGACAGCCTCTGCGTGTGCGCGATGGCCTGAAGACGCCGGTACAGACTCGCCAGATCGTGCTCGCCACGAGCGCGATCCTGAAAGTACACCTCGATGCTCTCGAGGTTCTGCTCGATCAGTCGCCACTCGTTGGGCGAGAGGCCCGTCGGAGGGATCTTCCCGATCGGCAGACGATTGGCCATCACGAGACGAAGGCTCGTCATCTCCGCATCGACCTCCACCGTTACGCAGTGACGATACGCATCTGACGTGAGTTGATCAATCATGAGGAGGAAGGCAACGTAGACGACGAAGCGCTCGCGCCATACCTCGAATTCTCCACCAGAACCAACGGTGCAATCCTGGGACCATAAACGCTCCAGAAAGAGCAACGAATCGAGCTCACACCGGAACCCGGATGGAACAAGCGCATGCGCCTGCTCCGGCATCTTGGCCACCCGATGAATGAGCTCGAGCGTCATCCCACGGAAGAAGAAGGCCTTCACCCCCTCCGGTCGAACACCAGCTCCCGGGCCAAGAATCTCAAGAGCGAACTGGGCGGGGTTCTTGTTGAGCGCGAGATACCTCTTCCAGAGAGCACGGAACCGCGTCCAGGACTGCTCGGTCCACGACTGATTCACGGACCACCCACCGAGGGCGAAAAACGAAGCGCGAAGATCGAGCGGTTGTGTTCCCAAGAGCTGCATGCGTGCCTCCATCTACTCCTACGAGCCCGGTCATTCTCGCAGTTATTTCAAAAAAGTCAAGTATTCAAAGGCTCATATTCCCTCCATACCATCGGAAAACCGAGCTTTTGCATGAAAAAACCTCGCTTTCTCAGAAAGACGAGGTTAGAGTCCACGGAAGAGATCTTCGACTTCCCGTACCGTCTCGGTGTACGCCGGCAGCTTCTCGACTTCGGGCCGCCACGCGAGGCCCCGCTCAAGGAGATTCACCGTGCGCTGAATACGCGCCCCTGGCATCAGCAATCCGTCCGCGCCAAGTTCACGACCGAGTACCCAGAGCTGATCCGAGATCGCGATCTTTGCACGTTCTTCAAACGAGAGCTGCGGCCCCTCCCCCAACGCAGGCGGTGGAACGAGCGGCGGAGCCGCTACCACCTCTGCCTTGACATCCTCCTTGATATCCACGAACGCGCCCGCCGCCCTCTTCCAAAAAGACTTCCCGTCTTCAGGCATAACCATTCCTCATTTCTGGCAAATATTTGCCTGTTCAGATGAAAAAGAACATGCGCGGACGTGAGCGCGAAACAATGCTTCTGTCAAGCCTCGCTTGCCATTCCGTTGTCAGCGTCCTCGCAAGCGACTACCATACCCCCATTCTCTATGTCTCGCCAAGAACAATTTCGCGATGCCTACACGCGTTTGGTACCTACTTGGCGCCGCAGCCTCGAACTCTATCGAGAGCAAATCGACCAGCTTGTTTCGTCTACCAGTCGTCTCCTAGACGTAGGCTGTGGTCATGGCACCCTTTTAAAGGATGTCTATGCGAAAACCCCGCACTGCTACGGCCTCGAACCAGATGCCGCCGCTCTCGCGAAGAATACGCTCGTCCCTCACAAGGCGGTCGGGTTCGTGGAACACATACCATTCGAGGACAACTTCTTTGATGTTGTTGTTCTTGAGTGGGTGTTGGAGCATTTAGACAACCCCGTCGAATCTTTTCGCGAAATTCATCGTGTCTTGAAGCCGAACGGACATGTCGTCTTCATCACGCCAAATGCCTGGAATTATAATACCTGGCTGATTCGTGCCGTCCCGAATCGATTCCATGCGTTTTTCACGAAGCGTCTCTACGGTCGCCCAGATGGGGACACCTACCCCGTTCGCTACCGCATCAACACCGCGAAAACGATGGATCGGGTTCTGGGGTCGATCGGTTTTACTCGCTCGTCCCTCATCCTGAATGGTGATCCGACCTATATTAGTTTTGGCCCTGTGACGTTTTGGATCGCGTGCCAGATTGAACGCCTACTTGATTGGAAACCACTCAATGGAATGCGCGTACATTTGATTGGGACGTATCAGAAAACGTAGTTGCCTTTCCCCGCCGCATCCTTTAGCATGCGGCGTATTCCGGGCTATAGCGCAGTTGGCTAGCGCGCATGCATGGGGTGCATGAGGTCGTGGGTTCAAATCCCACTAGCCCGACCATCAAGGAAATCTCCTTGCAAGAAGAAGTCGCTGAACGGCTGTAAAAGGCCAAAGTCAGCGACTTTTTCGTTATCCACGACAAAGTTCGAGAACATCAAACGGATGGTTTGGTCACGATAAGAGAGATCATCGTTGTTTTTCAGTGTAATTGCGGCATTTCTGAACAGTTCGAGAAACATTTCATAGGTCATAGGAGCCTCCTTCGATTTAGTGATCAGCTCCTCGGTTTCTGCGATGGTCTTTTTGATCGCTTCATCCTCGGCTTTGACCTTTGCCATGTCGCCCTTGAAATGCGCGGTAAGTGTATCGTCATTTTTCATGAGCAGGTCTTTGACGCGCTGCATCGTCTTCTCGTTTTCCGTCTTGGCACGGTGGAGGCTTTTGAGACGCGCTTCGAGCTCTTCACGATGTTGGCCGCTCTCAACTTCCACGGCGCGGCAGAAACGGTCGTAGTTGGAGCGTGTGGCAAAAAGATGTTTTTCAAGGAAGTCAAAAATAAAGTTCATAACCACGCGGGCACAGATGCTCTTTTTTGGACGCTCACGGCCTTTTGTTTCGCAACGGTAGTAGTAGATGCCGGTCGTACCTTTAGTTTTGTTGATCTTGGTTGTGATACCAGAGGCCATAGCGCGCTTGCAATACGAACAGGTAACCATGCCCCGAAGGAAATCGGCTCTCGCGCCTTGTCGTTTTTTCATAGGCTTGACCATCTTGAAGGCCGCGCCAATGTCGGAGAGTTGATTGATCTTGAGAAAGGTATCGACAGATACAGCGGGCTCAAAGTCATAGGCATCGGTGAGGTTTACGATAATGTTCCCAAACATCAAAACGCCCGCATAGATGGGGTCGCGGAGCATGTTCGAGATTTTGTTGACCGTCATGCGATACGGGAGGCGCACTTCTCCCTCGGCAGGAGCGCGGGTATAGCGGGACTTGTTAAGATACTCGGCCACTTCTTCTTGTGTCTTGCCTTCGGCACGAAGTTCAAAGGCGTGTTTGATCATGATCCAATACTCCCCATCAGGACGGAGGAAATCGTTCGGGTCTTTGTAGTAACCGTGCTTGGCGGTGTGAATGTACTTACCCTCCTCAAGCGCTCTACGTTGCCCACGTTGCACGACTTCGCTCAAGTGGTCGCTGTACTGCTTGGAGAGGACAAATGCGATGCCAAGGAGCATTTTACCCATCGGCGTATCTTCAAAGGTGAAGGTGGCAAAAGAAAGGTTCTTGATGATCTTCTTGTCGAGGAGGTCGATGATGCGCCCTGCGTCCGCCATATTGCGAGCCAGACGGTCTGGGTGCCACGTGAGGATGGCTTCGTACTTACCGCGCTTGATGTCCTCGATCATGGTTTTGAACTTGAGGCGGATGTCCGGCTCTTTGGCGCTCTCTTGTTCCTCGATGACCGTAATGTGACTTTCAGGGATACCAAGACGTTTGGCGGCATCGAAACAGTCGAGCTTCTGGTCAGGAATGGAGCGTTCTTGCCGTTCGTCCGAAGTCGTTGATTTGCGGCAGTACATGACGAACTTGAGCTTTGAGATGTCCACCGTGGCGGTCTCCTCGGGCTTATGGAAGGCGACGAGGGCATCGTATAGGTCTTTTGGGGTGGACATATGGGGCTTATTATAGCGGAAAAGGGTTATTTGTGAGGCAAAACGGTTGACAAAACCGTGTTTTTATGTAACAATGTATCGTTATTTCGAGATTCACCTGCCGAATGGTTCGGTAGTGTGGTATCCCGAGGTGACGGAGGTTTTCATGGTTGCTCGTAGTTCGGCCTCGTTCGTCGTCGCTTCCCCCTCTACCCTCACCCCGCGCTCCCTTCAGGTGAGCGGCCTCGAGTGCTTCGAGGAGAGGGGGTGGCGCGAGTGTGTCCTCTACTACCTGTTCGGCGTCTGGAGCGGCGCCGAAAACGTGGTCTACCGTCCGAAGATCAACTTCGGCGAGATCACGCTCCGTCTCAATGTCGGGGAAGGAAGGTACTACGCTCACGGCACCCCCGTGGAGCTGGAGTATCCGTACTTCCTCGCCACCGAGACGCTGGTGGTCGAGAACGGGCAGCGGGATGTCGAGATCGGTCTGGTGCGGTTCGTGAAGAACAACCGCATCAAGATGCTCGTCATCAAGCTGTCGGAGGGGTCGGAGCTTCGCCTGTGGAAGAAGTCGGAGCGTTCGCGCTTCGGCATCACGGCCACGGGTCTGAAGACCATGATGGAGCTGTGCACCGGCTCCTGACCCCCTCCCTACCTCTCGCGCATCCGCGCGGCATTGAGCGCATCGTCCATCGGACGTGCTCACGCTCTCGCCGTCCGGGTGCGCTCTTTGCTTTTATGTGGACATCGGAGCTTTGAATAAAAATCAATAAATCAAAACGGACTTCATGCGATGCGGGGAAATAAAAACCCAAAAATCCATTTTTCGGTAAAGAAACGGGCAAGGAACGGTCAGGTTTAGCCCTCCCACTTGTCCTTGACCGCGATGTCATCGAACTCAAGACTGTCACGGGTTTTCTGGAACGTCACGGGTCTCTGGCTCTTCCGTACTTCATCGGTGAGCTTGAAAAGCAAGCCATAGAGCTTATCGGTTGGCACATCGAAAACCGGACGGCTCGCCAGTTCTCTTTCAATGACTTCGAGTTGATGAGATAGGATTTGAAGCTCTCGTTCTTGGGTGAGGCGATACTTTTCTCGCAAGGCTTCGTCGTGGATCGCGCGGAGGTTTTTGATTTGTTCATCGAACTCATGGCTCCAAGCGATGAGCGCCGGCTTTGAAACGGTTAGCTCTTCGCTGATACTCGAAAAGCTCTTGCCTTGAGCACGCAGTTCAATGAACCGATCCTTGCAGGCTTGATCTTTCATAAGGCTCTATCAGCCTACCGTTCAAGACCCTCCCTCATGGAGAATGGTTACTTGGTTTCGCGCCTATTTTCGCCAAGTTCTACACGTTCGCCAGAAGGAAGACGGACGATGTTTTCATCGTTGCTTCCTGAGGAGGATGGAGGCGTGCTGGTGCTCGGCGCGATCTGTCCGGCGAAACCGGTTTGATTGTCTTGTTCTGGCATAGGAGTTTTGTTCTACGTTACGGCATTATAACGCAACTGCATAGGTGGGAGCGGTGGATTTCCAAAGGGTGAGCGCTTGGAGCTTTTTGTTGGCATTGAGGTAGGTCTCGAGGAGAGCGATGATGTTGAAGGTGAGTTCGAGAGAGGTCTTTGAATCCCGACCATGAAAACACTTTGCGAAAGCAGAGTGGTTTTTTTACGAACAAACTTGACAAAACCTTCGTTTTCTGCTACAATTCTGTGCTCACTTTTCAAGGCAAACACCCGCACCCGTACGAAGGAGGAACCCCATGATCCAGCTGACCCGCGAACTCCTGCTCGATGGAAAGACCGTCCGAACGGAGAAGGAGCGAATCGAGCCTTCGGAGGCTTTCAACCTGCTCCTCTACGCCATCAACTTCGGACTCGATCTCCAGGCCACCGCCGAGCTCGGTAGCGCCCTCACGATCGAAGCCGTGACGGATACCGAGATCCGCTGGGTCTACCACCAGGGCCCCAACTCGTGCACGATCCTCACGATCGCGGGCGTGGAGCACGAAATCCGGAACGAGCGCTTCGCCTGCACCGGCACCGCCGAGGAGATCGCTCCGCTTCGTGAGCTAATCGAGTGGGCGTACTACGGCAACAGGCTGCCCCACCCGGTGACGGGCACTCGCATCGAGCAGCCGTCGGCGAGCCCCGGCTCGCTCCTACCTGCGCTGCTGATCTGTAACCGAGCGGCCTACGAGATGGGTCCGCTTCACCTCTTCATCCTGAGCCGATACGACGTCTATCGTGACGATCTGAAGGCTCTCGCGCGCAAGCCGCGGCATGGCATCGCCCTCAGGATCATGGAGGCCGGCAACATGTGGCGCGAGGAGTTCCACAAGACCATGACGTTCGGCGCGGCGCTTCGAGACCTCCTCGAACTGTCCACGCAGCCGACCGCGAAGGCCAGCTAGCCCTCATCTACGGATGGGGGCGTTTTTCTTTTTACTGCACAAGCGTTTCTCGCAGGAATAAAGGCAAGAATCCTTGACATCCTATCCACGTAATGATACTACCTTCCCCGTGAAAGGAGTCCGGCATGAAGTCACTTTCTGCGGATGAAGCGCGCCAACTGCTCGAGAATGCACGGTGGAAGGTCGTCGAATGCGCGCGACGAACAGACCTGAGCCTCCCTCCCAAGACCGGCCACGTCGACTATGTCGGCCGAGACGAACGGGGGGGCGCCCGTCATCAGCATGACGCTCAATTCACTCCCGCGCACCATGACGTTCGCGAGCGAGAGCTGGGTCGCGTGGCAGCTCAACCAGACCACAATCCTTCTCTCCCGCACCCGCCCTGACGATGGGATCTACGATATCCCGAGTCGAGACGCGGACTACTACCTCCTGACCCAGGTCACCTGACCGACCCTCCGCCCTTAAAACGGGGCGATTTGTTTTTCGTAAAGCCATGATCCGGAACGGGTCCGGAGCATGCTCCGGACCCGTTCCAGTCCCACAGCGGCCTTGACAAAACCCCCGTTTTCCGCTATTCTATAGCGTCCTATTCGCGTAAGCGAAGGATTCAAAAACCCCACATCTCAGGAGTAACCCATGACTCTCCGCCCCGTCCGACACCCCGCCTGGCAGATGCCCTTCGACGAGCTCGTCGAAGGGCTGCAAGAACAAGTCCGAGCCGGCGTCGTCAACCGGCTGACCGGACCCACGGGTGAAGTCCTCTTCAAGTACAACAAGCCCTGTACCTTGCGCGGCGCTTGGAACCCGTTCACCTGCATCGCCCGTGGGATCGTCCTCGATCTCAAGGCGAAGCGGATCATCGGGACCCCGCTCCCCAAGTTCTTCAACCGGGGCGAGCGGCAGATCTTCGCGCCGCGCAACCAACCGTTCGAAGCGTTCGACAAGCTCGACGGTTCGTGCGGCGTGATGTATCAGCGTCACGAGTCGTGGCGCGTCATCACCACCGGATCGTTCGACGCGGCGCAGGCCGTCTGGGCGCAGAAGTGGATGCACGAGAACGCTCGCCTCGATGAACTCGAAGCGGGGATGACCCCGATCTTCGAGATCATCTACAAGGCGAACAAGCAGGTCGTTCGCTACAAGAACGAAGGCTGCGTCCTCACCGCCGCCTACGACTCGGAAGGGTTCGAACTCGAGACCCCGGAGCTCGAGGCCCTCGCCGATCGACTCGGCATGAAGATGGCCGCGCGCTACCCCATCGCTTCGATCGACGAACTCCTCCAGTTTGTCGCGAGCCGTCCTGGCCGCGACGCGGAAGGATGCATCGCTCGATTCGCGAATGGTCAGCGCGTCAAGTTCAAGAGCCGCGACTACCACCTGCGGCACCTCGCGATTTCCGACCTGCGTCCGCTCACCCTCTGGGAAGCCATTCTCAGCGGCGTTGATCTCGACAAGCTACGTCAGGACATCGACGAGGAGTACTGGTGGGACTTCGACACCATCCGCTCGAAGCTGGAAGAGAAGTTCGCCGCGCTCGTCCGCGAGGTTGACGCCTATCACGCACGCTACGACCACCTCTCTCCGCAAGAGCTCGCGCACTGCGGAGATCTGCCGAAGCACCTCGCCCGCTTCATCATGGAGCGCCGGAAGCGAGGACCCGACTGGATGAAGCAAGGAAAGTTCCGCCGCCTGGCGATGAACACCTTTCGTCCCGAGGGCAACCAGCTTGAGGGCTACACCCCAAGCAGCCTCTCCCTCTGCGGCGAGAACAGTGATGCCTGACCCCCTCACGAGCCTTGAAAGGCTCGGTTTTTATTGGGACAACTCAGCGTCGAGGGTTGACGGAATTCGTTGTATATGATAATGCTACCATCGCAATGCATACAAATGCTTGCATGTCTCAAAGGCGTATCAACGAATGAGGGAGAACATCATGAAACTCGCCGTGAACGTGAATGGCGTTGAGGTCTACTCAGACAAGCCGGGGGGCATCAGCATCCAGAACGAACTCGTCACCTTCAACGATGGAAGCACCTGCAACATTCGCACCAGGGAGATCGTCAATCGAGGACAGGGCACGATTCGCATCGGCAAGGACAGCGAAGAGAAGACGCAGGCAAGGACTACGCGAGGGCCACTCTCCTTTTCGACAGCCAGTGTCCGAGTCTCGAACCTTCTAGCGCATCTTGATGTTCAGGTCTGGGATCTGCGGCTCATGGAAGTAAGCCTGTCGGGGTCACCGAGTGACCTGGAGGCGATCAGCGTGCGACGCGAAGGAGCTGTACTGGTCATCACGTGCAACGAGACGGAAGGCGACTCATCGTCCGACTTCAAGATCTCCGGGCTCAGTATCCAAGCGGGACGCGGCAACACCATTGTCTCCATCGGAAACGTCAGCGGTCGTGGAGTCGTGGTACGAGGTGGAAACGTCACTGTCACTGGCCGAGGCAATTCCACAAATGACCTCCCGCGCATCACAGTAAAGGTCCCCCGCCATACCAATATCGATCTCGATCACCAAAGTGGGAATACTACAATTGGCGATACCGACGGAGTAGTCAGTGCAAACACAAAGGGCAGTGGCACGATCCGCTGCGGACGTCTCAGCGGTGCCGCTATCGCCATCCTCGGCGGTACCAGCGTCTCCATGAGTGAAGTGAACGGCTCACTGAACGCAAAAATCATGGGCTCGGGCAGCATCGACATCCCCCGCGGTGAAGTGAGCGACCTGAATGTCCAGATCATGGGTACGGGCAGCTTCTCGTTCCTCGGTGTAGCAACGGCGGCAACGCTCTCCATCATGGGTACCGGCAATATCCACGTCGCCCGGGTCCGCAAGCAGCCTACCCAGCACCGTCTGGGCACCGGACGAATCAAGGTCGATCTGGTTCAGCCCTGACCCCCTCACGAGCCTCTCGAGGCTCGGTTTTTATTCCAAGCTTTCGCCACAATCCTTGACGAACGCTCAAAGCTATGCCAAAATGGGCCGTACTTTCGTACCGCCCCTCTTCCCAGGAGAAAGCCATGTTCAACATCCGCCCCGAACAGCTGGTCGATGCCGTCGTCGCGATCATCAAGAACGATGGCACCCATTCCCTGCGTCGCGTCACGGAGGGTCGCGTAAGGAGTGACGGAGCGCTCCAACTCATCTTCGCCCCCAACCTCACAGATGGCGCTCTCGGCGCTGAACAGCTGAGCGCGACGCTGTTTCCCGCGCATTGGTCGATGACCCATTACCTCCACATCTATTCCTTCCATCGAACAGAAGGTCGCATACTCCAACCGTACCCAACGTTCATCGTCGCCTACATCCTCTCCCCCCGCCCCTGAACAGGGCGTTTTTTAGTTGTACATCTTGGCTTGCAGGGTAAAGAGCTCTGCGTATCGACCTTCTTTGGCGAGAAGCTCGTCATGGGAACCGTCTTCGATGATCTTTCCAGCATCCATCACGAGAATGCGCTCTGCACGACGCAATACGGAAAAGCGATGAGACACAACCATGCACAACCGCCCTTCTACAGCTTCCGGAAGCTTTGAGAAAAAGGCGTCTTCTTTTTCTGCATCGACGGCAGAGGTGGGCTCGTCAAAAATATAGAGCCGCGCAGGACGATAGAGGGTTTGCGCAATCATCAAGAGTTGGCGCTGACCACCGGAAAGATCAATTGGTTCGTCTTCAGGCATGTTGTGCGTTCGTCCAATGTAGGTGTGGTCTTTGCGAGGAAAGTCCTTCATCACCTCGTCGAATCCGCTCACGCGTAACACTTCTTTCGCTCGCTTGCCCCAAGGCACGGTCGGATGACCGTAGCGAATGATGTTCTGGATCGTATCTTCAAACTTTGGAACATCTTGGTTCATGTAGCCAAGCGCTTGCACCCAGGCGTCGGAACGAATCGATTCGAGCGGAATGCCGTTCACGAGAATGCGACCGGACGTAGGGCGATAAATTCCTGCGAGCAGTTTCAAAAACGTACTCTTGCCGGCGCCATTTAATCCGACAAGCGCCGTGTACTCGCCCTCACGTAACGATAGACAAAGATCGTGCAAAATCTCCTGTTTCGAGTCAGGATACGAAAAAGACACGTGATCAAACTCGATGTGGAGCGGCTGTTTTGGAAGGAGTTTTTTGCCTTCAACGCGGGCGGGGATGGAGAACAGAGCATGCAGCATTTGCGGAATCACTAACTGCTTCTGCAACCATCCGTAGCCCGAAAGACCATTTGTCACACGCTCTGAAAAGGACCTGAATGCAGGGAAAAATATGATCAAGCCACCCACCACCCCCGTCTCGACCGCGTCGCCAAATAAAACGATAGCGCCCCCAAACATTCCCACCACTAAAACAAAGTCGGCGATAAAATTTGACCCAACCCGTAACACCCCCTCGCGAAGCCTGAGTCGCAATCCTTTTTCAAAGATCTCCTTCCATGCTGTATAGAATCGTTGATGAAGACCGAGCGTCCACCGATGCTGGAGCCACGACGCATCAAGAAGAATGGAGCTAAAATACCATCCTCTCTTCCCTTCGCGAGATTCATAGCTCAATATCCCCCAGCTCCAGGTTTTTTCATGACGCATGGAGCGCACAAGCACCGCAAACGGGATAACCATCGCCAGCAGAGTCCACCAAGGAAGCAAGAGCAGGACGGACGCGTATCCGAGAGCCATACACACCGTAAACACCAACCAGTATCCCTCTTGCGCGACAGAGAGCAGGTTTCCTCTCTGACTCTCATAGGCATGATAGAGCGCTTGAAATCGTGGATGCTCAATAACGGCCGGGTCCAGCGAGCGAAGATGCAGAATAGCATCTTTTCTTAATCGAAAATCGAGCGACAACCTCGCCGTTTCCCGAACGTAGTCTCTCGCTCTTTCCGTCACAATCCCGATCACGGTTACCGCGGCGAGCAAGAAAAACACCCCTTTAGCAGCACCAACATTTCCCGCCGTGAGCTCATCAATCAATCGCCGTGTGAGCCAAAGCATGCCCGCCGCAGAAAGTGGACCAAAAATAAGCGAGCCGATAATGACCGCCGTTTGTCGTTTTGTGGCAAAAAAAGAGTAGCGCAAAAACCAGGCGTAGGTTTTCCACGCTTCCCACCCCTTGCCATTGGGAATATCTGGAATAAGGAATACCGATTCTTTTTTTCTTGAAGCCTCGCTTCGCTCGGCTTCTTGGTTTTTGACAATAAATGGAAGGGACGACATGCAGCGAGTATACCATGCACGCCAACAATCCTTTATCGCGTGTACACCACCACTGATCCAATCGTGGTGGAACTTGTAAAGTTTTTCAAAAAACGGCGTTCTTCTTCTGTCACGGTTTCCGGAACAAAGACGATGGCGGTTTGTGCAGTTTGCTGAATGGTCTCACTTGTTCCGAATCGGTTGAACCTGGTTCCTAAAAGATAGTTCCATTCGTACCCAAAATTTCCAACCGCCACCACATTGGGCGATTGCGCATAGGGACGAAGCTCTGCGATCTGTGACGCAGTTCGGTGAGGAGCCCAGGTACGTGCTTGCCAGAGGGTCTTGTAGCCTGGATCGAGGACAAGAAGAAGCGCACTCACGGCAAACACCACCATAGCTCGACGTTTCGTCCAAGGCGATCCTAGAACCACTCCCCACAAGACGAGCGCGATAACGTAGGGAAGATAGTACGGCGCTGGATTTTTATAGAGATAGAAAGAAAAGAGGGTGGCAGTACCGATGTAGCCGTACACCCGCCAATCACGCTTTGCTCGCGTTGCGAGCGCCACGGCCACAACCACGAGCATAGCCCACACGTAGGCGAGGCCGGAACCCGCGAACGCTATCACCCGATCCCATTCTTTTGCCGGAGCACGACCCGCGAGATCAAGCGCATCCGCGAGCGCAAATGGGTTCGAGGCAAGCCAGAGCGTGACGAGCCCCGTCTGCACCAGCGAAAAAACGCCCGCAGCAAGAACATTTCTCCGTTCATGTCGAGTTCCTGCGCGCTTCCAGGTCTGCCAAAGGACAAGTAGCACGAAAGGCAAAAGCAGAATTCCTTGAATCTGAGACCAAAGTGCGACGGCATATCCGATCGAGATCCATGTTACACGAGAGGAGATCCGTTCTGTAAACGCTCCCGTCGCGATACACGCGAGTCCGAGGGCTAAAAACGAGGTCTGAAATCCAGAACCCAGATTCAACGGACTAGCCGCAAACACCGCCAAAAGCACAAACAAGCTCAAGCCATAGGAAGACGAGCCCTGTTTTTGTGCCAACCGGAGGAAAAGAGCGACGGCACCAATATCGGCAAGCATCGTTGGAAGCCGCACCGCAAAAATCGTGGAGCCAAACAGGAGTTGACTCACCTGCATCACCCATCGACCGAGCGGCGGATGCGGAATCGGAAGGTTCAGGGCGTACTTTGCTGGGTCAGTGAACAGCATCCCGAGAGAAGACGCATAAAAACACAGCGCGAGCATCGCGATGGCCCACACCAAAAATCCTCCCGTGACCCACCGATTACTGATTTGCATAGGACCAAGTAAAGCCTTCTGGCGCACCCAACTGCCACGATGCGTGCAACATCTGAAGCGGCGCTCGCACCGTCACCAAGTTCCACTGTTCACGCATCACGAGTTCGCATTGTTCCATCCTACATCCGATATGTTTCACGACAAAAAATGAACGTGGAACGCCTTCTCGCTCACGAAGCCCGTTCATGACCACGGTCGCTTCGTGGCGCACCTGACCAGAAAGAATCAACGCACGAATATGCCAAAGACGCACCAGTAAAATACCGGCGACCGCAAAAGACGCAACCCCGATAATGATCCAAAGCCAAGGAGGACGTTCCATAGGTTAGGACGATGACTTCTGTTCGTGATATTCCTGCTCGGTATTCACCGACCAAAGCTCAGATTTGTCAGAACGCCCGGCAAGAATTAGATCTACAGCCGTCATGGCGGTGAGCATGGAGTGATCTTGGTTGTTGTAGCGATGCATGCCGTTGCGACCTAGTAAAAACAGGTTCTCAAATCCATCGAGATACTCCCTAAGCGTATCGAACTCGTTGTAGGTTCCAAAGTACGCAGGATACGCTTTCTTCTCTCGTAAAATTGTTCCATCGAGTACATCTTCTGCTTGCACAAGACCGATCGAGGCGAGCTCGCGCGATCCAAGTACTAACAGATCCTCATCTTTCATAGACCAAAGCGCGTCTGTCTCATTGCAAAAATACTCCATCCCCACCCATACCGTTTCTGGATCACGGACGAGATACTCGCTCCAATTATTGAAGACCTGTAATCGACCTACCTGCACGTCTGGATCATGGACATAGATCCAGTTATCAGGAATAGCGCTGTGGGTAGTAGAGGCAAGAGCGAGGCGTTTTACGAGCAATCCCACCGTCATAAAATCACGGTACTGAAGCCCTTCCGCAATCCGTTTAGGATGTTCAGGAACCTCCGTTCTCATCGAAGCAATCAGCTCGCGTAACGGCATGGTGGAAAAAATATAGTCACCCGTATACGTGTGTTTTTCGCCACTCGACGTTGTCGTGGTGACGGAGGTGATACGATTTCCCTCGACTTCTAATCCCGTCACGCGCTCCCCCATCCGAATCTCTCCCCCTTTTTCACGCACCAACTCCGCAACGGTTTCCCACATGAGGCCCGGACCGAGTTTTGGATAGAAAAAGCGCTCGATAAGAGAGGTCTCCGTCTGTTTTTGCGTGAGCGAAGCACGTTTTGGGAACAAGCTTTTCGCGTAATGCCACAAGACTTTGGTGATCGAGAGGCCCTTAATACGCTGCGCGCCCCACTCAGGACTAATCTCGCGACACGGCAACCCCCACACTTTTTCCGTGTAGGAGCGAAAGAATGTGTGATAGAGCTCGTCGCCAAAACGGTTCAAGAAAAACTCTTCCAAATTCCGTTCTGGTTTAATAGGAAAGAGACGCCGGCGAACGTACGTCACGCCGATTTTCACCATGCGCCAAAACCCAAGTTTTGAAATCGTATCCCAAGACAGCGTAATCGGATACGGAAAGAACTGCTTATTAAAGAAAATACGTGACAACCGGTTTCGCACCAGCATCACTCGATCCGTCGTTGCGGGGTCAACCGTTTCCAGAGGTACCACCACATCGGCGCGTTTTTGCTGATACTGAATCGTGAGTGATGGATCATCGATATGCTGCAAAGGTAGCATCGAGAGCCACCAGCGCATCACGCGATCGGATTTTGAAAAAAAACGATGTCCACCAATATCAATACGGTTTCCCTTGTATTCAACCGTTTTTGAAATACCACCCACGTGCGTCGAACTACATTCAAGCACGATCGGCTGAATATCCGTGCGCGTCAAAAGCTCGTAGGCAGCGGTGAGCCCCGCGGGTCCTGCTCCTATGATGATAGCTGTTTTTTTGGTCATACCTTGGTAAAAAGAGAGTACTTACGCACACCGTAGTTCCAAAAAAAGACGAGACCCACGCTCACGGTCTTGGCGAAAGGCAACGACACCTCTAACACCTCAACACCAAGCCAGAGAAACAAGGCGTTCCACCCCGCGCCTAATATCCCCACAGAGACAAAGAGCAGACATTCTAAGCGCCGATCCGTGATGCGGCGCCTTTGGAAAGCCCACGAGACACTCAGGATGTAATTCACCGCGAGGCCGGCTATGAACCCCAAAAATCCGGCGAGCTGATACGAAAGCGACGCCCCCTGAACCAAAAGCGCCAGTGTGCCCGCATCAACTAGAAGCGCAAGCACGCTCACGACGACAACCCGGCCGAGTTCTGCAAGATGGGCGTTCATATGCTGGAGTTTACCCCCTGTTTTGCCATCCAGCGCAATTCCCCCTCCACAAACGGGTCAAGACTCCCATCGAGCACCGCTTCTGGATCAGAGGTTTCCACGTCGGTGCGATGATCTTTGACCATCTTGTACGGATGCAGCACGTAGGAACGAATCTGATTCCCCCACTCCGCACTTTGAAACTCCCCGCGGAGCTGTTGTTTTTCTTTTTGATGCGCTTCCTCCTGGAGCTTTACGAGTTTCGCTCGAAGAATCGTCATCGCGAGCGCTTTGTTCTGCGTTTGTGAACGCTCGTTCTGACACGAAACCGTGATACCGGTCGGAAGATGGACAATACGCACCGCCGAATAGGTGGTGTTCACCGACTGACCGCCTTTTCCGCCGCTCATAAACGTATCAACGCGTAAATCATCCGGTTTGATATCGATATGGACGCTCTCGTCGAGTTCAGGAAGGACTTCGACGAGCGCGAACGACGTTTGACGCAACCCATCCGCATTAAACGGCGACTGCCGGACGAGTCTATGAACTCCCGCTTCGCCACGCAGATGCCCATAGGCATATCGACCATCAACAATCATGGTGACGGACTTGATGCCTGCCTCGCCTCCCCGCGATTCCTCGACGAGCCGTACCTGCCACGATTTTTTTTCGGCGTAGCGCACAAACATCCGCATGAGCATCTCCGCCCAATCTTGCGCATCCGTTCCACCCGCACCTGCGTGAATCGCAAGAATCGCGGGACGAGCGTCGTACGCTCCAGAGAATAAGAGTTCAAATTCTTGGGTGAGATAGCGTTTTTCAAGCTCCCCTACCTGAAACGCGACATCGTCAACCATACTCGTGTCAGACTCTTCCAACGAGAGACGCAACATCTCTTCCGCATCAAGAAGCTGCATTCGAAGGCTATTCCACCGCTCAAACACTTGTTTTGCTTCCGCGAGCTTCTGAAGGGTCGCACGCGCTTCTTCTGGCGCATTCCAAAGATCGGGCGCATTTGCGGCCGTTTCTAATCCCTCTAGCTCATCACGCACCTGATCGAGCTTGAGGATTTGCCAGGCTTCATCAATCTTTCCACGAAGAAGATCAATCTGCTCAAGAAGGTCATGCTGCATCATACGTTAATCAAACAAGCCTTTCTGCACCTCCTCGGCCTCAAGTTTTTGTTGCCATTTTTCCAGCAGCTGAGGATTTCTTGCAGATCCCACAAGAAGCTCAGAACCTTCCTTTGCGTACAGGTTTGCATACGCAGCGGCATACCGGGTAATCCAGTTCATCGCACGCGTATTTTCATCAGCATTCGCGAGCTCTGGCGTATCTGGGTGCCAGTGCATCATCAGAGCCGCCTGAAACACATTCCGATGCTCAAGCACGGGAGCCGCTTCGTGAGCTCCGGAGGATTCAATAGGAGACATATGCTCAGCAGTCTACCGATCCGGCCATGGCGTGACCAGTTCGTACCCGTCGCCCGTGACCACGGCGGTAAGTTCAAAGTGAGCGCATGGGCTCCCATCGTTCGTCACAATCGTCCAACCATCGCGTTTTTGTCGTACTTTCCATGTTCCGAGTGTAATCATAGGCTCAAGAGCAAGCACCATTCCTTCAAGCAGACACTGACGTGGCAACCAGGTATCGCGATAATTTGGCACGTTCGGTTCTTCGTGCACAGCATGCCCAACACCGTGTCCTACTAAATCTTTCACGATGCCGTATCCTTTTGGTTTAATAAAATCCTCGACCGCGGCCCCAACATCATGTACCCATCCCCCCGCCTTTAATGCTCCAAGGCCACGCACCAAAGCCTCACGCGTATCTTCTACGAGCGCTTCTTTTCGTGAGTCATGCGTTCCACCTGCGATCACGGTCGTTGCCATATCCGTCGCAAGCCCCTCGTACCACATCCCAATATCAAGCCCCACCATATCTCCTGCTTGAACAATACGGTTAGGAACAGGAAGACCATGTACTACCTCTTCGTTGATCGAAATACACACCGCCCCAGGAAACGGGATCGTCTCCGCATCAATCCGATACCCTAAAAACGAGGGCTTTCCTCCTGCCTCGCGCATGCGCTCCTGAGCGATTGCATCGAGCTCTGCGGTCCCCACTCCTACCACGCACTTTTCGCGAAGTTCCCGTAAAATAGACGATAAAATAACGCCACCTCGTTTAAGCGCTTCGATCTCTCCGGGAGTTTTTGTCATGGACATAGCGAAACAATAGATCAATATCGATCAAAAAGCTATATAGCCGCCCCTAAAACCCTAACCGCTTCATTTTATCTACGAGCTCTTTTTGAAGCGCCTCTACAGATTGTTCCGCTTTGATAGGAAGAAGCGTCCCTTTTTGACGATAAAACGACACGAGCGGCTCTGTCATAAAATGATAAATCGCCTGTCGACTGAAGAATGCATCCGGCTTATCCGTCGCGCGACCCTCTAACCCGTGGCCGCAACGCGTACATGTTTCAAGCTCCCCCGGTGGGACCGCATGCAAGTGATAGACCGCGCGACACGCCGGACAGTCGCGACGTTCTTCCACCCGTATCTGCGCCGCCTCGTCTGCCATTTTTAGATGGATCGCAAGCTGGATTTTCGCCACCTTTTCGAGTCCTGACGCCTGTTCCACATTCCGCGGATACCCCTCAAGGACAAACCCCTTTTCCGCCGTCACGAGCCGACGCACTTTTCGGAGAATCACCGCGTTTACAAGATCGTCCGGAACGAGCATCCCCTGTTCGACATAATCTTCCACCAGTGCCCCAATCGCGGTTTTTCCCTCAATCTCTTCCCGTAAGAGCGCCCCTGATGCCACAAGCGGAACATTAAAAACCTTCGCAAGTCGTTCCGCCTGCGTACGCTTACCCGCTCCATGCGGGCCAAAAAAGACCGCCCGCAAGCGCTTCTTTGCCATGGGCAGGAGGATAACACGAAGCAAGACCCGGTGCCAGGCGCATGCCTGACACCGGTGCACGTATACGGAAAAGAAAAAAATCCCGAGAGATCGGGATTGGTAGGGTCAGTCAATGATGTGCGCGCCCTTGAGAACGTGGGCGACCGGGCCGGCCATGCCCGAGATGAAGGCGAAGTCGCCACGGTGACGGAGCGGGAACTCACCATTCGCGAAGGCCTCGTCGCGGTTGGTGCGCCAGATCTTGTCGACCTGAGCCTTGAGCTCCTTCTGCTCGTCCTCTGTGAGCTTGATTCGCCCAGCCATCAGCGCGTTCGTGATGGTTCGCCGTGAGAACCGCTCGAGAAGAGCAGCCTCAGCCTCGCGAAGCGCGTCAGGCGACGCCGTCCTCAGGAACTCCTTGCGTGCCCTGGCAGCCCGACCATCCGCCGCCAGCGCCTTGAGGAGCTGGTCGCGGGTGAGGATCTCGGGGTTCGCCTCGCCGAGGAGGTTCGTCTCCTTGGTGTAGAGGCGGCGCCAGCAGTCCCAGGCCTCGCTCGTCGGGGCCTGCGCCACAAAGAAGCGGAGGTACCCCTGAGTCGGGAGACCGCTGTCTTCGTAGAGGTAGCAGTTGGCACGGGAAGGTCCGTAGTACCGGCAAGCCTGAGCGATCTCGGTCGCGATTTGGAGGTCGCGGATCTCCTCGAAGCACTCACGGTACATGCTCACCGCTGCGCACTCCGCTTCACGACCCCAGGCCGAGAGGACCTCGTTCGAATCCATACCGCCACCTACCACCGCCAGTCCGCAGGAGTAGTTCATGCAGGGATGGAGATGATCCTTGCGAACGAACCCGAACTCCTGTCCGTCCGGGGACACGGCGATGACGCCGACGCCACCCCACGGCGAGGGATTCTCATCCGCCTCCCAGGCGTTCATGATCTTGCGCTTGGCCGAGTCCAGGATGCCACTCGTGACATCGACCTCGACCTCTCCACCGCACGACTTCACGATCTGGAGGCTGCGGTTGAGGACGTAGCCTTCGAGGTATGCGAGCACGGCATAGAGCCGCACACGGGGGACATCGAGCATATGCCCTCCATCCCCATCGATGACGGACAGCTGCAACGTATCGCCCTGCGCTCGGCACCACACCACCCGCCCTTCCTGCTGCTCGGTGAAACCGAGCATGCGATGGATGGCGAGGTGCTTGGGCTCCTTCGCGTGCACCTGCGTCTCCTCATCAAAGGGAACGGGGATCGGACGATCGCAGAGATGCTTCGGGACAGAGATCTGGACACGGGTCATGATGACCGGCTCCTTTTCGGGCTCCCACCATTGAGAGCGCGGGCACCGTAGCAAAAATTAGGCATACGGTCAAGGTCAAACCCGTTACCCTCGCCATACCAAAAATCCTCGCCAGAGCGAGGATTTTTTTGTGTTTACTTCTTTTTTCCTTCGATGACCGTCTGCGCCACGTTGTTTGGGACTTCGCCGTAGTGGGCGAATTCCATGCTCGAGCTCGCACGACCCTGGGTCATAGAGCGAAGGTTCGTGGTGTAGCCGAACATTTCGGAGAGCGGAACGAGCGCGGT
Source organism: uncultured Gammaproteobacteria bacterium (assembly GCA_964437285.1). Taxonomy (GTDB): domain Bacteria; phylum Patescibacteriota; class Patescibacteriia; order 2-12-FULL-60-25; family 2-12-FULL-60-25; genus JAGOUA01. The sequence goes on from CAYTGF010000007.1 coordinate 30,734, forward strand.
CACGACGCGAGCGCCGGAGCGTTCGGTCATGTCCTGGATTTGACCACGCTTGGCGTTCAAATCCCCGATCACGTCACCCATAAACTGTTCCGGCGTCACGACTTCCACCTTCATGATTGGCTCGAGAAGGTAGATGCCGGCCTTGCGACAGGCTTCCTGGAACGCCATGGAACCCGCGATTTTAAAGGCGGCTTCGGAGGAGTCTACCTCGTGGTAGCTTCCATCTTTGAGCGTCACCTTTACATCGAGCACCTGGTACCCAGCAAGCACACCACGCTGGACCGCCTCTTGAATCCCCTTGTTGATTGGCTGGATGTATTCACGAGGCACTACCCCGCCCTTGATCGCGTCCACGAATTCGTAGCCCTTGCCACGTTCCAATGGTTCAACGTCGATCACGGCATGGCCATACTGACCACGACCACCGGACTGACGGATATACTTTCCTTCGATGTCTTCCGCTTTTGTACGAATGGCTTCGCGGTACGCAACCTGTGGCTTACCCACGTTTGCCTCCACTTTGAATTCGCGCTTCATACGATCGACAATGATTTCGAGGTGAAGTTCGCCCATCCCAGAAATAATCGTCTGGAGCGTTTCTTCGTCGGTACGCACACGGAACGATGGGTCTTCTTCGCCGAGCTTCTGGAGCGCGACCCCCATCTTTTCTTGGTCTGCCTTCGTTTTTGGTTCGATCGCGAGCGAAATCACCGGCTCTGGAATCACGATGGATTCGAGGACGAGCATGCGCTTTTCGTCACAGAGCGTGTGACCCGTAAACGTCGATTTGAGACCGACGGCCGCGGCGATTTCTCCTGAAAACACTTCATCCACTTCCTCGCGTTCGTTCGAGTGCATGCGCACAATACGGCTGATGCGCTCTTTTTCGCCAGTTGTCGTGTTTTCGACGTACGAACCAGACGAGAGTTTTCCAGAATACACACGAAAGAACACAAGCTTTCCAACGAACGGATCCGTCATGACCTTAAAGGCCAATGCTGCAAATGGTTCGTTGTCGTTTGCGGTGATCAAGATCTCTTTGGAGCTGTCATCAACATCGTGAGCCTTTGTGGATGGAATATCGAGAGGGCTTGGCAAGTACGCGACCACCGCGTCCAGCAAGAACTGGACACCCTTGTTCTTGAGGGCTGAGCCACACAAGATTGGATAGAATTCGTTCTTGATGACGGCTTTACGAATACCGGTCGTCATTTCTTCTACGGTGAGCTCTTCTCCGCCGAGATATTTCTCCATGAGCTTTTCATCCGTTTCCGCGATCGCTTCCATGAGCTGAGCGCGGTATTCTTTTGCTTTTGCCGCCATCTCTTCTGGAATATCCCGTTCTTCGAATTTTTGTCCCATTTCGTCCAAATACACTTCGGACTTCATCCGAATAAGGTCAATGATGCCGACAAACTTATCTTCCGCCCCGATAGGGAGCTGAATTGGGTGCGCACGCTTCGTTAAGCGCTCGTGAATAGAGTCAACATCCTTGTAAAAATCTGCACCGGTGCGATCGAGTTTGTTAATGAAACAAATACGAGGCACGTTGTGCTTATCTGCCTGACGCCACACGGTTTCTGTTTGTGCTTCCACACCAGCCACGCCATCAAATACCGTCACGGCCCCGTCGAGCACACGCAAAGAACGCTGCACTTCAATCGTGAAGTCGATGTGTCCTGGAGTGTCGATGAGGTTCATCCGGTGGCCCTTCCAGAAACACGTGGTAGCCGCCGCGGTGATCGTGATACCACGCTCACGTTCCTGTTCCATCCAGTCCATGGTGGCTTCCCCTTCGTGCACTTCTCCAATTTTGTGCTTTCGACCCGTATAAAACAGGACGCGTTCAGAACACGTTGTTTTTCCAGCGTCGATGTGAGCGATAATCCCGAAGTTACGGGTATCTTTGAGCGAATATTCGCGAGGCATAAATATATAACACGACGCACTTTCGTGCGTCGTGTTTCGAAATTACTTGGCAAAGTGAGCGAACGCACGATTCGCTTCGGCCATGCGATGAACATCCATCTTCTTTTTGACGGCGTCACCCTGATTTTGAGCGGCATCCATGAGTTCCATGGCGAGCTTTTCTGCCATTGGCTTGCCCTTGCGAGAGCGAGCGGCCGTGATCATCCAGCGAAACGCGAGCTGAAGACGGCGGTCAGCGCGGACCTGAAGCGGAACTTGGTAGTTGGCCCCACCCACGCGCTTGGACTTGACTTCTACCGATGGCGAGACGTTCTTCATCGCTTCATCAAAGATTTCCATCGCCGGCTTTTCCATCTTTGCTTGGATGATGTCGAACGCTTCGTACACAATGCCGTAGGCGGTCGACTTCTTTCCATCACGCATGATGGAGTTGACGAGTTTTGCGACTACCGGCGAGTTGAATTTTGGATCGTTGGCGACAGTGCGTCGCGGAGCTTGTTTACCACGCATAGCGGATCATTACTTCTTATCTTCTTTAGGACGACGAGCTCCGTACAGGGATCGACTGCCACGACGGTTGGCGACACCTTGGGTGTCGTACACCCCACGAACCACGTGATAACGCACACCCGGAAGGTCTTTCACACGACCACCGCGAATCATCACGATGGAGTGCTCCTGAAGGTTGTGACCTTCGCCCGGAATATAGGCTGTCACTTCCGTGCCGTTCGATAAGCGAATACGCGCAATCTTGCGAATAGCGGAGTTCGGCTTTTTTGGCGTCATGGTCGTCACTTTCGTGCACACGCCACGCTTGAAGCTGGCGCCGCGGCGAAGTTCGGTGCGCTTGCGGTGGAGCGTGTCCATCGCAAACTGCAGAGCTGGGCTCTTTGACTTGCGTTTCGCCGTTTTTCGTGGGCGGCGAACGAGCTGGTTGATCGTAGGCATGAGAGAGACAGAAGCGGGACTTCCCCGCGCAGTTAATCCTTAAAAAGCTCTAAGGTGTGCGTAATCTATCAATGATACGCCAGTTCGTCAAGGGAGAAAGATCCCCGGACGCAGAAGCAAGCCGAGAAGGACGGGGGTGAGAAAGAGTGCCGTGACCCCTCGCTTCCCCTGAAGCGGGAGAAGCCACAAGGCGGCGGGGGCAAGAAGCGCTAAAACAAGCGCCGGACCGCCAAAAGCCACCTGCCCCGTTCCCCACCACAAAAGCCCAATACTCACGACCCACCCCCAAAGAAGCAGGTGCTCAAGCGAGCGACCAGACACGTGCCTCGATCCAATCACCGCCGTCTTATCCCCAGATTCCTGATACGCAAGAACGAGCGATAAAGCCTTAAAAGCCCCGAAAATCCCAAGAATCAATAGTGGGGAAAACACCCCCATGCTTGCCCGTGCCACCACATTCGTTCCAAACAAGAAGAGCAGAGCCCAAGCCCCTCCGCGAAAACCTGCCCGCATCCACCAGTCCCCTTCGACACGTCCCACGCCCATCAGAGCAAGTGCCGCAAGCAAGAGCAAAAACGCACTCCATCCCAAGAGTAATCCTCCAGAAAGAAGCAGCGCCATCGCCAACCAGCGCTCATCCATATCTTGATCGGTTTCGGCGCGGCGCAACACCCGAGCCAACAAGACGAGCAATGCTCCAAAAAAGACCACAAACGCCATTGAAGCAAAGAACGTCTGACCGATCACCTGCGTTAAACCGAGGATAACACCCCCAAACACAGGAGCAACCGGAAGACTCGATGCTTGGACATACTCTTTCCATGAACCGCGTTTTGCACGAGACATAGCAGGAGCAAAGAGAGCAAATACAAGCAACCAGCTCATGATAGCGAGCACAAAGCGCTCACCCATCTGCGCGTCGATGGTACGCACATCAAGAAACCGTTCCGCCTGACTATACCAGAGCGATTTTGACCATACGCGCGCAAACGCCTGCTCAACCACGCGTGGTGCCGGAGCAAATGTCGTTCCGTAAGTCGAGAGCTGGGTCCACGCAACAAACGAAGGAATCGCGAGCGCAAACCACAAACAAACCATCGTCATAACCCCAAACGCAACTGCTTTTGCGCGACCGATGCCCGCGGTCATCAAGCGTGTCACCATCGCCACCGCACATACCATCACAAACAACGTAAGTCCAAAAGACGCAAATCCACCGTGCGCCCACCCCGCCAAAAGCCACCAAGGGAGTTGCGTGAGATCAAACCACCACTCTCCATGTACAAGCGCAGGTGCGAGCCAACGTGTTGCGGCATCGACGAGCGGCACAAGTACCACCACAGGAAGAAGTTTTGACCATCCCGCAAGCGCCGCTCGCCAAGAATACGCGCCGCTCGCCGCTGTAAGCCACGCAAGCCCCATGCACCCTGCCCCGATCAAGAACGCGGTACGGAAAAAGACCGCAAGTGAAACGAGACCCGTTCCAGGCCCGGTACCAAACCACGACCCGAGAAGCACGACTCCAAGTGCAAAGAGCGCGACCCGTTGCCACCACGCGATCCATCCAGAAAACGATCGCTCGTTCCATTGACGTAAATACCAGTCCATAAATAACAACGGCTAAACAACTCCAAAAAGCGCGACAAGCCACATCACCACCGTTTGCGCGAGCGTTCCAAGCCAAGAGAATACATCAATCTGAAACAACACATTGAAGAGGACGAGCGCAAGGAGAAGATACGGACCGCGCGTTTCAAGAACGTGTCGCGCCTGCGCGTATTTTGGTGCCGCAAGAAGGGCGAGAAGTGCCTTTGAGCCATCGAGTGGTGGAATCGGGATCAGATTAAATAGGCCTAACACCATACTCATTAACGCGAGAATCATCAAAAACAAGCTGAGACCGTTCTCGACTCCCAAACGAGGGCTAACAAGAGAAAAGAGTCCTACAGCAAGAAGGCTGAGCAAAAAGTTTGAGAGCGGTCCGGCAGCGGCGACCAACGTCGGCCCGATACGCGGCCAACGGAGGTTGTAGGGGTTAAAGGGCACAGGCTTTCCCCACCCAAATCCGACCAGAATCAGCATCATGAACCCGGTCACGTCAATATGCGCGAGCGGATTGAGCGTTAACCGCTTTTCTCGAAGCGCGGTTTTATCCCCCAGAAGGAGTGCCGCGAGGGCATGGGACGCCTCGTGGACAGAGAGGGCGAATAAAAAAGCGGTCAAAACAATCGCGACTCGGAGAGGGTTGGAAAACAGGTCAGAAATGAGCATAGGCTTGCTCGTAGTGTACGAAGTCGCCCCCCTCTTGCCAAGACAAGGCAAATTCGCTATCCTACGCCCATTCTTACCTACCGCCTATGTCTCGCATCTGCATCCTCACTGGCAAGCGCGCCAACTTCGGTCAATCGCGCAGCCACTCAAACCGCGCCACCAAGCGCCGCCAAAACGTCAATCTTCAAACGATTAAGATCAACGGCCAACGCATCCGAGTCGCTGCTCGTACGCTCCGCACGCTCAAAAAGCTTGCCACGGAAGTCCGGTAATCAAAACTCCCTCCATCGAGGGAGTTTTGTTATTCCCGGTGAGAAGCAAAGCGGGCACCGTTATCCCGTAGAATATCCGCCGTCAGCCGAAACCCTCTGGCTGACTCATGCGCCCCACGACCAATTCGTAGGATGCGGATGTTATTCACATACACGACCATGTCAGACACATGAAGCTCGGCTACAACCGTGGGACGGCCCGCACGCGTCATGGGGTGATCAATGAGTTCGACGGTATGGGAGTTTTGTGAAGAGAGGCGCTGGAGGAACGGGGTGGGGCGAGAAGGGTCCAGAACGGAAACGCTCGGCGCATCTTGAGCCTGGGTCGTCTGTCTTGCTTGCACTCGCTCCGTCAGACGCTGAAGCGCTTCCTCGATGGCTTGGTGCTCGTTCATTCCAATCACATCTTCTTTCACGTGTTCAACGATAATATCATCCGACCCTGGAGCCGCTCTCAGCTGCTCCAGGGTAGACAAAAAGGCTGTTTGATTTGGCGTGGCACGTACCCGTACCGCGAGGCGGCTGGCTCCCCCAAGACGGTTATCGCCAACGTTTGCACAAAATGAACGTTCTTGTGTGATGAGCTGGTAGGCGCCGGGGTGTGTTTCTAAGGCGCGACGCCATTCTGCATACGCGGAGAGAAGCCGCCCACGATCACCTTCTTGTGTCCGAGCGCTCGCGACAAGAGGCCAGGCACGATGCTCGCGGAGCGCTAAACGCGTGCGTACTTCTGGGTCGTGAACCGCTCCGGCAAGCGTAGGCACCATCTCTTGCAGCGCTTGACCACGATAGTGATCCTCAACCCGCGTCGATGTGTATCCGGAAGCAGCGACCGCCATACCAAGGGCTGCCGCTTGGCTCAAGCGACTCTCAGAGAAAGAACGTCGTTCAGACATAGATGGTTTTATTCTAACATAAAATCCTCACGAGCTGTGAGGATTTTATGTTACGCCGTGGTTTCGTGGCGTTCTTGATCTGGAGCTGGCTGATTGACCTGGACATGAAAGAGAGTACGAGTAACACGACGCTGCAATTCACCCAGGAGTTCGTGGAATAATCGATACCCTTCTTTCTTGTATTCAACAAGCGGATCGCGTTGGCCGTAGCCCTGCAGGCCAATCCCGTGACGCAGGTGATCCATCGCTTCTAAGTGCTGAATCCAGAGATCATCCATCAAGCGAAGGACAACAACCTTTTCAAGGTCTTGCACGATCGCTGGATCACGAAGCATCTCTTCGAGCGTAACATAGGTTTCATCGACGATACGCATGCCCTCTTCAACGATTGCCGTACGAAGCTCGATCAGATCAGTGATCTCCCCCGTACGAATACGCTCAAGTCCTGCGAGGTTCGCGGACGCAGGAAAGAGCGCCTTCCATCCTTCTTCGATCTTGTCCCATTCCCAGGCGTCTTTTTCTTCCGCCTGCGCGTGAAGAGCGACAATGGCTTCCATCTCTGAAGCAAAGTACTCGCGAATTTGATGCTTTGTGGGACGAACGCCATCTGTTGTCGGCGCTTCTGCCGCTTCAAGAAACGCCAAGCGCTTGCCATAGAACACCTGACGATGCTTATTGAGCACATCATCGTATTCAAGTAGATGCTTACGAATGTCAAAGTGGTGTCCTTCGACCTTCCGTTGCGCAGACTCGATGGAGCGGTTTAAGAGTCCGTGCACAATCGCCTCATCTTCAGGAACGCCCATCGCCATAAACTGGCGCATGCGATCAGAGGCAAAAATACGCATCAGATCGTCTTCAACAGATATGAAGAACTGGGTTGTTCCAGGGTCACCCTGACGGCCGGCGCGACCTCGGAGCTGGTTATCGATACGACGCGACTCGTGGCGCTCGGTGCCCATCACACAGAGCCCACCCATCGCCCGAATCTCATCCGCCATCGCCTTATCAGGGGGATTTCCACCAAGAAGAATGTCGACGCCGCGGCCAGCCATGTTGGTTGCAACCGTGACCGCGCCTTTTCGTCCCGCTTGCGCGATGATTTCGGCTTCACGTTCGTGGTTTTTGGCGTTGAGCACCTGATGCGGCACCCCTTCTTGCTCAAGGAGCGCGTGCAATACTTCGTTTTTTTCAATACTCGACGTACCAACGAGCACCGGCTGACCAAGTTCATGGCGACGCTTGATCTCACGGGCGACCGCCTTGAACTTCCCAAGTTCCGTCGTAAACACCTGGTCAGGAAGATCCACGCGCTTGTTGTCACGATGCGTAGGGATGCTCACCACTTCAAGCTTGTAAATTTTGTGAAACTCTTCGGCTTCTGTCGCGGCCGTTCCGGTCATACCAGAGATTTTTTCGTAGAGGCGGAAATAGTTCTGGAACGTGATCGTCGCAAGGGTCACCGATTCGCGCTGAATCGCGACACGTTCTTTTGCCTCGATCGCTTGGTGAAGACCTTCGGAATAGCGTCGTCCTTGCATCATGCGTCCCGTGAATTCATCGACGATCACGACTTCGCCATCTTTTACCACGTAATCTTTGTCGATTCTAAAGAGCGCGTGGGCTTTGAGCGCCTGCTCGAGATGGTGCACCATGCGAAATCCTCCCTGCACGTACAGATTTTCAATCCCAAGCCACTGCTCGATTTTACTCGTTCCTTCTTCTGTAAGAGTAGCTGCCCGAAGCTTTTCATCCACCTTATAATCCGTCTCCTTTTCCAAGCGCGCAACAAGTTCGGCGAATTTATAATACGTATCCGTTGCTTCTTCTGCGGGTGCGGAAATAATAAGCGGCGTACGCGCTTCATCGATTAAAATCGAGTCGACTTCGTCAATGACCGCATAGTGTAGCGGACGCTGTACGCGATCAACTAAGCGCTGCGCCATGTTGTCACGCAAATAGTCAAAACCGAACTCGTTGTTCGTACCGTAGGTAATATCCGCTTCATAGGCTTCTTTACGTGATACCGGGCGGAGGTAGTCCATATCGACACGGAATGAACCCGTCTCATCACGCTCATCATCATGCTGCGACTCCTGCTTGAAGTCCGGATCGTAGATAAAGCTTCCTGCGTGCTGAATACACGCCACACGAAGACCGAGAGCGTAATAGACCTGCCCCATCCACACGGCGTCACGTCGCGCGAGATAGTCGTTCACCGTAATCACGTGCACCCCTTTTCCAGTAAGAGCGTTAAGGTAGACAGGCGCAGTCGCTGTCAAGGTCTTGCCTTCACCGGTACGCATTTCCGCAATCATGCCACGATGCAGCACCACCCCACCGATCAACTGCACATCGTACTGGCGCTGACTCAACGTTCGACGAGAAGCTTCACGCACGACAGCAAACGATTCAACCAAAAGATCATCCAACTTCGTTCCAGAAGCGATCTTTTCTCGTAATTCTGACGTTTTCGCCTTGAGCTGTTCATCCGTTAGGGCCTCCATGGCAGCCGAGAGCCCCCCAACTTCTTTTTCAATCACTGAGCGGATTTTTGCCACTTCTCGGGCATTCGGATCACCAAAGAGTTTCTGGAAAAAAGACATACGACGGGGATCGTACCGACTTTCCCCGTCGTCGTCTACTTTTTCACCACCCTTACGCCGCGCTCGCGGCATCGAGCCCCATTCGATGAGCTTCCGTGAGCTCTTGTCGAGCATGGTCGCGAACCTTGTCGATCGCCTTATACAGATCCCCGGATTCACGATCAATACGAAGGATCTTGCCGTTCATGAGTTCGAAAATCGCTTTACAGAAGAATACATCGCCATTCTTGTGATGCGCCGTGAGCTTACCTACCTCCACGTCCGTGTGTCGAATCAGATCTGCGTACTTGGACAGCGCTCCCATTTTCTCTTCAACATAGGCGGTAATTGCTGCCGTGAGTTCTACCTGGCGATGCTTTATGTTGAGCGTCATATGAGGAACAATGAAGGAATTAACCCCTACACTTCCAGTATACCTCTCCCCGCAAAAACCAGCATCCCTGTCAATACTTGCACTTGAGGCACTATCCTTCTATGGTGAAGATCTATGCCAAACCAAGAAGAATTCCGTGTGAGCGGCGATGAACTCCTCGCAAAACTCAAGGAGATTATTCGCTCTGGCACCGCTCGACGACTCATCATCAAAAACGAACAGGAACAAACGATCCTCGAGATTCCGCTCGCGATTGGAGCCGTAGGGGCGCTCATTGCGCCGACATTAGCGGCGGTAGGAGCGATTGCGGCGCTCGTGACACGGTGCACGATTATTGTCGTGAAGAATGATGATGCTCCGAAGTCGTAAAGATTGGGTCGATAAAACGGGCATGTGCCCGTTTTATTAGTAGATACGTGTGCTCAACCCTTAACTAGTGCCAACATATTTGGCAACTCTTCCATAATCATTCGTTTGCGCACCCCTGACGTACCTGGCGGCACCACAAGATATGAACTCCCTGTTGGTTCAGGTGGATCGTATTCGTCAGGAAACTCGGGACCGGCATCTTCATCCTCGTAATCAGGATCATCTGGAGACTCTTCAAACACATAACGCGGCTCAACGCCTATTTTTTCCACTATCAGTGATAGCAACTGACGCTCTTCCTGTTCGCTCAAAGACGTATCGCGGTCTACGGATACCGAAATAATATTATCGAAAACCGGTTTCGGCATTCCTTCTACTCGTGCCATGAAGCGCGCAAGTTGTTGCAAATGTTTTTCCTGCAAGATCAGACCGTCCGCCTCTAACGACTGCTTGAAATCGACCATAGCACGGAATAGTCCAACCTCCGCGCGACCGGCCAGCGCGCTCCGCTCTGCATTTGAGTACCTATTTCTTGTATCAGCCAAATCGCGGTGTATCCGTGCATAGCTATCCAATTGAGAGGCCAGCTTCTCGTAGTTTTCTGCCCGTAGCACTACCGCGTCAACCGAGTCACCAAATTCAAGAACAATAGCATTGCAGGTCAAATGACTGACCAGCGCGGAAGGATCGCTTACCGGTTCTTGATCGGCTGAATAGTTATCAACTAAGGCCAGTTTATACCCAACAAGCGGATAACTGCCTTGACCAAACTCGGTGAGAACAAGCCTGTCTTTGTTCCCTATCAGTTCAGAAAAGAGATGGTCACCCATTTTTTGTAGCGCACGAAAACGCTCTCGCTCGCGCGCACTATACGCTTCAACTTCGGGAGGCAGCCGTGGTACTTCTGATCTTGAACGATAAGGTACTTCTGACATAGAATAGAAAAAAAGGGTGAGTGGTACGCGATCAGTATACCATAACAGCGTTTAGGCTCTTAACGCAGCCTGCCCAGTTCCTCCAAAAACCGCTCTTCATCCCACACGGGGACCCCCAGCTGCTCAGCCTTTGCCGCTTTTGAGCCCGCTGCTTCGCCCGCTACGACGTGGGTCGTGGTTTTCGTGACGGAGTCTTGCGTTTCGGCGCCTAAGGCACGCACTCGGGCTCTCGCTTCATCACGCGTCATCGAGGTAAGTGTCCCGGTAAACACCCAGTTCGTCCCAGTCAGCGGACCATTCTGCACGGCGGCGAACGATTCGACGCGAACGTACTGCAACAATCGCTCGACGCGCTCTTGTTCTTCTTTGTCCCGCAGAAACTCGTCGATCGCTTCAGCGACCACTTGCCCAATGCCGTGAACCGCCTCCAGCTCTTCACGAGACACCGAGGCAAGCTTCTTCCAGCTTCCAAACGCCTGCGCCAAATCACGCGCCGTCTGTTCTCCCACGTGACGAATCCCGAGAGAATAGATAAATCGCGGCAAGGCAATCGACGCATGTGCGGCTACCTCGTCCACGAGTTTTTTCGCGGATACTTCACCGAATCCTTCAAGGTCTTGCAGATCGCCTTGCTTTAACTCGAAGAAGTCGACAGGTTCGCTTATCAAACCTTCTTGCATGAGCTGTTCGATGATTTTGTCACCGAATCCACGAATATCGAACGCCGCACGACTTACAAAATGGATCAAGCGAGCAGACTGCTGCGCAAAACACTTTGGATTGCGACACACCACCGCCACCTCACCTTCCGCACGAGACACAGCGCTATGGCACATCGGACACGTATCCGGCATGCGAAAACGCTTTTCTTTTCCGGTCCGAAGTTCAGGAAGTACGCGAATCACCTTCGGAATAATATCGCCTGCCTTTTCGACGATCACCGTATCACCGATCTTCAAGCCCAAGCGCTCGATTTCGTCTTCATTATGCAGCGAAGCGCGACTCACCGTTGTTCCTGCCAGTGAAACAGGCTCCAAATGCGCCACCGGAGTGAGAACCCCCGTCCGCCCCACCGACACAACGATCTCCAAGACACGCGTCGTTCCTTGCTCTGCGGGAAACTTCCACGCGGCAGCCGCGCGCCAGGTTTTTCCAACCACGCCTAAAGACTCAAACAGTTCGTCATTATTAACGTTTACCACGACCCCATCGATCCAGTACGGCAGTTCTGCGCGCTTCTTCCCGATTTCCTCTTGGAGTACGCGAACGTCTTTCAATGTGGGACAAAAACGCACCCACGGACTCTGCGGAATCCCGAGTAACGTTAAAGCCGCATGCGCTTGCTCGTGCGACGTAAAGCCGTACCGCCCCACCAACGCATACCCAAAAAACGACAAGCCACGCTCAGCCGCCACTTTTGGATCCAACTGACGAAGCGACCCAGCCGCCGCATTACGCGGGTTGGCAAGCTTCGACTCGCCACGAGCTTCGAGTTTTTTGTTGAGCGCTTCAAGCTGCGCTCGCGTCATGAAGACTTCGCCACGAATCTCAATACGTGGAAGCGTTCCCGAAAAGAATGCGCGAACCGCTGACTCGTTGATCGTGCCGGCAAATCGCTTGCAGAATGCATCGATCTCTCTCGCTTCAGGAACACGCAACGTCCAAGGGAGCGATTCGATGGTGCGAACGTTATGCGTCACGTCTTCGCCGACGCGCCCATCACCACGTGTCGCCGCACGCGCAAGCTGACCCCGTTCGTAGACGAGCGATACGGCCAACCCATCCATCTTCACCTCCGCAAAATACTGAAAGACCCCATCTGGTCGAAGCTTCTGTAAACGCTCCTCCCAAGCTTGCAGCTCTTCAAAACTAAACACGTCCTCAATCGAAAGCATGCGCACTTCGTGAGGAACCTTCACGAATCCGTCGAGCGCTTTTCCCGCCACACGCTGCGTTGGTGAATCGGACGTGATCAGCTCCGGGTACGCCTGTTCCAACTCGTAGAGCTCATGTTTTAAGCTGTCGAGTGCCGCTTCAGGAATCGAAAGCGCGTCGAGTACGTGGTATTCGTATCGATAGCGTTCGATCGCTTCGCGAAGCTTAGGAATGCGGACTTCCGCGTCTTTGCGTGACAGCATACGGGCCAAGTGTACGGAACGAGACTTCTTGATACAATACCGATATGTCCTTTGAGCGTTTGCCGCCTCAAGAATCGTCACGCGTCGCGTATTTTTCCGAGCTCTTTCGCGATCAAAAGGATTTTGACCCTGAATTCTACCAAGACGCGGTACAACTGCTCACCAACGAACGTCGCGAAGCGCGCGATACCAATGCGCAACTACGGCTCGATCAGGCGAGGTTTTTGGACGCCTACCATCCACCGCATCCATGCTCACGGCTAGAATCCGATACCCTCATTCCTCCCTACCCATTTTACGGAGCAGAGCTTTCTGCTATTACCCACAATCCACGGATCTTGCATTCCACATCGGGCAAGCCCGCGCAGCAACTTCTTAGCTATACCTCTGTTCAGGTGTATGGCACAGAGGTGATTCAACGCATTCTCTCAGGGGTACTTCTGTGTTCACCTCACAATGAAGCCGATATCCTTGGGACTAGTCAACTCGACTGCTGCCAAGCTCTTGCCGGGCGTAGGCGCGATGGAACACTCCTTCTTGCTCACATTCCAGGCCCTGGATACCACACGCTCCTACACGGATTCGAAGAATTCGTAAAAATCCTCAATCCAGATGACGAACTCACGTTCATGTACCCAGTCGTTCCAGAAGATGCGTATATCCGCCAAGATGATGTCGATCGAGCAAAAGGCATCAACGCCTGGTTTCAAGCATTTGCTGACACGCGCGGCTTGCGTGCCGTCCCCTTTTTGAGTACCTCCGTTCCAGGTCAACGCACGAACTCATTGCCGCACGTTGAATCCGCCGTGACCGTTAGTCGTTACGGAATAAGCATTGGTACACATACCCTTGTCCGAAACCCTCAAAAAGGCCGCCCTCCGCTCTATCAAAATGCAGCCGTTCGAACGTTCCCGTGGTAGGTCTTGCCAAGCCAACCCCGCTTTGCTACCCTTGCTGCACAAAACCCCTGCTGGGGTGGTGAAATTGGCAGACACACTACCTTGAGGTGGTAGCGCCCGCAAGGGCATGGAGGTTCAAGTCCTCTCCCCAGCACCACCGAGCTCAGCTCGGTTTGGTAGCATGCTGGCGAGCTCAGCTCGCGATCC
>CAYTGF010000007.1:44676-68978 GCA_964437285.1 uncultured Gammaproteobacteria bacterium
TCAGATGGGGGCGTGGGATTCGCCAGCTCCTGTTCGAACTCTCGCACGCGCTGCTTCGGATCGCCATGCACGATCGCCTCTTCCGGAGGCGCTGAGGCTAAGATGCTGGCTGTGAGTCGCTCGAAGTGGACGCGCTGTTCATCGGTGAGCGAAGCCGGCGCTACCAGGTGCGCACGCAAACGGTCGCGAGCGACGGTCGCGAGCGGAGGGGTGACCAGGGCGCCAAGGTCCTGCACGAGCTTCATGACCGCTTCACGCTCCACGGCGGACCGTTCACGACGCTTGAGATGGTCAGGGATAGGCGTTCTTGACATGACGTACCTCGCTTGGATTGGGTAGGGAGAACGAAGGAACCGAGGCGTTTGTAGCAAAAAATTAGCATTTCGTCAATCGTTGAACTCGATTCCATTGCATCTCCCCCCACGATCTGCTACGATCGCGCCACATCCATGGACGCTTAGCTCAGTTGGTTAGAGCACCTCGTTTACACCGAGGGGGTCAAAGGTTCGAATCCTTTAGCGTCCACCACGAAAACACCTCCGTTTATAAACGGGGGTTTTTCATTCGTGACTCGCCAACCCTCGAAGCATCGGTCAACGTATATTCGCCAGGTCCGGCGTTCAGCGAGCTCTGCGATAGAGCCACCGACTCACCCTCACCATGGCCAAAGAACTGAACAATCTCCGCATACACTAGGCCGCTTCGCTCAAGAACAAGGCGATCAAGGGGTACCTCGACGCCCTTCCTGGGGATACCATCGTCGTCCTGTACTGGCGATAACCTCGACCCTCATGCGCACGATCTAAGGATACGGCGTTTTTTCTTTGCCGAAAACAAAAACGCCCCGACCATCGTCAGAGCGAGAACTTCAATTTTTCTCAGTGAGACAGTCCCTTCCTGTATGGCACCGGATCCCCATATCAACCCTCGCGACGCAGTCCATACCACGTAACCACCAGCCCACCCAGCGTATCCATCGCTAAGTCTTTGAGGGTGTCTGGAAGGGTGAGGTCCATGGTTGGGTCGAAGGTGAGCCAACGGATGTATTCATACCATTCCCACACCACTCCCGCGATCATGACAAAGCCTATCAGCGCGAGAAACAAAAACCAGCGCGGAAGCCTTGGAAGCGCGCCGAGCATGAAAAGCTTCTTCAAAGCGACACATCCCATCCAGGCGATCGCCATACCACCGGCGACATGCATGATTTCATCCCACCAATACTCACCCCGTGTTGCCCAAACACTGAGCTGATGGATACAAAAGACCACGATCGGTGCCCAGCTGAGAGACAGAAAAAGCCGACTCCAAGAAAAAGAGGCGTGTGTTACCGTCGTGACGTTGGATGGCATAGATAGAGAACAGCCCCTGTTTCAAAGGGAACCGATGAGTCCTGAACGCGATACCCTTCATTCTTCGCCCATTTGATGATCGCCTCGCGCAACTTTCCGCTCCCGCGACCATGCTGAATCTTGATGACGGGCGAGTGACGATCCAGCACTCGTTCAGCGAAGGCACTTATCTCAAAGAGGGCACCGGAGACATCATACCCATGAACGTCGATCTCTGGACAGCCTCCGAGCTCCGCAAGCGTGATCGGGTCTGGTTCTGGCATGAATAGAACATTGCTCCGAACGAGTCGGAGCAATGAGCTTAGGCAATCTTGGTGATCTTGATAGCGGTGAACGCTTGGCGATGCCCCACACGGCGCGTATAGCGCGACTTCGCCTTGTATTTCACCACTTCAATCTTTGGCGCGCGGCCTTGAGCGACCACTTCAGCCGTGACTTTCGTTCCAAGAGTTGGCTGGCCAACCTTGACTCCGGAGTCATCAGCCGTCATGAGCACGTCAAAAGAGACCTGTTCACCAGCGTTTTTTGCGAGTTTTTCAACCTTGAGCGTATCGCCCGGTTTGACGAGGTACTGCTTACCTCCGGTTTGGATGACGGCAATCATATAGCAAGAATGCGCCTAGGATAGCGAAAAAGCCGAAGGCTGTCAACGGAGGGTCGGAAAGCCCTGAAAATAGGTCCCTTCTTTGATTCCACGCTGCCCCGCCTCCCCCGCATAAAGCTCAAGAACAGCGTCCGCCGGCTTCTCTGGATCGACACTCGTCGGCACCCCTCCGGGCAGGGGTGCAGACACACGTGGAAACACCTGGGTCACTACTCCCTCACGAAGATACACGATATCGATCGGAAACCGCATCTCGTTCATCCAAAATCCATAGGTACCCGGCTCCGGAAAGAGAAACACCATCCCGTGACCTGATTTGAGGGTGTTTCGACGGCTCAGACCTTCTTTTCGTTCATGCACTTCATCCGCCACCTCAACCGTTAGCGTTCCGCCGGGCGCTCCTTCCAGACGCACGGTGGGTAATCGTGGCTGACCATCGCCAATATCAGAACGAAAGCCCTCGATCGGCCAGGCCTCCCAGAGTCCAATCGCAAGCGTGAAACAACTCAGAACGAGTAACAGCGCAAGGCGAGATCGAATATTCATACAAGCGAGACCCCTTTTTGGCGAGCGAGTCTTTCTGCGCTATACGAAAGCGTCCAGGTGAGCAGAATAAGCGAAAGCGCAAGAATCAGTTTTCCCTGCGTTTGAAACTGAAGGGCCGCCATCCCAAATCCTAGCCCCAACCCCCACACGATGAGCGCGACCGCCCAAGACGGCACGCCTGCGGCTAAGAGTACAAAGTGCAGATGCGTGCGATCGCCCTCAAGCGGAGAACGACCTCGCCACACACGTCGCGCCATGACCCATGCAATGTCCGCGACAAACACCCCCATTGCCATAAGGGCGATCGCGACTTTCGCCCCGGAGATACTTGCGAGAATACCGAGACCAAACCCTGCAAACGTACTTCCAAACTCTCCCAAAAACAGTCGAGCGCGTGGCCAGTTGTGGAGCAACACCCCAAAGAACGCGCCTCCAAAGAGCGCGGCGAGTAACCCGATATGCGGTTGAAAATACGCCGGCATGAGACAGAGCCACGCGATGAGTAACGCCCCGATCACCGTTTGACCCGCGACGAGTCCATCAACCCCATCAGCGAACTTTGTCGAACCTATACACGCAAGAAGCCAGAGCGAAGACACAAGAAGAGATGCCCGCGTGCTAAATCCTAGAGCTCCACCCGCAAGATTTGTGACACGCTCGATTCTGATACCGAGTACCAGCGCGAGCGCGATCGAGAGCGCTGCACCCAAAAGTAGCCAACCAGGAGAAAGTCTATATCGATCATCGAGCACCCCGACAATAAGCAAAGGAATCGGCGCGACCACGAAACTCATCCATTCAAACCACTGAAATCCGCTCAAGAGTGACGGCGCGATCATCCGCACCGCTATCACGGCACACAAAATCGCGAACCAGGCCGCAACCCCACCCGCAAGCGCCACCGGTCGACCATGACGACGACGCCCCGTATCCGGCGTATCAACCAGCGCAAAGACGCCCGCATACCGACGAATACCCCAAGCACACGCCCAAGCCATAAGGGCGCTCGCCGCTCCCGCAAGCAAAAACAAGACTATCCAAGACATATCATGCCTGATTATCCTGATTGAACGCGAAGCTGTCCATCATCACCAAGAATAAGCAGGTCTCCACGACGTACCTCTTTGCGAAGGAGCTTGTCTGCAATCGCGGTTTCGAGACGATCTTGTAACAAGCGTCGCAGAGGTCGCGCGCCAAATTCTGGGTCGTACCCGTCTTTTGCGAGGCGTTCGACCGCCGCATCAGCCGCCTGCCAACGAATCCCCTTCTCTTCCAACCGCTTCTCGAGACCGCGAAGCATGAGCCACGCGATTTGCGTCACGTCCTCAAGCGTGAGCGGATGGAAGACTTCAACCGCATCAAACCGATTCAAAAACTCTGGACGGAACACCGCCTGAAGTTCGCGTTCAAGGAGTTCGCGCTTGATTTGCTCAGGAGAAGCCGCTTCATGCACACGCCGCTGAATAAAGGGGGCCGCCGCATTCGAGGTCGCAATCACGATCGTGTGCGTAAAATCAATCGTTCGCCCAACACCATCAGTCAAACGCCCATCGTCGAACACCTGCAAAAACAGCGTGAGAATATCTGGATGCGCCTTTTCGAGTTCATCAAGCAAAAGAAGTGTGTAGGGTTTTTGACGAATCGCCTCCGTGAGCAATCCTCCACGCTCATCATGTGGGATACCAATGAGTCGCGAGGCAGACGATGGCTGCTGATATTCTGAACAATCAATACGCACCATGCGATCTTCCGCACCAAAGTATTCTGAGGCAAGAGCCTTCGCGAGCTCCGTTTTTCCGACCCCTGTTGGACCCAGGAATAAGAACGTCGCGATAGGTCGACGCGTATCACGAATATCTGCCCGAGCGCGACGCATAGCTTGCGCCACCGCCTCAACCGCCTCGCGCTGCCCAATGACGCGCGTTTGCAAGCGTTGATCTAGCTGCAATAATCGATCCGCTTCGTCTTCTTGAACAGCTGTCGCAGGAATGCCCGTTTTCTCTTCGATGATGTTTGCAACATCGTCCCGCGTCACAAGCGCGCGAGCACCTCGGCTTGATTGCACACCCGCTGCGGCTTCCCGAAGCCAAGTCAACGCATTCCCGGGCAATGCGAGTCCAGAAGACACGTTCTGTCCAACCTGAAGCGCCACCTCAAGCGCCGCGTACGAGAAAAAGACTCCATGTTTATATTCAAATCCGTTTACGTGCGTCATGAGAATCGCCTCCGCCACGGGCTTTGCAGGTGGCACGCATTCTACTTTTGCGCCACGCTTGGCGAATGCTCGTCGTTCAAGATGCGCGGTCCAGGCGTCTGGCGTCGTGGTCGCGACCACGTAGAGACCGTAACGCTCAATCTCGTTTGAAAACGCATCAAAAAGATCATGTGTGCCGCCGTATCCGGCCCCTACAAGCGCTTCGACGCCCTCAAGAACAAGAAGCACATTTCCACTCACCGCCACTTCAAACGCGAGCTGAAGCAAGCGCTCGGAAATCTGACCAGAATCCGCCCCCGTCACGAGCTCCTGCACATGCACGCTCACCATACGACGATCAAAAAGCGCGGACGGCACACGCTCCTCCACCATTCTGCGCGCGATATATTCAAGACAGGAGGTTTTGCCAGCCCCCTCAGGTCCGACAAGAGTAATCACCCGCGAGCCACTTTCCCATGCGCGAACACACCCGTTCCACACCTCATCGCGGGCGATCATGGGAGCGATATATCCATGTTTTGCGAGACGCGTCACGTCTTCACTCACTCGATTCAAGAGCTGCGTTTGACGAGCGGTCATGGTGCGGTTCAAATCTGAATCCGGCTTCGTCGCCGCCAAACGCACAAACTGATCGTGCTCCGCCTTCAATCGTCCTTGCACCGCAAGCCAACGACCAATTGCCTCAATGTGCGCTGGGTTTGCTCCCGCACGTACAATGGCCTCACGAATCGCGAGCGAATCAATCAAACACGCACGAATCAACTGCGTTGCGCCACACCCTTGGCCCTCCTCTTCTGCTAACGCACAGGCATGACTCAAGAGCGCCATCACCTCTGAGGATGTTTCTTCCGTCGTCACGGGTGTTCCTTCTCGTAATAAGGGGACGAATGGCTCTTGGAGCGCTTCAAATGACACTCCTAGCCGAGCAAGAATAGACGCACCCTCGTTTGTGACAAAGGCCCCTAGCACTACATGTGCCGAACCTAGCGGACGTTTCAGGCTCGCGGCCAACTGAACCGCTTGATCAAGCGCCATCCAGGCGCTTGGACGAAGTCGGTCTTCGAGTGATACTGTTTTTCTCTGAACCATCCGTTGAGCGCTGAGCGGAGCCTCAAGCCACCAATAGAGAAGACCCGCGGTAAAGAGCATGACAAGTCCAAGCGGACGGAGGCCGTGGCGCAAAAACCATGTTCCGCCGCTTCCCAACACCACCGCCTCCTGCCACACCTGCCCAAGCCACGCCGCCCCCAAAAGCCCGCCAAGCGAGAGCAATGCAAACACAAGACGCCGTACCAAGTATCGACGTTTTTGCCAGATCAACAGATCGGCGGTGACAGGAAGCGTCCAAGAGGTCATACAAAGAGCAGAGCGAGAGCAAGCGGAATCCATGCGCACCAGAGCGCGACAGCGAGCCCATACACGAGCGCATGTGCACACCACCACAAGAACCTGGCCAAGATGACAAAAAACCTCGCAAACACACTAATGATTCTTCCCCAGAGATCTGTCACTCCATACATCGGACGAAAAAACGAACGTACCCACAACCCAATACCGAGCGCACGCCATTCAATAGACAGGCTTTGATACATCCAACGCAAAATCCCCACCAACCCGTCGCCGTACCACCACAGAGGAAATTTCACGAAGGTACGCAGGTCGCGTCGCAAAAACATCACCGAAGGAGCGTTCATACACGCAGTATAAATGATTTGCTTCGTTTAAGGAATTTCGTTGTGTTTTTCTGAGTCTCGCTTCACTCGACGCGCAAGAATAAGGAATCTCGCTTTCTTTTTTTCATGACTCGCTTCGCTCGTCATGTTTTTACAGAGTCCGGTGCCTGCAGACTCCGGTGCCTGGCACGTGCCAGGCACGTGCCAGGCACCTTTTGTTGAAAAACTGTTTCGCCGTGGTAAAAACACACACCCTCGCGAAGCGAGAGTGTGAAAAAAAGAAAAAAAATCGATATCCTTTTAAAGTCTCGAGCATAGCGAGGCGATGGAAAAACATCAAAATATCGATATCCTCTGAACGCCGCGAGCGAAGGGGGTTAAATAACGTAAAAATCAACATCCTCTGAAAACCACGAGCGTAGCGAGGATCTAAAAAATACAAAGAAAATCAATACTCCCTAAACCCCCAAGCGTTGCGAGGGTCTGAAAAACGTAAAAAAATCGATATCCTCTGAAAACCGCGAGCGAAGCGAGCGGTGAAAATAAAAGATTTTTCCCTTATTCTATTGGAGATACCCCATGGTTTGAACCGGGATGTAGCCGCGATCGCGTACACGTTCCTGAAGAGATGAATACGACTGTAATACAGCCGCTTGCGCTTCAAGGTGGCTCACCTCTTCTGATAAACGCTCTGCCTGACGTTCAAGAGAACGCATGTCAAACGTTTTTGCTGCCGATGTATTCACGGAAATAATAGAAAACGCCAAGAATAGGACGCTAAAAAAGACACACGCACCAACGTACGCCTTAGAGCGAACATGTGAGACTCGACGCGCCATCGGCATCACTACTCCGAGGGTTTCTTGGGGTCGTTGTAAGGAAAGGACGAATGAACGAGGCATAAGGTGGTCAAGGTAATCAGAGAACTTTTGCTGCAATGCGCAGCTTTGCACTCCTAGCTCGAGGGTTAAACTCGAGTTCCCGCTCTGAAGGTTCGAGCGGTTTTTTTGAAAGAACCTCCCAACAGTCTTCTTTGAAGGCGAGTTTCACGAGTCGGTCTTCGATCGACTGAAATGTGATAATCGCGAGTCTTCCACCAGGCTGCAAGATTTCCCACGCTCCCTGGATGGCCTGCGTCAGATGCTCGAGCTCGCGATTCACCACCATGCGAAGCGCAAGAAACACGCGTGTTGCTGGATGAATACGTCCGAACTCATACCCGCCAGGTACTGCCGCTGCCACCACATCCGCAAGGCGCTTGGTGGTTACGATGTACTCTTTTCGACGTTCGTGCATAATCGCCTGAGCGATACGTCGCGAATGCCGTTCGTCTGCATACGTGTAAAACAGATCGGCGAGCGCTTGTGGGCTCCAGGTATTGACGACCTGAGCCGCCGTGAGCCCGTCTTCGTTCGCAAGCGGACCAAGGCGCATATCAAGCACCCCGTCCTGTTGGAACGAGATACCGATCGCGGGATCCTCAAGTTCATCGGAAGAAAAGCCGAGGTCAAGCATCATGCCGTCCACCTCGCCCACTCCACGACGACGCAGCGCATCTGCCCACATAGCGAAATTTGCTTCGATACCCGTCCAGCGAGATCCATACGGAGCGAGTCTACGTGTGGCGTACTCGAGAGCTTGCGGATAAACATCGAACGAATACACCTGACCATGCGGCGATGAACGGATCAGTAACTCCTCCGTGTGCGACCCACCCCCCAGCGTCCCATCGACGTACACGCCATTCGGTTGAAGATTGAGACCAAGCATGGTTTCCTCAAGCATCACGGGAATATGATGTGTTTCGATCATACGGAAAACTGAACGAGCGTAGAGGCGATCGTGTCTGCGTGGGTTTCTGCTTCGTGCATAGAGGCGGCAAAACGGGCGCTATCCCACAGCTCAAGGCGATTGCCAAGGCCAAGGAATACGACGTCTTTCGAGAGGTGTGCATACGCACGAAGGTGTTCTGGAACAAGCATGCGCCCAGAACGGTCCATCTGTACATCCGCAGCACCGGCTAAAAATAGTCGTACAAGCGCTCGCGTTTCTGCCTGTTGCCATGGCAATGTTTGTAGATTTAGGACAAACGCCCGCCACGCATCACGAGGAAACACCACGAGAGACTGATCGAGCCCGCGAGTCAAAATGGCGCCGCTTTCACAAGCAACACGAACTTTGACCGGGATAGACACCCGGCCTTTGTCGTCGAGGGTATGATGATATTCCCCGATGAGCATAAGATAAGGTGTAGTGAGAGATTTCCCACCGTCTCCCACTTACTGCCATTCTACGGAAAAACCCGCGTTCGTCAAAGGGGTTATCCCCAGGGGGCATTTTAATACTCCAAAAAGAATCGTTCTTCTAAGCTCATCTCAGCTGGGGGTGTCTGGGGTGCTTTTTGGGGTTCTTCCTCTGGTGGGATGACCGATGGCGCTGGCACTGGCTCTATCGCTATCGGGGTGACGATTTCTGGTTCGGGCGTTTGTTGAAGATCTAGCTCTGCTGTGGGCATCGTTGGCGGAACCATCACGTTGATCGACTCGAGAGTGTCGACCGGTTCGGCCTCGGTGATCGTCGCCTCTTCCAAGACTTCTTCTGGCAGTGCGACTGCTTCTTCTGGTGCGAATGAAGGCGTTGTGGATCGTGGGGCGGGTACAGGGGGCGGGATATCTGGTCCAACGTTTCCATCAAGCGCTTGTTCCAGCTGATCGAGCGACAACAAAATCATGGGGTCTTCCCCCGTTTCATCGGTAATAATGACCGGCACCTGCCGTATCTTGGCGAACCGCAAAATCCGTTGCCAGGACATACGGGGCGCATCTCAACATACCACCCACGAGAGAGCAATAGCCGTATTCAGTAGACAATCCAGACCTTCTTCGCTACATTCAGCATGGAGGTGCCCGTGGAGCCACAACATTCGTCGTACCGAGACAACCTCAACTCGAAGGTCGCGCAAACCCTGATCGATGAAGCGCATGCCTACGCGAATACGCAGGGTGATCGCGCCGACCGCCTGAAACGGTCAAGGGATTGGTGGCGGGCGTTCGCTCTGACCGTAGTGATCCTGTCCTGGACCAGTCACCTTCTTTTCTTCGGGCTCGCGCTTGAGACGAAAGGGCCGGAGTTTTCCGCGACCTACGTAGACGCGGGTCATGAGTCCATTTCTGGTGTTCAGATCTGCGCGGTACCCACGTACTGCCACCTCGCTCTCGACCCTTTCACGGTGGAAGACCCCTTCGCCGCCATGCGCTGCGAACTCTTTCCGAACACGCTCTTCTCCCTCGTTCGTCGAGAGCCCCCAAGAGTCGTCTGCACGCACAGCGAGTGCTGCCCCCTCCATCGAGTCTGCCCACGCGCCCCACACTGGCACCCGGTCCACCACCTCATCCCGGACCTCCATCTCACCCTCTCTCCCTAAAGAGAGGGGTTTTTTATTCCTCGCTTCGCTCACCAAGAATAAGGAATCTTCTTTTTTTCTTTTGTCGCCTCACTTCGTTCGGCGACATTCTCCAGGGCCGCCTCATCCGAGGCGTCTCGCACGTGCAAGCACCTTTCTGGATAGGTGCCTGGCACGTGCCAGGCACTGGTATGGCACCGGAGTGGTACAGGGGTGGCACGTGCCAGATACGTGCCAGGCACCTTTTAGGCATTTTTATCAGGCACCTTTTTTGCGTGTCGAAAAAACACACAACCGAGCGAAGCGAGGTTGTGAAGAAAAAATATCCCCTTCCTTGTGACACTTCCCCTTGACAAAACGGCCTTTTTCGCCTAGCATGAGGTACCTCCGGAGGACATGCATGATCAACGAGACCCCCAACCACATTCGCACCACCAACATCCCCGCCGAGATCCAGGCCTCGATCGACGCGGCCAACGCCGCCACCGCAGCAGCCGAGCAACGAGTTAGGGAGAGTCGTTCGATGGCTCGCTGGATGCTGATGTTTTGCCTTGGCCTGGCTTTTGTGATGGCAACGATCATCGCGGAAAAGGTCGTCAGTATCCTCCGGCTCGAAAGACAGGTCTTTGAGGTGAAGCAACGAAACGGCACTCTACGCTCAGCTATTGGCGGGATCTCGTTCTTCTGGATACATAACGGCGAACGTCTGAGCGCGCCCATGCAAATGAACCGGACGGCAAAGACTCTTGAAATCGAAGACAACGGGTGCCCATCGCTCTTGTTTATCAGAGAGAGTCAAGAGCTCGGCATCGGCACCGAGGCGTACAACGCCTCTGGACGCTGTCCAGGAAGTATGGAGCGACCTTCACCACCGGCGCCCAGACCCTGCCCCACCCCCTGAGCCGCATCCTCTGTGGCTCCGCAACGCCTGACCCCGCTTCGTTCTGAAGCGGGGTTCTGCGTTTTTTTGGGTTTTTATAAGATTTTTGTACGACTTATTGACAAAACGTCGATTTTTTGCTATAATAGGATACTTCTCGGCGACGCCGAAAAGCGCACAAACAACCGACAGGAGAGGGCCGTAAGATGAACACTTCCTCCAGCACCCCCTTTCGCGCAACGGATATCCCCAACGAGGCGCAGATCGCCATCGACACTGCGAACGCGAGAGCGGACAACGCCGTGGCCCATAGCAAGCGAGTGACGGAATCCTACCGGCTGATGATGCTCGGAATGACGTACGCCTTTATGATCCTGCTGTTTCTTCTCACCGCCAGGATCTATCAGCTTACACGGACTCGTGATGACCTCGTCTGCTCGAACAAAGAGCTGCGAGACCGAGCCAGAGACAACTGGCGCGTCGCCGTAGACAGAGATCCGGCTCGCGGAGGTCGGCCGATCGTCGATATCTGGGACGAGCGCCTCACACCTCCCACGGTGCTCGTCGCCGAGCGCGACCTGGTCGAGGCCGCCCTGATGGCCGAGATGGAGCATCGATACGGAAGTCCTCGGCGGTCCGAGGATACGTTCCAGCAAGGCCGATCCGAGAGCTATCTCCTGAATCCGACTTCACCGGGCCAGAGGCCGCGCCGTCACCATCTGGTGTTCGACACGAACGGCTGCGTCGCTCGCGCCTCGATCGAGTACAACCGGCGGCTCGGGATCGCCGTCCGGAGCTGGAACGCAAACGAGGAGCTCTGCCCAGGCTCCAGCCCTCCGTCCTCCCCCGCCCCCTGAGCCGCATCCTCTGCGGCTCCGCAACGCCTGACCCCGCTTCGTCCTGAAGCGGGGTTCTGCGTTATAAGCGCTTCTTTCTCTCACGCCTATTTCATGAGATACTGGGGTGAACTATGTCTTCTGATGATTTTTTTGTCTTTTTGTTTCTTGGTGGATTCGCGATCGTTCTCGGAATCTATACACTCACCCGCTATCTTCGCGTACGACGTTTTATTCTCGACTCGTTGCAAACCACGGGCCGTATCGTAGACATCGTAGAACGTAATAACCTCGCAAATGAAGAGCAGCGTTTTTCTCGCGCGTCGCGCTACGTTCCTGTCATCGAATTCACTCCTGCATCCGGAAAAAAGCCGGTACGGTTTTTAGCAGAAAGCACCTCTCATAAAAATGTCTATAGAAAAGGAGAAGTCGTTCCTGTTCGGTACGTGAAGGCGACGCCGGAACACGCCTGTATCGACCGGTTATTCCCTCTCTGGAAACAACCCCTGATGACCCTGATAGGAAGCATCGCCTTGATCATCGCCCTCTTTTTTGGACTTCGCTAATGCGAAGGGGGTAAGGGGCTTCGCCCCTTGTTTTTGAAAAGGCGATTTTAAAGAAGGTTCAAGGGCTTCGCCCTTGAACCTTCTTTTTTTCGAAGGGGGTTAGGAGGGACTGCGCCCCTTGAACCCTCTTTTTTTGAATGGGAGCAAGGGGCTTCACTCATTGAGCCTTCTTTTTTTGGAATAGGGGTAAGGGGCGAAGCCGTTTAAATCTTCTTTGTTTTGGAATGAGGGCAAGGGGCGAAGCCCCTTAAAAAACTCTTTCTTGGTGGAGTAGAGAGAAAGCTCTTTCAACTATTTGGTCCTCCTTGACAATCGGCTATTTTTAGGGTAGAATCTCCTACTTCTGGATTCGCTTAACCACGTACACAGATGTAGACAGACACGGAGGATCCCATGATTCACGACCCGGAGAACGTACAAATTCAGCTGAAGCTCGACCAGGCACATCTCGAGATCGGACGCTACAAGCGGCACAACTGGAGAATGGCGCTGCTCCAGATCGCTGCCTGCGCCATCGCCGCATGGATCGAGATTCAGACGGCGCTCCTCGTTCGCCATCGCTTCGCCCTGCGCGAGCAATCGGAAAACACCCTGCTCCACGCGCTCAACACCGAGCGTGCGGAGCTCGCCCGTGTCCGCCGAGAGCTGAACGAGGAGCGACATTGGACATCGGTGCTCTCGGGGACGGTCAACACCTACTACAGCCTCATCACTCAGATCAGGTGGCGGTGGAACGAGGTTCGCCACCCCGTCGACCCACGAACCGAGGCCCGACGAAGTCAGGCACCGTACTTCGAGTACATCGATACGCGGACTGGTCACCGCCTGCCATTGGTCACCGAAGTCACGGAGGCTCAGTGGGCCATCCGCACTCTCTTGATCAATGACAATCCGATGGGCTGTCGACGCATCGAGCGCAGGGAGCACGCCGTCGACAGCCACTTCGGCCTCCGCGTGTGGCTGCCCGACGGCACCCTCTGCCCCCAGTCCACGCCGATCGAGGCTCCCACGCCCCAGAGGCGCTGACCCCCCAACCGAGCTCTGCTCGGTGTTTTTTTTGGAAATGAAACGAATAGCCGCACATTGACTAAGGGGCAAGCTCCCCTAAAGGTGAAGCCGCCCAGCCTTTTCTCTCGAAACATAGGAGCAAAATCATGGACAGCTCATCCGATTCACGCTATCCGAACTATCTTCAGCGCCCGCCGCTCATACAGCATGAATATCTGCTCCAGGAGCACCACAAACTTCTACAGCCGCCAGCTACATGGATGGCGCGACACAGAGATCTCCTCGGACAACGTGAACTTCCTAACGGAAAAGAGGTGCTAGCTTCGCTCTTCGGGTGGAGCGCGCTGCTCATGGTCGGAGTGCAGGTCTTTGGCTTCCATCCGTTGTCACTCACCTTCGTGGTTGCCGCCCCGATAGTGGACGCGCTCGTGATGGCGACACTTGCGACGGTCATCTGCTGGTCCGAAGGTACGTCACGCACCCAGATCCTGGTGGTATCTCGTGAAATCGCCGGAATAGCCCTACGGATGCCCCTTGCCACATTCCAGGACGCCCGCGTTTGGTACCTGTGGCGACGAGCAGGACGCCCTGACTGGAGGCGTTACTACCCAGACTGGAACTTCGACCGAACGGCCTGGTGGTATTGGTCAGAGTGCCGACAACATAGGCGCGTACTGCTCCAGACCCTGGAGGCGCTCGAACAGCACACCCCTGACGCGAACGAGCGCGCCGTCTTGAAGCAGACCTTCAAACGATACTGTAAGCTCAGTCGAGAGCTCGTCGAAGCGATCGAGAACAAAGGCGAAGCCGATCACGTACGCCTTGAGATGCGCGACCTATGGCCCAAGGTTCAGGAATTCCTCGACGAAGCTGAGAAGCGGCTTGAACATGAAACAGGGGTCAGCCCATAGACCCAAGCAACTCTCTGAGTCCGTCCTACACATCCCGGTCCGGAGTCGACTCCGGACCGTTCGCCCTACTCATACCGCAACGATTCAATCGGACTCATCGTTGCGGCTTTTTTTGCGGGAAAATAACCGAAGATGATACCGATAGCGGTTGAGACACCAAACCCGAGCGCCACACCGTTCCAAGGCACGGCGAACGACCATCCATCTTGAAACGATTTAATGATTTGAATCGCGAGCCAGGTCAGCGAAATCCCGAAGAGCACCCCAATCGCCCCGGCTATCACCGTCAGCACCACTGCTTCACCTAAGAACTGCGCGAGAATGTTCGCTCGCGTAGCACCTATGGCTTTGCGTAAACCAATTTCGCGCGTTCGTTCCGTGACCGTTACATACATGATGTTCATGATCCCGACACCTGCTACCAACAACGAAATCGAAGCAATCGACCCGAGCAACACCTGGAGTACCATGCCGATCGTATCAATGCTTTTCATCGAGTCTTCCTGTGTTCCAATTTGAAAGTCATCTTTCGAAAGATCGCCCTCGGGATTATCGATGTTGTGATTGTCTCGAATCAGAATCTGCAAGCGTTCCTTCGCTTCGTTTGGCGAGACATCCCCCGTTTTCACGGACAAAAAGTTCAAACGGTTTTTATTGTACGCGTCGAAGAACGTGGTGTACGGAATGTAGACCTGATCGTCAACGTTCGAGAAGAAGCGCGTTCCTGCCGCATCAAGCACGCCAATCACGCGAAAGGTTCGCCGGTTGAAACGAACACTTTTCCCAATTGGATCTTCCTGACCAAACATGTCATTTGCGACATCTTTCCCAAGAACAATTACCCGAGTCCGACTATCGAGGTCTGCCTGCTCGAGGAAGCGACCTTCCTTCACCGTCAGGTTGAAGATTCTCGCCTCATCCTGCGAACTCCCGTTCACGCTCGCGAATCGATCTTGTCCACCATACGACAACAAATCCGTGCTGATGATCGATGGATTCACGGCCGCGACCCACGACATCGCTTTTATGTCTTTATAATCTTCTTCTGTGAGTACCTGTTTGATCGCATCACTGGGTGGCCCACCACGGTCTTCCTGCCGCGAACCATTCGCGACGAACACGAGGTCACTCCCAAACGATGCTACCTGCGACAATAAATACCGCTGCGCTGCCTGCCCTACGCCCAACATCAGAATCACCGACATGATACCAATCACAATCCCGAGCATCGTCAACGTGGAACGCGCTTTATTAATGAGTAGAGCTCTATAGGAAATCTCTGCAATATCGCGGAATCGCATACTATTCAAAACGTAACGCTTCAATAGGACGAAGCTTCGCAGCCTTACGTGCCGGGAAGTAGCCGAACACTAACCCGATCGCTCCAGACACGCTGATACTGAGTGCAACTGAGCTCCACGATACCGCAAATGTCCAGCCGCTCTGGAACGAGTTGATCGCTTGAATCGCGAGCCAGGACAAACTCATCCCGAGCAACGATCCAAACACCCCACCAAGCGTCGTCAGCACAATCGCTTCGAGCAAGAACTGGTTCAAGATGTCACCTTCGCGAGCCCCGATCGACTTCCGGAGACCGATCTCTTTGATCCGCTCCGTAACGGAGACGTACATAATATTCATAATACCGATCCCACCCACCAACAACGAAATGGCCGCGATAGAGATCAGGAGAATTTTCAAAATATCTGTAATTTGACTCGCGCTCTTCACCGCGTCTTCTTGCGTCGTGACGTTGAAATCGTCTTTCTTCGCTTCATTATCTGGATTATCGATGTTGTGGCTATCACGCATGACTTCGGTGAGGCGAAGTTTGGCATCGTTGACGTTCAACGTTGTTTTCACGGCAATTGACGAGAGAAACTGACGATTATAGGTGTCCATCGCCGCGGTGAACGGAATGTAGACCTGCTTATCAAGGTTTTGAAAACTCTTACTCCCTTCTTTTCCAATCACACCGATCACGCGGTAGCTTACGTTGTTGATTTTCACCGTGCGTCCAATGGGCTCGTTAAAACCGTAGAGCGTGTCGGCTATTTCATAGCCCAAGACCGCTTCACGCGCTCGACTATCCACCGATGCCGACGTCAAAAATACGCCTTTGACCGGACGAATATCGCTCAACACTTGTTCATCCGCCGTCGTACCGACAACTTGCGCTGAGACTTCAATCCCTTCTCCCGCGATCCGATCGCTCTGTAGCAACTTTCCTGCCACTTGTGTCACCCAAGACTGTTGGCGAATCTTGCGCACGTCTTTTTCGACAAGCGATTGCTTCACGAACAATGATGGCTCACCTTCGCGCTCCTTCGAGCCATTGTTCACGAACACGACATCAGAACCCAATGCCGAAATTTGGGAGAGGATATAACGCTCCGCGGCTTGCCCAATCGACAACATCAAAATCACCGACATGATGCCAATCACAATGCCAATCATTGTCAGTGCCGACCGGCCCTTGGTGCGTCGCAAGCTCTCAAACGAGCTGCGGAGCAAGTCCTGAAGAAACATACTATTTCAACAGATCAATTGAGCTTGCCAGACGACGATGCTTCACCGGTTCATCCGAATCGATGAGTCCATCTTTAATGCGAATAATACGCTCCGCATGTTCTGAGGTGTATGTTTCATGCGTCACGAGGATGATCGTATGCTTCTGCTCAATGTTCAGCGTCTGCAGAATCTTCATGACTTGCGCACCCGACTTCGAATCGAGGTTTCCCGTTGGTTCGTCAGCAAAAATCACTGGTGGCTTGCGAATAAGCGCCCGCGCAATGGCCACGCGCTGACGCTCACCACCCGAGAGCTGGTTCGACAAGTTGTACATTCGGTGTCCGAGCCCCACGATCTCGATCGCCTCTTTCGCCATCGCATCGCGCTTCGACACCGGAACATTCGAGTACAACAACGGAAGTTTCACGTTCTCGAGCACGGACGTTTTCGGCAAAAGGTTAAATGCCTGGAAAATGAAGCCGACTTTCTCCCCGCGCGCGATCGCGAGCTCATCTTCCGTGAGCTTTGAGACGTCGCGTCCTTCAAAAAGATATTTACCCTCAGAAAGTACGTCCAAAAATCCGAGAATATGCATCAGTGTCGATTTTCCGGAACCGGATGGACCCATGATCGAGACGAACTGCCCTTCTGGGATCTCAAAATCAATCCCGTGTAGCACTTCGGTTTTCACGCCGTCGTTTTCGTAGGCCTTTTTTAAGCTTTGTACCTGAACAATGGGGTGTTTCATAGAAGAACGAGAACGAGCGCCGAGATGCGGCGCTCATTCATTACTTTTGCTTTTGCATCTGTTCCATCTGACGGGCTTTGTATTCGTCGGCCGTGAGCTCTGCCACGATCACCTGTTCGCCCACACCAAGACCAGAGGTCACCTGAATCTTTCCATCGTCGCCACGAAGACCGGTTTCGATCACCTTTTCGCGCGCCTCCTCGTTTTCGAGTACGCGAACCGTACGCGTCCCATCAACCGTACGAATTGAACGAACCGGGATGATCAACGCATTTTGCGCTTCGGCCGTCGTGACGATGACATTTGCCGTCATGCCTGGCTTAATTGGCTTATCCGTTGTGTCAATCGCAATCGCCACCTTGTAGAATACCGCATCCTGAATCTTGATACGATCCGGCTCAACGCTGAGCACGCGAGAGGAAAACTTCGTATCATCCCCAAACGCATCGAGCGTCGTCTCTGCTTGCTGACCAACGGCGATCTTTGCGATGTCTGCTTCCGGCACTGAAGCCTCAACCGTGTAGTTGTTCGTTACGACCAAGCCCATCACTTTATTATTCTGAACCACCTGTTCACCGCGAGCAGGAACCACTTCCGCAATTACGCCGTTCACCGGTGCGACGAGTTCCGTGTCTTTTACGCGCTGAACCGCTTGTTCATAGGCGATCTGTGCATCTTGAACCTGCGTGCGGAGTACCTGTAAATCCACCGCGCGAGCCGGTGTCTTGCGCTGCGAAAGCGTCGCTTCCGCGGAAGCAAGCGACGCACGCTGCACTTCCACTGCTGTTTCTGCGCTCTTTATCTGGCTACGTTCGTTTGCTCTTGCGATCGCGAGGTTCGCTTCAGCGGTCTTCACGGCGTTTTCGAGCTGGGCGCGAGTCGTGGTGCGCGTGTTTTCTGAGGTCTGCAGGGTCTGCACGGACGCGGAAAGGGTTCCGTACTGTGTCGAGATGGTTGCGCGCAGCGTTTGAATCGAGGAACGCTTCGTTGTGAGATCTGTGATCGTGAGCGCGGTGTTCGTACCGGAGTTCGTGAGCACGGTCTGCACTTCATCCAAAAGCCACGATACTTGCTGCAAGGCATCGACGGTCGCCTGACCGGCCGCCAATACTTCGGCAGACGTTGAGTTCGAGCTGAGTTGGCGGGTCAACGCGTCAGCACGGCGCTGCGCCGAACGAACCGCCACAAACATCCCCTGAGCTTTCGCAAGCGAAGCCTTGTTGTAAATACCAAGCACTGATTCATAGAGATCGTTCGAGGCTGAGTTCTCCACACCCAAAATCGCATCTGCCTCCGTCAACGCAGCGCTCATAGACGAGTTCGCCGACACGAGCGAGGAACGAAGACCGGCGATGCTCGTTTCTACGCCAATATCAACCCCAGAACCCGAGTTCGCCAAGTTTGCACGCGCGGTGTCGAGCGCAATCGTTGAAACGCGAACCTGCTCTGACGCGGTTGTTTTTGTTTGCTCCAAGTCTGAAATCGCTTTTTCTAAACTCGCCTTCGCTTGGTCACGCTGCGCTTCTGCTATTTGGATCGCCTGCGGGCTGTCTTGTGCTTGTCGAGCGGCGAGGTTCGCCTGCATTTGCGCGAGAGACGCGGCCGCACGACGCATCGCAAACGTCGCTTCTTGCGCATCGAGCGTCGCGAGGACATCGCCTTGCTTCACGGTCTGACCGACAATAACATTCAACGTTTCAAGCTTCCCGCTCGTCTTGAACGATAAATCAACGCGCGTTTGCGGCTTGACTTCCCCGGTCACTTCGACCGTTTGTCGCAACAAACCCTGCTCAACTACCTGTGTATCATAAAATGGACCATCATTCCCTCTGGCGCGAACCGCTACGACGCCAATCACGATGACAGCGATCACCAATCCCACGCGTACAGAGGTTTTCGCCAACCACAGTTTCAATCGAGGAAAATTCATATATTAGGAATTCTTTTTGGAGGTCTTACCGGTGAATTGAGCGACGCGCGCCGACATTTGTTTGATCATCTCCTGCATTTGTTCGATCGGGAGCACCATAATCGGACTGTCTCCGTGTTGCATCACCATGACTTGCGTACCTGGTTTCATCTTGAGTCTATCACGAATCGACTTCGGGATGACGATTTGTCCACGCTCTCCCACCGTCGTCGATCCTATGAGCTGCCCGTACGCGTCCGGACCCGGATTTTTCGAAGTTTTAGGAGTTTTCATAAAGAGTATGATTGGTATGAATTATAGGAAAAGTGTGGGATTTTGTCAATGGCTCGAAAAGGTTCCGAAGACGTTCGGGACCCACCTCTCCCCACCTTGAACAGAACCCCGTTCTCCCGTAGGATCCCCCGCATGGATACTTCCCTGTTCGACTACCACCTCCCTCCGGAACGAATCGCTCATCAATCGATCGAGCCTCGTGACCACGCGAAGTTGCTTCGTCTTGATCGCGCTACAGACGAGCTCTCGGATCGTCATGTCTACGATCTTCCTGACCTGCTTCAAGTGGGAGATTTGCTGATTTTCAACGACAGCAAAGTATTCAAGGCACGCTTTTTTGCCACGAAGTCGACCGGGGCCAAGATTGAGCTCCTCTTTCATAAGCCGCTCGACGAACATCGCTGGGAAGTCCTCGCGAAACCAGCAAAGCGGCTGCATACTGGAGACATCATCACCCTGGACGGCGGTTGGAACGCAACCATCGAAGGGAAAAATGCCGACGCTGGCACCGTCACCCTTCGACTCTCGGAAGCAACCGAGGCCTTTTTCGCCTACAGCGATACGTTTGGCGATGTACCAACGCCACCCTATGTGCACGCAACCGATGCAACCAAAGCCGGGTATCAAACCGTCTACGCAAAAACCACTGGCTCCGTTGCCGCGCCCACAGCAGGCTTTCATTTCGCCGAAGACCTCCTCGCGAAGCTTGATGCTCGCGGCATCAATCGTGCCTTCGTCACGCTGCATGTTGGCATCGGCACGTTTCGTCCGATGAACGATGGCGCGCTCAGCGATCACGTCATGCACGAAGAATGGGGACACGTCCCACCCGAAACCGTCGACGCGATCCGCAAAGCGAAAGCCGCCGGACACCGCGTCATCGCCGTCGGCACGACCGCAACTCGCGCCCTCGAATCCGCCGCAAACGCCCACGACCCACTCGAGCCTTGGAGCGGATGGACGAACCTGTTCATCACCCCAGGCTACACATTCCGCGTCATCGACGGCCTGATCACGAATTTTCACTTACCGAAATCGACACTGGTCGTTCTCGTGAGCGCCCTCGCCGGTATCGAAAACATCAAACACGCCTATCAACACGCCATCGAGAATACGTATCGCTTCTATTCCTTTGGTGATGCGATGTTGATACTGTAGAGGCTATCGCCATTGACAAACCCCTCATTTTGGGCTAGAACGAATCACCTTTCCAGGAGCACCTATGAACATCCTCGTTTGTCCCGACGCCTCCAAGCCCACCACTGGCACCATCACGTTCAAGGGGAAGACCTTTCCATGCGCTCTCGGTCGATCCGGCGTGATCCCGGGCGACGCCAAGCGCGAAGGCGACGGCGCAACCCCGTCTGGCACCTACCCCCTGCGAACGCTCTGGATCCGACTCGACAAGTGCCGAGGCCTCGAGCCTAAGTGCGTCCTCCCTCGACGCACCATCTCGATCCTCGACGGCTGGAGCGATGATTCGGCTTCTCCGAACTACAACCGCTACATCCAGCTGGAGTTCGACAAGGACAGCAAGGACCCTAAGGACATCACGCCCGAGAGTCACGAAGTGCTCTGGCGCCAGGATGATGTGTACGACCTCATCGTAGACCTCGGCTACAACGACAATCCGCCCGTCCCTGGTCGCGGCAGCGCGATCTTCCTCCACGTCGCCCGTCCCGAGATGACGCCCACCGCCGGCTGCGTCGCGATGAAGAAGGACGACCTCGTCGAACTCCTCGCAATGATCGACGCGGACACGCAGATCGAGATCCTGGAAGCGTAGTCTTTCCCGAGCCCCTGGCTCGGGATTTTGTTTCTCTGAACCGTTGGCAATCTTGACATTGCTGCCGAAATCATGTAGCATCTTGCAGGTCTTTTTCCTGGAGGAACCGTGATGAACAAGGTAATTCTCGCTCTCGTCCTGATGACCGCCTGCACTTCATCGATGAACGTCGCACGAACCGCAACGCCTCCCGTCCGCAATCCCGCCGCCGAACAGCAGGCGCTCGCGACACAGCGCGAGCTCCGGTCGCGTTTTCACGGCGCGTTCGATGACAGCCGCGTGCTCCTCGTCGACGCGATGACCGAGGAAGATTACTGCCACCTGAACATCAACTGGAACCTGCTCGTCGACGAACGGGCGCGCGAGGCGGGCATTCCGCAGCTCGGAGGGAGCTGCGCATTTTCCTGCGGAGCGCGAACCGTGTGCGCGATCGTGGTGCCGCGCGGTTACAACACGGCGTACCTGTACCTGCCGACGCCTCGAGCGGAGGACCGGCAGACGGTCGCGAACATGCGCTTCCGCATCCGCATCCCCGGACAGGCCCCCTACACGCGAGACCCGGTCGAGGCGCAGGGCGAGTACCGGCTGAGCGAGATCATCATCAACGACTGACTTCCACCCCGAGCCCCTGGCTCGGGATTTTGTTCCAAACCCCTTGACCCTTCCGCCCAAGTATGGAAGGCTACGTCCGCTCTTTCACAGGAGGATCGCATGCGTCGAATCGTCTCCGTCTTCCCGCTTTCGCTCGCCGTCGGCTGTGCTTCGATCTACGGGGACAGCAACGCCCTAGACCCGCTTCCGCCACCCACGACGGAGCATCTCGCTCGACCAGCACGTCCCTCGGCACCATCAGCTCCCTACGATCTGGATCAAGACGTGCGTCGCACCCTCGATCGCATCGCTCATTACTACGCACGCGCCTTCAACCAGTCACGCATCCTGCTCGTGATGGTCGAGAATCCGTACCTTCGACCTGACATGGTCGCGATGAACTATCGATTCATCGACCGACACGGCGGCGTATCCGCTCTCCCCGCGCTCGACGATGTGCAGCTCCTGTTCACGCGCGGTCAACCGGTGATCGCGATTCTGGTTCCCAGCGGGTACGATCAGATCTGCTTCAACGCCGTACGACCCAGTGGTCGCGCCGACGAGCTCGGCTACGCGCCGATCTACGCCCGCTTCGGCATCGGTCCGATCCATCGACTCCACATCCAGCGCCGTCAGAACAACAACTCTCTCGCCGTACTCGGCTGCCTCGACCTGTAACCGCTCTTCGGCGGTGTTTTTTGTATACGAACAAGTCCTACTTCAAGTCCTACTTGAAGTAGGACTTGGCATTGACAGTTCCCACAGCATCCGCTAAAAGCAAGCGCACCGCACCATCACCAAGGAGATCACGATGAAACTCTTCTACGGCTCGAACTACACCCTCGCTCAACACGCCTTCGATACGACGCGCAAGGCCACCTGGGTCGCCGATTCGTTGCGACACAACGCACGAGCAGAAGCCTCGATCGAACTCGTCGTGCCGACGCCACTCGAGGAAGCACTCCTGAAGAAGGTGCACGACCCTCGCTACGTCGAAGCGATTCGTGGTGGCGAGCCTCGTTCCCTCGCAGAGTCGCAGGACTTCTCGTGGGATACTCGGCTCTGGAATATGGTTCTCGCCTCGAATGGCGGCATGATCGAGGCGATGCGCGAGGCGCGTCGATCGGGCGTGGCGGGAACGCTTTCGAGTGGACTTCATCACGCACGTCGCGATCAGGGGTATGGCTACTGCACCTTCAACGGTCTCGCCCTCGCAACACAAGCCGCACTCGACGAAGGAGCGAAGCGCGTCATCATCATCGACCTCGACGCGCACTGCGGCGGAGGTACCACATCTCTCATCAAGGAACACGGAAACCGTGTTTACCACCTAGACATCTCCGTCGACGCGTTCGATCAGTACGAGATCCCGATTGGTTCAGTTCACACTCTCGATATCGTGACGAAGGCGAAGCAGTACCTCCCTCGATTGCAGAAGCGTCTCGCGGAACTCAGGGGCGGGTACTTCGACCTCTGCCTCTACAACGCCGGGGCGGATCCGTTCGAAGGCTGCGGCGAAGGCGGACTCACTGGCATAACCGCTGACATTCTTCGCCAGCGCGAGAAGCTCGTCTTTCACTGGTGCGCGAGTCATCGACTGCCCGTCGCCTTCACGATCGCGGGTGGGTACACAGGACCGTCATGTTCTCAGGAACAACTCGTTTCCCTGCACCGAGCCACCATCGAGACGGCCGCGTACTACCAATCGCGATACTGATCCCGAGCTAGGCTCGGGTTTTTGTTTACGATTCCCCGCCTCATCTCTACACTACCGTCATCCTTTCTATGAACAACGCGTTCACTCGTTTCAAACATACGCTTACTTGCCTCCTCTACCCGATCGTTCGCGTCTATTGGCATGTCTTCCAACCAAAAGGCTTTGGTGCACGTGCCCTCGTTTTCCGTGGCAACCATTTACTGCTTATAAAAACGGCCTATGGCACCTTTTGGCAAACCCCCGGCGGAACCCTGAACCCTGGAGAAGCGCCAGAACAAGGCGCTTTACGCGAACTCAAAGAAGAAACCGGTCTCGACGGCACGATTCGCGAGAAGCTCGGGGTGTATACCTCTTCTACGGAAGGCAAACGCGATATTATTCATCTCTACATCGTCGACGTCGATCAGGAGGAACTAACCCTCGAATGGGAATTGAAGGCGGCGGGTTGGTTTTCACTTGATGCGTTGCCGGAGGACGTTTCTCCCGCGACCAAGCGCCGAATTAACGAATATCTTGCGGGACAGCGTGCGATCGAAGGAGTTTGGTAAAAAAGCGGGACCTGGTCCGTACCAGGTCAAGACCAGGTCCACTTTATTTTCCATAATATTACGTATTATTTCTCTATATTTAGCCGAATTTGTATATTTTGTATAGTAGTACTTGACAAAACTTTTTCTTTTTGTTATAGTACTAATATTGATGTTTATCTAACCTAGCGAACAACTCTCGTCCACCATCGAGATCCACATCAG